>JBEKLO010000038.1:0-33638 GCA_050010155.1 Terriglobales bacterium
GCGGCAACGGTGCGCACGGAGGGCAGCGGATCGCCTTCTTTGAGCACGCCGTCGAGTATCATCGCGACCACGCGGTCGCGAAGCTGGCGGTAAATCGGCTGACTGTCATTCCACTCACGATCCATCATATTTTCCAGATAGTCCGTACCAGACCTTACCAGAGATAATGCGGCTCAGTTCGTCCTGTGCAGGTCGAAGTGCGCGTGGATCGGCTTGTCCATCGTCATGAACGTCCAATCCTCGGTGTGATGGTTGGCGTCGATGATGGTGAACACTGCATGGTGCATGTGGAACTCCTTACTCCCGCTCACGTCCTTGAACTCAAACTCGACCGTCTTGCCGTCGGGCGACATCTTGCCGGTCATGCGGGGCCGGTTCCCCGCGTCGCAATAGTGAATCAGCGTGAGCTGGTCGTCGTCCACATAAAGCACAGTGACGGGGTGGTCGTACTTTGTCGCATCCAATGTTGTTCCTGCTTCTTGAACCTCGTGCACCAGGAGGTTTCCGCGCGAGGTCACGCGCAGCGAAGCGTGGACTGGCTTTCCGCCTGACATCTCCGGCATCTCCGGGACGCTGACTGGGCCCTCCCACTCCCCCGCCAGACTTTTCATGGTTGTGAAGGATTTCTGCGCCACAGAGGGCATAGTATCCGCGGAGGACTTTTGCGCGTCAGACTGGGCAAAGGCCACGGTGGCGAGCGATATCAAAACAACGGACAGCATCAGACGATGGGATTTCATGTTGCATTCTCCTTGCACTTCTTTACTTTCGGGGTCTGGGTTCCCTCTTGCGAACTATCTGCAAGCGATCAACCTCTTCCTCTAGTGTTGTAGTTAACTACAACACTATACTACATGTCAAGCCTTTTTATGTTTTCTTTTCGCGCTTTTCGTCGTCCAGAAGCTATCTTATTTACAAACAATAGCTTGCAAGAATATGCAAATGCGACACGCGGCGATTCTGGGATTCTTGAGCGCGAATTTCGTGAGCTATTGTTGACGAAGAGGCAGTTTCGAACGGATCAAGGCCTCCACCTGAGCCCAGACGTTGGGATCGCACTCGATTTGGATGTGGGCCTTCATGAAGACGCGGTCGTACCAGGGATAATCCCGGCAGAAAATTGGATTGGCTTTGTAGTCGAAACGAAAATTTCCGAAGATGTGGGTGCGAGTGGGATCGGCAGCGCGGATCTGGCTCTGGCCGTGCAGGAAGCCATTCAGTTGATAGAAATTTGCGGCCTCGGCCACATTGGCGGGAATGACCCGATCGTTTTCGCCGGGCTTGGCGATACTGTCCACCTGAACGGTGAGTAAAACGGGAATGCCTTCCCGTTCCAGTTGTCTTGAGAGCGTAATGGCTTCCGAAGCGCCCCAGCTATGCCCATAGAGGATGACACGGGCGTTGCTTTTTTCTTCGGCCGACAGTGTTCCGTGGCGATCTCCGCCCAGGAAATGAATAATCTGCGCGTAAGCTTTTGCCCGATAATGGTTCTCAACGACTTCCACGTAGACGCCCGACGGGTAATCGTGGCGTAGATGCGCTGCTAGTTGAACCGCGCTATGGGCAACGGCATCGTGCCGTACAAATCCGCCGACGAATCCGATGACGATGACTGGCGACGAGGTAGAAGTTTCAATCGTGCTGACAGGGCGTGCCGAGCCCGCATAAGTGATCGCCGGGATGAGAAAAAGAACAAACGAGCGGATAGTAGCGCGGATAAAGTGGCTCACAACCGAGTAAATGATAGCAGCATGGGTCTCATCTAGACAGCCGACTAGGGAGCGCACGCACAGCGCACGAATTATTCGACGATACTGATCTCCGATTCGTCGCGTGTGGTGGCGAGCCCTCCAGGCCACCAGTTCCAATCGCCTGCAACGCGAAGAAGCGCAGGTCCGATCACAATACGAACGAGGGTTGCGTCAATTAACACGGCTACCGCCAGCGTAAACCCTATCATCTTAATCACCAGGAAGTTCCCAAAGGTAAACGCTGCGAAAACCACAATCATGATCGCGGCGGCGCTGGTAATCAGCCCTGCGGTTCTGGCCATCCCCTCGGGGATTGCCTCCATTTCACTCAACCCGCCCCTCCTCGCCTCCAGGACTCGCGCGACCAAGAAGACTTCGTAGTCCATGCTCAGTCCGAACACGATGGCAAAGGCGACGATTGGCACGATGGGAAATATGCTGCCCGTTCCGTCGGGAACTCCCAGGAAGCTACTTCCGTGTCCGTCCTGAAAGACCAGAACCAGTGCTCCGAAAGAGGCCGCAACCGAGAGCAAGTTCAGAGCAATGGCCTTCACTGCGGCGAAAAGCGATCGGAACCCAGCAAGAAGCGCTACGAGCGTGCCAATTACGACCAGCGCCATAACCCAGGGGAACCTATCCCTGACAATCGTTTGATAATCGGCGGTCAGAGCCGGGATGCCTCCGACGCGCAGCGTGGCGCCGGGTACTCCGGTGAGAGCTACGGCCCCGGTCTTCCGCAGTTCGCGCACCCAGTTGACCTGATCGTTCAGGGAAACGGAGGTCGCAGGCAACACTTCGATCAGCGTTGCCCGCCCATCGCGACTCAGGAAAGTTCGATAGGTCTCGCGCGAGAGGTTGCCGAGGCCAGACCGGTCACTCCCTGCAATCGTTGTGAGGGAGATCACGCGATCAGAGCGGGGGTCGCTCGCGAGCCGCTTGCTGAAACGATCGAGTGCACTCCAGCCTGCATCCGTCTGAGCAATAGAATCGTTTGGAAGTTCGAGAATCACGCGCAGCGAGTAAACCATGCCCACTCGATCCATATGTTCCAGCGTGTGAAGCGCGCGAACCGATTCCGCCTGCGATGGCAGCCAATCGCCTCTGGGTACGCTGGTATCGAGCCGTCTGGCTTGCGAAGCGAGCAGAAGCAATGGGGCACCGGCCAGAAAAATTGCTAGCCAAGGATGGGCGACAATCACCTTACCCCATTGCCTCCAGCGGTTTGCCGTGCGTGCTGCCCGATGCTCGTCAAAACTTGCAATGATGGGCAACCGGCCAGCATTAATTCGCGGACCGAGAGCTGCCAGTAATGCCGGAACGAGGGTATTTGCCAGCAACACACTCATTCCCGCTACCAGGAATCCAGCTATGCCGATGGAGCTGACTTCGGTGATGGGAACGGTCAATAGGGCTAGAAATCCGATGGCCACCGTCGAGGCTGAAATCAGGAGTGTACGACCTGCCTGGCGTGCCGCGATGACCGAGGCTTTGAGTCCGTTTCCCTCAGCGGCAATCGCTTCCCGGAAGCGGCTGACCATGAGGAGCGCGTAGTCGATTCCCAAGCCTAGCCCAAGCATCGTGGCCAAACTCTGAACCAGAATAGACAAGTGCCAGCGCAAGGCCAGGAATCCTGCAATCGCCATTGCGGTGGCTATCCCAAGCTGGCCCATGGCTACCGGAATCAGGGCCGCGACCACGCTTCCGAAAGCAAGGAGCAGAAGTGCGAGGGTGGCAGGGATCGCGAGAGTTTCGGCGTGTCGTACGTCGTCGGCGCTAGCTTTGCGAATGTCGAAATTAAGTGGCGTCTCCCCTGTCAGTTCGAGCTTCACGGCCGGGTAACGGGCCCGCAATTCATTTTGAAGAGAGTTCTCCAGTTCGTGAAGCTTGGGCACGAGGGACTCCACTGGACCCTCGGTGGAGTCGAGTCCGACCAGAACAAAAGTTCCTCCGCCCTTGCCCAGGAAAACCGGATCGCGAAAATCAAGATGGGAAACGACTCCGGAGACGCCGGGTTCCTGTTTCAGTCTCTCCTCAATCGTTGCCAACGCTTGCTCACCTTCCGGCGAATCGGCAGGGGGGAGTCCCTGAATTACCAGGACCACGCGGTCGACGAATGGGGAACGAAAGCGAGTGGCCAGTTCCTGCGGGACCCTTCCCGCTTCGCTCCCTTCGATGCGGGTTGCAGTCTCCAGATGGCGCTCGGCGTGAAAGGAAAATGGAAGCAGCCCCAGGACGGCGCCAAGGACTACTCCTGGGAGCCAGAAACGGCGAACGTGCACAAGATTCATAGCGTCAGGCAAGATCCTTACCGTTAAGGAGCTTCATGTCCGTGCGTGTGCCGGTTTGGAGTTCCGGATCAATCTTCATTCAAAGGCTCTGTTTCTCACTAACCCAGTGCGCACCGGTTCGCGTTGTGGACGGGTTCGTATTATTGTGTCGTAAGGATACACGGTTTTCTTGGAGGATTAATGCACAAACTCGCTTTGCTCGGGTTGGCTGTCGCGGTTCAACTTGGTGCCGCAGATGCGCTTGGCGCCACGGATCCTCGCATCGGCTCCTGGGAGCTCATCTCGGCGCAGTCTGCCCTGACCCCGCCCAACAAGCTCTCTATCACAAATGTACATGGTGCAGCTCACATAGTGATTTCAGGCGAAACCCATCTCGATTTTACCGCCCCGTTGAACGGCCACGAAGGATCAGTACAAGGCAATCCCGCCTTTAATCAAATCGAATTGCGCCGCATTGATAAGCATCAAGTCGAAGTTAAACAGAAGAAAGATGGAGCCGTAGTGGCCACAATTCATGACAAACTGTCGAAGGACGGGAACGAATTAACGAGCACAACTACAATGAGCGGCCGCCCCGACCGGATCACCGTTTGGACGCGGAGCAGCGGAAAGAAATCTGCCACCGACTTATTCGCTGGCGAGTGGACCGAGGATTTGAGCAAGACTCGACTGCGGCAAGGGCTCGCGCTCAAGATCGAGGGGGATGGAAAGGATGGAGTCCGCTTCTCCGGTGATTTCAGCTACAACGCCCGCTTTGACAGCAAGGAATACGACCTGAAGAATTCCAGCAATGATACCGTGAGCCTTCAACTTGTCGATGCTCACACGGTTGATTCGATTTACCGCCGAAACGATCAAATCGCTCAAAAGGATCGGTGGGTGGTTTCCGCCGACGGAACGAAGATGACGCTAACCACGGCGGGCACATTGCAAAGCGGTCAGCAAATAAGCGAAACAATGGTATTTCGGAAAGAATAATACCCGCCGCATTTCGCGCGGGTGAGCCGCCTACCGGCTACCACCTACGGCGTTGAACTCACGAGCCGCAACCGAGATGATTCCCTTTCGCTGCATGAAGCGCAGGATGCCATTGACTGTATCTTCGAGAGAGGGATCCGGCTTGCCCCATTTGGACGCATCTCGAGCCGCTTGATAGACGGAACTATCGTAGCGTTTGAATTCCATCGACGAGATGTTGTCGACGGAGTTCACCAGAAAATCCAGCAGTGGAAAGAGGAGATCTTCTTTCCTGCATCTCCGGATCAGCTCGGGAACGAAGTCGGGAAGACTGAATATTTCAAATTGCCGGCCGGTCGCCTTCGTGATCAGGCCGGTAATATCCAGCATGTTTGCGTAGTCGTCCCTCACTACGTGATAAGTCTTATTGGCCGTGCCGGGAGTGGTTGAAATCGCAACGATATTGTTAGCCGTGATGTCCGCGGGAACGAAACTGACCTGGTTCAGAGCATCCACTCCGATGCCATGATTCACCATAAACGCCACTAAACGCACGGCGATGTCGAAGTTGTTGCCGCCGCCGGTAACGGACGGACTCACCAGAGCAGGCCGGAAAATCCGAGCAGGAAGCCCGTGGCGGCGTGCGTCCATGACCACTTGCTCCGATACCCATTTGGACTGGCTGTATCCAAAATCGAGAAGCTCCATATGCTCGTTCGAGTCGGTCTCATACAGAACTTTCTTAACCGCCCAACCGAAGATGAAGGTAGTCGAGACGTAGTTGAAGCTCTTCGCCCGTCCTTCGAATGCCAGTCTCAAGATTTCATTCGTTCCCCGCACGTTTGCGTCACGCATCCGGTCATAGTTGAGCAGGTAGTTTACAGTTGCGCCGTTATGGAACACCGTATCGATTTCATTCGCGAGGAAATCCCAGTCCGACCGCATCAATCCGAGTTCCTTCTGGGCAAGATCCCCGCAAACGGGAATTACGCGAGTCTCGAACATCTGCATCAGATCCGCCGGGCAAGGTCCCATGGATTCCATCGCCGCCCTTAGTCGTTGCCTGCCCTGATGCTCGTCGGAAGCCCTGACGAGAATGTGGATCTTCGCACGCGTTTGTTCCAGCAGACTTTTCACGAGGAACGGTCCGATGAAGCCGGTGCCGCCGGTGAGTAAAACATGATTCGGGGTTGGTATGTCGGGCAATAACGCAGGCGGAGCCGGCTCGAAGATGAGTTTTCTGTCGTTTCTCATCATCCGCTCTTCTGCCGTGTGCTGCTCTTCGCGGAAAACCGCTAAGGAATGCCGCAGCGGAACAAGTGCCTCTTCGGGAGCGCGCTCCAACTGTTCGGCCAGTCGAAATACGTCGGCTACGCTCACACGCTGAATGAGACCGATATCCACCTGCCGGGCCAGCAAATCGGCGCCTTTATCTTTTAAAAGTTCCTTGATCTCGTGCACGAACACAACAAGATCCAGGGAATCCAGTCCGGCTTCGACGAGGTTGTACGATTCGGTACCCGTCAGGTTGTAACGGGCTTTCAATACGTCGAAAGGCGACTGGTCTACAGAACCCGCAGCGTCTTTTTCGCGCGAAAACTCCGAAAGAACGGTAAATTGACCTTCCAGCCACATGTGCTTGGTCTTGTGGCGCATGATCTTACCCGAACTGGTTCTCGGTATCGCACGGGGCGCTATAAAAGAAATCAGACCCACTTCCACGTTGAGGTAATTCCGGACCGCGGCGGCAATCTTCAGCGGGTCCGGAAGCGCCTTTGGATTTTTCACCTCGGCGACGATCGCCAGCGCCGGCTCGCTGTCTTCATGAATCTGGAATGCGGCAACACAATTCGACCGGATCAGGCCGGATGCTTTCTCCACCACGGCCTCGATATCCTGCGGATAATAGTTTTGTCCGCGGAGAATGATCATATCCTTGATACGGCCGCAGACGAAGAGCTCGCCGTTATGGAAGAAACCCATATCGCCGGTCCGAAGGTAGCCATCGTCATAAGGGCTGTCATCGACCAAGCGTGCGTGAAATAGCTTCAGGGTCAGTTCCGCATTATTCCAGCAACCGAGGCACTTACTACCTCCAGCGATCCAAATCTCGCCGATTCGGCCTGGCTCCAGAGCGACGTGCTTCTCCGGATCCACGATCTTTACCGTGAGGCCCGGGAGGGGAGTTCCGCAACTGACAATCTGAGTGGCCGCGCCGATTTCAGAAACATCCGTGGTCATGCGCGCCTTGCCCAGCGCGATGGCGTTCTTGTTGACTGAAATAATATTCCGGCCGCGGAGGGAAACCGCAAGAGTATTCTCGGCCAGGCCGTACGCCACAAAAAAGCTTTCCGACTTGAGTCCATAGGGCTGGAAGGCTTGCAAAAACCGCGTATAAGTGTCCGGTTTAACCGGTTCCGCGGCGACCATCAGGAGCCGGAGCGAGCTAAGATCGCAAGTCTCCATCGTCTCCTGCGAAAGCCGCCCGGCGCGTAGGCAATAGTCGTAAGCGAAATTTGGCGCCGCTGAGGCGCTCGCCCCATACGTCTTGATCGCGTCGAACCACAGGGCCGGGCGCTGAATGAAATCCGTAGGAGCAAAGCCGTAGGTCGTGCCACCGGTGAGCGCGGGATAAAGGTAGCACCCGATCAGCCCCATATCGTGATACTGCGGAAGCCATGACACGACTATCGGCGCGGGATGGTCGATGACGAGCGGGCAGTTATGCAAAATGTTCTCGTGCGTGACCATCACGCCTTTCGGATCACGAGTCGACCCTGACGTGTACTGGAGAAACAGAATCTTCGAAGCGCCGTTCGACCCGCCATTGAAGGTTTCGTCTGAGATCTTATCGACGAAGTCTTCGGTTACAAGCCAACGAAGACCGGAAATGTAATCGACGTCAATTCCGGAGCCCGAGACCCCGCTCCTGGCAAGATTTGTCTTCAGGGATCCGAGATAGTCTCTGCTCGTTAGAATGCCGGCCGCCTGGCAATCCTTTGCGATGTGGACCATTTTGTAGAGAGCGCCCTGGAAGCCGTGAGAACTGGGGGGATAGACGGGTACCGGGATCAATCCCGCGCGTACGCAGCCAAAAAATGCGCAAATCATTTCGAGGCCTGGCGGGTAGGCGAGCAGGAGACGGTCCTGCGGGGCGAAATTATGCTCCTTCCGCAAATGTCCGGCAATCACTTTCGTCCGTTGGAGAAACGACTCGTAGGAGTAGCCTCCAATCTGATTGCCATGCAGGTCGATGTACGAATAGAGAACTCTGTGCGGGTGCTGGTCCCCTAGGCTATCCAGCTTGTCCAAAATCGAAGGCATAATTGATCGGGATCGGTACCCATGGCGGTCGCACCGCCATTCGCTAACCTCCCTAATGTTGAACGAGAAGGCTCCGTAGTCAGAAAATAAAAGTCTCGCTGCTGCCCGCGCACAGGCGGCAGATCGACTGCGAGAACACAGGCACAGCCATTCTTAGAATATAAACCATGCGGCTCTCTGTCCGCTAAGAATACACTCCGCCCGGCGCCGGATCGCCCGACTCAAACTTTTGGCTTTCATACCGCTGAGCCGTCGATGGTAACAGAGATTTAGAAAGCTGAAAAGGATACGTTGTAACGGACGGTTCCGAGTGATCCGAAATTCCCTTGATCTTCCTTAAGTTTTAGGGCTAACATCGATTTCTAACGCTGCGCCAGAGGTGTCTGGGCAAGTAAAATCCGCCGCTGGCCTGGTTGACCTTCGGCAAACCGGGCCGTGATGTAATCGGGCCGGCCTGACATCGTTGCGCCGGTAGCTTTCCTAGATGAGGCGGTTATAGTTTGAGCACGCAGATTGATGATCTTGTACCATCGGAGGCCTCGCTGCGGCACTCCGTGAACGAACCGGCGTGTTCCTCTTCATTCCCGAAAGTCTTGCGGCGCCGCCTCGACGACTTTTTTTCCAGCGGCAACATTTCCCCCAAAGCCGACCGCGCAATGTGGGTCAAAATCAGTGTGGGGCTGGCCGTGCTGGCGGGAAGCTGGATTGCTCTTTACGTGTTCAAGCCCGACTCATGGCGGTTCGTCGCCCTCTACCTTTTGAACGCCATCGCCCAGACGTTCCTTTTGCTGAACATCGCGCATGACAGCAACCACAACGCTATCTCGTCAGTTCGGTCCGTAAACAAATCCCTGAACTATGTGTTCGATGTCTGTGGCATCAGTTCTTACATGTGGCGGATCCTGCATCATCGAGGCCACCACTCCTGTATCAATCTACCCGGCGAAGACGACGCGCTTACGGGACGGGGCATCTTACGGTTTACGCCCCACGAACCTCGCGCGCCGCTGCAGCGGTTCCAGCACATCTATGCGCTGTTCCTTTACGCGCTGTTTTCTCTCGATTATGTTTTTCTTAGGGACTTCGAATGCTTTTTCTTTCCCTCCCACGACTATCTGAAACAGACGAAACATCCGGCGCGGGAGTACGTCATCCTCTTTGCCGGTAAAGGGTTCTACCTCACCTATATGCTCATCTTGCCGGTGGTGTTGCTGGGGAAATCGCCTCTGCTGGTCGCTCTATCTTTCGTGCTTGCCCACTTAATCATTGGATTAAGCGTAGCGCTCGTATTCCAGACCACGCACACGGTCGACAGCACTTACTTTCCCTCGAGCCGCAGCGAATTTGATAACGGCGTCTATCACATCTTTGCGACCACGGCCGACTACGCGACAACGAACCCAGTCGTCGGTTGGCTGGTTGGCGGACTCAATCACCATATCGTCCATCATCTGTGCCCTTTTGTGTGCCACACTCACTATGCTGCGCTGACCCGTATCGTGAAGGAAACTGCCGAAGAATATGGCATTCCTTATCGGCAACATCCGACGATGAGCCGAGCGATCAAACATCATCTGTTACTGTTGAAGCACTTGGGAAACGAGGATCAATTCTCGAGCACCTAAATTTTATCCATATGACTAGACTATCCATTCAGGCAGACCACTCGGAATTTCCCGCAGTTGTCCACAAGCGCCTGGCAAGCGAGGCGTAATTTTGCCGCGAAGCATACCCGCCGTCCCTCGCTTCCGCTCCTTCATGGATTCTCGGGCGATGGCCCACAATCCTGTTCAGGTTTTGTCGAAGTACACCGAGCTCCATGGCGACACCTTCCGCTTTTATTTTGGGGGTGTCAAAGAGGCCATTGTCACCACCAATCCCGCCGTCATTCAGCACGTGCTTAAGACGAATTCCGAGAACTACCACAAGTCCGATATCCAAAAAAAACGCATGGGCCATTTCCTGGGCAAGGGTCTTCTGACCACGGAGGGAGAACCCTGGCGCACACAACGGCGCCTCATCCAGAGTGGTTTCGAACGAAAGCAACTCGAAGTTCTGTCTTCGATCATGCAGGACTCTCTTACCGACTCGCTGCGAGACTTCGACAGACAAGCCCGCCTCGGCTCTGTTGATATCTACCCCCTCATGATGAAGATTACTTTCGCGATGGTAGGCAAATCTCTGTTTGGCGCCTGCCTGAAAGAAGAAGATATCGACCTCATCAGCCTGGCCATCTCGACCGTCCAGGAATTTATGGTTCGTCAAACCATTCAGCCCTACCTGAACCCCTGGTTTGCCGTCTCGGGCGAGTTACGCCGACATGAGGAACTGAGGACTCGCGCCTTCAATGTTCTGCTCGACTACATCCAGCGGCGCCGCCATGAGGCGCCAGGCCACGATCTACTGCAGATCCTGATGGATGCCCGCTACAGCGACGGCCATGGCATGAGCGATGACTTGGTCCTCAGCGAAAGCATGCAACTTCTGGTCGCCGGCCATGAAACGTCCTCGAATGCTCTGTCGTGGCTTTTCTATTTGCTAAGCTCGCGTCCGGATTGTGTCGAGCGAGTACGGCAGGAGTTTGATTCTGTTCTGGGCGAAAGGCCTTTAACTTTCTCTGACGTTCCGAAATTCCAGTTTACAACTCAAGTGATATTGGAGGCGCTCCGCCTTTATCCGCCGTTTTGGATGGTCGACAGAATGGCTCTCTCAGACGACCGTGCAGGGGATTTCGATATACCGCGGGGATCGACCGTCGTTGTGTTCATTTACGGCGTGCACCATTCGCAGCAGTACTGGGAAGACCCGGAGAGTTTCGACCCGGAACGCTTTGCCAAAGCGCGGGAGAAACTTCAAACACCCTTCACGCATTTGCCCTTCGGGGCTGGACCTCGGGGCTGTATCGGTGGCAACTATGCCGTGCTGCAGATCCTAATGATTCTGAGTGTTCTACTCCGAAAATACGATTTCTGTCTGGCTCCGGGCCAAACCATCGAAGCACGCGCAATGGTGATCTTGCGACCCGAGCACGGAATCCGCATGACCTTCACCGAGGCAATCCCACGCGGCATTGGCAGACTGTCCGACTGTTTACCCTGATCAAACCTTAGCGTTTAACGCGCTACTCGCAGTGCACCGGCAGTAGCTTGTTCCAGGGTTACTCGTGTGCTCGCGTTCCCTTCCTCCGCGGCTGTCTTCAGTGCCATGCCATAGAAAAGAGTCGGCTTTTCCGGAGTCAAACCCGCAAGATCATCACTTCGGTAGCCTTTATGAGGGCTGCGGCAGTCTGTCCCCTCTTTAGCTGCATTTCTCTGGCAGAGCGTGCCGTGATAATCGACGTGATTTGCTGACCACCGATGGAAACCCGGACCTCAGCCATCAAGCCGCTGATCTGCACGGACTCAATCCGTCCCACTAGCTGATTCCGACCACTCACGCGCCGGATTTCTTGCTTGCGTTGTTGCTTAGTCTTGCCCCGGGTTCGGAAAAGCAATCGGTCCACTTCGCTCTGCGGGATACGATGATGTCCACCCGCCGTCCGATTGCTGCGAATCTTCTTCTTGTAAATCCACTGCTTGATGGTTGGAAAGCTGATCCCCAGTTGCAAAGCTGCATCTCGAAGCTTCAGCAGTGACTCAAGACTCCCTTCGGATTTGCCATTCTTCCGCATCGGGAGCAATCGTAGCGACAACGAAATTTCCGGTCAACTCCGATCGCATCGGCATCAACTGGCGCCCGGACTGATTGCACAAAACAGACCATAC
This sequence comes from Terriglobales bacterium, assembly GCA_050010155.1. GTDB lineage: Bacteria > Acidobacteriota > Terriglobia > Terriglobales > Acidobacteriaceae > Acidiflorens. The sequence goes on from JBEKLO010000038.1 coordinate 12,085, forward strand.
CGCACACTTATGGACAACAGAATCGTATTTCATGTACACTTCCGATTTCTGTTCCAAAACCAATGTTTTTCGAGGTGAAGATGCGCAGGACTTACTTGTTTATCGCAGCCGTTGTTTTTTGGCTTTCGTCGTCCTTGATCTTGGCTCAGGCCCAAACGGGAGCGAGCCTTTCCGGCGTGGTGACGGACCAAAACGGCGCAGCCCTTCATGGCGTCGCGGTGAGAATCAAGAACGTCGACACAGGTGCAACACGCGCGAGCGCCACCGATGGCGCGGGGCGCTATCAGGAGTCCGGCTTGCCCTCGGGGCGTTTCGAGATTCGGGCGGCAAAACAAGGGTTCGCCGATGAAACCCGCACGGGAATCAGCCTGGCGGCTGGTCAGGACGCGACCGTCGACTTTAAGATGCAGCGGAGCACCGCTGACGCCTGTGCGAGCGGCCACGAGTTCGCCACGACCGATTGCACGCTGACCTGGCACGGCATCACCGTGTATGGTGCGTATGACATCGGCGTCGGCTGGGTCAGCCACGGATTGCCGGAGAACGGCTATAACTATGAGGGCGAATCTCTGGTGAACCGCAACGGCTATCAACATCGATTCGTCGTCGCACCGAATAACTTGCAGCAGACGGGCCTGGGCATCCGGGGCAAGGAGGAGTTTCTGCCGGGCTGGTCGGTTGTGTTCAACGCTTCCACGGGCATCAATCCGCAGTCCGGCCTGCTCGCGAATGCGTCAAAGACTGACATCATCAACAATGGCCTTCCCAGGGCAAGCTATTCGATTGCCATCGACGGCGCGCGCGCGGGCCAACCCTTCAATGACGAATACTACGCGGGTATATCGTCCAAGCTTTTCGGCACGCTGACTTTCGGACGCCAGCGCTCTCTCGGCACCGATGCGATGCTGCTTTATGATCCAGCCGGGGGCGCCTATGCCTTTTCCTACATCGGGTATAACGGCACCATGGCCGGCGGCGGCGACACCGAGGACAGCCGTTGGGATGACGCTGTCAAGTATCGCCTGGCGCTTGGCCCGGTCCATTTCGGCGCGATGTACAAATTCGCCGACGGTTCTGCCGGCTGCTACTCGGCCTCCTCAACCTGGACTGCCACCACCTGTACGCCGGAAGCGGCGCACAACAATGCCTGGGGATTTGACCTGGGCGGAGACGTTGGTGGAGGCGTAGACGGGAACCGGGGCAAGTTTTCGGCGGACGCCGTCTTCCAACATTACAATCAGGCGATCAGCGTACTGAATCCCTTGCTCGGGCCTCAAAGTTTGTCGGCGCCCTATCAGTCGACCACCGACAGCATCAATACAAACCCCATCAACGGGGGGCCTGGCTTGGGGCCCAATCTGATCGACCCAAGCGACACCGTATATGGCATCGTAACCGACAACAACGCAATTATGTTCGCGGTGAAGTATAAGTGGGATCCGTTCAAGTTTTTTGCCGGCTACGAATACATCTGGCAGAACAATCCGAAGAACCCGCTGGGCGTTGGCGCCGCGGACCAGGGCGGCTATATCATGAGCGGGGTCGAAGACAACAATCTTGATAATGAAAAGTTGCTGAATATCTGGTGGACGGGCGCGAAGTACACCTACCACAGCAAAACCGACTTCACTCTTGCCTGGTATCAACAGCGGCAGAACGACTTCCGTCTTCCACCGACCTGCTCGGCCGCAGCCGGTTTCCGCAGTTCCTGCGCGGGCACCCTGAACGAGGGGTCGTTCTATGTGGATCATCACTTCACTAAACGCTTTGACGGTTTTGCCGGAATTGCGTATTCCTGGGTAACTGGCGGTCTGGCGATTGCCATTCCTCATGGCCCGGGGGTGCCCTATTACTCCGACAACAACTGTGCTCCGACGATCGGTGCTCGTTTCGCCTTCTGACCGCTTCCGCACGGCGAGCTCAGGCGAGAGCCGTGTAACATTCATATCTCACCCATTGTCCTTGGGCGGCCGAATTCTCGACGAGGTATCGCGGAGAGATTTTTCCAATTTCCCTACACCAGAACTACAAGTACACGGCGGCAATCAACCGACAACCAGCCCCATCGTGCTCGCATCTGAACGCAAGCAGGTTACGAATGCATTGCGTGATCGCTGGCGAGAAATCCAAACCGAATTCATCGATGAGCCACGGAAGGCGGTTGAGCAAGCCGACGGCCTGGTTGCATCGACAATGAAGAGGCTTGCCGAGGTATTCGCGGAAGAAAGGTCACAACTCGAACAGCAATGGGACCGGGGTCATAGCGTCTCGACCGAGGACCTTCGCGTCGCCCTGCAGCGATACCGCACTTTCTTTCATCGCCTTCTCTCCGCTTGAATGCGTATTTTGGGATGGGCGCGCCGAGAAATAAGCACAGACGGATCTCTCGTTCGTAAAATCCCGGCGGCTCAACCCAAGGCGCCATCGCATACACAGCGGGACCCACCGCACGCCGATTGACAGCGGAAGATCATCCACGATATTCGTTCTGGAACGTCTAAGAGGATGTGACCGTGATCTGTTCGCTCCGTATCTGTCAACTCGTTCTCGCGCTCTGTGCGTTACTGTGCGTACCGGTGGTTTCCCAAACGGCACCGCTCTTTACTTCGCCGCTACCCACCGGTGTGCGACTAGATCCCGCGGGCGACGCGGTTGACCTCGGCAGTTTGCCGATCAATGTCGTACCCGCGCCTGAATACGGCAAAGCGGTAGTCGTCCTTAGCGGCTGGCGCGAGCAAGGCGTTCAGGTCGTCGATTTAAGGACGCGGAAGGTCACGCAGACTCTGCTCCAGGATGGCGCTTTCTACGGTGCCGCCTTCTCCCCTGACGGCCATCGCCTCTACGTCTCCGGCGGCAACACCGACATGCTCTTCGTCTACGCGTGGAAAGGTGGCGCGGCGACGTTTGAGAACAAATTCGAACTGGCAAAGGCAAAAACGGCCGACGGCACGGGCACAAGCTATCCGGCGGGACTGGCAGTCGCGCCGAACGGGAAATTCGTTTATGTCGCCGAAGACGTTGGTGATCGGCTCGCAGTGGTGAACGCGACAACCGGGGAGGTCGCGCAACGCTTTCCTACTGATCATTATCCCTATGGCGTCGTTCTTACCGGGGACGGCCAAGTGTTCGTCTCAGCTTGGGGAGGCAACACGGTGTCGAAGTTCCGCGTCCTCCAGGATGGAACGCTCGCGTATCTTGGGCGAATCGAGGTCGGCCAGCATCCGTCGGCGCTGGCGGTGAGAGCAACGAAGTTGTATGTGACGCTCGCCGGCAGCGACCGCGTGGCGGTCGTCGACACGAATCGGAGCAAGGTCGCGAACTATCTGCACGATCCCGCACCTGGTGCGCCACCTGAGGGTAGTACGCCGAACGCCGTCGCGTTCAGTTCCGATGGCAAGCGCCTGTTCGTCGCAGAAGCCGACAACAATGCGGTCGCAGTTTTCGACGCGGCCACCGGCAAGTCGCTGGGGCGCGTTCCGACTGACTGGTATCCCACGGCGGTTGCCGAAGTCGGTGATCAACTTCTCGTCCTCTCCGGAAAGGGGCGCGGTACTCACGCCAATCCCGATGGCCCGGTGCCGCTAACGAATTGGCCGTTTGGCAGACCGAAAGCTTACACACTGGGACAGTTGAATGGCACCCTGCGCGTGCTGCCCGCATCGCTACCCACGGCGCAACTGGCTACCTTCACGCGGCGCGTCATCGCCGCGAACAACTGGCAGCAGACGCCCTCTGCACGCCGCTACCCGCCGTTCCGCCATGTTGTCTACATAATCAAAGAAAATCGCACCTATGATCAGGTGCTCGGAGACATGAAGGAGGGCGATGGCGACGCGAGCCTTGTCTATTTCCCCGACATCACGATAACCCCGAACCATCATTCGCTGGCGCGGCGTTTTGGTCTGTTCGACCGTTTCTTCGTGAATGCCGAGTGCAGTTCGCAAGGACACATCTGGTCGACCGCCGCCTACGTGACGAACTATGGCGAGAAAGTCGTGCCCTCCGCTTATGCCGGCAAACGCGCTGACCTGGACGGCGAGGAAAGCGATGAGCCTGAGCGCGGCTTCCTGTGGACACTCGCGATTCGCGAGGGCATCACCTTCCGCGACTACGGCGAAATGGTCAAGGGAAATCCCGGCTGGCCGGTGACGCAACGTGATTTGGCGGCCGACGTGAATTCCGACTACACACCGTTTGACCTGACTACGCAAGATCAGAAGCGCGCGGACGTGTGGGTTGCCGAGCTCGAGCGTTACGTGCGCGACGGCAACATGCCGCAGCTCGAAGTCATGCACCTGCCCATGGATCACTTGGTGGCTGGGCGTCCTGGTAAGTGCACGCCGCGCGCGTGCATGGCCGACAATGACCTGGCGCTCGGGCGGATCGTACAGGCACTCTCGCACAGCCCGTATTGGAAAGACACGGTGATCTTTGTCGTTGAGGACGATGCGCAGGCCGGACCCGACCACACCGATTCGCACCGCGCGCCGTTCTATGCCATCTCGGCTTACAATCGGCCGGGCACCGTCCATCGCTTCATCAATACGACGGACGTCGTCGCAGCGATCGAGGACATTCTGGGCATGGGGCGGCTCTCGAAGTTCGATTACTTCAGCCGTCCACTGACGGACATTTTCGCGCTAACGCCCGATCTGACGCCTTATGACCCAGCTGTCCCAACGCAGGATTTGAATGAAAAGAATCCTGAGAAAACTGCAGCGGCGCGGATGTCGGAGGGGCTGGATTTCAGCGCGCCCGATCGCGTGGATGATGCGCTCTACAACCGTATTCTTTGGTTGATGCTGAAGGGGGATACTCCGGCGCCGGTCGCGCGGAGCCGTGTGGCACTGCACGCGTTGCAATCGAGCAAGTGACTCAGGAACTCGCGTAGTAGCATCTTTCGCCAGTCTTCCGGTAATTGCGAGGCAGATCGCTCTACGGCTTCGGCGTCTCGGCCGTCAGCAGGTCGACAAACAGCCTGTAGAAACGCTCCGTATTCAGGTCCTGCTGAATCTCTACCGGACGCAGTTCCCACTTTGGCTTGTCGGCATCGGTCCAGGTCAGCGTGTTGCCATAGCCCCCGCCGCGATCAAGGTCCACGTCCATGTAGCGGACTTCTTTCTTTGTAATCAGGCTCGGATCAATCCAAGCTGCCGAAGCTAACTCATCCCACAAATAGTTATAAGTGCCATACAGACGCGCGTAAGTTCCGATGTATCGCGCCGCGGGAGTCTTGCCGGCTTTCACCCGATCAATCAGTTCCTGCGACATGCGCGTCTTCACAGAAATATCGACGGGCGTGCAGATGATCCGTTGCCACGGCGCGCGCAGTACGATGTGGGCCGCTTCGGGATCGAACCATAGATTGAACTCGCGTCGTGGAGTGTTGGCAAATTCCGGATCGTCCGTCTGCGGATTCAGGCTCGCGCCCATGAACACCAACTCCTTCGCCAACCTCGCAAACTCAGGATCGATCGTGATGGCGAGCGCGAGGTTAGTCATCGGACCACCTTCGTAAATCGTCACCTCATGCGGATACTTGTGCACCATGCGAATCAGGAAATGGGGTGCATCTTCGTCGGAGGGCTTGGTGGTCGGAGCGCCTTCTGGCATTGGCGGGATTTCGCGCGGAGGATGGTATTGGCGCGGTGTCCACGCTCCCAACCAAGAAAAAGATCCGAAGCGCTGCTCGTCATGCTCGGTCTGCTCTTTGGTGCGCACGAGCGGGTTCTCCGCGCCGGGAACGACTGGGATATCGGTGCGACCGATGAGTTCGAGCATGCGAAGGGTGTGCGCGACCTCTTCGGTCAACCATGCATCGCCAGTGACGACGGTGATGCCAATAACTTGAGTTTGTTGAGACTGAATCAGCAGCAGAATTGCCTGCTGGTCAGTGCCTGCTGGTCCGGCGGCATCCTGATCGATGATGACCTTGCGCTTTTCTGCGGCCGCGAGCGAAGACAGTAGTAGTAATGAGACCGCGAGAAAACTCAATAAGGTCGAACTCTTCATATTCGCATTTCCCGCTCCGCGTTTGATACCCCTTGGTGCGGTCTTTTAGAATCAGAGATCTAGGAGGCATCAGATCCCAGATCTTTGAGTAATAAGGACTTAGCTGCAATATGTTTATTAATCAATAACTTAGATCTTGGCAAGCGTACAAAACTGTAGGCGACCCCCGACCTCCTCCCCCGATTCAGCTTCCCTCTGTCGGCCTTGCCTCGCGAATTAAAAGTTCAGTTTGAGGGCGAACTGAGCGACGCGCGAATCGTTCAGCGTCTGGGTTATCTTGCCAAAGCTGGAGGGCGTGCTGATATCCTGCTCGCCAACTCCGGCGAAGCCCAACAGGTAGTAGTGCGGATGGTTGAAGAGGTTGAAGAACTCCGCCCGGAACTGCATGCTCATCCCTTCGCGGAACTTCAGCGGCAGGTTCTTGATGGCGGAAAAGTCGACGTTGACATATCGTGGGCCGTAAAGTGGAGCCCGAGCGGCTGTCCCGAGTTCCCCATAAGGAGCGTGGGCAAACGCGCAGGGGTTGAACCAGTTTTGGATTGTATGGACTTGCGCTGGGCAGTCGGTCTGGCCGCCTTCGGGGCCCCCTTTATTTGGGTCACCGACTTCATTGGGACGGTTTACGCTGAGGAAGTTGTACTGGAGGTATGAGCCAGACTCCCCAGGAACATTTGGGGTGAAGCTCGCGTTAGCGCTATCAACTACGAAGAGTGGGAACCCTGATGTCGCTTTTACGATGGTATTAGCCTGCCAGTTTCCGAGGACGGCGTTAACCGGGCCGCTCCAGCCGGAGCCGAATGCTTTGCCCTTACCAAAGGGAAGGTCATAGAGAATGCTGGCGGTGAAACTGTTATTGAGATTGAGTTGCGAAAGGCCCCAATCCAGTTTCGAGGTTCCAGGCAATGGCCAGTAGATAGCTCCGACGTTGGTGCCTAACCCGTCCGGCATGCCGGAATCGAAGTTGCGGGACCAGGTGTAGCCGATCAACGCGTAGAGCCCGTGGCGGGCGTTCTTCGTCTCGGCCTTGATCTGGAGGGAGTCATATCGTGCGTCGCCGATGCTGTTATTGCTGTTGATGAGTTGCTCGAAACCGTACGGAAAATTAGGCACCCCGCAACCCAGCGTGTAGCCAGGTACAAAGGCGGGCCCACCCGGACAGGCGTAAGGTGACTGTACATTTTCATTGACCTGGCTTACGAGAATATGAGTGCTGCGTGTTCCCGCGTATCCGACCGTCAGCACTACATTCTCCGGCAGTTGATGCTCAAGGTTGAGGTTGTACTGCTGCACCATCCCCTGTTTGAAATTGCGGTTCTGGGATTGAATGGTTCCGGTGTAACTGGCAATGGGCTGCGGCGAGGTAATGATTGGATATCCTGTGACCAAACCGCAGCCGAGGGTAGTGCAAGGGCCGTATTGATCCGATTCATAGAAGAACGGTGTACTTTGCCATAATCCCTGCCCACCCTGATTCCAGGCAGAGTCGTGAGTGATGGAATAGCCCGCCCGAACCACGAGGTCTTGCCGGCCCATCGGCTTCCACGACAGCCCAATCCGAGGCTCGAGCGCCGTCTTGTCAAATTCGATCCCCACGCGCCCGTCGCTAGCGATGCAGTTGGTGCACCCGGCCAGGCCGATGCTTCCCCGCGGAACATAATACTTGCCAGTCGGAAAGTCGAAGTTTGCCTGCCGATTCGCGACTTCGGTTTCTGGAGTCACCAAGGCCCAGCCGAGCCCAATGTTCACCGTGAGATCGGAACTGACGCGCCAGTCATCTTGGACGTAAGGGCGAAACAGTTTCCAGCGACGCCCAGTCTCCGCGCCGAGGAATGTCTGATCGTGGGCAGCATAACTGTAGTCGCCCAGGAGTAGGTCGGCCATGGAATCTCCCGTCGCTGTTCCGCCATAGAAGTTGTATCCGTCCTGGTAAGCGTTCGTGAGCACGTTCATCTGGTTGGCTCGGAAAGTCATACCCACCCTGATGTCGTGCTTGCCGCGGATCATGTCGAAGGTGTCCCAGGCCGAATAAACGTTGGTCCCGCCCTGGTAGGGCGCGAAGGCGCGATCGCCCACAGAGTAGTAGCCACTCAATTGATTCGAGGTCAAACCACAGCTGACACATTCCTTATTGGATTGATCCAGACCAGCCGGAACACCGGGAGCGTGGCAGATGGTATCGAGATTCGCTCCGGGAATGCCGACGCCCGGAGCCAGAAGGTTAGTTGCTTCGCAACTACCAGTGCCGAAAGAAAGTATGTGATTGAAGATGCGATTGAAGCCGAAGTTGAACTCATTGATAGTTCGGGCGGAGAAGACGTGAGTCTCGGAAATCATGGCGTTGCGCCCGTGATTCGAAATGTTTTGCGTGCTCCCGAACGGGTTTTGCTCGGCGAAGCCGGGAGAGCCGCCGGGAACGAATGAGTTCGCCTGATCGTAGCTGAAACGGGCAAAAGTGGAGTCCTTGCTTGAAAAGTTGTGATCGACACGGATATCGCCTGTGCCTTCGTCAAGCTTTCGGACTGGGACCAGGGCGTAGTTGTAGCCCACAGCTCCCTGAACATTGGCGACTGGGTAGAGGTTAACCAGCGCTTGTCCGAGCCCTTCCGGTACGCCTTTCGAGTTAACGAGTCCGGTCGGGTTGATGACGGCTTGAGGAATTATGTTGCAGATAGTGCCGCCCGGCGCTTGGACTCCAGTGGTTGGATTTACCGGCTCGGGTGTTTGGGTATTCGGCATGCAATAGAAATTCGTGGGCGTATTGAGTGTCGCAGTCGCGTAAGGATTAATGAGATTGCCAAACCCATTCGGGTTGTTCGGACCCCGAGGATCCAGACCGTACGGATCCAACGTGAAATCATCGTTCATCATGGCCTGGGTCGGAACCAGTCCGGTGAACGGAATGCCTTGGCGCTTTTTTTTAGATTGATAATCGACGAAGAAAAACGTCTTGTCCTTCTGGATGGGGCCGCCTACGGACCCGCCAAACTGGTTGAGATTATACTGCGGCGTCGCGTCAACGAAGGGCGTTGCCGCGTCGAGCACGGTGTTGCGGAAAAATTCGAAGAGTGTGCCATGAATAGCGTTTGACCCAGCCTTGGTAGTCACCAGGACGGTGGGACCGGCGCGTTCTCCGTATTCGGCGGAGTAGTTGTAAGTGAGGACTTTAAATTCCTGGATGTCATCGATATCGGAGAAAATTGCGATACCGCCCTCATCGAGCTGATTGTTATCGTTGCCATCGAGCAGCCAGTCGGTGCTCTGTTCGCGCGACCCGCCGACCGAGAGCGAGAAGGCGCCGCGCGTGGCGGCCTCGCTACTGGCGGCGCTGGTGAAGAAGCTGATCGGGCTGGTGGATTGGGTTGTGCCGGGCGTAAGCGTGGCGAGCTGAACGAAGCTGCGTCCGTTCAATGGCAGGTCGGCGACTTCTTCGGAGGTGATGACCTGGCCGAGGGTGGCATTACTGGTTTCGACGGCGACTTCAGTGGCGCTGACCTCTACTTTCTCAGTGACGGAGGCGGGGTTCAACGAAAAATCGATTTCGCGCTGCTCGTCGACCTGGAGGCGGACATCCTTTTGCTCGGTGGTCTGGAATCCTTGAGCCTCAACGTGGATCGTGTAGAAGGCGACGGGGAGAAGCGGGACGAGATAGTGGCCGGAGGAGTCGGTTTTCGCTTCCCGGACGAGGCCGGTTCCCTGCGATGTGATCTTCACGCTCGCGCCGGTAATCACGGAGCCGGTTTTGTCTGCGACCGTTCCTGAAAGAGTTCCGTTGGCTTGGCCGTAAAGAAGTGGACAGAGGGACAGCACGAAGCTCATGATCGCTACGATCAGCACTTTCTTCGTCAACATGGGTTGATCCTTTTCGATTATTGATACTCGTTTTTCAACTTGAGACCGTGGGCGTGGCGCTTGATTGGCCTTGTCGCTCGAGCTCAAGGTATCGCGCAAGAATTCGGTATGGTGGGAACCGAACGTGGGAGTTCTCTTTTCTTATGAAGGCGACATGAGAATTTATCCGGTGCGTAAAGTCAAGAGTTTTATAGGGCTTGGAGCTTTGTTTAACGGCGCGTGACCGATTCTGTTTTCCATAGACCCAGGCAGTCGCGGTTTACACGGGCGGACTATAGCTGTCTGATTGTTTGCCATCCACAAAAATTATTAGCCGTTGGCTTTGGCCACCAGCAGGATTCCAAGGCAGTAAAAAACAAACATAAGGAAGAGATAGAGTTTCGCCTTGCCCGGTGCTCCAGCGAATTCCTTCCAGGCGAAAACTCCCCAGAGCGCAGCGACCATGGGTGCGGATTGGCCGATGGCGTACGAGATAGCGACTCCCGTGTAGTGGGCGGCAACGAGATTGAAGACCATTCCGGTGCCCCAGATGAATCCCCCAAGCAGGCCGAGCGCGTGGCCGGATGCGGGGCCGCGGAAGAAACCGGAAAAACTGACCGGCTCTCCGACAAGCGGGTGCTTCATGAAATAGATATTCCAGACAAAACAGGAGAGCAAGGCGCCGAGCGTCAGGAAAATCGCAACAGCGTAAGGGCCGAGCGTATTGCCGCGCGTCATGGCGCGCGTGACGAAGGGCGCCCACAGTCCCATCAGCACTCCGGAGACTACGCAGACGACAATACTTTTTCTGGAGATGGAGCGGCCGGCGCTGGCGAGGCTCCCGTAAGCTTTGCCATCGAGAATTACGGCGATGAGAGCGCACACGACACCGGCGGCGAGCAGCGCGGCGTTTCCCTTGGGCTGAATCACGTAGCTGGAGATAACGCCGACAACGAGGGCAATTCCGATGGATACAGGAAACGCAATGGCAAGGCCCGCCATGTCGATAGCAGCAACCAGAAGCAGGTTGGCAAGATTGAAGATGGCGCCGCCGATCAAGGTCGAGACCGCGTTACCCAGATCCGCCGAGTGGAGATTATTAATGAGGCTGGAGGAATCATGGCTGGTGTTACCCATGGTGTGGCCGAGGATGAGCGAGATAAGGAAGATGCCGATCGCGTAGTCCCAGTAGAAGAGCTCGAAGCGGTAGTTCTTGACACCTTTGTAGGTGTTGGCCCAAGAGCCCCAACAGATGGCGCTCGTGATCATCATGAAGAGTGCCAGGCCGAGAGAGTCGGGAGTAAACATCAATGCTCCTTGATGCTTCTTGAAAATTGGTTTGGCAAGTCTACTCGGCGCGGATGCGGGAGACAAATGGTTCGGCGACCTTGAGGTTTATCAATTTAGTGCTTCTTCTTGTGCGCTACAATTTTGGCGCATTGAGGGAAAGACTTTTGCAGACTTCGCACTTTCTTCGAGTGAAAATTTGCTGCATTGGCAGCATCGATGAGGCGGCTATGGCGGTGGCGGCCGGAGCGTCGGCTTTAGGGCTAGTTTCGCGGATGCCGAGCGGGCCCGGGGTGATCAGCGACGAACTGATTGCTGAAATTGCCGCGACCGTTCCTCCGGCGATCGGGACATTCCTTCTTACTTCGCGCCAGAGCGTGGAGGAGATCGTGGCGCAGCAACATTTCTGCCGTACGAGTACGATTCAGCTTTGTGATCACCTTACGCGCGGGACACATCGTGCGTTGAAGCAGGCGCTGCCGGGGATTTCGATTGCGCAGGTGGTGCATGTGACCGGGCCGGAGTCGGTGGAAGAAGCGGCAGCCGAGGCTCCGCACGTGGATGCAATCTTGCTCGATTCCGGCAACCAGAAACTCGCCGTCAAGGAACTCGGTGGCACAGGCCGGACCCATGATTGGGCGCTGAGCCGGGAGATTCGCGAGCGCGTGAGTGTTCCTGTGTTTTTGGCGGGTGGGCTGACTCCTGAGAATGTGGCGCAGGCGATTGCGGAGGTGGGGCCGTTCGGGCTGGATGTTTGCTCGGGCGTGCGGACGGGCGGGAAACTGGATGCGGAGAAACTGGGCCGTTTCTTTGCGGCGGTGCGGGGATTGGAGGCTGCTCGCAAACTTTGGACACCAAGCCTCCGGATCGGCGGCTGAGAACTGCAATTGCTCCAATCGTGCATGGTCGGCATTGGCCCCGCGGTCTGGACGTCCGTAACTTTCCCAGGGTGGTCGCCCCGTGTAGAAAGAGAGGCGGAGCGTCGATATTGGAAAACATGGGATGGGATGGAGAGGTTCTTATCGAGCCGACGATGGCAACAAACTCCCCGGTGCGCATTCAATTGCACTGCACGTCAGATGTGGGCGGCAGGACGCAATGCCTGACTCTCTCGAGAACAATTGACGCTGAGGCTTCGGCGGCTGCAACCAATGAGCGAGACGGTGGTCTAAACGTGACTGTCAACGTGCTCAACGTTGAGACCCGTCAGGACGCTTGGCCCGGTTCGGATCGGAAAGACGGCGGCAGCGCCTCCGGCCATTACTGGATGGACTCGTTGCCTTGCTTATCGAATCGACGAGAGTCCGGTAGCATCGGCTCCGAGCGGGAAAAACCACATGCTCCCGCAAGGTCTGCACCGCACGAACCCAATCCCTTCGTAGAGCAGTTACAACCGACGGGGGAAGGCCGCGCGCCGGTTGACACCTTTTCTGCTGATGACTATCCTCACCCTTCCAATCTCCTGACCCGCGAATCTAACGCGAGGGGAATCCACGAGGGTGACCATGCCCAAACGTCCACGGATTGCCGTTGTTGGCAGTGCCAACGTTGATTTGACTACATTCTCCGATCACTTCCCCAGACCGGGCGAGACTATCTTCGGCGACAAGTTTGACCTGGGATTTGGCGGCAAGGGTGCGAACCAGGCGGTGGCGGCTCGGCTTTGCGGGGCGGACGTTTTTATGGTGGCGCGCGTCGGCGACGATCTGTTTGGACCGGCGACAATCGCAAACTTCAAGAAGCTCGGGATCGATGCCACGCACGTGCGGCAGGTGAGTGGAGTTTCTAGCGGCGTGGCTCCGATCTTTGTGGACTCGTCGGGGCAGAACAGAATCATTGTGGTGAAGGGCGCGAACGATGCGTTAAAGCCAGCGGATGTGGATGCCGCGTCCGACACGCTGAAGAGCGCTGACTGCATTGTGCTGCAATTCGAGATTCCGCTGGAGACGGTGTATTACACGATTCGGTTTGCGCGGAAGAATGGGATTCGTTGCATTCTGAATCCGGCGCCGGCGCAGCCGATTGATTTGAAGGCGGTGGCAGAACTGGATTACTTCGTGCCTAACGAGAGCGAAGCGGAAACGATCAGCGGGTTGCCGGTGCGGAATGTGGACGACGCGAAACGATGTGCGGCGAGCCTTTTGGCGGGCGGCATACGGCGTGTGCTGATTACGCTGGGAGCAAATGGATCGTTATTGGCCGGGAAGGAAGGCATGGAACATGTCCCTGCATTCTCGATGAAAAGTGTGGACTCGACGGGTGCGGGTGATGCGTTTATTGGGAGTTTCGCGACTTTTCTAGGAGAAGGAATGCCGGAGTTGGAGGCGGCTCGACGCGCCAATTTGTATGCGGGGCTTTCGACCATGGGCGTGGGGACACAAAAGTCGTTCTATGACCGGACGCGGTTTGAGAAGGAGTGGGCGGCACGACAGCGGACCTGATCCAGATGCGGCGAAAACTTTCACCAATTACAACACCGGGGGATTTTTTCTTAATCGTGCATGTCGCCTGATTGACTGGCTCCTCTTATCTCTCCATCAGCAGAACTTTTTCGGCTTCGCTTTCGAGTCACCTTCACTGCGGTAACCTCGCCGAGACTGGTGCGGCACGAACCCAATGTTCCATCGTTCTTTAGTTGTAGTGGAGCAAGTAGCCGGGTTCGAGAGGAAGTTTGCCGTCGACCTTGACGACCACGATTGCGCTTGTAATGGAGTAGACGTCAATAATTCCTACCGCATTGGGAGCGCTACTGACAATCCTGATCACCTCAGAGTCGCTGTTGGCAACGATAATGCCTTGCCTCGCTGCTACTTCTTTGATTCCCTCGGGTGTTAATTCCAGCAGCTTTCCCGCCACAGCCTCAATTTCAGGCGCGTTCAACGCCTTGACCACCAGAATTATTTCCTGGCCGTTCGCCAACCGCGCGGGAGCTGACTTGAATGCCTTCTTGAAAGCAGCCGACTGTGCGGCGGTAACTTTCGAGTTTTTTGCGACGATCAGCGCTGCATCCTTGGAAAATGCCAGTGGCGATGTAACCACCAGCACAACCAACAATGTCAGCTTCCTGGCCGCAATTCTCTTGGCGCGATGGCGAACCGATCTATAGGACCTGACCAAGTGATGAATTACATAATAAAAAGAACTCACGATGCGCTGAGTTGAGCACATAGGGACATCTACTTCAAGTTACTTTAGCTACTTCGTAAGAATTTCCCATTCTGTTAGGTTGATCTGTTATGCACAATGTCCGAATTTTTCTGTGCGGAATCCTTCTGCTGCTGGTGATTCCCGCCATCGCACAGACGGCTGCGCATTCGAAGTCGCCGCAAGCTGTCCGCCTCTATGAGCAAGGCCTCAGGTTGCAGGAAAACCGGCGAAGTTATGAGGCGATGCAGAAATGGCGCGAAGCCGTGAAACTCGACCCGGACCTCGCCCTCGGGTGGGCGATGCTTTCGATTGTCGAGACCAATCCAGAGTCAGCACATGAAGCGCGGGAAAAAGCGCGCAACCTGATCGAGCATCAGCCCCAAGGGAGCACCGATGATCTCTTGATTCGCTGGATCATCAGCCGGTCAGAAACTGAAGTCATGTATTCGATCCAGGTCGCCAACGGCCTGGTAGCAGAGCATCCAGACCAGAAGCGTATTTTGTGGACGGTTGGGTCCTGGTACGGATTCCAGATGCACCAGTACGATCGAGACGTCGCCTTGCAGGAGGCGGCTCTGAAGCTCGATCCGAACTTCGCGCCTTCTCTTGACGAGTTGGGATTCGCGTACGCGCATCTGCAGCGATTCGACCGCGCCGTCGCGATGATTCAACGTTACGCGCAGCAGTTGCCGAATGAACCGAATTCAGAGGACTCCTACGGCGAGGTTCTGCGTCTTGCAGGCCGCTACGACGAGTCTCTGGAGCATTACCGTCGTGCACTGAAGATTCTGCCTACATTCGAATCCTCCCAATTGGGCCTTGCCGACACCTACGCCTTGATGGGCGACGAGAAGAAGGCGCGAGACGAGTATGAACGATGCAGCAGCAGTGGCAGTGTCAGCACGCGTCTGGAATGCCGAAAGATGTCGATCTACACCTACGTGCGTGAGGGCAAGGACGAAGAAGCAGCAAAACTCCTGACTGACTTCGCGGCACAAATGCATACAGTCAAACGCATCTCGCTGGAAGTGGAAAGCCTGATTGCCCTCGGCTTGATTTCGAAAAAGACCGATGCCGCATTCGGATATTTTGATCAGGCCATTGAAGCGGCAAAGACCAGCAAAACGATTCCACCTTCGGACCGCGAAGAGACGATTGCGCGAGTCAACGCCTATAAGGTCGGTGTTGCCAGCGCCAATGGCGATATAGAAAAAGCGCAAGCCGTGCAGGCCGAACTTGAGCTACTGGGCGCATCGACGAAGGATCCGAATGTCTATGCCGCGATGCAGGGCGGAAGAGGCGCGCTTCTGTATTACCGGGACCACAAATATGACGAGGCCTCTGCAGCGCTGCAGCAGGATTCCGACGACGTGTTTGCCAGATTGCTGCTGGCAAAGTGCTATCAGAACCACGACGGCAAAGCTGCGTCCGAAGTACTGAAGGGATCTCTCGCCTTCCAACACACTATGGACATCGATCTCGCGCTGGTGCAAAGAGAGATAGCAGGCCGACCTTCAGGTCGCAAAGAAGGAGACCGGTAGAGGTCGAGCAACTCCTCTTACCTGTGCGGCACGCGTTTTATCTGGCAATGAAGTAGTCGAGTCAGTTGTATGTGGTTGTCAAGGAGCAAGGATGAAGCACTTAGTAAGTCGTCAGTGGCGTATCGACCGGACCATTGCATTCATACTGCTCTCGATATCTGCCACGGCGTTTGCGGCTGGTGAGCACAGCACCGACACATCCAAGTCACAAACTGCACAGGTGTTATCCGCTGCTGGAGCCAAGTATGTCGGCAGCGAGCAGTGCAAAATCTGCCATGCGGATCAGGCTCGCATGATGCAGTCGACTCCGCACTACCAAATATTTGGTGCAGACAAACAGGCCGGGGCGGAAGGCTGCGAAGTCTGCCACGGGCCTGGTTCTGCGCACATCGATGGCGGCGGAGACCGAAGCAAGATATCCCGCCTCGGAGAGATTAAGGCAGGCGAGGTGCTCGGCATTTGTCTGAACTGCCATGCTGAAGGCGCGAACCAGATGCATTTCAATCGCAGCGAGCATGCTGCGGCCGGCGTGACCTGCGTTGATTGTCACCGCATCCACACCTCCAAGGCAGAGGGGTTGCTGGCTGAAAAACAGCCCGACCTCTGTTACGGCTGCCACCAGGATAAGAAGAGCGATTTCGCCAAGCCCTTTCACCATCGCGTGAATGAAGGCTTAATGGGATGTAATGACTGCCACAACCTTCACGGGACGGAGTCGGTACGTCAATTGCGCACCCTCCCAAGCGGAGATGCGGTTTGCTACAAATGCCATGCCGAGAAGCAGGGACCATTCGTTTACGAGCATGTGCCGGTCAAGACTGAGGGCTGTATGAGTTGCCATACGCCCCACGGATCCACCAATTCCCGGCTGCTGAAAGTCAGCGTGGTGAACCTGCTCTGTCTGCAGTGCCATACCTATCCGACGGTGGGCCCGGCGGGGCCGGTACACAACCAATCGGCAAAGTATCAGGCGTGCACGATGTGTCACACGCAGATTCACGGTTCCAATTTCAGCCCCGTATTTCTTAAGTAAGGGAGCATCGATGTTGACGGCAAGAAAATTCGTTCTGCGACTCGGTAACTGTCAATTCGTTCTGCTCCTCGTGGCGCTGGCCATGGTGTTGACAGTATCGTCGCCAAACTTGCTTCTGGCGCAACTCCCGAGCTCGCCGCAGGGTCCGTACGGAGAAGCGGATGGCGTCACCGCCGGTGGTTATCGAATTCACTCAACGGGTGAATTGGGCTACCGGGCCACCGACATAGACGGCAGCGGCGATATGTACGATACGTTAGTCAATCTCCATCAAGGGCCGCGCCTCCTCGATGAGACGCTTTCGATGCAATCGCTGAATCACCAAGGCGTGTTGTTCGATGATCTTTACATCAACAGCTTCGGTTGGGGAGGAGATCCCAACAATGCCCTGCGGATTCGTGCGGGTAAGAACAAGTGGTACAAATTCGTAGGCAGCTTCCGCCGCGATCAGAGTTTTTCCGACTTCGATTTACTGGCAAATCCCCTGAACCCTCCGCCTGTGAGCCCTTCGACTCCATGGGGTTCCTCTCCGTCGATTGCGGTACTGAACTCGCCGCATTTATTCGACGCGACGCGGCGCATGAGCGACGTCGATCTTACTCTGCTGCCGCAGTCCACGGTTAGCTTTCGCCTGGGCTTTTCGCACAATAACATGACCGGGCCTTCGTTTAGCAGCATTCACGACGGTACTGAAGCCCTGCTCTATCAGCCGGTGGACACGACTGTGAACACATACCGCCTGGGAGTGGACTTTAAGATCGCTCTGCGAACTGTCCTCAGCTACGATCAGTGGTTCGATTACTTCAAGGGAGACACGGATACCCGCCTGGCTCCATTCGCTCCCGCTCTTCTATCCACCGGCACACCGGTCGAGTTAGGCTTGTCCATCGACACAGCGAATGCAGAGCCTTGTGCCGTGGTGCCGCCGGCAACCAGTCTGATCGTTGGAGGAGTGCTTACCAACAACACCTGCAACGCTTACTTCAACTATTCGAAAGACCAGCGGATTCGCACCTCCACTCCCACCGAGCGGCTCAGTTTCCGCAGTAATAACATCCAGCGGCTGGACCTGGTCGCCACTTATTCTTACAGCTCCGCCGTCATGAGCACGCCCCTGGACGAAAATTTCGCAGGTTTGATCACGCGTACCAACACCCGCGCCTTCGACGGAACAGGCACTGCCAGCGCGAACCGAATCGCCAACGTGCTTGACCTCGAAGCCACGCTGCATCTGACTCCACATCTGCGCATGGTCGAGACTTTCTACTTCTGGGCCTACCGCATTCCGCAAAATGGCAACTTCAACGAGATTGACAGTGATTGCACAAACCCGGCGTCGTGCAATCTACTGACTCCGCTGAGCGCGACCACGCCCACGACGATTTCTACTCTCACTCTGTCGTCTTTCAACCAGACGTGGAAAAGAAATCAGACCGACCTGGACTGGGACATTTCAAGAACGGCCGGAGCCAAGGTGGGTTTCCGCTATGGCGATCGCGTCTTCAACCTTTTCAATACTTTTTCAGGAGTTGAGACCAACAACGGCTTTACTCCGACAGGCGAGGACCATTTCGTAGTCAACGAGTACACGGCAATTTTCGGATTGTGGGTAAGGCCCACCCACGCGTTGCGCGCGAATTTCGATCTGGAGCATACCAATTATGACAACGTGATCGTTCGCATGGCTCCGCGCAACGAATCGCGCTACCGGTTCCAGACAAGCTATACACCCCGGCCGTGGGCGACCATCGGCGGGTCGGTTAACATTTTGAATGATGCCAACGCCGACGTGCTGACAAAGTACGTGGGACACAACCAGAACTATGGCCTGACCGCATCTCTGGCGCCACGCCAAAGCTTTGGAGTGGATTTGGCGTACAACTTCAACAGCATCATCCAGAATGCGCTGATCTGCTTCAACGACACGCCTCCCGCGGGCGTGAACCTTCCCTTTGTGACTGGGGCAATCACTGGTCCGGGCACGTTTTGCACTGCGAACGAACCCGCCAATCCGCTGTTCGCCAACTCTTACTACACGAACCACACAAATTTCGGAATGGGCTCAATTCGGTTCAAGCCAGACAAACGCGTGACCGCCAATGTTGGCTACAGCATTACCAGCGTTGACGGGAACATTCCGCAGTTCAACATTCTGCAGCCTCTCGGCTCGTTGCAGTCCAGGTACCAACAGCCGGTTGCCAACATGAGCGTAGATATCGGCCACAAGCTGGCGTTCAATTTAGGCTGGAATTATTACCAATACAACGAGGATTCATTTGTCGGTCCCACCGCGCCGCGCTATTTTCACACGAACTGTGTGACCGATTCCCTACGTTATACGTTCTGATAATTCTGCAAGCACACTCATCCGGATCACCCCGCGGAGGGACGCGGCTGTCGCGCTCAGGACAAGGAATTCAATTGCAATCGTCGCGTCGTACGACTTTGCTTTGACCTGGCTGATGGCAGACTCCTCACGGCTCTCGTTCCTTCCGAGCCGATACCGAGGTCTACTATGGGCAAGCCGTTTTCAGGGGGCCGGGATTTAGCGGAAATAGAGAGCCGGACGTGCTAGGCTCCTATTTTCAAGGGATTAGAAAATCTGGCGGAGAGAGTGGGATTCGAAAACGCTCCCTAACGTAGTTCCATACACTTAGACCGCGGCAGATGGCATCTAACGCGGCTAGTTCGCTGCAATTTCGTGTTAACGGCACGGAAACGGCACGGGACGGACGTGCAAAACTGAACGCACGCGGAGAGCGGACGCTCGCTCGGGGGGGGGACGCTGGAGAACTACCTAACTCATATTGCGTTAACGACCGAACCGCCGGGACATCTGATGACGGCGGTCCTCGACACGGAATATCAAATTCCGGTAGTGGTGCAGTTTGAACTGCACCACTACCCAAATTCCCGGCAACTTGCGCGTGGTCGGGCTCGACGATGTCGGCGGCTTCGGCACGGGTGCGAATCTCTCTACCGCCGCGTTCTCTGGAATTTTCGACGCCCGATACAATCCCAGCCTCGAACGCGTTGCCTTCGTCCATCAACTCATCAACACTTTCCGAATCGACACTTTCGACTTTGGATAAGCCCTCCAGATCGCCCGATTGCAGTCACGAGGACTTCCTGCGAAATGCCGAAGATCCTAGCTTTTGGGTTGCATTCGGATTCTTCTTGTTGATCTCGCTCGTTGACCTTAGGTTATCGCCGTGAAAGGGCGCTGATATGTTGTATCACGTTGTAATTAAAAGGCACCGGTCGCATCGTAATGCCCTGTAAGTAGCGGTAGGGAGTGCAAAAGAACCGACGCTCTGTGTATCGTCTGTGTATCGCGGGCTTGTTCCAGCCCACCGGTCTGGGCTGATGGAAGTCCTTCGCCTTTCGGCGTAGCTCAGCCACCTCAAACTGGTGTGCGGCTTCCTTCTTGTTTTCACGCACCGCAGCCTCCCTCTGCTGCTTCTTTAATGAGGCGTCGGGCGATCCGCCAACCCTTATCGGTGCGCCGAAGCGTTTGCGTCACCGACGCTTGCGCAACAGGAGTTGACACTCCCTGCGTGACGATGACGAGAGTCGAGTCGGCAACGACGCCGGGAGGAAAATTAAGGACAGTGAAGAACTGTCCTGTGGTGTTAAGCCCTGGTCCCCCAAACCATCCGAACGGTTTTTGCGTGCCATGCGCCGCCAGAGTGAGTCCCACAGTCAATCACAGAGCAAAAGCCAGATATTCGTAAAATCTTCTCCGTAGTCAGTATTTTTATAAATCAATGGCTCAACCAGAGGATCGTCGGTACTGTTACCACCAAAGCGAGCGTTGAGACCAGAAGCATAGACGCCGCTTCTGACTCCACTGCTTTGTACCTGGCCGCAAAGAGCACGACCACGGTAGCCAGGGGAAAGCTACAGCAAACCAGCGCCTCGCGCGCAAACGGACTAACAACATGCAACAAATGCAGTATTGCGAAGAGAACCGCCGATTGCACGGTTACACGAGCAAGGGAACCGACCAACACCGCACGTGAAAAACGAACCGGATGAGCTGCCAAAACGAGGCCTACCGCAAAAACCGCTACGCCGGATGTGGCTGAGCCAATCAACTCGAAACAGCTGGCTACCACAGCTGGCAAGTGAACGCTCAAAAGGACAACAGCGATTCCCAGGATTGGCGCCCACAGGAGTGGCGATTTCAAACCAGCATTCAGGCCGGTTACGATCGCGCTTGGCTTCGAAGAATTGGTGGCGACTCTTAGATCTTTCGCCGCTGCATCCATTTCCAGAAGGATCACTGCCGGAGGTACTGTTAGGTTAATTGCCAGGGCCACGAGTCCCACGGCACCCCCGCTGGTTCGACCCAAGAGTGGTTCGAGAACGGCGAGGCCAAAGACCGGGGTCGCGGAGGTAGCGAGCATAAGCGCATAGATGATGGAAGGCGTCCCACTGAGCGACTTCACCCTTCGCAAGAGCACCCACGCAACGACGAAAAGCCCGGCGTGGGACAGAATCAGTGCCAGGACAAGAAGACCCTGCTGCAGGAGAAGATCTTTGGGAATGTCGGTCATGCTGACGAACAGAGAGGCCGGCAGGGCAAAGGTTAGCGCCAGTTTGCTCAAACCCGCGGACTGGTCCGCATCGAAGACATTGCGCTTCCCAGCCAGGTAACCAAGCGCGAGGACAAAAAAGACAGGAGTTAACGCTCCGAATAATCC
>JBEKLO010000039.1:0-44755 GCA_050010155.1 Terriglobales bacterium
CATTACCCCAGGACGTTCGCGTCACCGGCTCAGAACGGACAAGAAACCGTTGCCGCTAGCCTGAGATCTTAGCCTCCCGCCCCAGACGTAGACGGAAAGAGCAGCCCGCTGTGTGACGTTCGCTCGCAGCCCACGGGCAAAACTGCGGAGAACGGCTGCCTAAACTAGTTAGGCTGCGTATGCCATTTGTTGATTGGCAATTATCATTTTGCACGCGATTACGGGTGTGTGCACCCCGGCATGCCTCTTGGCCGCAAGCATCTCCGTCGAAGCCGTGACGCCCCCACTTTGTGGGATGGGCCTTCTAAAGAACTACTTCTATTCTGCGGAGGAAGTGACGGGAAGTCAAATACCATAGGGCGGCGGACCCGCTGCCGGATGCAACCGACGAAAAGCCTAAAGCCTTAACCACCAAGGTCACCAAGGGACACGAAGTAACTGCCTGAGAACAAACGCTTTCGTGATACGGAGCGCCGCGATGGCATATTTCTGCCCAATCCGTGTGTCCCTACTCGATGGTGATCGTGGCCGAGACCGACTTGGTCGCATCGGTTACGGAGGTTGCGGTGACGATCACGCTGCCGCCCGTCGGAACCGTGGGAGGGGCCTGGTAGGTGGTCGGAACATTGCTGGCGATGGGGTCCGGACTAAACGAGCCACACTCTCCTACCGGCACGCAGGTGAAATTTACCCCGGCATTTTTGGGGTCGTTGGCGACGACCGCGGCGATACCCTCCGTTTGGCTGGTACCGAGCGAGGCCGGAGGCGGGAATCCGGTACTCCAGGTCACTACAATCGCGCGGTTCTGATATTGGGGACTGCCGCAGGCGAGCAGCGCGAAGAGTGGGACTGCGATGAGCGTGACTTTGGAGAGCGTGACTCTGGAGATCCTGGGGAGAAGCGGTCGGCAAAAAGTCATTGTGTATGTATTGTCGATGCAATGTAGGGTTCGATGCAATGTGCAAGACGTGAGTCTCGCACGGAAAATGCGCTCGCGAAGGGCTGCATCGGCCCGAGTTCCCATGTTTCGAGGCCGAGACAAATTGTTGACAAATTTCTGACTCGACCATGACATCAAAAAAGGGGTCGGGTGCTAGGCTGCGGGGGAGCGTTTTTATTCCGGATGGCACTTCGAAAAAATTGGAGAGTGGGGCAATGAATCGGAAGAGAATTTCGCGGCTGTATCGGACGATGGTGATTGCTGCATCGAGCATGTTCTTCCTGGCGAGTGCGACTGCGGTCTGTGCTCAGGTAACGGACGGCCAGCGTGGCAACACTCGGGAAATTGGTGGGGGATCAATTTTTGTGAACAGCCAGTTTGGCGGCAGTATTTTTGGCTTCGACATTGACCAGAACGGCACCGAAGGCGTGCTCAGTGAAGGGCAAACCCTGCCGAACGGGAATACGCTGGCTGCGGTCGAAACTTTCGATCAGGCAACGGGGAAGATTGTGAAAGTGGTGGCGGAGTCGGATAACGGTTTCGACGACTATGTGACGCACGGAATCGTGGGAACGAGCATTGGGGTGGTGGAGCATCAGATCGTGCCCCAGCTTTACATCACGAAGCGGGTGTATGAAGAGTTAAGTCCTCTGGACGATAACAAGTTCACCGGCAAATGGAAGTCGACGCTTACGAAGGACGACATTATTATCGGAGTGAGCCGTGACCAGGGCAATCCGACGACGGCGGTGTTTGCGTTTGAGAATGGCCAGTTCACTTCTTTTGTCTTCGAGGCAAACCTGGCGGCAAAAACCGTCGGCAAGAAAGTGGAGCTCAAGGATCAGCTTTTTGGCTTCAATTATGCGCCGGTCATGGCCTACGACACGGTGACCAACCAGGCGGTGATTGCGACCTCCACAGGAGCGGTCGGCGGTCCGGCGCCGCAGATCGCGCTAGCGAATCTAAAGACGGGCGAGGTGACCCAGTTCACCGGGGTTCCGGAGCCTCCGCTGGGCCCGGGTTCTGTGAATGGGATCGCCGTCGATTCGGAGGACGGAATTGCGGTTACCGCGACAGAGCTGAATGGCAACATTACGTTCTACGATCTGGCCACGCAGACTGGATTCCTGGTGGCGCTGCTGGATGCGGGGCAAGTGACGAGCGGAACGGATGTGGAGTTCGACCCAGTAAATAAGCTGTTTTTCGTGGCGCAGCAGGTGTCGGGCACAGCGTCGGGAAGCAGCATCCAGGTCTACGACACTAAAGGAAATTTCGTGGAGTCGCTGAATGGGTTCAATTTCTCGGACGCCTCCAGTGTCATCGGGACCTATATCGCATTGAATCCGAGTAATCGCAGTGGGTTCGTTAATTCGGCGGGCCCGGATGGAACGCAGGGGAATGCCCTGCAGTCGTTCACGTACTAGCGCGCAGGCAGACCCGGGGCGGTTGCCAGCAATCGCATAGCTGACAACCGCCAGTCGCGCGGCCGATTCCGAGCGCTATTTCTTCAGTCGCGAAGCGCTGAACTCTAATTCATTGGTCAGGAGTTGGCCCTCGTCACTATCCAAAAGATTGAAAGTGATGGATGCGGATCCACGATATTGCGAGGAGTCTTTCGCCGCGAAATAGTACACGCCATTTACCTCTGCCGTGAAATGCGCGGCGGCCGTATTGCGACTCGTTTCCTCTGCACCTTCCCAGCTTGCGCAGAGATGATGAACTCCTGGATCAACGGAAAAATAGAAATAGGAGTCACCGTGGGTTGCCCCTACCCATTGGCCGTCCACGCCCACCCTGGTGGTGGGTCTAGGTCTGGAGGCGAAGTCGGAATCGTCCTGAATGAAATACACAAGTGCTTTTCCCGGCTCTGGCTGTGCAGTGTGATGTTGTGTATCCGTTTTTACATCGAATCGGCTGTCTGGCGCGCCGCACGCCGGGACCTTGGCGCCGCCAGAAGACTGTTCTTGCGCAAACGCCAACGATGTGAGGAGAAATATTACAAGTAGGAAGTTCATTTTGATCACGATTATCACTCCCGCTCCACTCAGTTGGATGCTAAACCTCGTTGCACCACAGACTTCATAGAATTTTGTAAAGTAGTTACGGAAGGACAACGACAGAATCCTTTTAATTCCATCACAATCATTTACAAATCTTTGCCTAAAGTATTCGCAAGCCTGACCCCGGCGTCCGTTCATCAATATAGGAACGGAGGTTGTAATGGAAAGCCGAACGACAGTGTTTTATGTGGACGACAATCCCAGATCCAGCCGATTGCTAACCAGTGTTCTTGAAGAGTGTGGGTTCCGGGTGATCGCGAAGAACGACCCCCTTGAGGCGCTCGCGCAGTGCCGGAGGACCAACTTCGATGTGGCCCTTCTGGATTACGAAATGCCTTCGATGTCAGGGTCGCGGTTAGCCCAGGAGATCAAGGCTCTGGTGCCGGATGTTCCGGTCGTGCTGATTTCGGGCCGCACAGAAATACCGTCCACGGATCTGGCGTTCGTGGATGCGCACTTCGGCTTTGGCACATCGCTGGACGATCTCTTGTGGACGATGCACATCCTGGCTCCGCCCAAGCTGATCACGATGGCGCATCCGCGCGAGATGACGCGGTGGGCGGATTCAACATAACGGCGAGCGCGTGTGGGACGGGGTCTTTCGGCGCCACTCAGGGTAGGCTCCGCAGGAGCCGAGCCCGAAGGACCCCGTCCCGCGGGCTGATCGCAGTGCTCAGCCCTGCTACGGAGTGATCACACCTCACCGCCATTCCTCACCAACCGTACTAAGCTTTAATTCCAACTTCTGATCGGACCCTTCGTCCACTTTCACCGCCGTGCCATTTGCTTCCTGAGACTTCAGAAAGTCGG
This sequence comes from Terriglobales bacterium, assembly GCA_050010155.1. Taxonomy (GTDB): domain Bacteria; phylum Acidobacteriota; class Terriglobia; order Terriglobales; family Acidobacteriaceae; genus Acidiflorens. The sequence goes on from JBEKLO010000039.1 coordinate 3,811, forward strand.
CATCGCGCCAAACGGCATCATCCAGATCTTGCCAGGCGTAGAGAGTGTAGCTGCCCGGAGCCAGACCCCGAATCGAAAACCGTCCATGCTGATCCGTCGTCCCGCTCGCGAAGCGATCGGGAACCTTCCGGTATTTTTCCTCGGGCACGGCGACCACCATGGCGTTGGCGGCAGGATGAGCATCGTCCACGTCCTTTTCTTTTTCGACGACCGTTCCCTCGATGATTCCTGCCTTGGAACTGACCAGCACTTCAATCGTGGTCGTTCCGCTGGCCGCGAATCCGGTGGCAATATCTCGCCCGCCAGTGGTTACAGTTTTCAAATAGAAATTGCTCTGAGGGTCGCTCCCGTACAACTGCACGATATAGTTGCCGGGATTGACATTTTTCCATTCGAAATTGCCAAGCCGGTCCACCGTGGCATTCTCGCCAAAAAAATCCTGAGACATGAAGAAGCCCGGATCTTCCGGCAACTCGGCCACGCGGAGGTTGACGACGTACTGCGTGAGATCCGCGGCTACGCCGTCGCTGTGCAAATGACCTGAGATCGCGAAAGCAGCCGTGGGATTTAGCCTCAAGCCGTCCACGTCAGCGGAGACATTAATGTCCTGATGGCCGGTCAGTGACTGCGTCTCGGTCCCTGACGACGTCCGCAACACGTAGCTACCGGGAGCGACCCCTCGTATTTCAAACTGGCCGTCGGGGCCGATTTCATCCGCATTCACGCGGATCGAGTCGCCTGTCTTGGAAAGCAGCTCAACGGCCGGTTTCTGGCCGGTCGCGATTCCAGTCACCACGCCGCGAACCCGATACGTCTTCGCCGGCACAAGCGTAAAGTTCACCGGCATTTCGTCACCCGCCCGCAGCTTCACCGCAGAGGCCTGCATAGCATCGTAGGTGCCGGGATAGTAGGTCGTGACATAGCGGGTCTCTGGGCTATCGCTCTTGTCACCATCCGCTGACGATTTCTTTGTTTGCCGTTCATAGTCGCGAAAATCCGGAGGCGGCATGGCGACAACCCAATACTCGCCGGGGAACAGGCCGGCAAGACGGTACTCACCCAGATCGTTAGTCCCTGCGGCGCCGACACCCACTCGCGTCGCCTTCCCTGGAGTCTTCTTTTGCACGAATACTCTGACCTGGGGCATCGGGTCGCCATCCTCGTCCGTGACACGCCCGCTAATGACGGCCGTTGGCAGCATGCGAAAGACAAGGTCTTCCACCCATTGCCCGGCTTGTACTGTCAGCACGTTGACATCAGATTTCAGTCCGTGCCCATTCACGCCGGCGAATCCGGTTCTTTCGACGAAGATGCGGTAACGACCGGGCGCAACATCGTCAACGCGGAAATGCCCGTCGGTGTCGGTCGAGGCAGTGTAGCTGGCGCCCTGACTCTCTGCGATGACTTGCACCAGCACCTTCTTGAGGGGCTCGCTGCCCGGCTCTTTCACGACGGTACCTGCGATGGAGGATGTCTTCGCCGCTGGTGCGGCTTCCTGCGCGCTGGCCAGCACTGCGCTGAGAAAAAAGATTCCGATCGCGAGTGAGCGGATCATTGAGCGGGTCGTCTGGTATTTACAGGCATCAATTCAGAGTTGTCATCCTGAGCGAAGCGAACGACCTGCTGCTCCTGGCGTCAAACATCAAGCAGGTCCTTCGCTTCGCTCAGGATGACAACGCAAATTAAGATCCGACTAACGGAAAATGGCTCTGCCCAGCCCCAAAGGACCCCGATTCAGTTCAGAAAATACTGCCGGTACAAAGTGTCGCGCTGCGCCGGACGGAAGCCTGCATCGCGTATGATGCGCCGCAGCTCTTCTTCGGTTGTGCAGTTGGTCACGCCGGCGGCGCGCACCACGTTCTCCTCGAGCATTACCGAGCCCACGTCGTTGCCGCCGAAGCGCAAGCCCATCTGGCAGACTTTCAACCCCTGCGTCACCCAACTCGATTGCACGTTAAGAAAGTTAGAAAGATAGAGCCGCGAAATCGCCAGCACTTTCAAGTACTCAACTGCCGTGGCTTCATCCCAGTGCCTTCCGCCGAGCGCGGTGTGGGCGGGCTGAAAACTCCACGGGATAAACGCGGTAAAGCCGCCCGTTTCCTGCTGCAAATCGTAAAGACACTGAAAGTGATTGATGCGGTGCTCGATCGACTCGCCGACGCCAAACATCATGGTCGCCGTGGTTCTCATGCCCAGTTGATGCGCGGTGCGGTGCACCAGCAGCCAATCGGCGGTCAGGCATTTCAGGCGCGCAATTTTGTAACGCACCTCGTCGTCAAGAATCTCAGCGCCGCCGCCGGGAATCGAATCCAGTCCAGCGTCGCGCAGCCGCGCAATCGTATCGCGCACGCTCAGGTTGCTGTACTCGGCAATCGCCAGAATTTCCGAAGCGGAATAACAGTGCAGGTGAACTTTCGGGAAGCGCTGCTTGATGCCGCTGAGCATCTTTTCATGCCAGTCGATCTTGAGATCCGGATGCAACCCGCCCTGCATGAGCACGCCGGTGCCGCCCAGTTCCACCGTCTCACGAATCTTCTCGTAAATGGTGTCGAAATCGAGGATGTATCCTTCCGCCGCCGCCGGCCCTTTTAACGGACGGTAAAACGCGCAGAATGTGCAATATTCCGTGCAGAAGTTCGTGTAATTGATGTTGCGGTCGATGATGTAAGTCACGGTGCCTTCGGGATGCAGTTTGCGGCGGACCGCATCCGCCTCCATGCCGATCCCGATCAGATCGTCGGTCCGAAACATCTCCAAAGCTTGCTGCTTAGTCAGGGACATCCTCTTCACTCCACGGTAATGGCTATTTTAGCTGGTTGGAGGCTCGAGACGCGAATTTACCGAATCAACCGCTTACTGGACAAATCTTCAAGTGCGGCTAGATGGCAATATCACCGCGTACGGTGACGCTGCGCACATCTTCACGTGCGTTGCCGGGATATAAAGGCTGCGATCTGCGGAGCACGTGCAAAGTTGCCGTTCTTTCTGCGGAGGGGCTTATGACCCGCTCCAAGGGCCGAGCCCAGGAGTCAATCATGATTAACCGGCGCACTTTTCTCAAATCTTCTGCAATCGCGGGCACGGGAGTACTGATGCTTCGCGGTCGAGCGTGGCCCTTTGCCCAAAGTCCTACCAACCTTCAAAAATTTGTTACCTCCCTGCCTGGTCTCGGGCCCTCGGGAGCCAATGAAATCGGCCAATACATTCCTTTAGCTACTAAGAACACCGTCAAATTTGCGGGCCTGTCCACCGATGTGTATAACCTTGCAGCGGCGGAATACAGCGAGCTGATGCATCCTGATCTGCCGGGCAAAACGCACTTTTTCGGGTACACCGATCTGCACACCTTCGACCAGAAATATCTTGCCGGAATTATCGTGGCCACGCGCGACACGCCGGTTCTGCTCAGCGTCACCAACCTCGTGCCCAACCGGCACATTCTTCCGGTGGATCCCACCATCATGGCCGGACCCAACGGGATCACGGTTGGAGATCTTCCAACCAACCGGATTGCGACCCATTTGCACGGCGGCCGAACGCCGTGGTTCAGCGACGGGACGCCATTCCAGTGGTTCACACCAGAAGGGAAGACCGGTTCCAGTTTCATGAACGTCCCCGGGTTGCCGTCCATACCCGGCACAGGAACTTACTATTATCCCAACCAGCAAAGCGCGCGTCTGGCTTGGTATCACGATCACGCGATCGGCATTACGCGGCTCAACGCCTATGCCGGAATCGCCTCCGGCTTGATCATCACCGATGATTTCGAGGCCGGCCTCGTCAGTTCGGGATTGCTGCCCAGCCTCGTCGGCATTCCTCTCATCATTCAGGACAAGAGCTTCGTGGCCACCAACATCCTAAGGCAGGACCCGACTTGGAATTGGGGTCGGCCGGGCGACCTCTGGTATCCGCACGTGTATGAGCCGAATATCTTCTCCGGTGGCATCGCGAATCCGAAAGGCCGCTGGGATTGGGGTCCGACTTACACTCCGCCCGCGGAAGGCACCAGCCCTCTTCCGACGCCGGCCTGTATCGTGCCGGAAGCCTTCTTCGACACCGTCTTAATCAATGGTGGAGTCTATCCGAAGGCCAGCGTGCCTCCCCAGCGCGTCCGTTTCCGCTTACTCAACGGATCTCAGGCGCGGTTTTATCACATGAACCTCTATCCCGAAAACTTGTCGATTCCAGGAGAAGCCAGGGTTGGCACGCCCGGTCCCATCATGTACCAGGTTGGCACCGAAGGTGGATTCATGCCTGCAGTCGCCATCCACAACAACACCACGCCGTGTCCGCTGGATCCGTCGGATCCAAGCGGCAATACGGCTTTGCCTGATGGCCCCTTCAACCTGCTGCTTGCCCCTGCGGAACGCGCCGACGTGGTGATCGACTTCAACGGTGTGCCGGCCGGCTCAACCTTCATCCTGTACAACGACGCTCCGGCGCCATTCCCGGGCGGCGATTCCCGCAATAATTACTTCACTGGTGACGGCGATCAAACCGCCATTGGCGGAGCACCGAACACGCTCGCCGGCTACGGTCCGAACACCCGCACTCTGTTCAAAATCACGGTTACAGCGGGAACCGGCGATAGTCTCCCTACATCCACCTGGCTTAATGACATCAATGCTCAACTGATGTCCAACTTCCTTACCGGAAACCAGCCGGGCCTGCTTTTCAACAATGGCAATCCGTCGGAACCGGCGTTCCCATTCAACGGCGTGGCCAATCGCACGCTGACTTTGAATGAGGACTTCGACACCTACGGCCGCCTGATCCAGACGATGGGAACTTTTGCCTCGGAGAGCTTCAACAACCAAGGACTGCCCACGTGGGGCTTGGGTTACATTTCGTCGCCCACCGAGACTCCTTCTGCCGGAGCTACCGAAGTCTGGCAGATCATGAACCTCACCGGTGACACGCACCCCATCCACTTTCACCTGGTCAATGTCCAGTTGATCCAGCGGCAGCCGTTCTCAGGAAACCCAAACAGCTGGAGTTACAGCGGGGCGCCGATGCCTCCCGCTGCGGATGAGATCGGGTGGAAGGAAACGGTACGTATGAATCCGGGAGAAATTACCACGGTGATCATGCAGTTCAACCTGCCCAACTTGCCAACCGCCGCCATGCGCAATGCGGTCAGTCCCAGGACTGGCGGACATGAATACGTGTGGCACTGCCATATTCTCGAACATGAAGAGCATGACATGATGCGTCCGCTAATTGTTCTATGAGGATTGTCTTCAGCAAGTCACCAGAAACCTACGGCGCTGCAACCACAGCGCCGTAGTCTTTTGTCACAATCTCAAAATAACCCGCGTACGAGATCAGTAGATGGACTCCTAGATTAGCTTGGCTTCTTGCCCGGCAGACTTCTTATAGAGCCGTGCTTCCGGGTCGGCTCTGGATGCATGCGTGTCGTTGCGGCGCGGCTCCCCGTGACCTCTCCCCTTAGGCCCATCGTCTTCGTCTTTACGGCGGAAGCTTTTTTGCCCGGCCCAAGCCTCGATCAGCGTGCCATCCACTGTGAAGTGCTCGTCCGACATCAACCCCGCCGCCTGCTCTTTTACATGAGCGAAAAACTTCTGCGCCAAATCTTGATTCAACAACCGATCGCGGTTCTTGCTAAACACGGCGTGGATCCACACTTCCTCGTCGATCTCTAATCCCACGAACCAGCGGAACAGCGGGTTGTAGTTCAGCTCCATCAGCAACCGCTCGCTGCGCACCGAATAGAACACCTGCAGCAGCAATGCCCGCAGCAACCGCTCCGGCGCTATCGATGGCCGCCCCACCTCCGAGTACAGCCCATCGAACTCCTTCGTCATTCGGGCCAAGACAGTATCCACAAGCTTCCTCACCCCACGCAATGGATGATCCGCTGGAATCCGCTCTTCCAATGCCACGTAGCTGAACATCCCGGTTTGCAGTTGCTGATCGTCTCCTCGCATCCCAGCTTCTTACCACACTTCTCCGCGGCACCGGCAGTGGCTTTTTCGACAAGCGGGCCGCAGAGTAAAGTTGTAGGTTCCGAAGGGTAAGCCTCCCGTCCACCCAAAAACTATCGTAAGTTGCCCAGGGCATCGAAAGTGCGGCAGCATGGCATCGTGGCCGACCCAACCGAGATGTACGGCGAGTACAAGGTGCTGCCCAATGAAGGGTCGCTTCTGATCGGCATGTCGGTGTCGGCCATCCTCGGGCTGTTATTCCTCGGCGCGGCGGGCTGGTGGAAAGGGATCTCTGTGCTGCTCTCGGGCGTCTTTGTCGTTTGTTTTTACCAGCTCTACTGGCCGCGGCCCATCATTCGCGCCAACCGGGAAGGCCTCTACTTGAGCATCGGCACCTTCGGGCGTCCCTTTCACGTGCCGTGGGAGCGAGTGAATGGCGTAGTGCTTACCAAGGTGTGGTCGCTGGCGGGCGTGGATAGTTACAGCCACCCCACGGACGCTCTCGGTTTCGTGATTCAACAGGACGATGCTTTCAAGCTTCCCTCTGTGCGATGGAACGCCGCGGGCGACGACACTGGCGAGGTCCACAGCGACATCAGCTTTGACAAGAGCATGATTCAAGGCGACGTAAAGACCTGGGCCGCAGAGCTCGAAGCCTTTCGCAAAGACATTCGGGGACTGCACTGAAAGTGCTGCGCAGGCCCGTCGCGGTTACTGCGAGTTTACCCACACGGGCGTCCAGCGCATCCATAAGCTTTGTGTTCTTCTCCAGAGCGCCCTCAAGGATCGCGGCTTGCTGTTTCGCTGTTGTCCAATCCTGTTTTTCAACGGCTTCCTAGGCATTGCTGGCCTGGGGCGTTGAACGGGACGCTTTTGGCGCGCTGGTCTTCTGCCGGCGTTTGTACTCGTACAGCCCGTAGAGGCCGCCTAGCGCGGAGAAGGCAACCAGAGCGATGAGCACCGGCCAGTAATACTCGGAAAAGAACTTCACGATAGTCCGTCCATAGTGGTACCCGAGATAAGCCAGAATGGTGTACCGGATGCCGCGCCCCACCGCCAGCGCGGTGAGGAACTTCCTGGTGGGATACTGCATGGCGCCCGCAGCCAAAAGCATGGGTGTGATCGGAAACGGTGGCGGCAGGGTTGCGGGGATGGCGACTGCCGCGAATCCCCAGCGCTCAAAAATCGCGTAGACCTTCTTTACTTTCCTCGCCGAGAACCTTTTTTCCAGAGTCTCCTTGCCCCCTTTGCGAGCCATGCGGTATGTAAGATAGCCGCCGATGAGGGCGCCGACAGTCGCCATGAAGGCGTAGTAGGGCCACGGCTCGCGATGGTGCGCGGCCAGAAGAATGGTCACGACGTCCATGCTTCCGGGCAGAGGGATGAGCGAGTTATCGGCAATGCCCAGCAAAATGAGACCTGGCCCGCCAAGATGGATCACCCAGCGCAGCGTGCTTTTCTTCGACGCGAGCAGGACGAACGCAAGCCAGTGCATGGTCCCTATTAGAGCAGGTTTGCGGCTTGCAAGTTGCAATGTTAAAAGCACCCAAGCCCTTCGCCCCGGAGAAAAGACTGGGGGCATGGTTACAAACGTTTTTTCTAAACCAGGCTGACTGATTTAGTGATTTCCTTGCTTTGCCGATAGCTTACTCATGGCGAATCTTCTCGAATCTTCGAAACCAAAACTGGCGGATATTGAGAACGCGTTGGATCAGAGTCCCCTGATCTGCTATGTACTGGATACGAGCAGGCGCGTGGTGTACTGCAATTTAGCCTGGGACCGGTTTGCTATAGACAACGCCGCGCCCGACTTAGCCGGAGCCGGCGCCCTCGGAGCCGATATAAACCGCGTCATCGGCGAGGATCTGCGTCCGTTTTACCGGCGAGCGTTTGAGCAGGCAACGCAAAGCGAGACGGTGTGGGAGTGTTTGTACGAGTGCTCGAGCCCGCAGTTGTTCCGCAAGTTTCGGATGCGGATTCATCCCCTTGCACCCGCGGGTTGGCACCTGATTACAAACGCCCGGGTTATTGAGCGACCCCACCATCGACCTGTTACCGTCGGGCTGGAGGACTATGTGAATTCAAACGCACAGATCACCGTGTGCAGCCATTGCCGCTGCTCACGGCGAGCCGTCCCGCCCGAGCCCGAACAATGGGACTTTGTGCCGACCCATCTGGAACGGCATATGGGCAACGTCAGCCATGGTCTCTGTCGCGTCTGCTTGGACTACTTCTATCCCGAACCCCACGATTCTTACCTGCGTTAAGTTGGAAATCGGCCCCGTCGCCGGATTTTAGGCTGGCCGTCTTTGGGGGGGAATACGGGGCGGAATATTGGAGGACAATCGGTTCGCGCGCGAGAGAGCCAGAGGCGCAGACATCGAGAGTGCGACGATGCAAACCAGAACGGCGGCGACCAGAAATGGGATCGCGTGGAAGTACCTGGAAGGCATAGTCAAGACCAGGGCAAGGGGCAGCATTAGGACGGTGACCGCGTTGAAGCGGCAGATCGTGCGTGCCCAGGTTTCGCCACGCCGCATTGAGTCGGCGCAAAAAAAGGTGCTCAGTCCAAGTGGAATCAGGAGAATGCCACCCATGACGAAGCTCAGCAGGAATGGCGGCTTGATCTGGGCGTAGGTATCGGGAGTCGATTGACCGGCAATAAAGTTCAGCACCAATGGCGTCGCGGCGAGATGAATGGCGGCGACTACTAAGAGCAAGATCCCATCAATCTTCAAGATGCGGGCAGCCAGAGCCTGTCGATCCATGACGCACCTCTATATGGATGGAGATGATACGCTCGCTGGCAATGGGAAGACGTCGGGGCGGCGCAAATCAGCCGCGCTTTAGATGAAACGAAGCTCCGGCGCTGGTGGCAGCGCGCCAACCTCCGCGCCCAGTTGGTAGTAAAGCTTCAATCCCTCAAGGCACGGCGGGTCGAGATAATAATGGATGTTCTGCGTGAGGTAAACGCGCACCGCCTCCACGGTTAATCCGAGGCGCGGCGCCCATTCCTGCGCGATGGTTTCCAGGTTCTTCGGCGACAGTCCATGATCCCGTGACTTTTTGAACGCCTCCGCAATGGCCGCGCCATCGCGTCCAGCCAGCGCCTGTTTGCGAATGGCCCAGAAGGCAAAGACGAATGACTTTCCTGTCCGCGCGACCCATTCCTCCGCCAAGTCGAGCGTGAAGTAACGGGAGCGATCAACCTGCAGCGCGGGGTCTCCGATGAGCAGTGCCGCATCGCAAGTGCCGAGCATGGCATCGAGATCGGGCGCCATCGGCGTGTAATCCCGTGCTCCACCCAGCCATTTGGCAAATACAACCTTGGCTAGCGCGACCGACGTCATCGAAGAAGTATCGAGCGCCACGGTGCGGACCTGCTGAGACCATCGATCTTTATCTTGATCTTGCGACGTGACTACGCCCCGCGCTTTGCTCACCAACTTGCTAACTAAAAGGATCGATCGCACGGCACGCCGGGCCGCAATCGCAACGTCGGGAATGATGACGAGATCTGGAACCGTGGCATACGCCGCCGCTGGAATGATGCCAATATCGGCCGCTCCCGCACGCAAGGCCTCGGCGCAGGCCGAAGGGATGGTGTAGGAAATATCGAAATCAATACCCGGGCCTGCATCGGCATGCTCAAAATCCCACATGAGAGGTGCTGTGTTCAGGTAGGAAATGGCCGAGATCTTTAACCGGCTCATCACTTTACGAATTCTACCAAAAGTGATGTGCGCGGCATCCTTGACAGCGTTCCGGGCAGCGGATACTGCTGAGTTGCTAGGAAAAGCTGCGAGCTACGAGCTACGAGCTTGGGTCGTTCGGTTTGGCTCGAGGCTCGCAGCTGTTTCCCGCAATCGAAATATGTCAAATGCCACTACTATCCCCTCTACCCCGGCTTCTCAACGGGGTGTTTACTGGCTCGGGCTGGCTCTCACTCCGGGGTTGGGCCCGACGCGCATCAAGAAACTGATCGAGCACTGTGGCACTGCCGAGCGCGTATTCCAGGCAACTCTCACCGAACTCGAGGCCATGGGGATGCGGTCCGTTTCGGCGCAATCGATCGCCACGGGGAAGTCGCTCGAACTGGCGGAGCAGGAATGCATGAAGGTGGCCGAGGCGGGCGCAAGAATTATTTGCCTCAGCGATCCCGAATATCCGGCGCGGCTGAAGGAGATTTACGATCCACCGGTAATTCTGTTCGTCAAAGGACGCGTCGAAACGTTGTCGCAGCCGGGCATTGCGATGGTCGGAACCCGTCATCCCACGCCCTACGGCAGCGGCATGGCCGAGCGCCTTTCCACCGACCTTGCCGCTCGCGGTCTGGTGATCATCAGTGGGCTGGCGCGCGGTATCGACACTGCGTCGCATCGCGGCGCTGTGGCGGCTAAAGGAAAGACGGTCGCCGTCCTCGGCACCGGAATTGATGTGATGTATCCCAAAGAGAATACCCGGCTCACCGAACAGATTGAGGCCCTTGGAGGCGCACTGATCACCGAGTTCCCAGTGGGAACCTCGCCCACACCGCAGAATTTTCCCATTCGCAACCGCATTATCAGCGGCATGTCTGCAGGCGTGCTGGTGGTTGAAGCCGCGGAATACAGTGGCACGCGCATCACGTCGCGCCTGGCGCTCGAACAAAACCGCGATGTTTACGCTATTCCGGGCAACGTGACCAACAAAAATTCCTGGGGTCCCAACACGCTGATCAAGCAGGGCGCGAAGCTCGTCGCCACCTGGGAAGACGTGTGGGAAGAACTGCCGCCTGATGTGCAGGCCTCGCTCAGCTCCCAGCAGAATGAATCCCCCGAGCCCGAAACCGCATCTCTATTCCCGGACGAGGAGACCTCGCCCCACGAGAGAAACATCCTCAAGTTGCTGAAAGCCGATGAATCCACGCACATCGATCAGCTAGTCGAATTGCTGGAAAACGAAATGTCCTCCTCGGAAATCTTCGCCGCGCTCTTCGAACTGGAGCTGAATGGGAAGATACGGCAGTTGCCGGGGAAGAATTTTGTAAAGAGCTTCTAGAGGCAGCTATCAGCTGTCAGCTCTCAGCGTTCAGTAAAAACGGGAGGTCTCGTGCAGAGTTTTCGCAATCTTCGAGTCTGGGAAAAGGCGCACCGGCTGACACTGGATGTTTACGCGGCGAGTAAGTCTTTCCCTCGGGATGAAATGTTCGGTTTGACGAGTCAGATGCGACGCGCCTCCGCATCGATAGGAATGAATATTGCCGAGGGCTGCTGTCGAAAAGGTGATGCCGAAATGGCTCGCTTTCTCCAGATGTCGATGGGATCGGCAAGCGAACTCGAGTATCAATTCCTGCTCGCCTATGATCTGGAGTATTTGCCTCATCCAGCGTACGAACGTCTTACGTTGCAGGTGGTTGAGGTGAAAAAGATGTTGTCGTCCCTGGTGCAAAAAGTGAAGGTGCCTAACTGAGAGCTGACAGCTGAGAGCTGACAGCTGACGGCAATTCGTGCTAGCTTCAATTCCATTACCGCCATACTGAGGAACCATTGTCCAAAGGTCTAGTCATTGTCGAATCGCCGGCTAAGGCGAAAACTATTCAGAAGTATCTGGGTAAGGGATTCACGGTCGACGCTTCTTACGGTCACGTGAAGGATCTGCCCAAGAGCAGCCTCGGAGTCGATCTCGAGAACGATTTCGAAACCGAGTACGTCGTCATCCCCGGAAAAGAAAAAGTCCTGGCCAAGCTGAAGAAGCTCGCGCTTTCGGCCGACCACATCTACCTTGCGCCTGACCCCGATCGTGAGGGCGAAGCCATTGCCGCCCATCTCGCGGATGAACTCAGCGAAGATTCGACCAAGAAAAAGAAGGGCAAGAAGGCCGCCAAAAAGAAGATCGATGACATCGGCGATGACGCTCGCATACGCCGTGTGACCTTCAACGAAATCACCCAGCGCGCCGTGAAAGCCGCATTTGAGCATCCTCGCGACATCGATCGCAATCTGGTCGACGCGCAGCAGACTCGACGAGTGCTCGATCGCCTCGTCGGCTACCAGGTTTCTCCTCTTTTATGGGACAAAGTCCGCCGCGGCCTTTCCGCAGGACGTGTCCAGACCGTCGCACTCCGCTTGATCGTCGATCGCGAACGCGAGATCAAAGCCTTCGAGAAAAAAGAATACTGGACCATCGACGCAAATCTAGCCGCCGCCAAGCCTCCAGCATTTGACGCTCGTTTCCTGGGCAAGGGCGAAGAGAAAATCGAAGTTACGAACGCCGAGGAAGCCGAAAAGATCCGCGCGGCCCTCGAAAAAGCTGATTGGGTCGTCCGCTCAGCCGAAAAGAAAGAACGCCGCCGAAACGCCACTCCGCCGTTCACGACCAGCAAGCTGCAACAGGATTCCTCGCGCAAGCTGCGCTTTAGCGTGAAGCGAACCATGATGATCGCGCAGCGCCTTTATGAAGGCATTGAGCTCGGCGACGAAGGGCTGGTCGGCCTGATCACCTACATGCGAACCGATTCCACCCGGGTTGCGCCCGAGGCGATTACAGAGGTTCGCGAGTATATCTCCGAACAGTACGGCGCGCCGTACCTGCCCGATTCTCCCAATACATATAAGGAGAAGAAAGAAGCGCAGGCCGCGCACGAGGCCATTCGTCCTACTTCTGCGGCCCGCCATCCAGACCAGGTCAAACAATATCTGCAGGAAGACGAATTCAAGGTTTACAAGCTGATCTGGCAGCGCTTCGTCGCCTCGCAGATGAACCCCGCCGTGTTCGACCAGACGTCGGTCGACATCGACGCCAAATCGGGCAGCGACGTGTTCTGGTTCCGCGTCACGGGATCGGTGATGAAGTTCGACGGCTTCCTGAAAGTCTACGAAGAATCCAAGGACAGCAAAGACGAAGAAGACGAGGAACTAAAGCACAAGCTCCCGCCGCTCGAAGCTGGGCAGAAGCTGACGCTGAAATCCCTGCTCCCCGAGCAACACTTTACCGAGCCGCCTCCACGCTTCAACGAAGCTTCACTGGTGAAGGAACTCGAAGAGCGCGGCATCGGACGCCCATCCACCTACGCCACCATTCTCAGCACGATCCAGGAGCGAATGTACGCGCAGAAAGTCGGCGGCAAGTTTGTGCCCACCGAAATCGGCCTGGTAGTCACCGATCTGCTAGTCGAAAACTTCAAGGATATTTTCGACTTTCAATACACCGCGCGCCTAGAAGAGGAACTCGATGAGATTGAAGAAGGAAAGCAGACGGGGAACGACGCGCTTGTAGAGTTTTACAAGAAATTTTCCAAGGATCTCCGATACGCCGAGAAGCACATGGAAAACATCAAGCGTATGGAGAAGCCGACGGATGAAAAGTGCGAACTCTGCGGGGCGCCGCTGGTGATCAAATGGGGCAAGCACGGTTCGTTCTACGCCTGCAGCACCTACGACAAGGAAAATCCTGATACCTGCAAGTTCACCAAAGAAAATCCCATCAATCTGCCCGACCTCGATTCGGCCGATATGCAGGAGACCGCGCAGGAGGAATACTGCGAAAATTGCGGCCGCGTCATGGTCCTGAAGCGCGGACGCTTCGGCCAGTTCATGGCCTGCACCGGCTATCCGGACTGCAAGACCACGCGGCGGCTCGATCAGGGCAAGAAGGTTCCCGACATTCCGCTCGATGAAACCTGCCCGCTGTGCAAACGCAACTTAATTCTGCGCCACGGCCGTTACGGCGAGTTCACCTCGTGCAGTGGATATCCCGAGTGCAAGTATGTGAAGCAGAACTTCATCGGTGTAAAGTGCCCCGAATGCAAGGACGGCGAACTGGTCGAAAAACGTGCGCGCAAGGGCAACACTTTTTACGGCTGCGGAAATTATCCGAAATGCAAGTTCACTTCAGCAGCGAAGCCCGTTCCCGAGAAGTGTCCGGACTGCGGGCACGAGTATCTGGTGGAGCGAATCCGCAAGGATGGAGCGGTAATCGCGTGTCCGAATAAAGAATGCGACTACGAGCGCGCGTTGGAAGTTGCAGACGTCTCCAAAGCCTGACAAGACAAACTATCAGGACGGGATTTCAGACAGATCGACAGGATAGCGTTCGAGAAGATAGACGCAAAAAAACGAGGCGAAAATATGGCAAAGAAAGCGACCCCGCACGACGCGCAGCTGATTATGCAGCTGTATGATCTCCGCCGCGAAGCGGAGATGCGCAAGGCACGAAACTTTATGGTGGCCGACTTTTGGCCGCAAAGCGCCGATGACGTTGTCAAACTCGTGAATGCATTCGGCAGCCAGGAAAACGCGTGGCTGCGCCAGGTAACCAGCTACTGGGGTATGGCAGCGACGTTCGTCTTGCAGGGCGCGCTCAGCGAAGAACTCTTCGTGCAGCCAGGTTGCAGCGGTGAAATGTTTTTCATTTTTGCCAAGATCCATCCCTTTCTGAAAGAGATTCGAGAGAAGCTGAACAATCCCGAAATGTTTCAGCATATCGAGCAGGTTGCGACCGGATCGAAAGCCGCCCGCAAGCGCCTGGAAAAGGTCCTGAAAAACGTTGAGAACCGTCGCAAAGCACTGGCCAAATCGGGTAAGGCCGCGACCAAGAGCTAACCGTCGGTGAGTCGATCATCAGTGGGCTGACCATCCGTTGAGCGTTGTCCATCCGTTCGTGATCCAGCGCACGTTTTTGCCCGCGCGCATCTGCTATTCTTAACTACGTTGTGCGGATGCTCTGGTGGTTTCTCATACTGGGAGTCAGTATTGTGGTGGTCGTGTCGGTTGCGCTTACGATCTATATGCGGGTCCGGCGGCAAATGAAGCGCTCGGGAGCCCACAAAGCGGAACACGATGGCCTCGACCACCCGTCGCCTGAGGCCTGATCTCCCCGGAGAGCCACCGTAAACTTCGTAACAAAATTCGTAATGAAGATCCGCACGAGGAAAGGAAAGCCATGTCGCAAGCAGACTCGCAGATTCTCGGTCAGCAGAATCCCGCAATAACTCGGGAACAGGATCGGCCCAGGGAATACTCGAAGCAGGCGGCCATCGTGATCGGGGCCAGCCTTTTTGTCGCCTTGTGCGCACGCGTGAGCCTTCCACTGCCCTTCACCCCGGTGCCGCTGACGATGCAAAACTTCGGAGTTATTGCCGTCGGCTTGCTTCTCGGCTCGCGTCGTGGTTTTGCCGCGCTCGCGCTCTACCTGGCCGAAGGCGCGATCGGACTGCCGGTATTCAGCCCCTCGCTCGTTCTAGGCGTGGGCATTGCCCGTCTGCTCGGCCCGACTGGCGGCTTTCTCCTGGCCTATCCGTTAGTGGCTTTCGTGGCGGGCTACATTTACGAGCAAACCTCGCGGCGTTTCGGCTGGGCTGCTCTGTCGGCCGTAGCGGCGGAACTGGTGCTTTTTGCCAGCGGACTCGGCTGGCTTGCCGTGCTCACCCACTCCATTTCTCTGGCTCTTAAGTTTGGTCTTTACTGGTTTGTCTTTGCGGAAATCATCAAAGTGCTGATGGCTGCCGGCGTCGCCGCGCGCTGGCACCGGCGGATTTCTGCGTAAGATGATCTGAGGAGAATTCGAGTCTTGTATCAGGGCATCGCTTTTAGCGATGCCGCAACTGCCCCAAACTCAGCCGCCCCTTTTAGGGGCTGGGCACAGCGAATCTAAATATTTTCAGCACTAAGGTTATAGAACAGGATTACGGAATCTTATGAGTACGGTATCTTCTCCAGTTCGTGAAATCACCGTGGCGCACAGCCCGGACTCCGACGATGCATTCATGTTTTACGGTCTGGCCACGAACAAAGTCCGCGTGCCTGGACTGAAGTTCAGCCACACCCTTTGCGATATCGAAACGCTGAACCAGCAGGCGCAAGAAGGCGAAGGTGTTTACGACGTAACTGCCATCTCATTTCACGCCTATCCTTACATTCAGGACAAATACGCGCTGATGTCGTGTGGCGGCAGCGTGGGCGACGGCTATGGTCCCATGCTCGTGTCCACCCGCCCGTTCACGCCGGACGATATCAAAGGCAAGAAAATCGCGGTGCCCGGCAAACTCACCACTGCCTACCTGGCGCTCGAACTGTTTGCCCCTGGCATTGAAGTGGAAGTCGTGCCCTTCGATCAGATCATTCCTCAGATTCTCGAAGGTAAACACGAAGCCGGTCTCATCATCCACGAAGGCCAGCTTACCTACGACAAGTCCGGACTCCACCGCGTTGTCGATCTTGGCCGGTGGTGGCAGAAAGTTACCGGGCTTCCTCTGCCGCTCGGGGGAAATGCCATACGGCGCTCCCTCGGCCCCGAAACCATGGCCAGCGTTACACAAGCGCTGCGCGAGAGCATCCAATACGCCATTGATCATCGCGAAGAAGCACTCGCCTATGCCATGCAGTTCGCCCGCGACCTCGATACCCAACTCGCCGACAAGTTCGTCGGCATGTATGTCAACGAGCGCACCCTCGATTACGGAGACGACGGCAGGGAAGCCGTCCGCCGCCTGCTCGATATGGGGCACAAGGCGGGCATCATTCCGCAGATACCGCGCGTGGAGTGGGTTTAAGAGCGCTGCGAGCTACCAGCTGCGAGCTACGAGCCGCGGGCTACGAGCGTGCAAGAACCGCTGCATCTCTCGGCTCAGAACTGCAGATCCCTCGCTTCGCTCGGGATGACAATTCTAAATTTGATTACAAAGCTGAATTTGCGCGAACTGAAGGACATCTGCACGCTCGTGGCCCGAAGCTCGTAGCTCGCAGCCGTTGTCACGGAGCCATCAAGCCCGGTTATCATAAGAAAATGCGGGGAGAAAACGGCGCCCAGACTCTGCTCATTGACGCCGATGACACGCTCTGGGAAAACAATATTTATTTTGAACGGGCGATCGCCAAGTTCATCTCGTTTCTCGACCACCGCGAACACTCGCCCGAGGCAGTTCGACTGGTCCTGAACGATGTGGAACGGGAGTCCATCGTCAAGCACGGCTATGGTCTTCACAGCTTCGCGCATTCGCTGGTGGAAACCTTCGAGAAGCTTTCCGTCGACCCCGTCACTCCAGAGCTACACGAACGAATACGCAGTTTTGCCCACCAGATCGCTGACCATCCAATCGAGATTATCCCTGGCGTGCCCGAGGCCCTGCAATATCTCGGCGAGCGTCACCACCTCATTCTGATGACCAAGGGAAATCCCGCTGAACAGTCCGGGAAAGTCGAGCGCTCAGGTTTGAAAGAGTATTTTTCCGCCGTCGAAATCGTTGCCGAAAAGGATGAATCGACGTACCGCTCGGCCACCGCCAAGTACGCCCTTACGCCAGACACAACATGGATGGTCGGCAACAGTCCTAGGTCTGACATCAACCCCGCACTTGCCGCGGGCCTGCACGCTGTCTTCGTGCCTCATGGCAACACTTGGATTCTCGAGCACGAGGACCTGGCGACCGCGCCGCCATCGCAACGCTTGCTGGTAGTCGATCGTTTCAGCGATCTCAGGAACCATTTCTAGCATCGCAGTGAATCTAGCGGGATATGGCGGCGAGATATTCAGCACAAAAAAACTGCCCTCGCATCCCCAAATCGCGGGAGACACAAGGGCAGTCAGGTCAAACCTAGTTCTCTTCTTACTGAACGGTAATGCTGACAGGCGCGGACGGAATGCCGTTCGCGATGACAACCAACGTGCTCGCGCCGGTTTCGATGGTCGAGGGCACGTCGAAGTTGGTCGAGACTGTCGCCGTGCCAGTAGCCACGCCCATGCTGCTGTGGCCGTGGGTTCTGGCATAGAACACGTGTTTGGTGCTGCCATTTGTGATCTGTACTAGCGGATAGTTGGTGGCGTATTGGAACTCGTCTCCGAAAGTATTAGCCTGCGACAATCCGTTGAACTGCGTGCCTGAAATCGAATACGTCGATCCAGGAGTTACGCTCGACGGATACGTCGAAATCGTGGGCTGCCACGCACTCTGGTACGTGCCCGTGGAAGTGTAGACTTCCGTGGTCCCGCCTCCGACCAATACTTGGCCGTTCGGTAGAATCATCAGACTACCCGGGGTAAACAGACTTTTGGTGAGATTCGTCCCATCGAACAGATAGGAAGTCCCGGAGTCGCCCTCGACCAGCACGTCGCCATTCGTGAGTAGGACAGCAAAGGAATCGCCGGCGTTGTCACCGTCCGGGAAAACCGGGCCGACCGTCCACGTGTCCGTAGCGGTGTTGTAAATAGCAGTATTTCCCGCGCCGCCACCCGAGGTATAGGAGCCGGTGGCGAACACCGTACCATCGGGACGAAGTATAGCCGGACCAATCTCCCCAGGCGGGTAATAACACTTGTTGCTGGGGGGATAGCGAAGGCAGCCATCAGGCGAGGGTGAATGCAAATCAACGATGGTGCTTCCCGCCGTCGACCATTTGGGTTTCGCGGCCGTAGCATCATAGATCTCCGAGTTGGGAGCGTCTTTCACGTCCGCTGTCAGAACCGACCCGCTCGCTAACAGAGTCCATCCTTCTTCGGCATCGAAGTCCGCCTTGCCCTTCGCACTCATCGTCTTCCACGTCATGGTCGCGGGGTCGAGTTCCCGATCTTCTTTGGTAAGTTTGTTTCCGATTAAATAGTCGCCGTTCGCCAATACCGTCGAGGGCGAATCCCCAATGTTGGCCCAGCCTTTTGGCGGAGCTACAGTAGTCCAGGAATTTGCCACTGGATCATAGATGGCGCCTTGGTTGGTGAGAGTAAAACTGCCGCCGCAGTTTGAGTATTCTCCGCCTTCAAGTAGCAGGCGTCCATCGGCTAGAACCGCAGAAGCCGTTGCATAGGGCGCATACCCGGAGGGGAGGTTGGCGAGTTGCTTCCAGGTGCCGTTGACGTAGCTGCCGGTATTGTCGGGCGTGAGCTGCCACCAGTCGGAGCAGTTGCCTCCTTGAGCCATCACCGTACCATCGGTCAGTTGGAAGGTGTAGATGATTCCGTCGGGCGGTTGATTTTTGAGCGGTGTCAGCGACTGGGCTAGGGCGCTCCCAGACACGACGAGCAATACCACAAAGACTGTGAGAAGAAACTTCTTGGACAAGATACACGACCTTTCTTGAGAGCTGCCACTGGCAGCGTACACAGAACTTTTCCACAGAGTTAAACCACTTTGCATTGGAGACCCTCCCCGGGGGCGGCAGGCGCAGGCGATCCATAATAGCAAAAGACGCCGACGTTGGGTAGGAGATGAAAAACGCCGTCAGGGGCGGCGTTTGGATGTGCTACGGTCGATTTCCGGGGCCGGGCTAGCTTCCCGCCGCTGCCCCGATTGCCTTCGCCGGAACCATGCCCGCCCGTGGCCACTTCGACGCGACGAATTCCCAGCCGAAAGCGAGCAGATACAGGCCGGCGGCGATCACGTAGAGAAAGCGGAACCCAAAATACATCGAGTTGTATTCCAGCAAGCCGCCGCACATCGCTCCGAAGAGATTGGCCGACATGACGCCGGAAATATCGCCGCGGGATTTGAGAAGAGTGGAAAACACGATGCCAGAGAAAAACATCGGGGACGTCAGCAGTATGGCGGTTCCGATGCGGCCGCTCCAGGTGGAAGACAGTCCGCCGCTTTTCGCGATCCACCAGCCCACGGCCAGCGACGCCAGCAGCAATGCGTACGGGAGAGCCAGACGCTCAATCTTGAGTTGCTGCACCACCCAGTTCGCCAGGAAGGCCATTACCATGAGGGCGGCAATCACCACTCCGATCACTTGCCAGGAATTGCCGAAAGTAAGCCCCAACTCGGTGATGCCCTTCGTTTCGATCAGCATGAATCCCGCCCCCAGCAGGAAGAAGGGGAAATTGCCGCCCTGGGGCCGTCCGGGCAAGAAGTTGGAAAACAGAAATAGCGACAGGGCCAGTACCCAGACCGCCATCCCCAGGTACGAGATGGGATAGATTCGCGCCGGCATGTAGAAAAACGGCCAGTCGTCGGTAGAGACGTCAGCACGGATATTCGGATTGCCGTACGTCGCGGTCTTGTCCAAAAAACCTTTCCTGGCGAGAAGGTCCGGCGGCAGCGTCAGCGGATCTTCCGATGCCAGAAAGATGACTCCAGAGTCATATCCGATCATGTAGCAAAGCGGCTCGCGCCCGTCAAAAGCATTCTTCAGCATCAGATAGATCTTGCGGCCCAGTTGATCGTTGAGCACGGTAAAGGTGAGCGAGATCATCCCGTGTGGTTTCAAACGCGCCCGCGCTTCCTGCATGGCCTGCACGGTGTAGACGAAGGAATCCAGCCGAACACTCGACGCCTGGCTCAGCAGCGTATGCGAGTCAAGCAGGCCGAACACGATCAGGTCATACTTCTGGTCGGTTGTGCGCAGGAAGGAGCGGGCGTCCGTATTGACCGCGCGCACCCGCGGATCGGCATAAGGATGTTCGGGATGGCCATCCCGCCCGAGCATAAGAATGGCAGGATCAATTTCAATCGCATCCACGTGCTCGGCCCCGCCGCGCAGCGCGGCGGCAACATCGTTGCCCGACCCCGCTCCCACAATCGCTACATCCTTGGGCGCGTGCTTGATGCGATAGGGCAGTTCGTAATAGTTACGCGCGATGCGGACGTCGGAGTCGGCCGGCCAACGGTCTCCGGAATTGATGAAATCGTACACCTTCTGGTAGTAGTGTCCCGCAGCCCGGATCTCCATAAACCCGTGCTCGCTGCGCCCCACCTCAAGCAGTTGGTAGGGAGAGTAAATCCTCTGCCAGTCGGGGCTAACCGGCCATTCCAAAATCACCAGAGCCAGGATGCCCGCCGCCACGCTCAGACGCAGCGCACCCCGTGTTCGGACGTGGAAGGCAAGCAGTAACGCGAATGCGATCAGAAACCAGACCGCCGGCGGCGTCCAGTAGGCGCTCACCAGAAACATCAAAAGAACGCCCGCCAGGCTGCCCAGCAAATTCAGGCCGTAGGCGGTCAGTTTTTCGCGGCGCTGCATCAGACAGCCGCAGAGCTGTCCGATGGGAATAAATGCCAGCGCCGTCATCAGGAAGACGACTGACAGCACGTAATAGCTCTGTACTGCCTGCCAAAGTTGGCCCATAGGCAGTCCCATGTTCAACTGCTCCCGGAAAGGCAAGACGTAGAGACTGTGAAACTGGTCGTAGCTCATGCCGTAACGCATTCCGAGCATGAAGAGGAACTGCCAGCACAGCAGCGGCAACGTCAGGAAAAGAGGCACGCGGTCCCGGCGTCCCAGGGCGTAGCCGAGGCCGAGGCCGGCAAAACAGGAGAGTAAAGACAGGTTCTTGTAGAACGCAAAAAAAGGAAAAACCGTGGCCTGCCAGCGGATAACCGCCAGTTCCAGAAACAGGCTGAGCAGCGCCGAGGCCAGAATCGCGGGGTTGATCCACTTCTCAGGCAATCCGCGCAACAGGAAAACTGCTTGCTCGGCTGCGGCAACGTCCCCGAGCTTTTCGATCCGCAGCAGCCACCAGCGAAACACGAGCGCCAGCGAGATGATGCCGAGCGCGATGAGCAGGTAAACCGGCAGTTGCAGCCAGGGCAGAACCCCGTCCCGCAGGT
Organism: Terriglobales bacterium; assembly: GCA_050010155.1. Taxonomy (GTDB): domain Bacteria; phylum Acidobacteriota; class Terriglobia; order Terriglobales; family Acidobacteriaceae; genus Acidiflorens. The sequence continues at coordinate 25,270 of JBEKLO010000039.1, forward strand.
AACAGCTGGCAAGAATTGTGATCACCGGCGCCAGACCGCTCGCCGCCAGCGTCAGTGTCAGCAGACGCACATACGCACGCCCCATGAAGCCTCCACCTGGGATAGATACCCTGAAACACGCAGGCCGGGTGCCCGGAATTGCTTCCGGTCCCGGCGTGCGTTTCGTTCAACTTGGTAGCCGGCTCAGTTGCTAGGAGCCGGGCTGGCGTCAGCCGCGGCTGCTGTGGTCGTCGCGGTTGGGGCTGTCGCTGCCGCAGTGGTAGCCGCAGTTGCGCTGGCCGCGTTATAGCGTGAGAGGCGCGGGTAGAACGGCGTCACCTCAAACGGCATTTTGTCGCGCGCCGAAGTGATCGCAACCGGTTGCGCTTTCACAATCTCCACTTTGTCATCCCAGGGGTTCATTTTGACCCGTCCACCCAGGGGCAACGCAGCAATCTGGTCCAGCTTGTTCCAATCAAGTGCCGGAGCGCCGGTGGCGAGACCCGCCATGCGGGTCACGGTCCCGTTCTCCGTAATGTTGTTGCCGAGGTGCGCTTGCAGCAGAGCGCTCAATTGTGGAGCGCGCGCCTGCAGTGCCTTGATGAAGAGCCCGGCCGAGTCCAGTTTCTGCGCGTAAGGAGAGTTCTTCAGAATCTCCATAGCTTTTTTGTCGGCGGCCGCTTCTTCCTCGGGAATGTGTTTGAAGCCCAGGTTCTGGTAAGTTCCTTCGTCCGAGAACAACATGCGGTCATTGAACGCGTACTGGCTGCCCAGGTTATGTCCCAGAACGATGTGCGCCAGTTCGTGCGAAAGAACCATAGCCAGGCTGCCCTCATCGGGAAGCACGTCGATGAGCCCGCGGCTCACGACAATTGTGTTGCCGACGCTAAAAGTCTCCAGCGGAGAAGTCGTCAGCACCCGTGTCCGGACCGGCCGCGGCAGTTCGATGTTGTTGGTGATTTCGAGGTTATTCACCACGGTTTGCAGAATCTTGTCCACATCGCCTTCCGGCGCCAGCAGTCCGGCACGTTGCAGCCGTTCCACCACGTTGTCTTCGGCTTGCTGCTGCCATTCGCGCTCGGCGGCCAGCGGAGTTGCGTCCTGTGCCGATGGCGTATCGTCCTTCACGCTATCCACGCGGATGTTGGTGAGTTCGTCGTTCGCCGTCCCCGTCTTCAGGTTGTATCCCCACATGCGGGTCTGCGCCTTGAATGCGATCTTGTTGACGTGTCCCGCCGTGAAGTCGCCTTCCTCGCTGTAGATGTATGCCGGTATCCAATATCCGGGAACCAGATTCAACCGCCAGGCGTCCATGTGGAAGTAATAATTGTTACGCTGAGGACGCGCGTACGTGCCGTTCAAGCGCACGATATTGAAATCCTGATCCTCGACCCAGATGCGGCCGAGAAAGCGTCCGCGACCCGCGTCTTTTTTCGGCGTCAGATCGAACACCAGGCAGCGCACGTCGCCCAAAAATTCGCGCCGAACGTAATGGAAATCGTAGTGCCCTCGATCAAAATCATTGCGGTCGGCGAAGATCATCCACGAAAAACCCAGCGGCTGATACTGGAACTTGAACTTCCTGGTGAACTCACCCAGAAGGTGTTTCTCCATGCCTTCGTCTTTCGTGTCTTTGCCTTTACCGTCAAGGTAGTCACTGCGGTCGATCGCCTGGCTCAAGTCCATGCGCCCCAGAAAATAATGGTCGTCCTGCGGGATCGGCCCCAGTTGAGGGTCCTGGGTCAGGTTCTGAAGATAGGTCTCGACCACGGGAGTGCGCGGCGACAAAAACTTGATCAATTCTTTTTCGCGGAGGATCACGCGGTCAACCACCTGATCCATCGTGGTCGGCGGGGCCAGGTTGGCGGTCGGATCTGATGGAGTCGTACCGGACTGCGCCTGCCCCGGCTGAGATTGGGCTGGCTGCGTTGCCGCAACCGGCTGTGGGTTCTGCGGCGCGGACGCCGGCTGCTGGGCCGCTGCTGTCATGGCCACTGCCAGCAGAGCCAAAACCATCAAGTTCTTACCGCCTACCAACGTGTTCATAAGCTTCCGCATGACTCTCATCTCCAAAGTTTCAATACGCCAGTTGAAATACCACGTGCACAATTGCTGTCGAGTCCATCGCCTGCCCGTTCCGCTGGGCTGGCTTGAAACGCATCTTGTTGGCCGCAGCGATCGCGGCTTCATCGAGTCCATGGCCCAATCCCCGGACCACGCGATTTACGTGCAGCTGTCCGTTCGCCGCGAATTCCACTTCGAGCAGAACTTCGCCTTCCAGTTTCAGATTTCTTGCTTCCTCCGTATAAACCGGATTCGGCTTGAAAGTGATCTCGACCGCCGTGGGCGGTACGCTGTCCACGCGCTGAATGTGCGGCGAGTTTTGCGCGATCTCCTGGGATCCAAAGGTCGAGGTCTGCACGCTGCCGCGGCCACTTCTGCGCCCGTCTCCCTGTCCCGCGGTAGCCACGCCACTGCCAAAATCGGCGCTCGCCACCGTTCCCTTAATCCCTTTCGCGCCACCCGACCCGTTGCCTTGTCCCGGCCCGACCGGCATATCGAACGAGCCCGCTGCGGATGCGATCAGCTTGCCGTTCGGCTTGCTGTTGGCATTCGGCTTCAATCCATTCGGATCGCCGAACCCGCCCGTTTGCACTTTCGAAATCGGAGCATTCACCGTCGGTGTTACCGAACTTCCCGAAAAGTCTCCGGTATGAATCAGCACCGGACGCGCTCCACTGGTCTGTGTCAGCACAGCTGGCGCGAAGTTATTCATCGCCACCTTGGGCGGCTCAACTTCCTGTGGCAGCGGCTTGGGTGTGTGGAGTTCATGCGGCACGACCAGTTTTGGCGCCTCAAACACCGGAGGCGGCGGCAGCAACTTGGCGTGCAGCGGCAGCGGTTTCGGCTTGGGCAGTTTTTCTGGCCGCAATGCCGGCCGCGGTATTAACTCGGTGACGTTGTAATTCAAACTCGGCAGCAGCGTGTCGGATGTCATCACCCCGATGATCATCAGAAGCAGAATCATTGCCGTGAGAAGTCCGTAGCTGGTGGCGAAGGTCCGCCAGTTCCACTTCTTCTCAGGCAACAGGCCGAGTTGAAAACCGCGATCGTACGTAGGCATCCCTTGACTCCAATAGGGGGCCCAAGCTGGGGAGATTGCGCCTGGGTTGGAGTCTTCACCTTAGGGGAGATTGGGCAGGGGGTAAACGTGTCGCTTGCGCGTGTCCTTTGGTAACCACCCTTCGTATTCAGGCAGGTTACGGAGATTGGCGGGGATAACGGATTACTTTGGTACCGCCGCCCGCCGCCGCGCAAAGAAGTAGAACACCGGAACGCCCGCCAGGATCGCCAGGCATCCACCGGCTGAACTTTTCAAGTTGTCAGTGAACGTGTAATAGAGAAGTGCGGCCGAAGCCAACACAAACAGCGCCGGAACCACCGGATATCCCCACACCCGATAAGGCCGCGAAGCAAAGGGTTCGCGGCGCCGGAAAACAAACACGGTGCTGCCCGCGATCATGTAGAACATCCATTCCGCGAAAATCGCGAGGGAAAAGAACTGCCGGAAACTGCCTCCCAGCAGGAGAAGAACGATCGCCAGCCCGCACTGCACCACAATCGCCATAGAGGGCGTGTGGAAGCGGGGATGGACCTCCGCGATCGCCTTGAAAAAATATCCGTCGCGAGCCATTGCGAACGGCACGCGTGCTCCGCTCATAATGGTGCCATTCAAAGTTACGAGCATGGAAACCGCCATGCCCGCCGAAACCAAGCTAGCGCCCGCGCTCCCCAGCACCAGCGCCACCGCGTCCGATGCAGGGCGTTGCGACGCGGCCACAGCCGCGGCCGGCAGCACATATTGCACCGCCGCGTTTACCAGGATGTAGAGCGCGCCCACCGTCGCTACACCCCAAATCAGAGCCAGCGGAATATTGCGCTGCGGATTCCGTATCTCGCCCGCCACCATGTTCAGATCGTTCCAGCCGTCATAAGCCCAAAGCGCAGCCACTAGAGCGGCAAAAAATCCGGCCACGCCGCCTCTTGCACCAACAAATTCGGTGGCGAAGTTCGCCCAGGTTCCTCCGCGATAGGAAAAGCCCACGGCAACAATTCCAAGAATGATGGCAACCTTAAGCAGGGTGAAAAGAAATTGAAATTCTCCCGCGCGGCGGATGCCAATATAGTTCAGCCACGAAATGACCAGTGTGGCTGCGATCGCCACCAGTTGCCCGTAATGGACGGTGAAGGGATGCGAGATGCAAACCTGCGAAAAAAAAGAGAAGACGGGAAAAGTCTCGAGAATCCGCACCAGTCCGGTGGTGACGGTCGCAATTGACGCCGGCTTGGCAATGAGAAACCACGTCCAGGAATACAGAAAGCCCGCCAGCGGCCCGTAGGCATCCCGAACATAAACATACTCGCCGCCCGCCTGCGGCTTCATCGCTCCCAGTTCCGCATAAGTGAGCGCGCCGAAAAAAGACAACAGCCCGCCAACCATCCAGGCGAAATAGACAAGTCGCGCCGAGCCCACCGCCTGCATCATCTCGGATGGAACCAGAAAGATTCCGCTCCCGATGATCGTGCCGACCACGACCGCGCCGGCATGCGAAAGTCCAAGGTCGCGCGCCAGTTCCGGGCGTAGGTGATTGTCCTTAGAGCGCGTATGCATGTTCCCTCTGCGCTCTCCGCGATCTTTCCTCAGCGGTCTCTGCGTTTCAGACTTTGAATTCATTCCGGACCAACCCGCTAGCAGCATACCCAACAGCAAAAGTCACGCAAGTCCCGATCGCGACCCACCAGGTAAAAGCCACGCGGGACCATCCCCACAAATACAGCTCTATCGCGAATCCGCAGATCATGCCAACGATTGCCCCGTTCTGATTCGCACGCCGAGTCAGCACGCCCAGCAGAAACACGCCAAGCAACGCACCATAAGCGACCGACGCGATTTGCAACCCGACTTCCACCACCCGTCCTACGCGATGCAACGCCAGCACCGCGAGTCCGAACAGCACCAGGGCCCAGACGACGGTCGTAAGTCGCGCCATCCGCAACCGCGCGCCCTCGCTGAGTGTCGGGCGAGACTCGGAACGAAACCGAAGATAGAAATCCATGATCGAACTTGACGACAGCGAATTTAGCGCTGCGCTCAAGTTCGACATCGCAGCCGCCAGAATGGCTGCGATCAACAGCCCGGCAATTCCATGCGGCATCCGGCTCACGATGAAGGTGGGATAAATTCTGTCGGCGCGCCCGAAGGCAGCCGACGGAACCCGGTAGTGGGCAAACAGCATCACTCCCACAAAAAGAAATAACCCAAACTGAAAAAAGACAGCCACTCCACTCGACAGCAACGCCAGCACCGATTGCCGTTGATTGCGCGCCGCCAGCAATCTCTGCACGATGAGTTGGTCGGTGCCATGGCTGGCGGTAGTCAAGAATGCGCCCCCGAGAATCCCCGCCCAAAGTGTGTAAGGTTGCGCAAAATTAAGATAGGGCCAGTGCGCGAGAAGGGAAGTATCGAACACTTGGAACTTGTGCAACCCGCCGGCAATCGCCTCAACCGATCCCCATCCTCCCGGCACAAGATGCAGAATCGTCACGAGGCCGACCAGCGTGCCACCGACATAAATAAAGGTCTGCACCACATCGGTCCAGATCACCGCAGCCAAGCCGCCTTCAAACGTATAAATCAATGTCAGCAGGGTGATGATGGCAATCGAAGCAACCTCGCCTGTGCCGAGCGCAATTGAGACCACAATCGACACGGCATACACGCGCACGCCCTCGGCCGCCGCCCGCGTCAGAAGAAACAGCCCCGCCGTCACCGTCCGCAGCTCCGGACCAAACCGCCGCTCAATGAGCTGATAAGCCGTATACAACTCGCCGCGAAAATATTGCGGCAGCAGCACAAAACTAATAATGACGCGCCCGATCACATAACCCATCACCACTTGCAGAAACGTAAGGTTCGAATCGTAGGCCAGGCCGGGGATACTGATGATGGTTAGCGTGCTCGTCTCCGCCGCCACAATCGAGAGCGAAATCGCCCACCACGGAATCTCGCGGTCGGCGAGGAAATAGTCCCGCATGGTCCGCTGCCGCTTGCGAAATCGCAGCCCAAACAGCGTGATCCCCGCCAGGTAAGCGGCAATGATCAGCAGATCGATCCGATTCAATCCCAAGCCATTCCTCGAAGCAGTTCGCTGCATTGTACAGGCATGTTCCCGGACCCGAGCCAACGCCCGAACCTGTGTTAGAACTAGCGCAATGGCCTACTATCTAGGAATTGACGGCGGCGGCACCAAAACCCGCTGCCTTCTGGCCGACGAAACAACCGTGCTAGCGAAGGCGATGGCCGGCGGCAGCAACATCGTTCGTCTCGGCGAGAAGCAGGCCAGGGAAGCTTTGCACACTGTTGTCCACGCGGTTTGCGCCACAGCCAATATCTCCCCCAATCAGATCTCCGCCATCTGTATAGGGGCGGCCGGCGCCGCGCGGCCCGAGATCGCCACGAAGATTCGTAGCATCCTCGCCGAGTTAGCTACCACTCCCGCAAACATCGAAGTTGTCGGCGACACCGAAATCGCACTCGAAGCCGCTTTCGGAGCGGGCCCCGGCGTGATCGCAATCGCGGGCACCGGCTCCATCCTCTACGGCCGCGACGCCGCCGGTCACACCGCGCGCGCCGGAGGTTGGGGATTTGCCATTTCCGACGCAGGCTCTGGCCACTGGATCGGCCGCCACGCCATCTCCGCGATCCTGAACGCCCGCGATCAAGGCCGCGAAACCACGCTCACCGCACTGCTCCTCAAAGCCTGGAAACTCAGGACCATAGACGAGCTCGTGCAGCAAGCCAACTCCACTCCACCACCTGATTTTCCGCGCCTGTTTCCTGTGGTCCTGCGCGCCGCAGACGAAGGCGACTCCATCGCGCGCGATCTTCTGGCTGATGCCGGAGTCAGGTTGGCGAACCTAGCGGCCATCGTAATGCGCCGCCTCGCGCCCCACGCCGCGGCCCCGCCCCAAGCTGCAGCCGCGCTCCCAGTGGCCATGACGGGCAGTGTCTTTCGTCAGTCCGCGGTTGTGCGCCAGATTTTTTACAATACCCTGCAGGAAAGCTTTTCAAACATCGACGTGCGCCAGGATCTGGTCGATCCCGTAGAGGGCGCGCTAGCCAGGGCAAAACGAAGGTAGTGACGGGGCTTTCCCTGCCGCAAGCACTAACCGATGTCCGACGATACGATGTCCGACGATACAAGATCTGAACCACCGATTTCCGTAGAAGAATCTGGCCCGTCCCCAACGGCAGCGGCTCCTCGGGGCGCACCCGCCGATCTGGCCGCGGATCTTCTCCGCAGCGCCGCCGACCCCTTACTTACCGAGGATCTTGCCCTGGCACTCCTGAAGCGCCCCGACATCCCCCCGGAAGTCCTGGAGCAGTTCGCCAGGAACGCCAACGCACTCAAGAGCCGCAAAGTAAAGATCGCGCTGGTCAGCCATCCGCACACGCCGCGCCATGTGTCCGTGCCGCTGGCGCGCCAGTTCTACACTTTCGATTTGATGAAAGTTGCGCTCTCGCCCGTCGTTCCCGCCGACGTGAAGGTCGCCGTCGACGATGTCCTGATCTCCCGCCTGAGGTCGCTGACGGAAAGATCGCTGATGGCAAGATCTCCGATGCAAAGACAAGAGATCATCGCATCATCGCCGCCAGGACTGCGGCCCGCGAGAACCGAGTCATGCCGGCCGCACTCGACAACCCGCGACTTACCGAAGCGTTCGTCATCAATTCTGTGCTCCGCCCCGCCGCCAGCGCAGATCTGGTGCAAGCGGTTGCCCGGCACGCGAAGTGGTCTGTTCGAAAAGAAATCCGCGCCGCCCTTCTTCGAACCGAACATCTCTCGTTGGCACGCGCCCTGGAATTCAGCCGGGAAATACCCGCTCTGCTGCTGCGAGAAGTGCTCGCCAGTTCGCGTCTCCCAGAAAAGATCAAAAACCAACTACTCCAAGAAAGGCTCGCATAGGGACCATGGCGCTCCTCCGACGATTCCGCTCCATCAAGAGAGTGCATAGTCGTTTGCGATTTCACCTCTGCAATCTGACCTCGAACTCTGACCTTCCCTATTCAACCCAATCGGCGATGAACACGTTCGTTTCCCGCGGCGCTTTGCCATTGCGATGCGAAATCCAAACCAGCTGCTTTCCGTCCGGGCTGAACATCGGGAACCCGTCAAACCCGTCGTAATACGTGATCCGTTCCAAACCGGTTCCGTCCACCTTGATCGTATACAGCTCGAAATTTCCCATGCCTCCCGTGGAACCCATGTTCGTCGCGAAAATAATCCGCTTTCCATCCGGGAAAAACGAGGGCGCAAAACTCGCCGCATTCAAATTTGTGAGTTGACGTTTCCCACTCCCATCCGCCTTCATGATCCAAATTTCAAGCGTAGTCGGACGAATCGTATTTTGCGCCAGCAGTTCCTTATATTCGGCAATTTCCTGCTCCGTTTTCGGATGGTAAGCGCGATAGACAATCCACTTCCGATCCTTCGAAAAAAACGGCCCGCCGTCATAGCCCAGTTCATGCGTAAGCTGCTTCACATGCGTGCCATTCGCATCCATCGAGTAGATGTCGAGATCGCCATTGCGCATTGACGTGAAAACAATCTTCTTGCCATCCTCTGAAATCGTCGCCTCAGCGTCGTAGCCCGGGGTCGTTGTGAGCTGCTGTAAGTCCGATCCATCCAGCTTCGCCGTGAAAATATCAAACCCCGGATACACCGCCCACACATAGCCCTTGGAATAGTCCGGACGAGGCGGACAATCCGCACTCGCCAGGTGTGTCGAGGAATACAGAATTCTGTCATTGTGCGGGAAAATGTAGCTGCAAGTCGTACGTCCTTTGCCGGTTGAGACCATCTTCTGATCTGTTCCGTCGACATTCATGGTGAAGATCTGATCGCACTGCAGGTTGTCGCGAGTCGATTGAAAAATCAACCGCTTGCCGTCTGCCGAAAAATAAGCTTCCGCGTTCGAGCCGCCAAACGTAAGCTGGCGCACATTCCGTAAATGCTTTTCCTCGGGCATCGCCAGTTGCGATGCGTTCGGGGTAGCCGCCGCCTGAGCAAGAACGACGCGTGCGGTCAGCACGCCACCAAGCAATGCCAGGATCAAAAGCAGTCTTAGAGTTTTCATTGGAGAAAGAGTGTAGCAGGGTTAGTGTGGCGCGGGCGCCCCGCCCGCGTGTCGGCAGAGCCAAAAGCCAAAGGGATTAAGAGGCAACCCCCGTCTCAAGGACGTTGGGTCCCGACCTTCGCGCGAATCGCCGCCATCAGCTCCGTCGTGGTCGTGACGCCGATCCCGTGTCGTTCACCGCCGCGCACAATCGGGCCGCCAATGGCATCCAACTCAAGCTGCCGCCCCGCGGCAACGTCTTTCTGCATCGAGCTCTGCATTCCCGGCGGAGCATTTTCAAAAAGCGTCCAAATCTGCGCTGCATCAACCTCCGCGCCGCTGGCGTTCGCCACCGCGCAGGCCTCGCTGACCGCGGAATTCAACTTCGCCTTCCATTCTGCGTCCGCGAGAATTCCTCCCACGTTCCGTCCCGAGGCCGACGTCGCAAGTGCAATCGGCCCGAGGAAGCAGAGCTTACCCCACAGCAGCGTCTGCTCGTTCGGAATGAACTTGCAAGTAAATCCGAGCTCGCCCAGTCTTGCGACAATGGCCCCAAACAGCGGCTCACCGCTGCCGGCAAGGTTGAAGCGAACAAATGGAGAGCGTTGAATGAATCGTCCCGGGGCAATCCTCTCCGCTTCCACCGCAATCGTTCCCGGGACCACATGCTCGGCTCCAAACCGCGTCCGAAGCACGGCGACGTGATCCACGCCATTGAGCAAAGGGACCACGCAGCCGGGTAAAGACTTCACCGCTTCCAACGCAGATTGCAGTTGATAAGTCTTGGTTGCGATCCACAGCACGTCAACCGGTTCTGTGAGCGCGCTGACGGCCCTCGCCAGAGCCGTAAGAGATCCCCACGGCCGCTCGAGCGACAAGTTCGCGGGATAGCTCGCCACTTTCTCCGGTCGAACGATCACCGTAACATCTTCGCCAAGCGAAGCCAGTACCGTGCCGATCAACCCTCCGATCGCTCCCGCTCCCAGAATTGCATGTTTCATGACAGACGTCCCGAAAAACTATATGACATGTTCGTTTTGGATGCACCCACCGCTACTTTCGACCCGCCTTTACGCTGCGCCCAAAAATCTGTCACACTGACCTTGGCCACCGTCCATTGTCCACTAATCGGTGACCTCTGATCTTCATGGGCAAAATCCACGTTCTTTCCGAAAGAGTCGCCAACCAGATCGCCGCTGGCGAGGTGGTCGAGCGTCCCGCCTCCGTGGTCAAGGAGTTGTTGGAAAACGCGCTGGACGCGGGTTCCACGCGTATTCGCATTCAGGTCGAAGCGGGCGGAAAGAAGCTGATCCAGATCACCGACAACGGTTGCGGCATGGTGCGCGACGATGCCATGCTGGCCTTCGAGCGCCACGCCACCTCAAAAATCAAAGAAACCGACGACCTGCTGAGCATCTCGACCTTGGGATTTCGCGGCGAGGCGCTGCCTTCGATCGCCTCCGTTGCCCGCTTGCATCTCGAAACGCGTGCGAATGAGGAAGCGGCCGGGACGGTGCTCGAGATTAACGGTGGCAAGATCATCCGCGTCGAAGAAGCCGGCCTGCCGCTCGGAACGTCGATTACGATTCGCGATCTTTTCTTTAATACTCCAGCGCGCAAGAAATTTCTGCGTGCGGAAGCGACCGAACTTTCGCACATCGCGTCGCTCGTGACGCACTATGCGCTTGCGCATCCCGAGATGCATTTCGAACTGCACTCGGCGACGAATGCCTTGCTGGTCGCGCCGCCCGTGGCCGATCATCGCGAGCGCGTCTACCAGGTGTTCGGACGCGAGATTCTCGACCAGTTGATTCCGCTAGCGGCAGCGCAGCCACTGGAGCGAATCGGCCTGCCGCAGCCCCCGCCCTGGCGAAGGGTCGCAACCGCCTCGTCCTCCAAGTTGCCGGATGCAGGGCCGCTCGGTCAGACGGCACCGGAATCGCCGGCCGAAGCCCCCGAGCCAACCGATTTCGGCGAGGTCCGCCTCCATGGTTTCGTCTCCAAGCCGGAAATCCAGAAGCTCAATCGCAACTCGATTTTTATTTTTGTCAATGGACGCCTGATTCGCGATCGTCTGATCCAGCACGGCATCACCGAGGCCTATCGCAATATTTTGCCGCCCACGGTGTTCCCGGTGGTGCTGCTGTTTATTGAAATGCCGACCGCCGAAGTAGACGTAAATGTGCATCCGTCAAAGACCGAGGTGCGTTTCCGGCAGCAAACGGTGATTCACGATTTTGTGCGCGAGTCGATACGCGCCGCGCTGATGAAGGCTCGTCCCGTGCCGCAGTTCTTGACGGAAATCGGCGCGCAGCCTTCCGCGAATCCCGGCCTGAGCACTCCGGGAAGAAGTAATCCCGACTTCAACTCTGGTTCAAACACGGCTGGCTCGCACACGGGCGATGGTTTGCAGCGTGCCCCGTGGCGCGACTTATACCAGCCCGCGACTGAGGGGGGATTCGCGCTGCAAGCGCCGCCGGTTCCCGCAATCGCCGCGCGCTTCGCGTTTGAGGGAGGAATTGCAGTTGAGGCCAACGCCGCGGTATCGCTCGTCCGCGCGCCGGAGCCCGTGATCTCCGAGAGAACGATATCGGAGCCGGTTCCCGATCACGGCTGCGCGCCTCCCATCGCCCAAGAGCCGCAACCCGCGCCCACTCTGGAGTCGCTGCGGACGCTGCATCCCCTCGGCCAGATTCGAAACTCCTTCATCCTGGCCGTCAACGAGGACGGTCTTTGGATCATCGATCAGCACGTAGCCCACGAGCGAGTGCTGTTCGAGCGCATCCTGCGGCAGCGCGCCGCGCAGCAGGTCGAGAGCCAGCGCTTGCTAATGCCCCTGGTCATCGAGTTGACGCCCGCGCAGCAAGCCATCTTCAGCGATATTGCGGAAGAACTGGCGCGCAACGGTTTTGAGGCCGAGCCCTTCGGCACGCGCAGTGTAGCCGTGAAGATGGCGCCAGCGGGCGTGGATGCTGCGCAGATCGAGCACATGCTGAACGAAATCTTCGAGCAGCTCACCCGCGAAGACCAAGTCATCAATCTGGAAGCGGTAAGGACGCGCATCGCAGCCTCCATTGCGTGTCACGCCGCGATCAAGGTCAACATGCCGCTCGAACAAAACAAGATGGAATGGCTGCTGGCGGAACTGGCAAAGACCGAGCATCCTATGTCCTGTCCGCACGGTCGCCCCGTGGTGCTGCGTTATTCCATGCAGGATATCCAGAAAGCGTTCAAGAGGATTTAGCTGTCAGCTGTCAGCTGTCAGCTCTCAGCCATCAGGAAGACCTTGCCGACACGGGATGCTCTGCGCGGTTACCGCAGAGGCTATTGACGGTTAGAGTTGTCATGAACATTCTTCTGACGGCTGACGGCTGACGGCTGACGGCTGACGGCTGACGGCTGACGGCTGATGGCTGACGGCTGACGGCTGATGGCTGATGGCTGATGGCTGCTTTGTGTTCTAATCAAACTCATGACCGATGCGGAACTCCTGCATGCGCGCACGCAAAAATGGCGCCTCGACGGCCAGCCCGTGCGTACGCTCGATGATGCACGTGCCTTCCTCGAGTCGGTGGGATTCTGCCTGATGTATCCGACACGCCCCGCGCTTCTGGTTCCGACTTTCATAGGGGCATGGGTGGGCGCCGACGACAAGTTGCCGATGCGCCAGCACGCCTACGCCGATCAGCGAGCGAAAGAGGCGACAGAACTGATGGTGCGAGCGCTGCGCGACCATGCTGCTTATGAGGCTCCCCTGATTGACGAGAACAATGCCTTCTTGCTGTCGTCATCTGTATTTCCTTATTTTTATGCGCTCGTAGGCGAGCGCAACCCAAAGCACGCGCCCGCGAGCGGACCGCGGTCTCCCTATTCGCCGCTGGCCTGTGACGCATTCGAAATCATCCGCCGCCGCGGACCGATTTCGAAATTGAAATTGGGAGAGATGCTGGGCGGTTCGGTTTCGAACGCTGGGCTTGATCGCGCGCTCAGCGAACTGTGGGGCAAGCTGCGCATCACCCGCGTCGATTACACGGCGGCGGAAGGTTCGGTATGGGATGAGTTATCGCGCTGGGCGCCCGACAGTGTTCGCGAGGGCGTAGGAATTTCGGTGCCCGAGGCTCTCTCAGCGCTGGTCTCGAAATATCTGGACTGCGTGGTGGCCGTCGACGAAGGAGAAGTTGAAAACTTCCTGGCCAACTTCGTTCCGCGCACGCGAGTAAAGGAATCCATCCACGCCCTGCTGGCCGCGCGCGAGGTGAGCTTTGTCCATGTCGGGAGCAAGTCGCTCCTGCAAGTAACTCCGCCCAAGCAAGTCTACATACCCAAGAATCGCCGCCCGGAACGGGTCAGCGGAGCTTGACGCCGAAGCGGCCGGGTGCCCCACTCATCGCGCACTTTGCGATGAGTGGGATCCCACCACCGACAACTCAGAAAAATCAGATCTCTCCTTTTTCATCACATTCGCAAAGTTCAGCCATCACATACAAGGCCCCCGCCGCATGTCACAATCTGCACCTGAATCAGGGCATTACCTCGGAGCGTACCCGCTCAATGCAGCGACCGCTCCCCCGTGCCCATCAACATTTTTCAGGTTCTTTGACAATTGATGACCTAACTCCTTACCCCTCAAGATTATGCCTGTAACTCCTTAAGAACCAAAGATCTGAAGAAAAAACACCACCTAAACCATTGATTCCATTACCGAGGGGGGAGGGGGGTACCCGATACTAACTGGTTAATTATCATACTAGTAACCACCAAACTTTAAAAGTTCATAGAAGCTACAGGAGTCCTCAAATGCCATCATATCCGTCAACTATTCATCGCTGTGAGCACCTCAAGACCAACGGCGTCCAGTGCGGTTCGCCGTCCATGCGCGATCAACAATATTGTTACTTCCACTCCATTTGCCACCGGCGCGGCAAAGACGCCCTCTTGTATCTGGACGAACTCCAATCGGCCATGTTGCCCACCCTCGAAGACGCCAACTCCATACAACTCGGACTTGCGGCGGTGATTCGTCAACTGATTGACCGGGACATTAATCACAAGACAGCCGCTCTCATCCTGTATGCGTTGCAGACGGCATCGACCAATCTCAAACGGACGACATTAGAGCCGCAGCCCACCCTGGTGGTGATCGATCGCGAGTCCATGAAAGAGCGTCCCATTGGCGCCACCGCGTGGTCGAAGGTTGAAGGCCGCGATTACGACGAACTGGAGAGCGACGAACCGAAGAGCAACGAATTGAAGAACAACGAACCGGAGAAAAACGAGTCGCCCAACCCCGAAATGCCCGCCGCGTTTCACCAAAGCAGTCAACCGAAGAACGGCCCACCCAGAAACAAACTGAGCCCGGAACACAAAAGGTCGGATGAGAGCACCATGCGGCTGGCCGCCAGGCCAGGGCGAGATCCGAAATTTCTGGACCTGCCCGCCGTCGACTATGTCAGCGAGCACGAGACCAATTCCTCAAGCGCCTGAGCAAAAAAGTGCCGGCTTGCGCCATCTTTGCGCGTTTTCCCTGCTGCAAGGCGGGGATTCGACTGCGGCAACTGGGTAAGCGCCTGCCTGCCTGCGTGTACAATTCTTCCTTCGCCAAGATCCAGATAAAGAAGATGACGAATCCTTCGGAACGCAAACTGATCATCGCCATCGACGGCCCGGCCGGAGCCGGCAAGAGCACCATCGCCTCGCGCCTGGCACGCAAACTCGACTACGTGAATCTGGAGAGCGGAGCGATGTACCGCGCCCTGGCGCTGCGGGCGATCGACTGGGATGTCTCATTTGACGACGAGGAGGCGCTCCTGAAACTGGCGCGGGATTCGCGAATTGTCCTTGAGCCGACCATCGGCGGCAATCGGGTGCTGCTCAACGGCAAAGATATTTCCGCGCGCATTCGCGAGCGCGATGTGAGCGAGGGAGCGTCGCGCGTGTCTGTGCATCCCAAGGTGCGCGAGTGGATGGTGGCGAAACAACGCGAAATGGGCATCGGCGGCGGCGTCGTGATGGAAGGTCGCGACATTGGAACCAAAGTTTTTCCCGACGCCGACTTGAAAATTTTTCTCGATGCCGATCCCGTAACCCGCGAGCAACGGCGGCTCGACCAGCAAAAAGTGAAGGGCCCCTCGGCCGAGAGCATGGCCGCCGAACTTCGCGAGCGCGACCGTCGCGACCGCACTCGCGCCGCGTCTCCGCTCGTGGCCGCCGCCGATGCGGTTGTGCTCGACTCCACCCACATGAGTGAGGACGAAGTCGTCCAGCGAATCGAAGAACTGGTCGAGCAGCGCGTGGCGGCTCGGCGCTAAGCTGATGTGCGCTTAAGCGTGCTTGATGAACTTCAACGACGCGGAGTTCATGCAATAACGCAAGCCAGTGGGCCGAGGGCCGTCGTCGAACACATGCCCGAGATGGGCCTCGCACTCTGTGCAGGACACTTCGTCACGGGTCATCCCCAGGCTGTTGTCGGTTGAACTGCGCACATTTTCCTTCGCAATCGGAGCCCAGAAACTAGGCCATCCCGTGCCCGACTCGAACTTCGTATCGGAACTAAACAGCGCGTTCCCGCAACAGATGCAGCGATAGAGTCCCTTTTCATGCAGGTTATAGTATTCACCGGTGAAAGCCATTTCCGTGCCTTGGTGGCGGGTAACGTCATATTGAAGCGACGTGAGCTGTTTCTTCCACTCGGCATCGGACTTGCGCACTTTCTGCACTTGAGCCGGCCCGAGCCTCTCGCCCGAGTCGCTGAACTGGATGACGGTCACCGGCCCTTTATCCTCCGCAGAACTCGCTTGTGCCACATGCAATACCGGGCTCTCGGAGCACGCCAGCAGGCTTCCGCCCGCGATTGCCAGAAAAGAACTGCCAAGAAATTGTCGACGATTCAGCATCGATTCCCCCAAAGTTACAGTTGAGATGCGCGGGAGGCTGGGAAGTTACACTCTTGCGAGCCCGTGATACGCTGCTCACGCTCCCGCTCTTTCCGAGTCGAATGGATGAGGCTCCCTATGAATGCTGCCCGCTGGGCCATCGCCGGAATGTTGTTTGGTGCGCTCGCCGCCCACTCGCAAACAGCGTCCCAATCAACTTCGCAGCCGATCAGCGCCTGGCCCGCGGCCACTGCGACTGAAAGCGGTCTTTCCGAATCCCGCCTGCACGCGCTTGACGCTGCGATTCGTTCGGGCGAGTTCAAGAAGATTGGCAGCGTGTTGATCGCCCGTCACGGCAAACTGGTGTACGAAGGCTACTTTGATGGCGACGCCGCCACTCTGCGCGACACGCGGTCGGCAACCAAAAGCATCACCGATGTGCTGATCGGGATTGCGCTCGACGAGCACAAACTCAGTGGAGTGGACGCGAAAATTCTGACGCTCCTGCCCGAGCGTGCCCGCAAGCTTCAGAATCCCGATCCGCGAAAGTTGGCGATCACGGTCGAAGATTTTCTGACCATGAGTTCTCCGCTCGAGTGCGACGACTGGAACGATGCGTCGCGCGGCAACGAGGAGCGCATGTATGTGGTGGAAGATTGGGCGCAGTTCATTTTAGATCTGCCGATTCGCGGACGCATGCACGTGGGCGAGCAGATCGAGACGCCTCCGTACGGACGCTACTTCAGTTATTGCACCGGCGGAGTCTTCACGTTGAGTGAGGTGCTGGAAAAGGCAACCGGCATGCGCACCGATCGCTATGCCCGCGAGAAGCTGTTCGAGCCGCTTGGCATTACGAATCTGGAGTGGGTGTATTCGCCAATGAACCTTCCGCAGACGGGCGGCGGATTGCGTATGACCAGCCGCGACCTGCTGAAGGTCGCCCAACTTTATCTCAATGGAGGCGAGTGGCAGGGGAGGCGCATCGTGAGCGCATCATGGGTGCACAACTCGACCCAGCCGCACGCGCGCGCCGACGAGTGGACAGAATATGGCTATCTCTGGTGGCTTAAGACCTTCAAATCGGGCGAGAAAAGTTATCCGGCGTTTTATATGGCGGGCAATGGAGGAAATAAGGTGGTGGCCATTCCTGCACTGGATATGACTGTCGTCATAACCAGCACAAATTACAACACGCCGGGAATGCACCAGCAAACGGACAAGATATTGACCGACTATGTGCTGGCGGCCGTGGAGTGAACCCACACATCGCACAGAACGCGATGTGTGGGGTACCCAGACGTGCCTTCCGACACCGACGCGTGAGATGGCCTTACTTCGCCATCTTGAGCGACATGACGTGAACTTGCATCTTGTCGGGATAAACGTGGGCGTTGAGGATGACGTGGTGCCCCTCGTGTCCTTTAACGGCATCTGGATTGATAATGGTCCAGCTCTTGCCGTCCTTGTCGCTGACAAACATCTTGCCGTCAGCGCTAATCTTGCCTTTGACGTCAATCGGGGCCTTGGATGCATCGTCTTTCATGTTGTTCATCGAGTCCTGGGCCCAGGAAAGTCCCGGAGCGACTACGGATGTGACCAGTGCCAATGCAAAGCAGACTGCCAATAGTTTCCTCATCGTGATTTCTCCTTGAGAATTTGGGGAAAGTGGGCGAGCAGCAGTATAACCCTCCCGGCGGCAGGTTTGTCCATCCGGTAGAACCCTGAGCGAAGTCCAACTATTTCTTGATAACGCCAATTCCCAGTTCGCGCAGTTGGCTTTCTGCCACCGGCGTCGGCGCTTCCATCATCAGATCTTTAGCGGCCGCGGTTTTGGGGAAGGGAATTACTTCGCGCAAACTATCCGCTCCCGCAAGAATCATCACGATGCGATCGAGGCCGAGCGCTATGCCGCCGTGCGGAGGCGTGCCATATTCCAGCGCCTCGAGGAAAAAGCCGAAGCGCGCGCGCGCTTCTTCTTCCGTCATGCCAAGCGCGTGGAAGATTCTGCTCTGCACGTCCTGCCGGTGAATACGAATCGAGCCCGAGCCCAGCTCTGTTCCATTCAGCACCACATCATAAGCGAGAGCGCGCACCATGGCTGGGTCGGTTTCCAGTTTGTCCATGTCTTCATCGTGCGGCGAGGTGAACGGGTGATGAGCCGCATTCCAGCGTTTCTCACCTTCATCCCACTCGAACATGGGAAAGTTGGTCACCCACAGAAAACGGTAATCGCCTTGCTGGAAGAGCTTGTGACGGTCAGAATATTTTTGCGCCAGCGCTATGCGCAGCAGTCCGGCCGAAGCGTAGATGGCCATTTCCGCCGGCGTTACTTTGCGCTTGCTCGCAGGATGCGCGTCTCCCATTGCGCCGGACTGCGCCGATCCGACCACCAGCACCAGCAGGTCATCAGCCGCCAGAGCGCCCGTTTTGTCGCGCACTTTCTCTCGCACTTTGGCGCCAGCTTCCGGAAACTTCGTCTCGATGCGCTTGAAGTCTTCGAAGACGCGCGCTCCGCCTTTCGAGACAAACAGCGGCTTGATGTCGTCGCGCTCCTTCCGCGAAAGTTCGCCCACGTGCGGGATGCGAATAGCAATCACTGGAAGATCTTTGTTGATCGCCAGAGGTTCCAGATCGGCGGCTGCAAAACAATCGCTCACCTCGGTGAAAGCGGGCAAGCGCAGATCGGGCTTGTCGATACCGTATAGCCGGATGGCATCGTCGAAGTCCATGCGCGGGAAAGGCGTTTTGATTTCGTGTCCCGCCGCTTTGAACGCTGCCGTCAGAAAGCCTTCGACCACTTCCCAAACCCGCTCTGGTTGCGGATAAGACATCTCCAGATCGATCTGGGTGAATTCGGGCTGGCGGTCGGCGCGCAGATCTTCGTCGCGAAAGCAGCGCACGATCTGAAAATATTTGTCGAAGCCCGAGATCATCAGGATCTGCTTGAACAATTGCGCGCGCTCCTTCCGGTGTCGAGCGCGTCATAAACGGCGTTTCGATTTCAAAGAAACCTTCCGAAGCCAGGTTCGTGCGAATGGCGAGCGCTACCTTATGACGCAACTCGATGTTGAACTGCATGGCATCGCGGCGCAGGTCGATGTAGCGGTATTTCAAGCGCATCTCTTCGTGCGCGAGCACAGTGTCCGAGGGCAAAAAGGGCAGCGGTTTCGACACGTTCAGAATGCGCAACTCTTCCACCACCAACTCCACTTCGCCAGTCGGAATGTTGGGATTGATCGTGTCGGCGTCGCGGCGCTTGACCTTGCCGATGGCCGCGATCACGAATTCGTTGCGCAACGCTTCTGCTTTTTGATGCACCGCGGCGTTCAGTTCGTGGCTGAACACGACTTGGGTCACGCCGGTACGGTCGCGCAGGTCGACGAAGATAATCTGGCCGAGGTCGCGGCGGCGGTTGACCCATCCCATGAGGACAACTTGTTTGCCGGCATCGGAGAGCC
>JBEKLO010000040.1:0-54241 GCA_050010155.1 Terriglobales bacterium
ACAAAGAAAATTCGTTCGCCATCCTCAACCGCCAGCCGAGTCGGCCCACGCCGAGCCACTTCCATCTCAGCCAGCAATCTGCGCAAGTTTTCGTCAGAACCAGTAGCGTGCGCCCGTGCCTGTTCCTTCGCGTCGTCCAGCACCTTCCGAAATCGCGCCTGGTCAAACGGTTTCAGCAGATACCCAAAAGCGTGCACATCGAATGCCCGTATCGCGTATTCGTCAAACGCGGTAACAAACACAATCCGCGGCAGCGGAGGCGCAAGCTGCTTCACCACTTCGAACCCATCAAAATCCGGCATCTGCACATCCAGCAAAAGCAAATCCGGATGCGTCCGCCGAATTCCCTCGACCGCGTCCCGTCCATTCGCCGCTTCGCCCACCACTTCCACGTCCGAATCGCCAGCCAGAAAACGCAGCAGCTTCCGCCGCGCCGGAGCCTCGTCATCCACCACAAAAACGCGCAGCGCAGTCATACCGCAGCCAACTGTAAAGGTATGCGCACCGAAACAGTCAGCCCGCCCTCCGGGCTGTTGTCGAAACGCAAAGTGTGCCGTGCGCCATAAAGCGCGGCCAGCCGTTCCGCGGTATTGCTGAGCCCAATTCCTTTTTCGAGCGGACCACCCTGCAGCCCCGGACCGTTATCGCTGACCCGCAGCAGCAACTCGCCCTCGCTCTGTGCCGCGCGGATCGTAACTTCCAGCGGCGTCCGTCCCGCCGCATGACGAATCGAATTTTCCACCAGCGGTTGCAATAGCAATTGGGGAACCAGCATCCGCGCCACATCCGCATCCATCGCCACTTGCACGCGCAGGTCGTTTCCAAAGCGTTCCTGCATGATTCCCAGGTACATTCGCACCGTCTCCATCTCGTCTTCCAGCGGAACCTGTTGCGCATCCGGTCGCCGCAGCGTCCTCCGCAACAGTTCGCTCAGTTGCGCCAGCATCGCGTCAGCGCGCCCAACGTCCTCATACATCACCGAAGAAATCGTATTCAGCGCGTTAAAAAGAAAATGTGGCTGCAACTGCAGTTGCAAGTTCTGGAGCTGCGTCTGCGCCAGCCGCGCCTCCAGTTCCGCCGCTACAATCTGCCGGTTGCGCAGCTCGCGATAATAATCCAGAAGATTAAGCGCGCCCACAAAAATGGCATAGATCACCACGAAGTTCGAAAACTCCATGGGGTATCGCCAGCCCATCGCGCCGTAGTCGTAGCTTCCCATCCCGGCCAGCGGAAAAATTACCGCGCGCGAAACCGCCATCAACGTAGTGTGCACAATCGAGAGAACAACAGCGGCGCCGAAGTGAATCGGAACCAGGCGCATCCAGGGCTGCTCTCCGAAGCGAAACTTCTGGCTCATCCAAACGACCGCAGGAATAAGCACGATCGCCGCCAGCACTCCGGTTGTCTCTTCCAAAGCGCGCCGCCCGAACGTTCCGGAGCGATCCCGCGCCAGATCGTCAAGATACAAGTACCAGAATTTCAGCAGGCCGAATACAAGGACGACCGCCGCGGAATTCAGCGAGATGCGAAAAATGCTAGGCGGACGCGGCACAGAGCTATGCACGCGACAAGGGTAACGCACAAAATACGCAAATTCACCCCAGCCTGGGACATCCCGGCCCAAAGCGGGGACGACGAGGATAAGGGGGTGGCCGGGTGCCCCATCCTAACGTCGCGCCTTTTGCGACGTTAGGGTGGGATTCCAAGGCAGCGTCGAGCATAGGATTCTGCGCATGCTCTCGCACTCGGCCAGCGCATCCACCGCCGCTACATCCCCGGATATCTCCCCAGAAAAAACAGCACCATATCGATGCTGTCCGAAACTCCATGCGCAACGATCGGCACCGCCAGGTTTCGTCCCGTGCGCAAATAAATCACTCCCAGCAAAATTCCCATCAACCCTTCGTCGATGATCCCCGTCCACCCCTGATAGGCATGGGCCAACCCAAATCCTAAGTGCACGACAATCAGGCTGACGATCCAGGCGCGCCGCGAGCGGTTGAATAAGTCCGCAACCCGATTCATCAAGTACCCGCGATAAACCATCTCCTCGCCAAAAGCCGCAAGCACCCAAGCCAACCCAATAAAGATCAAGGTCATCTTCAGATTCCCAACCAGCGGCCGAAAATCCTCCAGGTCCGGTTGCTTCCGAAGCAGTCTCACCAGAATCGGCTGGCTGACGAACAATTCAAATCCTTCCAGCGCCAGCCCGGCCGCAATCCCCCATCCGAGCGTAGCTTTCCAGTTGCGAAACCGGCAAAGCCCCACATCGTGCCAGCGTATTTTCCGCACTCGAAGTGAGATCCACCCGAACAGCGCCAGATAAGGAGTCTTGCTGAAATAAATATGATGTCGGAAGTCCGCCCAGAAAATCAGCCCCACCACAATCAGCTCTCCCACCGCCAGCCACTTGCTCTGCCGCCAATCCCCCGCGCCGATTGCAGACCCATTCATGGTTATCGCGCCCTCCTGCGCCGCCCGACCGTGTATTCAGAACGCTTTCGAAGAGTCCAGCAAAATCGTGACCGGCCCGTCATTCACCAGTTCCACCTGCATCGTTTCCTGAAATCGTCCCGTCTCGCACCGCAGCCCAACGCCGCGCACTTTCTCCACAAAATATTCGTAAAGCGAACGCGCCACGTGCGGAGCAGCCGCGGAGTCGAACGATGGCCGCTTTCCGCGCCGCACATCGCCGTAGAGAGTGAACTGCGACACCACCAGCACCGCTCCGCCAACTTCGCCCACCGCCAAATTCATCTTGCCGCCGTCATCTTCAAAAATCCGCAGCCCAATCGTTTTCTCGGCCAGGTAATCCGCGTCCGCGCGAGTATCTCCCGCGCCCACCCCCAGCAGAACCAGCAGCCCAAGCCCGATCTCGCCCGTAACCTCGCCGCCAACGGTAACTTTGGCACGGTGCACGCGCTGCACCACCGCCCGCACTAAAGCCCAGCCTCGTAAAGAATTTTCACGCCCAAATCCTCCCACGATCTTGCTGCAATGAGCAAGATGCAGGAGCTAGAAAAACAAACCAGACAAGACACTCCAATACAACCTGTGAATCGGATTTCGTTGACCCCATTCGCCGTTGCTCCTACAATCCGACTTTCGCGCAAGCGAACTTATTTCTCGGAGCTCCACCCATGCGCCGAACCTCGACAAGAAAGTACGCCCTACTCGCCCTCTGCCTGGCAACGACGCTAGCGACGGCATCCGCGCAATCCCCGGCCGCCGCCCCAACCGACATCATCATTAAAGATGCCATCGTGATGACCGCAACTCACGGCACCATCCCGAACGGATCCGTCTGGATCCACGATGGCAAAATCATGGCCGTCGGCCCAGTCGTGAACGCGCCGCCCGGTCCCAAAGTCACCTTCATCGACGCCGGAGGCAAGTACCTGACTCCCGGCATCATCGACTGCCACTCCCACATCGCGCTCGATGACGACGTCAACGAGGCCACCAGCCCTATCACGCCGCAAATGATGATGAAAGATGCCTTCGACTATCAGGACAAGGCCATCTACCGCGCCCTCGCCGGCGGCGTGACCACCTCACTCCTCCTCCACGGCTCGGCCAACATGATCGGAGGCCAAGCCGTAGTCATCAAGCACAAGTTCGGAGACGCGCGGGATGCAATGATTTTTCCCAACGCGCCCCAGTCCATCAAATTCGCCAGCGGAGAAAATCCCAAGCGCGTCTACGGCAGCCGCGATCAGCTCCCGTCAACCCGCATGGGCAATTTCGCGGTGCAACGCCAAGCCCTCGTAGACGCGCAAGAATACATCCGCGAGTGGGACGCCTACAACGACAAGATCAAGCGAGGCGATAAAGATTCGAAAGACGCCACCCCGCCCAAGCGCGATCTAAAGCTAGAAGCACTCGCCGATATTCTGCGCGGCAAGCTCATGGTGCAGATTCACATCTATCGCGCTGACGAAATGCTAACCGAAATCGCGATGGCCAAAGAATTCGGCTACAAAATTCGCGCCTTCCACCACGCCCTCGAAGCCTACAAAGTAGCCGACCAGCTAGCCGCCAACAACATCGCCATCGCCACCTTCTCTGACTGGTGGGGCTACAAGCAAGAAGCGTGGGACGCGATCCCGTGGAACGCAGTCATGGCCATGCGCAAAGGCGTTCGCGTAGCCATCAAAAGCGATTCCGAAGATTTCAACCGCCGCCTGAATCAGGAAGCCGCCAAAGCCATCCGTTACGGCGGAGCCACCGAAGAAGAAGCCCTGAAAATGATCACCATCAACCCCGCCTGGATCATAGGCGTGGACGACAAAGTAGGTTCGATAGATGTAGGCAAAGACGCCGACCTGGTGATCTGGGATGGCTATCCGCTCTCCAGTTACGGAGTCCCCGAAAAAGTCTTCATAAACGGTGAAGTCTATTTCGACCGCCAGCAACCAGGCCTAGGCACCACGCACTACAAGGAGGGAGAATAAAATGCCCCGCTCTAATAAATCTGTCATCCCTACTAACTCTGTCATCCTGAGCGGAGTGTCAGCTGCGCGAAGCGCAGCCGACACGCAGTCGAAGGCCCCCTACCCGATCAAGTCCGTGTGGAGCGGGCGCCCCCGCCCGCTGCCGTTGATCTTGCTCTTGCTTTTGATCTTGACTTTCTCAACCCCGGCTCTGACCCAGTCCACGCCCATAGCCCTAAGAAACGCCAAGCTTCTAACCGTAACCCACGGAGTAATAGAAAACGGCACGCTACTAATGCAAGGAGGAAAAATCACCGCCGTAGGCACCGCGACCGCCGTCACGCTCCCGGCCAACGCACAAATCATCGACGCCACCGGAATGACCATCTACCCCGGCCTCATCGATTCCGAAACGGCCCTAGGCCTAACCGAAATCGGGGCCGAAAACATGACCAACGATCTAGTCGAGATGAGCGACGAGATCATGCCCCACATGCATACCGCCGAAGCCTTCCACGCCGAGTCTGCCCTAATCCCCGTGGCCCGCTTCAACGGCATCACCAACGCCATCGTAGCTCCCGCCAGCAGTGACACTCTCCCCGGCCAGGATTCTTTCATCCAACTAGCCGGAGCGAACGCCACCGACATGCTCCTCATCCGCGACAACGCCATGCCTCTGAACTTCACCGGAGACGAGCGCCGCAACCGCGGCGGTTTCGAAAAGCAAAAATTCCCCGCCACCCGCATGGGCCTGGCCGCCCAACTCCGCCAAGCCTTCATCGACGCGCAAGACTACAAAACCAAATGGGCCGATTACGATCGAAAAAAATCCGAAGCCTCAGCTCAAAGCAATAATAAAGAGAAGAAGCCCGAACCCACGCCTCCCAAGCGCGATCTGAAGTTAGAGGCCTTACTCCCGTATCTGGAAGGCAAAAAAACCATAGTGCTGGCCGCTCAAACCTCCAGCGATCTGCAAACCGCCGTCAGCCTCGCCAACGAATTCCACCTCAAGTTCGTCTTGAATCACATAGCGCACTCGCAGCCCGTCCTCGACTACGTAGCCAGCCTCAAGGTGCCAGTAATCGTAGGCCCCATCTACGAAACTCCGAAAGAGGACGAGCGCTACGACGCCGTCTACAGCCTTCCCGCGCAACTCAACAAGCGCGGAGTCAAAATAATCTTCGCCTCCTACGACGCCCACAACGTCCGCAACCTCCCCTACCAGGCCGGTTTCGCGACCGCCTTCGGCCTTCCCTACGACGAAGCGTTAAAAGCCATCACCCTGAACGCCGCCGAAATCTGGGGAGTGGCCGATCAACTAGGCTCTCTAGACGTAGGCAAAACCGCCAACGTAGTAGTAGCCAACGGCGATCCCTTGGACGTAAAAACCGACGTAAAGCAAGTCTTCATCCAAGGCCAGTCAGTCCCAATGACCGACCGCCAAACGCAGTTGCGCGACGAATATTCCAAGTGATCCGACGCACGGGCAGAACTAAAAAGAAACTGTCATCCTGAGCGGAGCAACTGCTTCGCGGAACGCGAAGCAGGCGCGGAGTCGAAGGGCCCCTACCCCCGGCGCACAGTTGCGACCGAGTAAGGATCCCTAGCTGCGCTCGGGATGACAAACGTTGAGGGTGCGGACGTTTGACCACCCTCCCCGCCCCCAGTTAGGATTTCGTAGTGATCTCCACTCGACTTCCTTTGCATACTTTCCCAATCCCTTTTAGACTACTGGTTTCGACTTCATTCCATTCATGGAGCACCATGCAGTCGTAATCAGCAAACGCGGCCCGCAACCCGGACCCGCGATTCCGAGACTAAGAAACGAGGACAACAATGGCAGCTGTTGATGAGAAAGTGAAACAGATTATCGTCGAGCAGTTAGGTGTGGACGAAGCCGAAGTCACCCCCAGCGCTTCCTTCGTAGATGACCTGGGCGCCGATTCGCTCGATACCGTCGAGCTCGTGATGGCTTTCGAAGAGGCCTTCGATATCGAAATCCCCGACGAGGATGCCGAGAAGATTCGCACCGTCAACGATGCCGTAGACTACATCGGCAAGCACGCCAAAGCAGGCAAGTAATTTGCCAGCAAGTTGTGTCATTCGCTGGTTTAGATAGGCGGCGGTTTGGGAAGCGGCAGGTTTCGCTTTTGGGTGGCGCAGCGCTTCAGCGCTGCGATAGCTCGACTACTGTTGAGCGCCGGCTTTAGCCGCTGAGGGCCGACGACGGCGCGCAATAGAGTCCTTTCAAGTCTTAAGCACTTCGGAGAATAATCTGCCGACGAATCCAGAACGACGCGTCGTGATCACCGGCATCGGCCTCATCTGCTCGGTAGGCAACACCACCGGAGACGTCTGGCAAGCGCTGCTAGCAGGCAAGAGCGGCGTCGACCGCATTACCGCCTTCGACGCCTCCAAGTTCGCCTGCCAGATCGCCGCCGAAGTCCGCAACTTCGATCCCTTCCAGTTCATCGACAAAAAAGAAGTTAAGAAGATGGGCCGCTTCATCCACTTCGCCATCGCCGCCGCTGACGAAGCGTTCAAGATGTCCAAGCTAAAAGTGACTCCCGAAAACGCCGAGATGGTGGGCGTCCACATCGGCTCCGGCATTGGAGGATTCGACGTGATCGAGCGCGAACATACCGCGCTCCTCGAAGGCGGCCCGCGCAAGATCTCCCCCTTCTTCATTCCCGCCGCCATCGTCAACCTCGCTGCCGGGCACGTCTCCATGCGCGTAGGCGCCAAGGGCCCCAACGAAGCCACGGCCACGGCCTGCACCACCAGCGCTCATTCCATCGGCGATTCTTTCCGCATCATCCAGCGCGGCGACGCCGACGTCATGATTGCCGGAGGCTCCGAAGCCGCCATCACTCCCATGGGCGTAGGCGGATTCGCCGCCATGCGCGCCCTTTCCACTCGCAACGACGATCCCGCACGAGCCAGCCGTCCCTGGGATAAAGATCGCGACGGCTTCGTCATGGGAGAAGGCGCCGGCATCCT
The DNA here is from genome assembly GCA_050010155.1 of Terriglobales bacterium. GTDB lineage: Bacteria > Acidobacteriota > Terriglobia > Terriglobales > Acidobacteriaceae > Acidiflorens. The sequence continues at coordinate 7,434 of JBEKLO010000040.1, forward strand.
CATTCTCGAAGAACTAGAGCACGCCCGCCGACGAGGCGCGCCGATCCTGGCCGAACTCGTAGGCTATGGCATGTCCGCGGACGCCTATCACATGACCCAGCCTGCTCCCGAGCACGAAGGCGGGTTCCGAGTCATGCGCAACGCCCTGCGCGACGCCAAACTAGAAGCCGGTGCAATCGGCTACCTCAACGCCCACGGCACCTCGACGCCCATCGGCGACACTCTCGAAGCCCACGCCATCAGAAATTTGTTTGGAAATAAAGTCCCGGTAAGTTCCACCAAGTCCATGACCGGCCACCTGCTAGGCGGAGCCGGAGGATTAGAAGCCGGAGTAACAGTCCTGGCGCTGAGAGATCAAATCATGCCGCCCACCATCAACCTCGAGAATCAGGATCCCGAAACCGACAACATGGATTTCGTCCCCAACCAGGCAAGAAAGGCAACGTTCGAATACGCCATGTCCAACTCCTTCGGCTTCGGAGGCACCAACGGAGCCCTGCTATTTAAGAGATGGTCAGAGTAGAACCGAAGAAGGTCAGAGGTGAGAGGTAAGAAGAAGAGGTCAGATTGCAGAAGTAGAAGCCAAATTGCAGAAGTAAGAACCCTCACCAGCCCTGTCATCCTGAGCGCAGCAGAAGATTCGCGGAACGCGAAGTAGCTGCGAAGTCGAAGGATCTCTACACATCCCAATCCGTTAACACCACCGCAGGAAGACGATTTACAGCTTCAAATACCCTCGGCCTCATCCGCCCAGGTCTTGCCGTCACTGAGGGCTGAAGGCTGACGGCTGAAAGCCGCCCTACTCCTTCTTCATCGCGTCAATCATCGTATAAAGCTGCGAAACGTCCGTGACCTCGACATAAGGCTTGCCACTGCGCTTGTTGCTGACCACCCAAATCGTAGGCGTATGGTCGATGTGCAAGCTCATGCCGAGATCCTTATCCGCCCGTACCAGCCCCGCCAGCTTTCCATCCGGATCAATCACGAACGGCAACTGAATCTTGTGCTCAGTGGCAAACTTGTCCGCAAATCCTCGCAAATTCTGCGGAAAGATTTCCAACTGGTGCGCAAACACTGCGGCACGGAAATCGTTCCCAATGTCCTTGGAAGCATGCGTATCGAAATACCGCGCCAGCACTGCCGCGTCGAATGACCAGTTGTGCAGCGGCAGCGGAAAATCATGCTGCACCAGCGGAATCTTATAAGTCCGCGAAGCCGACACCAGTTGCGGCGCGACGCGTCCGCATTGCGGACATTGCAAATCCTCGAAAACAACAATCGCCAGCGGCGACCCCTTAGGCGGCCGCAAAGCCTCCGGCACATCCTGAGCCAAAGCCGTCAGCGAGACAAACGCCAGACCAGCAACAAGCAGACCTGACCGAATAAGCGAGGACCGCACAGAGAACCGGGAAGACGCAACGCGAGCCAGCACTGTTTGAATCGTCATAGTTTTATATTTGGATGCACATCAAGAATATCTGTAGGGTAGCTTCTACTTCAAATCCGCTCCCGGCTCCAGATTGTAAAAATAATAGAACCGCAGCCCCAGCAGCTTGCCAGGAAATTCCTTAGGCAGCGGCGGAAACGGAGTTGACGCCGTAATACTAGCCATTGCCGCCCGGTCCAGCGCGATGTCGCCCGAAGTCGTGTCGCGCAACAACCCCTGCACCGAGCCATCTTTCATGATCTGAAATTCCAGTGCCAGCTTGCCCTGCTTCAAAATCGGCGGATACACCGACGGCGGCATCAGCGTGTACCAGTTCTGCTTCACAATCTGCACGATGCGCGTCATATAAGGACCGAAATCCACGCCCATAGTGTCCGTAAGAATTTCCGCCGGAGCCATCGCCTTGTATCCGCCTGGGCCGCGGCTCACTCCGTAATCGCCCGCCACGCCGCCGCCGGCTCGGCCGCGATTCGCCGCGGCGGCCTGCTCCGCTTGCTCGATCGCCGACCCCGCCGTCTGCGTAGTATTGAAATTCACCGGCGGCCGGTTGTTCTGTGGAGGCGTCTGCAACCGCGGCGTCTGCTCGGTAGGTTGCGGAGGCGCAAATCCCGAACTCGTCTGCGGCGCTGGCGGTGCCTGGCTCTGCGCCACCGCCGGAGGCTGCCCCTGCGCCGGAGGTGCCGGCACGTTCCTCCCCGGCTCCCCCGGATGCATGCTCTGCAGAATCTTCTTCAGATCTTCATGATTAATCTGCGGCGCTTTGCTCGTCGCGATCCGATCCTTATCCGAAATCACCTTCGCATCGGGACGCCGCGTCACCTTCTGCTCATCCGGCGGCAACTCCAGAAACGTCGCGTCTTTCGAGTGGTCCGCGTTGGTCGAAATCTCCAGATTCACGGGCCGGTGCGGCCACAACTCCATCAACTTCGGCCCGTTCCACAGCAGAATGATCACGAACAAATGCAGGATCACCGACAACCACAACGCTTCCCGCTTCCGCGCCCGCGACAGGTCGTCCTGCAACTGAATCAGAAGATGCGGAACATCGTCAGGATTGAAGCCGCGATAAGCCGTCTCCCAGTGTTGCGCTTCAAATAAATCCCGCTGCTCGGAAGGCGGTTTTTGGCCCGGCGTGGGTTCGCTCGACAAGGGATCGCGAGACGGAATTTGTGTGACTGGCATCAGGCAGAGACTATCAACATTAGAGCCGCAGGTTCGCTTCCGGGTTGCGTATCATTCTCCGCGAATTGCGCCGAAAGACTGCCCCTGATTTGTACGTAAAGTTACGTAAATTCCGGAGCCGCGACCCACTATTTCTATTGTCGCATTTTTTGCGCTCCCCAAGTGAGTACCTGAGTAATCGCCGCCCAGCCGATTCCAGCGGCGCGGCAGGCACGACCGCCGTGAGCTTGTTTGGGCCGCTAGGTGATGACAAGTGCCCCATCCTAACGGCGCGCCTTTTGCGACGTTAGAGCCTGCCCTGAGCGAAGCCGAAGGGGTGAGATTCCACGGAAGCATATTCCCCTCGACAGTCAACACAACTTTTTGTGGCTTCCATAAACCACGCAGCCCCGCTCTAAACGTACAATGTTTCCTGTGCCCAAGCCTCATCGACAAACGCACCGCCTTTGCCTATCCGCGCCCGCGGCGCTGATGTTCGGAATCGCCCTGGCCATTACCGGCCGAGTGCAAGCTCAGCACGGCGGAGGTGGTGGCAACTCCGGCAGCAGCAGCGGAGGACGCAACTCGATCCCCCTCATCTGCGTGCACGATTGTCCCGCGCTTCGCGAAGGCCTCAGCTCCGAGGATGATCTCCGTTATTTTCGTCGCGTCATGGCCATGCAAGCCACCGCCGAGCAGCGCGCCGCCTTCGCCAAAGTCGCGCAGCACGCCCAGACTGCCAGCGACCAGCTGCAAGCTTTTCGCCAGTCGCTGCAGCAGACCTCCAAGTCAACACCACTAGCCGATCGTGCAACTGCCCTCGACCAAGCCCTGGAACAAGCTCGCGCCAGCAACCAGAATTTTCTCGCCTCCTTGTCGGACGAGCAAAAGACCGGCCTGAGAGACGTCACCGCCAGGCTCGCGAAAGCCGATTTCGACCTCGACAAACAAATCAAGGCGTTCGATCAGATCGTCCAAACTCCCAGGCCGGAACCCGAGCCCGTCGCCAACTCCGCCACCGCTCTCAACAGCGCGCTCGTCAGTTTCCAAAGCGAGCAACTCGCGCTCGCCAAAGAAATGAGTATCCTTTTCGCTCCCGGCCAGGACGTTACCTTCGCCCTTCCTCCGGTCGCCAACTCCATCAGCATCGACGGTCAGTCCATCTCCATCCCCACTTCCGGCGCCGTCTCCCGTGTCGTCGCTCACACGCAAGTTCCCGCAACGCCAGCCGAAAACGTCCCCAATCTTTTCCGTCTCAAACTGGTCGCCGATCTCTCAGACCTGCAGTTGAACGTCGCCAGCATTCTCCGTCCCCATCTCGACCGCGCTCCCCGCTGCGGCGAGCGCATCGAGGTTCGTCAAGCCACCCTCACTCCGCTCGCTCCCGCCAGCCTGCTGGTAGCGACGCTCCATTTTGAGCGCTGGGTCTGCCCCGCCGGTCAAGAGCCCATGGAAGTCGCCGGCGGCGACGCCGATCTCGAAGTCAAGCTCACTCCCCTAATCGATCAAAATACGACGGATCAGAATGCGATCGATGAAAATACCGCCCCGGGCAATACTCGATTGGTTCTAGCCTCCGAAATTTCCCACGTCGAAGCCGACGGGTTCCTCCGAGACTCCCTCCGCAACGGTGATCTCGGCATCACCCTGCGCGACCAAATCACCGCCGCGGTACTCTCCGCCCTGCAAAAAGTCGCGGACCCCAAGCCCACCCTCCCGCCCGCAGCCCAGCCCTCTGCCACCATCCAGAAAGTGCAATTCCAGGACGACGGCGCCGACCAGTTGAGCCTGGTTCTCGACGGCCAGCTGCAATTCTCAGACGCGCAGGTTCAACAATTTGCCGCCCAGCTAAAGCAACGCCTGGCCGCCCAAGGCACGACCCCGTAACCGCGCCAGTCGGAATACTCTTTTGAAGTCACGCTTTGTAAAGTTAAGCAAAGTTTTGTCCCAGCGCTTCTTTTCGCGCAACTTCCGGCTCATAATCTCATTCAAACTACAGACATCTCGTCACCCCAAAGGAGATTCCATGCTCAAGCAGTGTCTTCTCATTCTTCTCGCGTTCAGCCTGATCGCAATCGCCGTGCCTCTGGCCGCCGCCCAGTCCAACGACGCACCGCCCAACAGCCAGCAGCCCGCGGAAGCCGGCGGCGGAAGGCATCACGGCATGATGGATCCCGCCCAACGCACCCAGGAGCTGACCAAGAAATTAAAGCTGACGTCCGATCAGCAAACCAAAGTGCAAAGCATCCTCGAGTCCGAGCACACGCAAATGGAGAGCTTGCGCGACGACAGTTCCTCATCTCAGCAGGATCGCCACTCCAAAATGATGGACATTCGCCAGAACAGCAACACCCAGATCCGGGCGCTGCTCGATTCGACCCAGCAAAAGAAGTGGGACGAAATGCAAGCCAATCGTGAGGAAAGAATGGGACGTCACCACGGCGCCGGAGCCAGTGACAACCCGCCAAGCCAGTAGCCATGCGGATTTGCAAGTGTAGGGACGGACGCATTCGTCCGTCCCCCGAGCAAAGCCAGCCGTGCGTGAAGGGGGCAGAGGTACACGTAAAGCAGGCTAGGGGTCCGACCCTTCAAACACAGTGTCATCCTGAGCGGAGCAACGTCGTCCGCGAAGCGGATGGCGTTGCACAGTCGAAGGACCCCTACCCCCTCACATCTGCCCGCGCCGCCGCAGGCAGTAAGCCCGGCGGCTCTACCGCGTCCCGACCCCAATCCGTCCCGCGTGCCGGGCAATCTCCGCCAGAATTGCGAGCCCCAGTTCCAACGCCCGCCGCCCATCCTCCAACGAAACCACCGGACGCGACCGTTCCCGCACCGCTCCCAGAAACGCCGAGATCTCCGCCAGCAGCGGCTCCTCCGCAGTAATCGCCGGCTTGGCCATGGAGATCTGAGGATACGCACCAGCCTGGGTCTCCCCAGTTTGGGTGCCCCATTCATTCGCATTTTGTGCGAATGGGTGGGTACCAGCAGCTGACGCGCTTCCCACCGAAAACACCAGCACATCCTGCCGCCCGTAATCGACAGAAATATATTGTCCCGGCTGAAAGAATCGCAGCTTGCGCACCCGCTCCGTAGAAACCCTGCTGGCCGTAAAGTTAGCCACGCATCCCGATTCAAACTCTATGCGCACGTTCGCAATGTCAACTTTCGCGGAAAGAATCGGCAGCCCCACCGCCCGAATTTCTTTGACCTCCGACTTCACGAACGCCAGCACAATATCAAGATCGTGAATCATCAGATCGAGCACCACGTCCACATCCAGCGCCCGCGGAGAAAACACGCTAAGCCTGTGCACCTCAAAAAACATCGGACGCGTAATCAGCGGCAAAGTAGCCCGCACCGCCGGATTAAACCGCTCCAGATGCCCCACCTGTGCCACCCGCTTGTGCTGCGAAGCCACGTGCAGCAACTCATTGGCTTCGTCCAGCGTGGCCGCCACCGGCTTTTCGATCAGCACATCCACTCCAGCTTCCATCAGTGAGCGGGCAATGTCCCTATGCAACACCGTAGGCACCGCCACCGAAGCCGCCTGCACTTCGCTGTGCGTAGTCAGCAATTGTTCCACCGACCCGAAAGCCTTACAGCCAAACTCGCGAGCCACCGCGTCAGCCCGAGCAGTATTGGGATCGACCACTCCCACCAGCCGCACCTTCCCCGCCTGCTGCAATTGCTGATACACGCGAGCATGGTTGCGCCCAAAAGCGCCCACCCCAACCACCGCAACATTGATAGGAAATTCCGTACTCACCAATCCTCCAAACTCTTGTAAGTAGCGCAGCGAAGGGCCTGTTACAAATTGTCATCCTGAGCGCAGCGAAGGACCTGCTTTTGCACCGTCCCGTCCACGCATTTCTACATCTTCTTCAGCAAAGCAATCTGCCCCGCATGATAAAGCTCATGCTGAACCACCCCATGGAGCAAATAATAAAAGGTGTAGTCTTTGCCTGGAACCATCTCAAGCAGCCGAGAGTCCGGAAGCGCGGCCACCGCCGCAACCAGCCTCTCGTGTCTCTGTCGCACCGCGGCCAAAGCCGCCCGCCAGGCCGTTTCGCTAGCATTCGTCACCGGAGGAAAATTCTCCGCATCGGAAAGTTCCACCGCCGCCCCGCCCATCCGCCGCAGCGCCACGTCATCCCAAGCCGCAATATGCAGCACCAGTTCCCAGATGCTATGCGCATTTGCTACCGGACGAGCCGCCGCCCGCTCCGCCGTCACCCGTTCCAGAATTTCAAACAGAGAATCCCCATGCCACGACTCGCCATCGAACGCCCGCCGAAGTTGATCCGCAATCCGAGCCGCTTCCGACATCGCTAGTTTTCCTTAGTGACCCTTAGTGTTCTTAGTGGTTGAGCAGTTGACTCCCTACTCCGCGCAAATCGCAATCCCGACCCCGTCCGCAGCGAGCATGATCGCCTCGCCATCGAGCAACAGACATCGCCCCGAATCGACCGCCAGGCAACTAGCTCCCGCCCGAGACATAGTCTCAATCGTTTTCACCCCAACCACCGGCACATCGAATCGCATGTCCTGCCCCGGCTTAGCAATCTTCACGACCGTAAGCGCCCGGCTAAGCAGCGAGTCGCGAGTCTGAGAATCAAGGGTGCCCCACTCATCGCGTCCTTTGCGATGAGTGGGAGTTTCCACCCCACTCTCGGCCGAAGCCAAGCTCTTCATGATCTCCCCCGCCCGTTCGATCGTCGCGTCCGTCCCCTCCATCGCCTCGACCGCAACGCAAGCCCCCTCCGCAATCACCACCGTCTGACCAATGTCATATTCCGCCAGCCGCCGCCCCACCAAGCGTCCGTATTCGATATTCTTCCGCTCCTGCGTAGTAGGAGCGCGCTTCGTAAACACCCCCGTTTTCGCCAGCAGCGGTTCCAGCAGCGCTGTGGAGTTCTCCAGCATGATGCCCTCATCCGCCAAAACCTTAGCCACCGCGCCCAACAGAGAATCCGTATTGCGCGTGCCCAGAGAAAGCAGCAGCTTAGCCAGCCGCCAATCCGGTTTGATCGCAGAAAAAATCTGCTTGTGCTTAACCTGCCCCGCCATCACCGCGCGAGTGACCCCCTCGCTCTTAAAAGTGTCGATCAGCTTGGAAAGTTCGCCCAAAGAGATCCAGTGAACCGAAGCCGCGCCCTTCGTAGCGATCTCAGGAGAGGTTTCTTCGCGAATAGCAGCGACCACAACTTCGAATCCCTGGGCTCGAGCCGCCTCCAGCACAAGAAATGGAAACGTGCCATTGCCCGCGATGAGTCCAAGTTTCATAAATAAGTCGCCAGTGGTAGGTGGTCAGTCATAACGGCCACGCGACAAGCCGTCGATATGACTGCAAGGGCTACTTAATCACTCCGCGTTCTGATTCCTCAATAAACCGAATCAGCATCTCCACATCCTCCCCGCCATCCGCCTCCGCCTTCAGCTTCTCAATCGCCTGAGAAGTATTAAGCTTCGACGCCAGGAGCACACGATAAGCATGATGAATCTTGCCGATTCGTTCCTTGGTAAATCCGCGCCGCTCCAGCCCGACCGCATTCAATCCATAAGCATGCGTCCCGCGCTCGGCCGAAGTCTTCGAAAACGGCAGCACATCGCGTGTAATCGTCGTCCCGCCCCCAATAAACGCATGCGTCCCAATCCGCACAAAGTGATGCACCGGACAGAGCGCCCCAACCGTAGCCCAGTCTCCCACCGAAACGTGCCCGCCGAGCGTGGCCGCGTTCGCCATAATAATGTGGCTCCCAATCTGGCAGTCATGCGCGATATGCGTGTATGCCATGATCAGATTATGGGAGCCGACCCGCGTGCATCCTCCGCCCTTCACCGTCCCGCGGCTGATCGTGACAAACTCACGAATCACATTTCGCTCGCCGATCTCCAGCCGAGTCGGCTCGCCCGCATAAGTAATATCCTGCGGAGCCAGCCCAATCGAACTAAAAGGAAAGAAGTGATTGTCCGCGCCAATCGTGGCCACGCCGTCAATCACTACATGCGAATCCAGACGGCACCCCGCGCCCAGTTCTACCCCGGCCCCAATCACACAATACGGACCAATCAAGCACGAAGCATGTATCTTACTTTTCGAATCGACAACAGCCGTAGGATGGATCGCCGAAGAATGAATAGCCATCGTCAAACACTTTTCCCGTTGTCATCCTGAGCGGAGCATCCGCTTCGCGGAACGCGAAGACGATGCGGAGTCGAAGGACCCCTACACCCTTCTAACCGTCCCGCGCCGCCCATCGCCCTGGGTAATTTGCGATTTGTAATCTGAATTGAAGGGTTCCAATTACCAGTTACAAATTGAAAATTACAAATCCTCTCCCGCCGCCGTCGCGCTTCCCGCATTCACGCCGCGCGGCACCAGCCGGCAAGTCACCGTAGCCTCGGCCGCGACTTTGCCCTCTACATAAGCTTTGCCTTCGAGCCGAGCCGCCGTTCTCCGCCACGCCCGCACCACCACCTCGATGCGTAGCTGATCGCCCGGCACCACCGGCCGCCGGAACCGCGCCTTCTCGATCCCTGTAAACACCATCAGCATCTCGTCGCGGTTCGGGACCTCTGTCAGCAGGAGCAACCCGCCCGCCTGCGCGATCGCTTCCACGATCAGCACGCCCGGCATAATCGGCTTTTCCGGAAAGTGTCCCGGAAAGAAAGGTTCGGTGATGGTGACGTTCTTCAGCGCCACGATGCTCTTCATCCGCACCAGTTCCACCACCCGGTCAATCAACAGGAATGGATAGCGATGCGGCAGGATCTTAAGAATGTCGCCAATTTCCATTGCGATTCTTGCCGGCGCCGTCGTCTCGCTCGCCGAAGTTTCCGTAGTCTCGTTCGTATCGCTCATGTGCTTTTGTTCAAGGCGGAATTATACTGTAGCGCGCGTTCCCGCAAGCTCGCTTTACCAGGTGAAAACCCGCAGTCCCGCAAGTGGCGCTAGGAATAAATTGTCATCCTGAGCGAAGCCACTGCTTCGCGGAACGCGAAGCAGTCGCGCAGTCGAAGGACCCCCTACTCCCTGCTCATCATCCGGCACGATGGGTCGTGCGCTCAGACCCACCGGTACGAGCGAATAGAAAACAATAATGATTTGTCATCCAGAGCAGAGCGAAGGACCTGCTTCTTACGGGCGGCAATCGCGGGCAGGAAAAAACTCCGCCCTAGTACACCCGTACCTTAGTAACCGCTCCTGTGTGACGCACGCCCTAGACTCGTTCGCACTCTATGCCGATGATTACCCTAGAGGCGCAAGTGACCCACTTCCACGAAGCCTCGGAGACGACCCATGCATTCGCCCAACCCGCAACCTTCTACTCCCGTGGTCATCGAACACGATCACCGCCACTTTCCTCGCTATACCGTCCATGTACAAATCGAAATCCACCTCGAAGGCGACGAGGTTCCCATACGCCTCGAGACCACCGACCTCAGTCGCACCGGCTGCTACGTTCAGTTGTTGATGCCTCTTCCGCTCGCCGCCCGCATTCATGCCACTCTCTGGCTCGACAATCGCCCCATCGTCGTCCGCGGTCGCGTAGTCACCCGTCACCCGCAATTCGGCAACGGCATCATGTTCCTCGACTTCGAAGCCGATGGAGATCAAGTCCTGAAACGCTACCTCGCAGCCATCGCCACCTAGCCCTATAGCAACTTCCACTGCCCACTATCCACTGCGCGTTTTCCCCATCCGCACAATCGGAAGCGTCAGCCCATTTCCGAGTTGAGCCTCCGCCGCCTCCAACTCCACGTACCCCTTGGCTCGATAAAAAGGAACGCCCGTCAAAGTCGCTCCCATCTCCAGCCGCCGAAATCCCGCCGCTCCAGCCGCCGCCTCGCATGCCTCCAAAATCTTTCCGCCAATCCCGCGCCGCGCCCAGGCCGGATGCACAAAAAATGCCCGAATCTTAGCCGCGTCCGTCACCGGATCGAGCAACGAATCCTCGCGTCCGGCAAACTGGTCGCCGCCATACAAAGTTTTCCGCTTGCTCCATCCGCCACATCCGACCAGCACCAGAGCTCCGGACGATTCTGCTGCCGCGTCTTTCACCGCCTCGTCCACCACCGCCTCCGCGGCAAAATAAGTTCCATCCGCAATCAATTGTGTATCGACGCCATATACCGTGCGCAGCGCGGCTTCCAACTGCACAGGAGAATAATCCCTAGCCTGCAATCCCCGCACCGAAGCCTCAATCAATTCCCGAAGCAAAGGAATATCCCGGGCCTCCGCCAACCGTATGCGTATCGTCATGGAATTCTTCGCCTGCAATCCGTAAAAAGAATTGTCATGCTGACCCTGCGTGGAATCGAAGGGAGTGAACTAGCTCTTCAAGGATTGTCATCCTGAGCGCAGCGAAGGACCTGCTTTTTTGCCGGCAGCAATTACAAGTTCCTTGCGGCGAGACGTCCCGCGCGCAACCAGCAATTACCTTTACTTCCGCACCGCTGCGCACTCCGCGCAAGGACAAACTTCCCGCAGATAAAACCAGGAATAAATCCCCAGATCGTGGTTATCGTTCCAGGAAAACTTCACCGCGTACTTCCCCACCGCCTCCGCCGCCAGCGCCTTCACCGCCGCCTTAAACATCGGCAACGCCCCCGGAGCCAGTTTCGCGGGCTCTCCCGGCTTGCGCCGCGCCTTCGTGCGTTCATCTTCGCAAAGCGCGCACGGACAAGCATCCCGCAAAAACGCAAACGTATAGACGGACCGATGTCCATCCTTCCACTCAATGTCCATCCCCGTTCCGGTAGTCAAATGAATGACCACCGACTTCGGTTCATTCCCCACTCGAGGCGTAAAATCCGGCAGTGCCATAAATTTTAGTATCGCACGCCGCAAGTAAGTGTGGCGCGGGCGCCCCGCCCGCGTGCCGACAGCAAATCGCCAGCCGAGGAACGCCCGAGCCGTTTGTCAAATCCGTGAGGGGGGAAGAGCAGAGTAGCTTTAGAAAGCACGAGCGGATGCCCCACTCATCCGCGTCGTTTGCGAATGAGTGGGTGCTCGCACCATGAGAGGCTAAAGGAAAAACGCCGGCCAAAATCCTAAGGAGTCACTTCAAATACCACGCCGCTTCCGTTCGCGCCGCCAGCAGAGGTCGTGCCATACAGATTGCCCGCGCTGTCCAGAATCAAACTGCCCAAAGCCCCACTTCCATCTGTGCCGTTGAAGGTCCAGAGGTTCTTGTAGCCACCCTTGCCCAGCTTATAAACAGTCCCCGGGTAGGAGTCTTTTCCCCAGAGCGTGGTGCCGTACATCTCCCCCGCTGCATCGAGCACAATCCCCGCCTGCGGATAGCTGCCATCCTTGCCGTCCCCCGGATAAGTAAAGGAGTGCAGTATCCTCTCTTTCCATTTCCCCTTCTTTCCAGGGGTGAGTTTGTAAATTGTTCCCCCATTCTCTCTGCCGCCAGATGTTGTCGTTCCGTATACGTTTCCCCCGTCGTCGCACACCGGAGTGCCCTGAGGGTTTTGCCCATCTTTCGGGTAACCGGTAAACGTGTGGAGCGCAGTCGGATTCCAGCCACCATTCCCGTTCGGTGACAGTTCGTATACTTCCTGCGATAAGTTGGCGAAGAAGAGGTTCCCTGCAGGGTCCATCGTCAACCCGGTACTGGGAAATGTCCAATACAGCCATTGCTGCGTCCATCCGCCCGGGGACGGGCTCAGCTCGAAGACGCCCGCATAAATCGTACCGAAAAGATTGCCCGCCTGGTCCATGACCAAACCGTTCATCGGGCTGCCGCCTTCCGCGCAAGTGTGGGGCGAGCAAAAGCTATACAGGACCATTTCGGTCCAACTGCTTCCCGCTGGACTAAGTTCGAAAACGACCCCAAATCCATATGCGCCGCCACTGGACGCCGTTCCGTAAAGATTTCCTACGCTGTCGAATATCACGTATGAGTAAAGAGGATTCGCCCCATCCGCCCCTCCGCTGAAGCTGTGGAGCACGGTTTCCGTCCACCCTCCGCTACCATTCGGGGAGAGCTCAAACACGGTCCCAGCCCCATAAGCGCCTCCCTTCAGGGTTGTTCCATAGAAGTTGCCGGCGCCATCAGAAGTCAGACGCGACTGCGGATTGGCGCCATCGCTGCAGTTCGGCTGCGAGCAAAAGTTGTAAAGCACCGTCTCCGTTTGCCCCTGCGCTGGACGCGCGGCAATCAGCACCAGCACAGCAATCACAGCCAGTATCAGAGCTCCGTGTACAACCGCGGCCGCCACCTTCGTCGAGCCGGATCGCAGCTCGCCATCCGCGACGTTCCAATGGCCGTTCGTCCTGCCTTGCAGCCTTACTGAATGCATAATTCCTCCTTATTTGGCTGTCGAGAGAAGCGGCTGGGAGCCCTCGCCTCTTTCCCATCATCCGGAGTAAGGGTTCGGCCGGTCTAGAGCATTGCCGTCGCCCGCGTGGACAATCCACGCGAGCGCATGCAAGAGGTAAGAGTTGAGCATAACGCCGTGTGGGCGCGGACAGAGGTTGTCCGCGCCACCCGAAAGCTCCGGTTCATGGGCAGGGAATCCAGTGTCAACCGGCGATACGAAACATCAACTTACGCGTGATGAATCTTGCGACGCATCATTCCCGCGAGCAGGATCAACCCCACGCCCAACAACCCCAGTGTGCCTGGTTCGGGAGTGTTGAAGTGGCCGCTGCCCATGTGCAGGCTGCCCTTATGGTCGTACGGCTCTTGATCTGTGAACGCGTAAATCGTCTGCGAAGTAGTTCCCGTCACCGTTCGGCCCGTATACAACGTGCCCGAGAGGTTACCCGAGAGCGTAAAGATATATTCGTATTTAGTGTGACTGTCCAGCGTCCAGTCAATCGGACCGACGAAGCTGCCCGCGAAGAGAGTGATCGGATTTTTGCTTTGTCGGGTTAATTTCTTTGCCCATTGCCCGACGCCCGTCACATCAAACGACGATCCCGCCGCCGAAAGCGTTCCGCCCGCCCAGAGGCTGCCGCTCGTCCACGCGCCCGTCGAAAACTGGACCGTCCCCAGCGAATGTCCCTTGCCCGCTGTGATGTTGTTCCAGCTCTTAAGCTCAGACCCGTAGCTTGCGATTCCCGAGTCGCTGAAAGTTACCGACCCTCCCGTGTTCGTGATGTTGATCCCGCTCGCCCACGCTGCCATTGGTGTCAGCAGCGCACATAGACTTAGAAGTACTGCAAACCTACGCATGATTCCCTCCACAGAAATAAACGACTCTTTTCCGGCAACCCTTGGTCGGTGGGTCGCCGGCATCGCCTGGGTCAAGTTGTTGAATGTCGTGCACTCTTTCAATGTAGAGTGCAAGACTCTACACGCGAGCCGTTGATACAAATCGAGGGAGGTCGACCGCCAACAGACTAAGCCCAGTGCGCGAGCCTGTCTGTGAGATCTGTCACCGTATGAAGTGACCACGTGAGTGCAATCGTTTGCGTGAAAAATGCAAGCGCAGAGTCCGTGAAAAATCAGTGCGGGTTGAGACGTTGAAGCAGTGAGTCGAACGATGAGTTAGCTTGAGAACGCAAGTGTGCTCTTCGCAACCGTTCTGTGAAAAGCGCGTGAGCATCGGCTCGCCTAACCGTACAGAGTCGCTACAACATCGCAAGAACAGTCTTATAAAACGGCGGCGATGCAATCCACTTCAATATCAAACCCGCCGTTCCAGGCAGGAACATTAATAAAAATGCGCGCGGGCCGATTTTCCGGGAAATAACGCCCATAGACGGTATTCAACGCTGGGAACATGTCCACTGAGGTGACGTACATTCAGCTTCAGAATGTTTTCCCGCTGGCGACCTACCTGGAAAAATACAAGGCCCCAGCTTCAACCGTGACGAGGCACGGCGACACAATCTACGTCTCAGGTTCTCCGCCATTCGACCCCCCTCCAATTGATAGGTGCGACGTATAGGATTCTGCGGCGGTTCCCCACCCTTCAGAAATGCGATGGATCCGCCTCCATCTTCGAGTCCCACCCCTTCATTTCATTGAGTTCCTCGGGGGTGATCTGAGGCAAGTGCCGGATGAACAAAACCAGGCGCCAGGTTTGCGGGACAGTGTGCGTCCCGTGGAAGGCGGGCATGCCGCTCAAACGAACTCCATTTTCAATTGTGTAGTAGAGTTCGCCATCGCTCTTGTTCTGCGTCCCGGCTGCGCGCATGTCGGGCGGTTTCGGATAGAGACCCCTGCCGTATACCGTCTGGCCCCCTCCGTCATTCGAATGGCACGGGGAGCAATGATAGGCGAAATGTTCCATGCCTCCCCGAATGCTCTCCGTTGAAGGCGTGATGGGATTGCGAAGCTCGCGGTACGAGGATGGCACGGCCAATTTGCGTGCCGTTGTGGCCGCGAGCTCTTCAATCGCTGATGGTGTCGCCAGTGCGCTGAAGCCTCGTCGCACAAGCATCACCCCGTATCCCGCGGCTGCAACCGCAAGAGCAAACAGAATCAGCAAAACTATTTTCCACGGTTTCATGTCTACCTCTGCTGTCCCGTGTCATCGCCGCCCGCCCCCCCGAACGAAGGAAGGTACCGGCCGAAGTTCAATTCGAAGTCGCTCGGAACGCCGTAGCCGGCATTGCGAACCTTGGCACGGCGCGCCTGTGCACCTGGCAAGGCCAGCAGTGGGAAGAACAGGTCGGTGCTCGACTTGAGCTCGGTAGCTGTGGGCGTCCCGAACCGATTGATCTGGGACTTCGCCGCGGCGAGCGTTTCGCGGTCGAACGAGGCCAGACGTCGGGCGAGCGCATCGACAAACGAGTCGAGGTCGCTATCGTCCAGCGCGCGGTTCACCCAGCCATAGCGTTCGGCGATATCAGCATCGAAATCATCGCCGCTAAGCACGATCTCAAGTGCACGCGAGCGGCCGACCAAGCGGGGCAGCCACTCCATCGCGCCGCCGCCCGGGACCAGTCCGACGCCGACCTCGGGGTTGCCGAACAAGGCGTTTTGCCGGCTGGCAAAGCGCATGTCGCAGGCCAGCACGAACTCATTTCCGATGCCGCGCGTGCGGCCGCGAATCTTGGCAATGCTCACGACTGGCGTGGACGAGAGGCGCAGCACAAAGTCGCGCCAAAGGCCCAGCGCCTCCGGCCGTTCCGCTGCCTTGGCTACGTCAAGATGTGCAATGAAAAATTCGGGATTCGCCGACTGGAACACTACGACCTTCACAGACGGGTCCGCCTCGAGGCCGGTCATTAGCGCTCCCAATTCGACGATCGTTGAGGGAACAAAGATGTTGATTGGCGGGTTGCTGAATGTGATCGTCCACCGCCCCGGATGAGTACGGTCGATGTTGAACTGCGCGATGTCGAACTGCGAAGGGTCAGGCATGGTCTTCTCCTCTCCTCGTGTGAAAAACACTACCGCAGCGATCTGAAGCCTGCGCGAACCTCTTCTGAAAACAGTTGCGGCTGTTCCCACGCCGCATAGTGACCGCCCCTGTCGACTTGGTTGTAGTAGATGAGTTTGTGATACGCCCGCTCCGTCCAACTTCGCGGTGCTTGATAGTTCTCGCCGGGAAAGACGCTCACCGCAGCTGGGATGGAGACATTGGCCGCGTTATAAAGATTGAGGTGAAGCTCCCAATAGAAACGAGCCGAAGAAATCGCCGTGTTCGTCAGCCAGTAGAGTGTGAAGTCGTCGAGTACATCGTCTCGTGTCAGGTCACCTGCGGAGTGTCCATTAATCGTGCGCCCGAGCACTGCCGAGGTGATCGGCGCCGCCGGTTGGCCATAACCGTCACCGTGATCAAACATATAGGCTGCCAGGCCGACGGGCGAATCCGCCAATCCGTACAAGGTTTGCGGGCGTGTCGCCATCAGTTGTGCGTAGGCGCGTTTCTTCGTAAATAAATTGGTCAGCTGTTCGTAAGCGCGCTTCTCGTCGGCGGACAGGCCGGATGGCGCGGGATCTCCGCACTGCAGCGCCTTTGCGATGTCGGATGGAATCGTCCCAGGGAAGTTGGTGTGAATTCCCAGCAATTCTGGAGGTGCGTGTTTCGCCATCTCAGTGCAGACGCCCGCTCCCAAATCGCCGCCTTGCGCCACAAATTTTGTGTATCCAAGGCGCTTCATCAGCGCGATCCAGGCACTTGCAGTGCGCTCCGGGCCCCAGCCGAGAGTGGGCGGCCTTGCTGAAAACCCAAACCCCGGTAGCGACGGAATCACCAGATGGAAGGCGTCTGATGCACTCCCGCCATGTGCCGTAGGATTGGTAAGTGGATCGATAATCTTCAACTGCTCGATGACGGAGCCGGGCCATCCGTGCGTGACGATCAGCGGCAGCGCATTTTCATGTTTCGAACGAACGTGAATGAAATGAATGTCCAGCCC
The DNA here is from genome assembly GCA_050010155.1 of Terriglobales bacterium. Taxonomy (GTDB): domain Bacteria; phylum Acidobacteriota; class Terriglobia; order Terriglobales; family Acidobacteriaceae; genus Acidiflorens. Next base: position 24,371 of record JBEKLO010000040.1, read on the forward strand.
GTCGATCTCGGTGAGGAACTGCGGCAGGGCGTTCAGTTTCGCTTCGCACTTGCCCCAGTCGTAGTCCGTGCCCCAATATCGCGCCAGTTCCTGCATTGTCGCCAGCGGCACACCTTGCGATTCATCCGTCACCGTTTCCCGCTCAGGCCACCTGGTCGAGTTGATGCGCCTGCGCATTTCGGTAAGTTCCGCTTCTGGAACATTCACCTGAAACGGACGAATAGTCGTCTTGTCGGCTGCCCGTGCAGCGCTGTTTTGAGTCATGGTGTTCTCTTTATGAGCGGTATTGGATTTCGAATCTGCAAATGCCACTCCGATCATTTCTGGTCTGAACGTGACTGCCAGGCCCAACATCGAGCTCGCCTTGAGAAAGCAACGGCGCGACCTGTCGTCAGGTTCTTTCATCGGGGGCTCCTGCGGCATTTGAATCAAAATCCAGCACGTCGCGCCATCACACCAGAAGCCATATAGGGGAACAATTAGACGAAAGTATCGATCGATACCTTCGTATCACGCTGTGCAAATGGCGCTCACGAGCCGCGAGACGGCCCGATGGTTGGCGGTAAATCTCGACTACACTCCAAGTCTCCAATCAGATACTTGTCCGCGCCCTGTACGTGAGGCCTTATTTGAGCGAATTATTTCCTGTCCGCGCCGCTAAGCGATGCCCCCACCACGTCTCCGCCATCTGACCCTTGAACAAAAGCGATCAGCCGTAGACCCTCGAGGCCAGTCGCACCCTTGATCTTCACCGTCACATCGCGATCGAAGTTCTTTCCCTTCCCGACCGTCCCTACCTTGCTGATGCTCTCCGCTACCGCAACATGATGAAGATCGCGCCCGCTGTTCTCGCCTCCCGCAACGTGCGACTCCGCGTGATCCAGCGCCACCGCGACGAGGATGTCAGCCGTGCGCCCTTTGAAGTCTTCCGGCAACGCGTCGACCGAGAGGTGAACGCGAATCGTCTTCGGATCCGCCAGGGCCACCGAAGACATCAGCACCGGAACCTTCGCACGCCCCCGCGCATTGTCAATCGCATGGTCCACCGGTCCCGATTCGCTGCCAACTACCTGTGCGCTCCCATCGACAACTAACTGCGGAGTGTAAGCGCTGTTCAATCCAAAGCGCCGAGCATACTCTTCCTGCCGGCTGGTAAATGCACTCGACGAGTATGCATCCTTCCAGCCATCGTGATCCCAGTGATCAACATGTTCGCTCAGCACAATCAACTGCGCTCCCGCAATCGGTTGCGTCGAATCCAGCTTGGCCAGCAGTCGATCGGCAGGAGGACAACTCGAACATCCCTCGGAAGTAAACAGCTCCAGCAGCACCGGCGAAGTGCTCCCGCTCGCACTGCTTTTCGCAGCAACATTTTTCGCAGCAACGGAACCTGCGGCGATCTTGTGCCCAGGGAAATCCATAAGAAGAACGAAGATCAGTAAAAGAGTGAGCGTGATAGTGAAAACAACAGCCGGCCTGGCGATCTTCATAACGACCCCGTTCTTCCCTGCATAAGTAGATTCCGCGGCGGCAGAAAAGTTCCGTCCATCCCCGGCTGTACTTTAGAAAGCCCTCCGCTAAAATCAAATGCGAGAATCAAGAGAGAAAAGAGACGGGCGCGTGACGGGCGCCGGTTTTGCTTTTGCTTTACCTGAAGGCTGAGGGCTGAAAGCTGAAGGCTGAATGGACACCGCCCGCATCGCCGCGCTTCTCGAACCATTTCTCGAAACGCCGCTCTCCGCGCCCCAACTCGATCAAATATCGATATACATCGATCTATTACTGCGCTGGAACGCCCGCATCAACCTGACCGCAATCCGCCAGGAAGAAGAAATCGTAACCCGCCATTTCGGCGAGTCCCTGTTTATGGCGCGCCATCTCTTTCCGTCCTCCCTCGCTTGTCATCCTGAGCGAAGCGAAGGACCGGCTGTTTCCGCTTTTGCTGGAGATTGGGCATTGAGCACTGAGCACCGCACGCCGCACGTCCTCGACATAGGCAGTGGCGCCGGATTCCCCGCCTTCCCCGTCAAAATCTGGGCCCCCCACATCCATCTCACCCTGATCGAATCCAATCAGAAGAAAGCCGTCTTTCTCCGCGAAGTAGCCCGGGCACTTACATTGACGGACATCAATGTAATCACCGACCGGACGGAAACCCTCGTCGCTCGTCCAGACTTTCCGAAAGCCGACGTAGTAACCCTCCGAGCCGTAGAGCACTTCGAGAAAATCCTCCCCCAGGCCGTAACCTTCCTGGCTCCGAGAGGCCGCCTAGCCCTACTAATAGGAGCAGCCCAGATCGCGGGCGCATCGACCCTGACTACCGTCCAATGGCATGGGAAAATTAATGTCCCAAGGTCACATTCACGGACATTACTAATTGGATACTCTATGAAAAGTGGTCAGTAGATGAACTTTTGTGCCGTAACATTGGCATATCTAGTGCAACTACTAAGCAAAAACACGCCTATAGTGGTAAAGTTTTGCCGAAATCTCAATATGACACGAATCGGAAAAAGTGTTTCACGTGAAACACTTCTCAGTTTTTGCAGCTTTCGCGCCACATAAGATCGTGACGAATCGGGCTAATGTTCCACGTGAAACACTTCTGCAATTTGTACATTTCCTACATCAGCCGTTCAAGAGAGAGAAATGTTTCACGTGAAACACTTGACACAACTTGCCCTAAAAACAGGCATTGCTTTCCGGAACTCACTGGGCATATTCTGACCCGCGAGAGAACAGAAAACAAAACCAATGGGACGTATTATTGCGGTTGCCAACCAGAAGGGTGGCGTCGGGAAGACTACGACTGCCATCAACCTTGCTGCCTCACTTGCTGCTGCCGAGGTTAACACCCTGCTCGTCGATTGCGATCCGCAGTCGAACTCGACTAGCGGCTTGGGCCTGGTCAAAGACCCAGAGCGGGTGAGTATTTACGACGTCATGATGGGCGTGGCCTCGGCCGAGGAGGCGTTGCAGCTTACGGCGCTCGAACAGCTTTGGCTGATCCCTTCACATAAGAATTTGATTGGGGCGAACCTTGAACTGGTGGCAGCGGAGCGGCGCGAGTATCGTCTGCGCGACGCGCTGGCCAGCTTGCGCGATCGCTTTCAGTTCATCGTGCTGGACTGTCCTCCGGCGCTCGATCTGCTTACTTTGAATTCTCTGGTGGCGGCCGATGGGGTTTTGATCCCGATGCAGGCGGAGTACTTTGCCCTTGAGGGAGTTTCGGAGCTGCTGGATACCATCGAGAGGATTCGAGCGGAGTTGAATCCTGGGCTGGCGGTTGATGGGGTGGTGCTTACTATGTTTGACGAGCGCACGAACCTGGCGCAGCAGGTGGCGGAGGAGCTTAAGAAGTATTTTGGGGAGAAGCTTTGTACTACTACGATCCCGCGGAACATACGGCTGGCGGAGGCTCCGAGCCACGGGCTGCCGGCGCTCGTGTATGACGTGCGGTCTCGGGGAGCGGAGAGCTACATACGGCTGGCCAAGGAAATTCTGGACCGGCAGGCGGCACAAAGTGCGCCCGCTCACGGGCCGGGAGAAGCGGCTTAGATCGATGTGCATAAATATTTATGTATATCGATATAACTACGGACCTGGGTGATACGACTGATAAGAATGAGGTCCTTCGCTTCGCTCAGGATGACAGCCTTTTGGAGATGACAGTTTTTGGAGAGAGGAACTTTTTGAATGACATCGAATGCAGCGGTTGATAAGACGGCTACGAATGCTTCTCCTAAGACGGCTGGGAATGCTCCGGCGGAGAAAGTTCACGAGAAGCTGGCGGAGAAACGGCGGGCGTTGGGACGGGGGCTGGCGTCTTTGTTGCCTGGGCCTCGGGCTGTGGCGCTGCCTCCCACCCTTCCGCAAAGTGCGCGGAAGGATGGGGCAGCCAATTCGGGGACTTCTTCGGTTTCTGCTGCCGACTCTCACGAAACCGTGGCGCCGTCATCCTCTTCATCATCTCTCCCTTCCTCGTCTTTCTCATCTGCTGAACTCTCGGGTGGACTGGGCGCTCCACTGGATGTCTTGGATCGGGTACAGGCTTCGGCTGACGGGGTCGCCTCGGAGGGGCAACAGTCTTTTGAGATCGCGCTTGATCGGATCGATGCGAATCCTTATCAGACCCGGACCGAGTTCGAAAAGAATGCGCTGGCGGAGTTGGCGGCTTCGATTCAGGTGCAGGGGGTATTGCAGCCGATTGTGGTTCGTCCTCGGCCATTTTGGCCAACTGTGCACGTCGGGCCGCACGGAGGCACGACTGGTCCATCCGTGATGCCTCCCGAGGGGTCGGTGCCTGAGGGCGAGCAACGATATGTGCTGATTCTGGGCGAGCGGCGTTATAGGGCCTCGAAGATGGCGGGGAAGACTACGATCCCGGCACTCGTGAAGCGGGTTTCGGACCAGCAAGCGGCGGAAATGACGCTGGTTGAGAACTTGCAGCGGCAGGACCTGGAGTGCGTGGATCAGGCCTCGGCCTTCGCGAAGCTGAGCACGCAATTCAACATGACGCAGGAAGAGATTGGGAAGCGGGTGGGAGTGTCGCGCGAGCAGGTATCGAATTATCTGCGGTTGTTGAAACTGCCTCCGGAAGTGCAAATCGCGCTGCGGAAAAAAGAGCTGACATACAGTCATGCGCGGCTATTGCTCGCGCTGGATGACGAAAGCCAGATCGTGAAGGTGGCGCGGGTGGCGATCGCTCGGAAGATGTCGGTGGCGCTGCTCCAGGATATGGTGATGGACAGCCGCATTCCGAAGGATCCTCCGGAATCGAAGCCGGGGGGAGCGCGGTGGGTGGATCCGAATGTGCGGGCGGAACAACGGTCGCTGGAGGCGGTGCTCGGGCTGAGGGTGCGGATTCGGGATCGCAAGGGGAAGGGAAAAATCCTGATTGAGTATGGGACCATTGAGGAGTTTGACCGGGTGGTGCGGATGCTGCGAGGGAAGTGAGGGGCAGGTCAGAGGTTAGAGGTTCGATTGCAGAGGTCAGAACCAAGTTTTTGGCCCTGCTCACCTTTGTTTGCGCGGTTTGTTCCTGCAACAAATCCCAACAGGGACGGGGTGGTGGAATACCACCCGCCTTGACAGGAAATCCCACACGCTTTTTTCCACTTGTTACTTTGCTGATTCTGCCCGGTTGTTTCTCTGCCTGAGACCGTAGCCCCGCAAAAACAATTTATCGCGCAACGTCAGCGGTGGGAGATTGTGCTTGTGGGTGAATTTTTCTTCTTCACGGGAACGACGGGAATCTGGCTGGTAATAAGTGGGCGGTGGGCTCCGGATCTGGGTGGTTTCTGGATCTATCGATTGGGCTCTGATACACATTTTTGGCTCGTGGGAAAGTTCTTTTTCACGGGGGGCGCTTTTTCGGCTCCGCTCCCGCCCGGGAATTCAGGGGAATCTTGGAAGTAACAAGTGGTAGCGATCATCTGTTTTGTTAACAAAACGCAGCCGCCGTCCCGCCGTCCACAAAAAGCAGGTCCTTCACTTCGTTCAGGATGACAACGTTTTTTAGAGAGCAGACCCTTCGGCTCGCTCGGGACGACAAACCTTCTTGGGGGAGATTGTTGCGGGTCGCTTCGCGGCATTGATTTTGGTATTGTCGCTGGACTGACTTTTTGTTGCTGGCTCTTTTCTGCTTCTCTCTGGTCTGACTTTTTCTGGGAGTGTTTGGATTTATGGGAATGATTGATGTTTTGTTTGGACGGCCTCTGGCTTCTTCTGAGGATGAGGGGGAGCGGATTACTCCTACGCAGGGAATTCCTACGTTTGGGCTGGATGCTTTGAGTTCGGCGGCTTACGGTCCGGAAGCGGCTTTGACGATTTTGCTGCCTTTGGGAGTGGTCGGGGTGCGATACATTGTGCCCCTCACGTTCGCGATTATCGGGCTGCTGGTGATTGTTTTTTTTAGCTATCGGCAGACGATTGCGGCTTATCCGATGGGCGGGGGGTCGTACACGGTTGCTCACGAGAATCTGGGACGGCGCGCGGGATTGCTGGCGGGCGGGGCTTTGATGATCGATTACCTGTTGAATGTGGCGGTGGGAATTTCGGCGGGGATCGGGGCTCTGGTGTCGGCGGTTCCACGGCTGGAGCCGCATACTTTGGGGCTATGCCTGGCGGTGCTGGTGATATTGACGGTCGTCAATCTTCGGGGCTTGAGGGAAGCGGGGACGGCGTTTATTGCTCCTACATACTTCTTTGTGGGCACTTTGGCGATTGTGATTTTGATTGGGTTTTATAAGGTGATCGCTTCGGGTGGACATCCGGTGGCGATGGTTTCCCTGGCTCCGTCGCAGAGTGGAGCGGCGGCTACGGCGCAGATGGTAGGAGCATGGATTCTGGTGAAGGCGTTTGCTTCGGGATGCACGGCTTTGACGGGAGTGGAAGCGGTTAGCAATGGCGTGCAGGCTTTCAAGAAGCCAGTGGTTCCAGCGGCTCGGGCTACTTTGACGGCGATCATTGCGATTCTGATTTTGCTGCTGGGCGGGATTGCGGTGCTGGTGCGGTACTACGGAATTGTGGCCACGGATCCGGGAGCTCCGGGATACCAGAGCGTGTTGTCGCTGTTGACGGCGGCGGTAGCGGGTAAAGGGATTTTTTACGATGTGACGATGTTCTCGGTTTTGCTGGTGCTGTGTTTGTCGGCGAACACTTCGTTTGCGGATTTTCCTCGGCTCTGCCGGATGGTGGCTCGGGATGATTATCTTCCGCATTCGTTGACGACGCGGGGACGGCGGCTGGTGTTTTCGGAGGGGATTTGGGCGCTCGCGATTCTGGCGGCGCTGTTGCTGATTTTGTTTGGCGGGGTAACGGACCGGTTGATTCCTCTGTTTGCGATTGGGGCGTTCATGGCTTTCACGTTGTCGCAGGCGGGGATGGTCGGACATTGGTGGAAGAATTCCAAGGGATTCAGCGGGGCAATGGTGGTGAACGCTATTGGGGCGTTGGCTACGGGGCTCACGTTGATAGTGATCCTGGTGGCGAAGTTTGCGGCGGGGGCCTGGGTGGTGGTGGTGCTGTTGCCGGCGCTGCTGATATTTATGGGGAGGATACGGCGTCATTATGAACTGACGAATGAGGAAGTAGCGCTGAAGGGTGGAGTGGAATTGAGCGCGGAGAATATGGCTCCGCCGATTGTGCTGGTTCCGGTGGACCGATGGAACGCAGCTACGGAGAAGGCGCTGCAGTTTGCATTGACTTTGTCTCCGGATGTGCAGGCGGTGCACGTGACTTGCGACGCGGATGACGATAAGGCGCCGTGGTCGGACAAGCCGACGGCTCCGGGGGTGCGGGTTCCGAAGCTGGTGACTTTGGCTTCGCCGTACCGGCTCGTGGTGCATCCGATTCTGGATTATGTGTTAAAGGTGGAGAAAGAGAATCCGGGGCGGACGGTTGCGGTGGTGATTGCATCGATGGTGGAACGGCACTGGTATCACTATTTTCTGCATAACCAGCGTGGGCAGATGCTGACGGCGCTGCTGCTGCTGCGCGGGGATGAACGGATCAACATTATTAATGTGCCTTGGTATTTGAAGGCGTAGGGGAGGCAGCTTTCAGCCATCAGCCATCAGCCATCAGCCGTCAGCCGTCAGGTACGGCGACTGCGAGAGGGTACCGGGCGATGGTCAGTAAGACCTGCGAAATTGATTTTCTGGGCATTGACCACTGACCATTGGACGCTGTCTGTGGTAGCATCGGGAGTTTCGCAGGTGATGTTGGGCTGGCCTGTTGGCTGTCCTCTTCATTATTCCGGGTATCCGGATTCCGGGCCTTTTACCCTTCCCGTAAGCCTGCGGAAGGAGACAACCCTTGAAAGTTTACGAAGCAGAACATCTCCGCAACCTGGCGTTGGTCGGACACGGGCGTGCGGGCAAAACTACGCTGGTATCGGCCATGCTGTATACGGCAGGAGCCGCGCCTCGGCTGGGACGAGTGGACGACGGATCGTCCGTTACCGACTACGACGAAGAAGAGATCGCGCGAAAGATGTCGATTTCCACCGGACTGGCGTGTGTCGAGTGGGGCAAGCCAGAGTCCAGGGTGAAGATTAATTTGCTGGATACTCCGGGGTTCAACATGTTCGTGCACGAAGCGAAGATGGTGCTGCCGGTGGTGGACGCGGCGCTGGTGGTGGTGGACGGCGTGGCCGGAGTCGAGGTGGTGACGCAGCGCGTGTGGGGATACTGCGAGGAAGTGAACCTGCCGCGGATGATTGTGGTGAGCCGCATGGATCGGGAGCGCGCCGATGCTACGCGGGTGCTGGATTCGCTGACTAATGCTTTTGGGCGCGCGGTTACTCCGCTGCAACTGCCGATTGGCAGCGAGAAGAGTTTGAGCGGGGTGGTGGATCTGGTCCGCATGAAGGCCTATACGTACGAGATGGGCGGAAACGGCAAGGGCAAGGAAGGACCGATTCCGGCGAACATGGCGGACGCGGCTAAGGAAGCTCACGAGAAGCTGGTGGAGCTGGTGGCCGAGGGCAAAGACGAGTTGATGGAAGAGTTCTTTGAGACGGGAACGATTCCGGAAGAGCACCTGGTTCCAGCGCTGCATGAGGCGATTCGCGAGGACAAGCTTTTTCCGGTGCTGTTTACTTCGGGGCTGGGGAACATTGGCGTCGACGAGCTGATGGATTTTATTGTGGATTACACGCCGGCGGCTAGCGAGCATCATGCAATTACGGGGTGGACGGCGGAGGGCGCGGAGCCTTCTACGCGCAAGGGTACGGATAATGAGCCGGCTTCCGTGTATGTGTTCAAGACACTTTCAGACGCGTTTGCGGGGCGCATTTCTTATTTCAAAGTTTTTTCGGGCGTGCTGAAGAACGACGCTTCGCTGCAAAATTACAATCGCAACACGCTGGAGAAGTTCGCGCACATTTCGCTGGTGCAGGGAAAGCAGATGGTTCCGATTGCGGAGCTGCATGCGGGGGACATTGGCGCGGTCGCGAAGCTGCGCGAGACGCTGACGGGCGACACGTTGGGAGATAAGGCGTCGCCCATACGGTATCCGGCGGTGAAGCTGCCGGAGCCGGCGATCACGTTTGCGATTGAGCCGAAGAGCCGAGCGGATGAAGACAAGCTTGGGGTGGGGCTGCACAAACTGATGGAAGAAGATGCGATGCTGCGGTTTTTCCGCGATCCGCAGACGAAGGAATTTTTGATTGCGGGGACGGGACAGCAACACATTGAAGTAGTCGTTTCGAAGATGCGGAAGCGGTACCACGCAGAGGTGGTGCTGAAAGCGCCGAAGGTTCCGTATCGCGAGACGATTCGCGGGAAGGCCGATGTGCAGGGACGGCACAAGAAACAGACGGGCGGGCACGGGCAGTATGGCGATTGCAAGATCAAGATGGAGCCGTTGCCGCGCGGGGCGGAAGTGGAGTTCGAGTTCGTGAACGACATTTTTGGCGGGGCGATTCCGCGCAACTATATTCCGGCGGTGGAAAAGGGGATCAAGGATGCGGCGGCTCGCGGATTTCTGGCGGGCTATCCGGTGGTGAACTTCCGCGTGATTCTTTACGACGGGTCGTACCATGATGTGGATTCAAATGACTTGTCGTTCCAGATGGCGGGACGGATCGCGTTCCGGAAAGCGATGGAAGCGGCCAAGCCGACGCTGCTGGAACCGATCATGCACGTTGAGATCACGGTTCCGGACGAGTTTGCGGGGACGATTATGGGCGATCTCAACAGCCGGCGCGGGCGCATACAGGGGATGGATAACAAGGCGGGAAACACGATTGTGAAGGCCGAGGTGCCGATGTCGGAGATGCTGACTTACGGCGCCGACCTGACTTCGATGACGCAGGGGCGCGGGAGCTTCTCGATGGAAATGCACCATTACGATACGGTGCCACAACAACTGCAGGACAAGATTATCGAGAAGGCCAAAGCAGAGCGCGGCGAGGTTAAGGAAGAAGAGGAGTAAGAAGACCTTGGCGTTCGTCGAGGCTTCGGAAAATCCCTAGATTTATATGGCTGTGGAATCCCCCCTAAACGTCGCAAAAAGCGCGACGTTTAGGATGGGGCATCCGCTTTTCTTTGGTGCACCCCCAGTTATTACCGGTCGATGAAATCGCTTAGGGTGCAGGGGTCCTTCGACTCCGCCGCGGCTTCGCGTCCGGCGAAGCTGCTGCGCTCAGGATGACATGGGATCGTAGTGTCGGAAAAACCGCGGGGGCAGACTGATGCGTCCGCCCCGTGCGATTCGATTCGAGGAGAAATCTGGAGCTTGGTTGGCAGAAGAAATCATCAACGGAAGAATTATCCGGTCGACTTCAACCTAGACTCTGGCTGCTCGCTTCACCGGCGTTGAGTTTTTCGCTGGTGCGCGGCCACCCCGGCGACTGTTTGCTTCGCCAGGGTGGTACTCCGACGCGAGAAGATTTACTAAAAGAGCTGGTTTAGAACCTGTAGCTCAGGCCGCCGATAACGCGGACACCGTTGAGGCCTATGCCATGAACCTCGGGAAGTCCGGTGTGGAGGTAGTTGACTCCGCCGCGTGCATACAATCCACCCATCAGGTGAAAATCAACGCCACCGCCAACTGAGATATCCAGCTTGTTTCTGGTGAAGTACTGCTGATGGAAGCTAGCATCGCCGACGGTGAAATTAACAAAAGGCTGAATTGCTTTCCAAGCACGTACGGAGTATTGGAGGCCTCCACCGTAGGTGTAGAGAGTAATGTTATCGAGGTCGGCGCCACCATAAGCCGCATTGGTGTCGAAAATGACGCCAAGGCTCTTGGAAGAGAAGAGCGGGACGTTCAGGTTGGCATCCCAACCGGTATTCGCGTCTTGTGAAGTGCCTTGGGCGGAAAGGTGAGAGTACATATAGCCGCCACTGAGTTCCAACGAGTCCTGAGCACTCGCGGTGAGAACTAACATCAATGTTGCAAATGCAATTGCCAGAACCTTCATCTCTAATTTCTCCTTGTTTATATTGGCTTAACTGCCATGCGCACGCTTAAATATACTGCGTCAGCGCCGGGCAGTAAAGCCCGGTGCCTAAAGATATACTGCCCCATTCGATTGATTTCCATTGCATTTCCCTGAATTCGCCAATAGGGAAAAACTGGCGCCGGGGAGCAGCGCTTTGGAGAAGTGCAAAAACAGATTCACCGGCGGACGGTTTCTAGCGTACCATTCCTTTTTCTTTCTTTCTTCGTTCTTTAGGAGGCACGGATGCCCAAACAGGGTTCCCCGATCTGCTGCCGTTTGCACTTTGCTGCGCTGGTTCTCATACTGATTTTCCGAACTGCGATGGCTCAACCTGCGACGACCCCGGAAAGTAAGACTGTGGTACTGGAGCTCGACCACGCGTCGGTTTGCGGATCGAATCTGGACACGCTGCGGCAGATCTTCACGGAGGTGGGAATGACTCCCGACTTGGGCGGTCCCCATGGGAACGGGATTACGCAGATGGCGCTGATTGGATTCGATGACGGGACTTACCTGGAATTGATTGCTCCGATCAAGGCGGGGGTTACGGCGGGATCGGAGTGGTCGAAATTCATGTCAGAGGATGCGGTCACGTGCGCGTGGGCGGTGGCGACCAACGTCTTGCTGCAAGAAGCGGACCGGTTGAAGAAGATTGGGATTCCGGTGACAACTCCGGAGCGAGGGAGCCGCAAGCGGGCGGATGGGATGTCGATCGAGTGGATGACGGTGGACGTGGGATCGGGAACGAAGGGCGCGACGCTGCCATTCGTAATTGAAGATCAGACGCCGCGGGCGTGGCGGGTGCAGACTTCGGCGAGCGTGGCGGGCGCTCCAGTTTACGGCATTGAGAACGTGGTGGTCGGAGTGAGCAACCTGGATGCTTCGATTGCACTGTTCCGAAAGGCGTATGGGTGGTCGGATCCGGTGGTGGAGACGCAGAAAGACATTGGGAAGATGGCGTACTTTCCCGGGGAGCCGGTGATTCTGGCGGCTCCGACGGGCGGAGGCTGGCTGCAGGAGCACATCAGCAGGAATGGCGAGAGTCCGGTGGCTTATCTGCTGGGAACGCGTGACTTTGGCGCGGCGACGAAGAAGTACAGACTGCCTGGCGCGAAAACCTGGTTTGGGCAGAAGGTGGCCTGGTTCGACGCGGGGAAGTTGAAGGGCGTGCGGCTGGGCGTGATTGGGCAGTGAGAGCACGGCGCTTTATTACGGCGCTGTCGCGGTGAAGGGCAAGAGTGCCGGAGCAACAAGCTGCAATCGAGACGGGTTCTCCGGCTGACGCAATCACCGTGGGCGCAATCGGAATCCTCGCTTACATGCTGGGGAACGTTTTGCATGAAGGCGCGGGACATGGGGGCGCTTGTCTGCTTAGTGGGGGTCAACCTCTCTCGCTGTCGTCGGTCGCCTTCGAGTGCAGCCAGGACAACAGGCTGGTCATGGCTGGCGGCACACTGATGAATCTGCTGGCCGGCGGCGTGTTTTTTGTGCTGGGACGGCTTACCGGGCGGAGTTCTCCGCGACTGAAATATTTCTTCTGGATCGCAATGACGGTGAATCTTTTTTCGGGCACGGGATATTTCCTGTTCTCGGGAATTGGCGGCATTGGCGATTGGGGGCAATTCATACGGGGGCTGGGGTCGCAATCGCTGTGGCGAATCGGGCTGACAATCTTTGGAGCCGTGACGTATGTGCTGGCTGCGCGCGTCAGTTTGCTGGAATTGCGGCCTCTGATCGGGAGCGACCGACAGCGCTACCGGCGGGCGGTGCGGCTTTCGGCGATTCCATATTTTGCCGGGGGAATTCTGATGTGCATTGCCGGCGCGCTGAACCCTATGGGAATGATGCTGATTCTGATCTCGGCTGCGGCGTCGACGTTCGGTGGGACTTCGGGATTGATGTGGAGCACGAATTGGCTTAATCGGGGGACGATGATTCCTTATGGGGCGGCCGGCGAGGCGATGACGATTGAGCGGAGCTGGGTGGTGATTGTCGCGGCTGGCGTCTGCGCGATTGCGTTTGTCGCGGTGGTGGGGCCTGGCGTGCGGTTTGCGCGGTGAGGGCGAGGAACTCACAGCGCTGAAGCGCTGCGGCACCCAAAAGCAAAGGCGAGAGCATTGCTGCAGGCTTTCGTGGAATCCCACCCTAACGTCGCAAAAGGCGCGACGTTAGGATGGGGCAACCAGTCCAAAAAGTTCGCAATCCATTCGCTAAACCTCTGACGGCTGGAGCTCCCTGGTACGCCAAATCGTTATGAGATCTCGTCTGGCACGCGGGAACTTGGAACTGCTAACATCGGGTTCAATGGCTGCCGCTAAAGAAAATCCTAATCTTAAGGATCGGGTGGTTTCGGCTGCTCCGGTGGAGGACGATTCCTCTTTTGAGCTGAAGCTTCGGCCGCAGCGGTTGGCGGAATTCATTGGGCAGAACAAGGTCAAAGAAAATCTTTCCGTTGCCATAGAGGCCGCGCGCAATCGCGGCGAGGCGCTGGATCACGTGCTGCTGTATGGGCCTCCCGGTTTAGGGAAGACCACTCTCGCCAACATTATTGCTAACGAGCTGGGCGCGGCTTTTCAGCAGACTTCCGGGCCAACTTTGCAGATCAAGGGCGATTTGACTGCAATTCTTACCAATCTGCGCGACCGGCAGGTGCTGTTTATTGATGAAGTGCATCGGCTGCAACCGGCGCTCGAGGAAATCCTTTATTCGGCGCTCGAGGATTACAAGCTTGACATCATGATCGGGCAGGGGCCGTCGGCGCGCACGCACACCATGGATGTGAAGCCATTTACTTTTATTGGGGCTACTACGCGGGCGGGGCTGCTTTCGGCTCCGCTGCGGTCTCGGTTTGGATTGCTGCTGCGGCTGGAGTTTTATACGCACGACGATTTGCGCGTGATTGTGGAACGGTCGGCGGAGATTTTAGGAGTGGCGATCGATCGGGCGGGGGCTACGGAAATTGCTTCGCGGGCGCGAGGGACTCCTCGGATTGCGAACCGGTTGCTGCGGCGGGTTCGCGACTATGCGCAGGTGCGGGCGGCGGGATCGATTGATTTGCCGACAGCGCAGTCGGCGCTCTCGATGCTGGAAGTGGACAAGTACGGGTTTGATGAGGTGGATCGGAAACTGCTGTTGACGATTATTGAGAAGTACCAGGGCGGGCCGGTGGGATTGAATACTCTGGGCGCGGCCTTGGCGGAGGAGCCGGACGCGATCGAGGAGATTTACGAGCCGTTTCTGATTCAGATTGGGTTTCTGAATCGGACGCCTCGGGGGCGCGTGGCTACGCAGCTGGCTTATGAGCATTTTGGGATTACTCCGAATCGGCGGCAGAGTTCGCTGTTTTAGAGTTGTTGTGGTGTCGGCAGGGGCCGAGCTGCGCTCGGCTGGATACGTGAGCTGGTTTGACTGTTCTGCTCTGATCTGCGTTAATCTTTCTTCGCACTTATGTTCGCACTTATGTTCGCATTGATCTCATGGTGACGGATTTGGAGGAATCATGCGCGACGTGATCTCTACCCAACAGGCTCCGCAGGCTATCGGGCCTTACTCGCAGGCTATTCGCGGGGCGGGACTGATTTTTACTTCGGGACAGATCGCGATTGATCCAGCAACTTCGCAGATTGTTGGGGGTGATGTTCGGGCGCAGACGGAGCGGGTTCTGCAGAATCTCTCCGCGATTTTGACGGCTTCGGGGAGTGGGCTGGAGAAAGTTTTGCGTTGCACGGTTTTTCTGAAGAACATGGGAGACTTCGCGGCCATGAATGAAGTCTACGGGCGCTTCTTCAAGGACGCTCCTCCGGCTCGATCTACCGTGGAAGTGGCGCGGCTTCCGAAGGATGTGCTGGTGGAGATTGATGCGATTGCGCTTGGGTGATTTGTGGAATCTCAGTCGGCTTTCGTGGCGGCGTACGGGAAAATCTCGAGATTTACTTGGCAGTGGAATCCCACTCTAACGTCGCAAAAGGCGCGACGTTAGAATGGGGCACCCGACATTCAAAACATTTTGATCACAGAAAAAGGGGGATTATGAAAGTTGCTGGAATCTTTATCACACTGATGGCGCTGGCCGGGATGGTTTTCGGGCAGTCTCCTACGAAGGTTACGGGCGATCCGGTTAAAACCGCTAGCGGGCTGGAGTACTGGGATATCAAGGTGGGCACGGGCGCGGTTGCCGAGGCCGGACATAAAGTCAGAGTCGACTACACGGGATGGCTTACTGATGGCACGAAGTTCGACAGTTCGGTGGGGACGGGGCGCCCGTTTGAGTTCATGCTGGGTGCGGGGCAGGTGATCAAGGGATGGGACCAGGGAGTGGCCGGGATGAAGGTTGGGGGGAAGCGGCAGTTGCGGATTCCTCCGGAGCTGGCTTATGGACCGAATGGTCATCCACCGCAGATTCCGCGGAACGCTACGCTGGTGTTTGATGTGCAGCTGATTGAGGTGAAGTAGGGCGGCCGGCGAATTGCTGGCTCGCTTCGCTCGGTGGGCGGACGAATGCGTCCGCCCCTACGTATTTCTTTTAGGCTTTGACTACTTTGCCGCTGCGCAGGCAGGATGTGCAGACGCGCATGTGCTTGTTCGCTGCTCCCACCTTGGCGTGAACCGGGCGGAGATTGACGTTCCAGCGGCGCTTGCTGACGTTGTGGGCGTGGCTGATGGTGTTTCCGAACTGCGGCCCCTTGCCGCAGATATCACAGACTCGTGCCATAACTCTGAATTCCTTCCAGGCTGTTGCCGAAACATTGATTTTACAGGAATGAGGCGGATTTCGCCAAGGGCGGAGTGAAGGGTGTGGGTAGGGGCCCTTCGACTCCGCGGCTGCTTCGCGTTTCCGCGAAGCGGCGGCTCCGCTCAGGATGACATAGGTTGGGGGGACGGACGAATGCGTCCGTCCCTACGCCGGCATTAGTCCCTCTACGCGGGCTAGGCGGCTTTGCCTAGAACTGGCTGGGCGCAATGGGCGCAGCGGCGGGCGTCTATGGGTATTTCGCTCAGGCATTCGGGGCACTTCTTGGTGGTCGGATCGGCTGGGGCGGGAGCTTTGCGCATTCTCGATACCAGGGCGTTCACGGGCGTGACCACGAAGAAGTAGACGGCGGCGGCGATCAGGACAAACGAGACCAGGGCATTGATGAAGTGGCCCACGGGAAAAAGGGTTCCGTTGATGGTGTAGTGGATGGCTGAGAAATCGGGTTTACCTACGATGGCGGCGATGAAGGGGGTCAAGAGGTCGGCGGTGAGGGCCGTGACCACGCCGCCGAAAGCCGCGCCGATCACCACGCCTACCGCCATGTCCACTACGTTGCCGCGCAAGATGAATTGCTTGAAGCCGGATAACATTCAGTTTTCTCCTGTTAATTGAATGGCACAAAAATGTAAATGGTGCGTGGGCTTTGGTCAAGATGCAAAAAGTGCGGCGGGGGAAGAAAAGCGACCACCGAGTGGAAATGCTGCGGGCAAAAGCAGGTCCTTCGCTTCGCTCAGGATGACAATTCTTATTTGGTCGAAGATGAATCGGTACTGGTGAGGAGTAGGGGTCTCCGCTCAGGATGACATTCTTTTATCGGTCCGGGATGACGAGGCGCCGGCGAGTTCAGCTGCGGAGGCGGACGAATGCGTCCGCCCCTATGTGTTCTCAGATGCGCATGGGCATTACTATGTAGCGGTATTTGTAGTCTTCGGCTTCAGCTGGACGGAGCTGGCCGGCGGATTGGGCATCTTTCAGCTCTAACTTTACGTCGCAGGAGCCGGTGGCTTTGATGAAATCCATCAGGTATTGGGCATTGAAGCCTATCGCCATGGGATCGCCGTCGTAGGCTACTTCGATGGAGTCTTCGGACTCTCCGGTTTCGGTGGAGGAAGCGGAAATTTTCAGCTCGCCTTTTTCGAGGCGCAGGCGGACGGCTCGGGAACGCTCGTCGGCGAACTGGGCCACTCGGGCTATGGCGCTTCCTAGTTCTTCGCCGTGCAGGGCTATCGACTTCGTAATATCTTTCGGCAGGACGGCTTCGTAGTTGGGGAACTGACCGGTGAGTTGGCGGGAAGTCAGCAGACGTGGGCCTACGCGGAAGAAGAGCGTGGATTCGTCTTTGGCGAAGTCGATGGTCTCGACGTCTGAGTCGAGGAGTGTCTTCAGTTCGTCCATCGCCTTTTTGGGGATCAAGGTTTTCATTTCGCCGGAGACGCCTTCAAACTTTTCTCCGGCGCGCTCGACGTGGGCCAGGCGGTGGCCATCGGTCGCGACCATGGTGATGGACTCGGGCTTCAGCACCATTAACGCGCCATTCAGGGTGTAACGCGACTCTTCGCTGGCTATGGCGAAGCCGGTTTTTGAAATCATGGAGCGAAGAACGGCGGCGGGGATCTTGATGACTCCGGCGGAGGGGAATACGGGCAGGCCGGGGAAATTCGATTTCGCCATGCCGACCATCTTCGTGTTGGAACGTCCGCAGCGGATGCTTACCCAATGGTTCTCAAGCAACTTGATGGTGATGTCAGCATCGGGGAGCAGTTTTACGTAGTCGTAAAGTTTGCGCGCGGGAATGGTGCAGGAGCCTTCTTTTTTTACCTTGGCAACGCACGACGTGCGCAGGCTCAGATCGAGGTCGGTCGCGGTCAGCGACAGTTTGTCTCCAGCGGCTTCGAAAAGATAATTGGAGAGGATGGGGATCGTGGTCTTGCGCTCGACGACGCCCTGAGTAGCTGTCAGTTCGCGAAGAAGCTCAAATTTGCTGACCGTAATTTCCATGGTCGTTGTGGATACGGCAGGGGCGACTTCCACCGGCATATTGGGTCTCCCGACTCTACTTCTGTTCTCTTCTTATATCAAATACAAAAGCAATAAAACCAGTAGTAACCGTAGGTGGGTCGGAGAAGTGGAAAACCGGTCCAGATGCCTGCGGTTCAGTGGCTTCGATATCGAACCCTCGTGTGGAGAATCGCTCCCCGGTTCTGCGGATACCAACGCAACGCTGGGACCGTGTTCCAATTTTTATCCGGTATGGCACAGCTTCCACAAGCTCTCCACAGTGAGGCTGGAGGAAGACTGACTGGAACCGTGGAAAAGGCGTCGCAAACCGACATTTATGCGCCTAATTGCTCGGTCAGTTTATTGAGCAACCTGTTCAAATCCTTGTCGTCCTTGCGAACATTTTCAATCTTGTCGACGGAATGCAGGACAGTAGTGTGATGCTTGCCGCCGAACTGGCGTCCGATTTCGGGGAGCGATGCCTCCGTGAGGTGCTTGGCCAGGTACATGGCAATCTGGCGCGGGTAGACGATCGACCGTGAATTATTTTTCGCCTTAATTTCCACTAGACGCAGGCCGAACTGCTCGGCTACCGCCTTCTGGATGGATTCGATCGTCACCTTGCGGGCCTGCGAATCGATGAAGTTCTTCAGCACCTGCTGGGTGTAGGGAAGCGTAATTTCGGCTCCGATTAGGGACGAATGCGCGACTAGACGGATGAGAGCGCCTTCGAGTTCGCGGACGTTGGAGCGGATGTTGGAGGCAATGAAAAATGCCACATCCGTTGGCAGCGTTACGCGCTCCTGCTCCGCCTTTTTTTGCAGGATGGCTATTTTCGTTTCAAGGTCAGGGGGTTGGATGTCGGCAATGAGGCCCCACTCGAAGCGGCTGCGGAGACGGTCTTCAAATTCGGCCAGCTCTTTGGGCGGACGATCGCTGGCGATTACGATTTGCTTCATCGACTCGTGCAGAGCGTTGAAAGTGTGGAAGAACTCTTCCTGGGTACGCTCTTTCTGCGCGAGGAACTGGATGTCGTCGATGAGGAGGACGTCCATGGTGCGGAACTTATCGCGGAAGCTGATCATCTTGTCGTACCGCAGCGAGTTGATCATCTCGTTAGTGAACTTCTCGCTCGAGACGTAGCAGATGGCGGCTTGCGGGGTGCGGCGCTTGATCTCGTGGCCGATGGCCTGCATGAGGTGCGTCTTGCCCATACCGACGCCGCCGTAGAGGAAGAGCGGGTTGTAGGCTTTCGAGGGGCGCTCGGCTACGGCCTGGCAGGCGGCGTGGGCGAACTGGTTTCCGCTGCCGATGACGAAAGCGTCGAAGGTATAGCGGGGATTCAGTTGGGCGGCGCTATCCCAATCGAAGCGGCCCTGCGAAGGATGCAACCCTTGCGACTGCGAACTTGCGCCGCTGCCGCTGGAACTTCCACTCAGATTTGCGCCTGGGCTTCCGCTCGAGCTTGCATTGTGCCCTCCGCTCGGACTTCCACTGGGGCTATGCGCCGAGAGGCCTCCGTTATGGCGGATGGGAGTATTCGACGGGTCGTCCTCGGCGGTCACGAATTTTACATCCTCGTAGCCGAGGCCGAGATTGTCGAGCGCTTCCTGAATGAGATCGGCATACTTGTCGCCGACGTGGCGGAACTCGGCGGTGGGGATGCGAACGAACAAAATTTTGTTGCTGGCGTGGCTGTAGCGGGTGGGCTTGAGCCAGGTGTCGTAGGAGTGGCGGTTAATTTTCTTTTCCAGGGCGTCAAGGACGCGGGCCCAGGGATTCGGAACGATGTTGGAACTAGAGAGAGACATTTTTTACCAGAAATATTGAAAAGCGCCGGAGAGAAAACATCCGGGAAAACCAACCTAAGAATATGAGTGCTTCGTTTTTTTCTGCAGAGCAACTTCTGTTTTGCAGTACGAGCAGTTGTAGAAAATTAATACGAGACGAACGGCATACTAGCATAAAAAAAACGCCGCGTCGGTGCGTTTACAAGAAAAAAAATTGGTGCGAGTGCGAATCGAATCGCGATTTTTTCGCGCTGTCAAGTATCGAGAAAATAACTGCCGCGCAAAGGGTGCAATGGGCAATAAAGTGAGAAGTCAGAAGTCAGATTGCAGAAGTGAAAGCCCAAACGTGCGGGATGTTGCAGATCTGGCCTCTGCACTCTGGCCTCAGCCCGTGCGGCGTTCTCTTCTTGCTGGCGGCGCCGTCTTATAACTTGCGGGATAGACGACCACGGATCTTCTTCCGCCTTCGCCGTCGCTTTCGGTGCGCAGATCTTTTTCTTCTCGCAGAGCCAGATGCACGATGCGCCTCTCTCGCGATGACATGGGGCCGAAGCGGTAGGGCTCAGTCGTGCGGCGCACCTGCTCGGCGGCTACGCGCGCGGCGAGTTGCAGCTCGTCGATGCGCATGGCGCGGAAATTTTTGCAGTCGAACCAGATCTTCTCGTGCTCATTGCCCTGGAGGTGCAGGATCTCCGTCGCGAGGAGCTCGAAGGAGCGCAGCAACTCGCCACTGCGTTCGAGCAGGAGAGCCGAATCTGGTCCGGCAAACTCGACCAGAATTTCGGGATGCTCCCACTCACGATTCTCGGCGATGGGCGGATCGACGGTGATCCGGTACTTCAGTTTGAAGCCGCCGTTTGAGATAACGGCTTGCAGGAATTCTCCGATTTGTTTGGCGGCGGCGACTTTGTCGGTGATTGGCATAGGTCAGCTTTCAGCCTTCAGCCATCCGCCATCAGGTAAACCCCCATGAGCCAATGCTCTGGGTTACTTGACGGCTGACCGCGGAAGGCTATTTCTCTTTCTTTCTTGCTCGCTTCTCCATCATCTCGCGCATTTCCCGGCCTAGCGAAGTGCGATTCATTACTGACTGCTGGACGATGCCTATCAGCTGTCCAGCGGACCAGTACAGGCCCAAGCCTGCGGGGAGATTCCAACTCATCAGCCCTAGCATGCCGGGCATCATGATGTTCATCATCTTTTGTTGCGCGGGATCCATGCCGGCCTGCGGCGTCATGCGCTGCATTACGAGCATAGTGACGATGATTGCTACCGGCAGAATGTGCCAGGGATCGGGCGCGGACAGATCGTGAATCCAGAGCCAAGGAGCATGACGCAGATCCATGGCTACGTTGAGCATGCGGTAGTAGGCGAACAGAAACGGCATCTGGATGAGGAGCGGCAGACATCCGCCGGCCGGATTGACGCCTTCCTGTTTGTAGAGCGCCGAAATCTCCTGGTTCATTTCGGCCTTGCGTGGATCGCGCAGGCTGTACTTCTTGTATTTTTCCTGAATCGCTTTGATCTGTGGCGCGACGCGCTGCATCTTGAGCATCGACTTCATTTGCGTCAGGCGGAGCGGGAGCAGGGCGAGGTTGATGACAAGCGTCTGCAGCAGGATCGCCCAACCCCAGTTGGGAACGATGTGGGCGTACATCCACTTGAGCCAGAGAAACAGTGGGCGCGCGATGAGGCCGAGCCAGCCGAAGTCGACGACAGCGCGCAGATCGGGTTCGGCTCCGGTGATGCCGGGGACGGGGACGGCTTCGAGGTCGGCGAGCGCTTTCGGGCCAACATAGAGGCGGGTATCGGTTGCCCCCTTCAGGCTGCCGACGGCTGCGCCGAGCACGTCGATCTTGTCCATCTGCTTTGTGTCGGAACCGGGATGCGGAATCTCGAGGGCGTTGCGCAGCGTTACCATGGCCGCGTTCTTCGGGTCCTGGGGCAGAAATACCGCGGCGAAATACTGGTCGGAAACTCCCGCCCAGTTAAACGGACCTTGTAAGGTTCCGTTGCCGCTGATTTTCTTGATGGCGAGGCGTTCGACCTTGTCGTCGTACTGGTAGACGATCTGGCCAAGGGCGTACTGGGGGCCAGTCATATCGGCGCCGAAGCCAGAAGGCCACATGGGCAAGGCGGCGACGGGCACACCCTTTACTTCGACGGCAGTCTGCACTCCGACTACATAGCTCGCATCGAAACTGTAGGTCTTCCGCACCGAGACGTCGCCGTCGGAGTACGCGAAGCTGATTTTCGCGGGCGCGGTGTACTTGCTGCCGAGTTGCATGGAACCGACATCAACTGTGGGATCTCCGGGCAGCGTTCCAATATAAAGGGCCGAGTTGACCTTGTTCCGCAGGGTCTCGTCATAAGTCCACAAGGTGAGCGGATAGCCATAATTCAGCGCTGCTGTCGCGTTCACCAATTCGAGCTGGCCGCCTTTGTCGTCGGTGTATTTTTTTAGCACCCACGATTTGACGCGGCCACCGCGATTGGTGAAGACGATGCGGTAGACGTCATTTTCAATGACGGTTTCGGATTCGGTTGCCGCCTGCTGGGGAGCCGACGCGGGCGACTTGACAGCCGCTGTGGGCGAGGCTGGCATGGGCGCGGGTGTTTCGGGCGGAAGCTGCGGCTGGTTCTGGGGTTGATTCTGCGCGGCTTGGGAGGTTGGCGGCTTTGCGGGCGGCTGCGGGCCGTACTTTTTCAAGAGCGGCTGGAAGAGCATGATGACCAGGAAGGTCAACGCAAAGACGATTAAGAGCCTGCGCTCCATGCCGGGTTCTTGCTGAGGATTTTGAAAGTCTGCCAAATCAGTTGCTCATCACTCGTCGTTGGTCGTTCGTCGTTGGTCGTTCGCGTTGCAGGGAAGCGCGCGGCCCACTTGCCAGCCCAGTATTGGAAACCTTTCGCGCAGGATCGTCGGCTACCGGATCATAACCACCCTTTGCGAAGGGATGGCAACGCAACAAGCGCCATGCGGCCATTACTCCTCCGCGGAGGGTGCCGTAGCGTTCGACGGCTTCCATCGCGTATTCCGAGCAGGTCGGCACATAGCGGCAGGACGGCGGAAAGGCCGGGGAGATCCACCGTTTGTAAAGCCGCAATAGACGGAGCGCGAGAGATTTCATTTCTTTACTTCGCTTGCCTTTATTTCACTTACTCTGCCCGCTTTTTTGGCGATGGCGTCGAGGGCTGTGGCCACTTCTTCGAGCAATACCGAAAATTCGAGCGCGACGACCGACTTCTTCGGATTGATCACTATATCAACCGCGCCCACGCCTTCGAGCGCGACACGGCGCTGGCGGACGGCTTCGCGCATCCGGCGTTTGATCCGATTACGAACGACTGCGCCGCCGAGGACCTTGCCGACGGTGAACCCGACGCGCGCGACCTTTTCTGGCGCGATCCTGTTTCTCGCGATCTTGTCGCCCGGAGGCGTTTCCGGAGGGGCCTTTTCCGAAAGAGCGTCGCCGGGGTGCGGCAGGTAGTACACGGTCATATGCGACGAAAAGTGCCGCCGCCCTTGCTTGTACACGCGATCGAAATCGGAGTGCTTGAGCAACCGTGCCGCGCGCGGGAAGCTTGCTCGCGCTTTTGCCGCGGGTTGCTCCCCACTCCGTTTCGGAGCGTCGGCCGTCACCAGCTCACAATCCTGCAAGGTAGTTATAGCTATCGTTAATGATAAAGACGGCCTTCGCTGCCCGTTGAGGGAAATTAATCGCGGAAACCCGGCTTCACGGCAACGCGCTTACGCCCCTTGGCCCGGCGACGCGACAGCACGGCGGCTCCGCTCTTAGTCTTCATACGGGTGCGGAACCCGTGCTTTTTGGAGCGCTTGCGTTTGTTGGGTTGAAATGTACGTTTCGGCATCGAAAATCCCTGCTCCCTGATTGAATCCGCTGGCTTAAGGCAAACGTTGAGTATAAATGACGGGCGGTAGATGCGGCAAACGGGGGAGGGTAGGTAGTGACGACGGATGCCGAATTATGTGCAGGGGTTAGGGGTCCCTTCGACTCCGCGACTGCGTCGCGTCCCGCGAAACAGTTGCTCCGCTCAGGATCACAGTTTCTTGGTACGCTCGTATTGCTGAACTCCTCGCCTACTTTATTTCGATGAATCTTGACGACACGATTGTCGCTATTGCTACTCCGGCGGGACGCGGGGGGATCGGGGTAGTGAGACTGGCTGGACCCGAGGCACGCGCGATTGCTGCGCCGCTGCTGCGGGCAAGTCGTGAACTGGAGGCGGGCCGCGCTATTCGCTGCGATTTGATCGAACCTGCCGCCCCTCCGATTGGGACAGCTCCTGCCGAGATTGGCTCGGCGGGGCGGACGAATGCGTCCGCCCCTACGTGCGTGGATTCCACTCGCATCGATGAGGTCGTGGTTACTTTCTTTGCTTCGCCTCATTCTTATACTACCGACGATATTGTTGAGATCTCGGCGCATGGATCGCCGGTTGTGTTGCGCCACGTCGTGGAATTGGCTCTGGCTGGCGGTGCCCGTCTGGCTGAACCGGGCGAGTTC
Source organism: Terriglobales bacterium (assembly GCA_050010155.1). Taxonomy (GTDB): domain Bacteria; phylum Acidobacteriota; class Terriglobia; order Terriglobales; family Acidobacteriaceae; genus Acidiflorens. Next base: position 48,392 of record JBEKLO010000040.1, read on the forward strand.
ACGATGCGGGCTTTTCTGAACGGACGGCTGGATTTGACCCAGGCCGAAGCGGTTCGGGACCTGATCGATTCGCAAACCCTGTTTCAGGCGAAGGTTGCGGCGCAGCAACTTGAGGGCGCGCTCTCCAATCGACTGAAGCCTATCAAGCAGAGATTAGTTGAGTTAATTGCGCTGCTCGAGGCGGGTATTGATTTTGCCGAAGATGATGTGTCGATCGCGCCGGACGCAGCTATCCTCGAACGCATCGGGCAGGTGAAAGGCCCGCTGCTGCGCCTTGCTGACACTTTTACTTACGGCAAGATCGTTCACCAGGGACTGACGCTGGCCATCGTGGGGCGTCCTAACGTGGGCAAGTCGAGCCTGTTTAATCGCCTGGTGGAACGGGAGCGGGCGATTGTAACCGCGCAGCCGGGAACCACGCGCGACCTGGTGAGCGAGACGGTCGCCATCGGTGGAATTCCTGTGGAGCTGGTGGATACGGCGGGCATTCGCCGCGCTCTGGACGAAGCGGAGAGTATCGGCATTAAAAAATCCATGGAGGCTCTGGCCGACGCCGACTTAGTCCTGGTCGTCATCGATAAGACGCAATCGCTGGCGGAGGAAGACGGCGAGTTACTAAGTCAAGTTGCGGGGCGCCCGGCTATCATCGTGGAAAATAAATCCGACTTAGCGAGTGCTGGCGGGCATGGTTCTGAGGCGAAAGAAAACGACCGCCGCTATGCGTTTTCATCGCTTCCGCATATCTCCACGTCCGCGTTGACTGGCGAGGGGATCGCGAGCCTGCGGGAGGCCATTCTGGGCCACGTCACCGGAGGCGCAACTATGCAGGCAGAGCCTGGGTTTCTTACCAACGTTCGGCATCAGAGACTCGTCAACGGAGCGCTGAGTGCGCTCGACGCCGCGAGCAATGCGGTTGCGGCGCGCGTGCCTCACGAGATGCTGCTGCTGGATCTCTATGCAGCACTGCGGCCGCTGGACGAAATCACGGGGGCCACGACCACTGACGACATCCTTAATCTGATCTTTGGCACCTTCTGCATCGGAAAGTAGAGTGGCTCCCGGCGCCGTCCAATGAAATGTAGAAATATAGATTATGTCTTTGTAAATATTGATAACGGTGTCCTTTAGGGTCCAGTGGGAGACATAGACAGCCGCCATAGTTTATGCGCTTAGGCTGTGGGTTTTTACATCAACTGGAGCTTCGCTCTTGACTTCTTTACTGCGAGAGATTTTCCTCTCTATGATCTTTAGCCATGCTTTCAGGTCTTCGATACGGTCCGCGAGAACAGGGAGCGTCTCGAGGTTTGCCTCGTCGAATCGCCATTAGACCCCACCTCAGGAAAGCCCATTTACGTTGTTCCTGACAGTCGGAAAGGCGTAATCAGTCCCAAGAATCGTATTCCGGTTCCGGAGCGTTTCGATATAGCTGACGAGTTTTCGGGAGGCATACAACCTTTCTGTGGATTGGTCGAACCGTAAACTCTTTATCACTCACATCTTAATGGGGGGGTTACTTAGGGAGCACTCATTCATGAACCTTTAATCGTCTCTTCATAAACGCGCAATTGAGGCAAGGCAAGAATCGCCTATGCCTAAAATGGTAATCGCGGGTCACGAAGCGCGAGGGGTTCTCAGGGAGCCGCCGCTTCTGCCCGGGCTCCCAGGGTTTGCAGGAAAATTTATCCCGATGGATCAGGCGCGCGAACTGTACCAGCGCGTGCGCACGGCGCCGGCGGGTTTTCGGCTGCAAGCTTTGCTGGCGGAGATGAACGTAAGCATCGAAGTCCAAGCCAGTGACCTTGATCGCATCCCGGTCAAAGGTCCTGTGGTGGCCGTGGCCAACCATCCCTTTGGCATACTCGATGGTGCGGCGCTGGAAGTGCTCCTGTCCCGCGTGCGCCGTGACGTCAAAATTTTAACCAACTCCCTGCTTGAAGGTATCCCCGAACTCCACGAGCATTGCATTTTTGTGGATCCGTTTCGCGATCGATCTTCCGCTGATCGGAATGTGAAACCTTTGAAACAGGCGATGACATGGCTGCGCCAGGGCGGCGCCCTTGCCGTGTTTCCCGCCGGCGAGGTCTCGCAGTGGAATCTGCGCGAGGCGCAAGTGACCGATCCCGCTTGGAACACCGTGGCCGCCCGCCTGGTGCGCAAGACCGGAGCCAGTGCGCTGCCGGTATATTTCTGCGGCCGCAACAGCGTCCCGTTCCAGTTGCTCGGTCTGATCCATCCGCGGCTGCGGACGCTTTTTCTTCTACAAGAGTTTCTGCAGCAGTATGGGAAACAGATACAGGTTCGTATCGGTGGCGCGATCTCGCCCGAGTTGATTGCCAACCTCGACAACGACGAGGAGGCCACCGAGTATCTTCGCCTACGGACTTACCTGTTGTCCTATCGCGGCAAGAAACCAGTCTCGTTTCCTACCAAGATGCTTTCCGCGCTTCCGCGCAAACCGCAGGAGCCGATCGCGGAAGAGGTTCCATCACGATTCGTCAGCCACGATATTGCAGCGTTGCCGGCCGAGCGACTGCTCGTCGAAAGCACGGAATTCGCCGTGTACTCCGCGCGCGCTTCGGAATTACCCCACGCGCTGGATGAACTCGCGCGCCTTCGCGAAATCACCTTCCGCGCCGCCGGTGAAGGTACCGGACGCAGCGCCGATCTTGATCAGTTCGATGCCCATTACTGGCACCTGCTGCTCTGGAGTAAAGAGAAACAGGAATTGGCCGGGGCGTATCGAGCCGGCAACACCGATGAGATTATTCGCGCTCACGGCATCAAAGGTCTCTACACGAACACAGTATTCCGCTATGACGCGCGGCTGTTTCTGAAGATCGGTTCGGCTCTGGAACTGGGACGTTCGTTTGTGCGTCCGGAGTATCAGCGTCAGTACGCACCGCTGCTCCTGCTATGGAAGGGCATTGCGCATTTCGTGGCTGCCCATCCCGAGACTCCAGTGTTGTTCGGAGCGGTCAGCATTAGCAATGAGTACAGCAGTTTGTCGCGCGAGATGATTGTCCGCTATTTTCAGCAGCGTCAAGACGGCCGCGAATTTGCGGACCTCATCCACGCCCGCACGCCGTTTCGCGCCCCCAAGCTGCGCCGCTGGGATTGCGGAGCCCTCTGCGGCGCACTACGCGATATCGAAGAACTCGCTGAGCCGATTTCCGATTTGGAAGAAGACGGCAAAGGGGTGCCCATTCTGATCAAGCAATATGCCAAGGTTGGAGGCAGACTGGTGGGCTTCAATCTCGATCGCAAATTTTCTAATGTCGTCGATGGCCTGGTAATCGTTGACCTGCGTCAGACCGCCCCTCCGGTTCTCGACCGCTATATGGGCAAGGAAGGCTACGCCCGTTTTCGCCGTTTCCACAAGCTCGATTAGTGTGGTGGGAGGCTGCGAAGATTGACGAAGGCTATCTCCCATTGCTTCCGCAGGCCATCGGATGCAGCCGTTTAGCGACATTCGCCGAGGCCGCCGGCGTATTTGTGCCGTCCGCCACATATCGCGTCGGGTCGATGGGTGAGTCGCCATGTTTGGCCGTGATGATAAGCAGCGTGTTGTTATAGATCCCGGCAGCTTGGAGGGCGTTGACGATAAACGTGCTAAGCGTCACCAATGAATGCCGGCGAGAAGCCGACTTGGCGGTACCGATCTGGCGCTTCTGGCCCGTTTATGGCCAACCCCAAGTCCGTCATCTTGGCGCGCTACTGTCCTAGAACAAGTACTGTAAAGCCGTCGTGCTAGTCACATACCAGTAAGCTAACATCGACGCTGGATAACTGCTCGGAACAATCGTCGGTCCTACCGATCCCTTTCCCCAGAAATAGTCTTCAAAATCACAGATGAAGATTCCCGGCATGATTTCAATCGCGGGCCCCATCGCCGCCGCCGTTCCAGTGCTGTTCGCGGCAGCCGAGTTGAACCACGCCTGCACGATGCTTTGCGCGGTTTGCCCGTTGACGCCGAGAACTCGGTCCGCAACTCCACCCTCAAACGGTCCGTTGCCGTAATCGAGCGAAGCGAAACCAGTCAGTATGTGCAACCCGCCGAATGCCGGTCCCCATCTTTGCGCGACATTGAGGTTTGCGCCGTCGAGCGGATCCAGCATGTCGCAATCGTCGAGCAACAGCCACTCCAGCGTATCGTTGGGTCCTACCGGTCCCCACGAAGCGTTGTAGCCGACCGTGTAACTCTGGCTGGTGCCAATAAACACATTCGGGCTCGAAACCGGCGTCTCGAGCGTGGCGCCGCCCGACGAGTTATAGTCCGTGTCTGGGGCGCCCGGATACATCGCAGCCTTCCCGTCACTCCATCCGTCGGCATTGTCCAGAACGATGTCCGCGGTATCGACGCCCCAGTTTGCAAAATCGGCATCCCCGTAAACCCAGGGCGTCGCTACCAGCGTCCCGGCGGGTGTCGGCCGAATGAAGTCGCCGGGCCACGCGCTGTCGCCCGACCAATTGAAGTTGACCGTTGCCCCGCCTCCCGGCGTCCCCATCTCTGTATTCCATGCCACCTGGCTGGGCACCCAGTGCAGTGGATTCCCCGGGTTTTCACTGCCGAACGTCGGCATTCTTTCGTCATGACCCTGTCCGCCGTGGCTTTCCGGAAAGACGGGATTCGCCTCTACCGGCAGCGTTTGACTCACCGAGACGGCAATCCCGTTCGCATCCACAACCGTCACCGAGATCCGCTCGTCACGTTCGCGGCGAAAAAGGGGATCCGTCAACAGCGACCGCTCCGCTCGGAATTGCGGCGTGTATCGGACCGACGGCTCGTTACGTTGCCCGACCTCTGGATTTGACCCGCCCCAAATAAAACGGTATGGCGGCCTTCCGCCTTCCACTGAAACCGATGCGTGGACTTCCGATCGACCCGATACCTCGAGCCTCACTGAAGGAACAAAACGAGGGTCGCGCGTCGCCGGAATGAATCCGATCTTCGTTTTCACTTCTGTCGCAACACCGGTCTGCGGGTTCGTTACCTCCCTTGTCCCGTAATACGCGTACCACGGGATTAAAGCCGCTACCCGCTGTGCCTCAGCTCCGTTCGAGATCGCTGGCGCATAGTAGATCAGTCGTGACTTGATCTTCGATTTCGCTGGCAACAGACGCGCGATCTGCTCCTCTGCTACTCTCTGCGGAATCACCTCGACCGTCCCCTCCGCTTCCAACTTCCGGCCAGCGTAATATACGCGGCTCACGTGTCCCGTCGTATCATAGGCAACTTGCGCTTGCGCTCCTGGCCCAAAAATCGGATAGCCGTTCGGATCGGCGAATCGGTACGTCACTTCGGTATCGAGCACGGAGCCGTCTCGAATAAGCTTCTTTCCGCCGTCTTTCGAGTACAGCATCAGTTCGTGGTGCCCAACGAAAGCCTTGCCGAATTGCGGCGTCAGCCCCGCTCGGTCGAATGCCTCGGCCACCCTCGAAAGCGCCAGTTTCTCGTCCATCACGTGCAGGCCCTCGATCGACCGAGCATTCAGAAGTGTCGGCGTGACGTTGCGCGTCGCGTCCTTGTTCCTGGTGGCTTCCAAGGCGCGATTCAAATGCTCCGATTGCCTCACCGCATCGGTTGCGATCTCCGTTGGGAGGGCCAGATAGCGGGTAGTGTCAACGAAATCGATTGCTCCTAGTTCCGAAACGACACATTTCGAAGGCACGCCGAATCGGCTCGCGAGTTCCTTCCCCTCGGAAGCCGTCGCGCCCTCCTTAACAATTTTGTAGACAGGTAGACGGTTTGGCTCTTGCCCCTGGGCGAACGATGCCAGCCAAAACACAAATGCGGCTCCACAACCGATCATGCACATCGCACCACGACAATGTGCGCTCTTTCGCCCAAGC
>JBEKLO010000041.1:0-32439 GCA_050010155.1 Terriglobales bacterium
CGCCTGGTGAAGATAGCGGTACTGCGCAGGACAGAGGAACGCGATCTCTTAGGGACGGAGCTCAACCCGTCTCTGGCGGCAGAAGGCGCGCCTCCGCGAAACGGGCCAGAGGACCGTCACCACACGCCCCCCGCTAAGAGTCTCAACGCCAACCAGCGTACCCTCATTGAAACGCTCGTAGCGGCAGGCGGCAGAGCGCCCGTCGAGGCATTGCGTGGGTTGGATGTCCCGCGCACTACGTTGAGCACGCTCGTCCGACGCGGGTTGATTGAGTTGGTCGATGAACCCCAGGCTTTGACTGCTCCCAAACTCAAGCCGCGGCCCTCGCCGTTTGAGTTTGAGTTCAGCGCCGCGCAGAAAAACGCGCTAGCGAACATTGGAGAGGCCGTTGCCTCGCGCAAGTTCGCCGGTTTGCTGCTCCATGGCATTACCGGATCTGGGAAAACGGCGGTGTATCTAGCCTGCATGCGGGATCTGCACCAGGTGTTCGGCGATGAAGTTGCCATCTTGCATTCGGGACTTTCGGACGCCGAGCGCGCCGAGCAATGGCATCGCATCCGGCGGGGCGAGGCGCGGGTTGTAGCGGGAACGCGCTCGGCGGTGTTCGCTCCGGTTGGCGACCTGGCGCTCGTCATTGTCGACGAAGAACAGGATTCGTCCTACAAGCAGGAAGAAACGCCGCGCTATCACGCGCGCGACGTAGCCGTGATGCGCGCGAAGATGTCTGGAGCAGTCGTCGTTCTCGGTTCGGCCACGCCTTCGCTCGAGTCCTACTACAACGCCAAGAAAAATAAATACGCGCTGGTGGAGTTGCCCGACCGCGTGGAAATGCGTCCGCTGCCCGAAGTCGAGATTGTCGACATGCGGCAGGAGTTTCAAGAGACGGGGCAGGAGCAGGTGATCTCGCGCAAGCTTGCGGAAGAGATTCGCGAACGTCTAGAAAAAAAAGAACAGGTCATGGTGCTGCTCAACCGGCGCGGATATTCTCCAGTGGTCCTGTGTCGCGCCTGCGGCAAGACGCTGCAGTGCAAGAACTGCGCCGTCTCCATGACGCACCACAAGCGCGAGCACAAGATGGAATGCCATTATTGTGGCCACGTCGAGCGCATCCCCGACAAGTGCGCACATTGCGGCAGCGAGTACGTGTACTTTGTCGGAACGGGGTCGGAGAAGCTGGAAGAACTGCTGCACGGCATGTTTCCGCAGGCGCGGATCGGGCGCTTGGATCGCGATACGGTGCGCGGGCGCGAAGATTTCGAGCGTGCGCTGAACGCACTGAATGAAAGCGCACTCGACATGTTGGTGGGCACGCAGATGATCGCGAAAGGCCACGACATCCACGGCGTGACGCTGGTTGGCGTAATCGGCGCCGATATGGCGCTGGGCTTGCCGGATTTTCGCGCGTCAGAAAGAACCTTTCAGCTGCTGACGCAAGTCGCTGGCCGAGCTGGACGCGGACAATCTCCGGGAAAAGTTGTGCTGCAAACTTATTTTCAAGAGCACTACGCTGTGCAGTTTGCAGCGCGTCACGATTTTGCCGGATTCTATGAAAAAGAGCTGCAATTCCGCGCCTGGATGCACTATCCGCCCTACAGCGCGATCGCGAATGTGCTCATCCGCAGTGAGAAGTTAGATGAGGCGCTGACTTGGTCAGGCGAACTCGGACGCTGGTTTGAGAAGACGCGGCACGAGGGCATTCGCGTGCTCGGTCCGGCCGCTGCTCCGATTACCCGCCTGAAGCGCGATTACCGCTATCACTTCATCTTGAAGTCTCCCAGTCGCGAGAAGATGAATACTCTGTTGCGGGCGATGCTCGTGGAAACAACCGCCAGGAAGATTCCGCGGGCGCAAGTGATCGTGGATGTCGATGCGGTGTGGCTGATGTAGGAGCTGATTCCAGCTCAAAGCCTGCCCGGCCAGGCATGGATTCCGCAAATCAAGAAATTACTTGCGGTGCAGCAGGTGACGAACCTCATCGCGAATGTCGTGCAACGTTCCGCGGGCGTCATCGCGGATCTCTGGCCAGACTTCGCGGCCGGAACTGTGCGTGAAGGGTGCGGGAGTGAAGCTAAACACCAACATCAGTAGCCCGATCACGGCAAGCAAGAGGCGGCCTCCCGACACCTCGGGATAGCGCGGAACCGGCGGATGCCGCATGGTCACAGCGAGCAGCGCGGTCCAGAGAAACCAGCCTGTCCACATATATTTCCCGAACGGCACAAGCGCGAAGACAGTGAGCAGCGAGATCAAGCGGTGCAAGCGGGGAGAGATAGAAAATACAATATGGCCGCCGTCGAGCTGGCCGCCGGGCAAGAGGTTGAGCGAGGTGGCAAACAACCCGACCCAGGCAGCGGCAGCGATTGGATGAAGGGAGAGTGCCGGCAGAGGCGTAGCGATGTGGAGCAAGCGCGCAGCGAGGTGGAAGGCCAGCGGAAATCCGAGTTGAATACCCGACGATGCCGAGGCCACGACGGGATGCGAGAGCGAGAGCCCATATACCAAAGCGATGCAGGAGGGTATAAATCCTGCGATCGGGCCAGCGATTCCGATGTCAAAGAGCGCGGCGCGTGAGGGAATCGAACTTTTTATGCGGATAAAGGCGCCGAGCGTGCCGATCAGGCTGGGAAACGGCACGAAGAACGGCGGAGTCACGTGTACGCGGTAGTGGCGGGCGTAGAGGTAGTGTCCCATCTCGTGCGCGAAGAGGATGAACATCAGAGTGAAAGAGAAAGGAAGGCCCAGCAGCAGTTCCGAGGGGTGTGCAATCCAGGTTACAAACGGCGACAAGAAATCGTCATCCAGCGAAAACAGGGGTTGGCTGTTGAGGTAATGGAGTTGCATGCGACCCCCCACTACCAGTGTGCTGAACACGGTGAGCACGAAGAACAACACGTAGAGCCACCAACGCTCGCGCGGCCGGCGGGTAACCCACACCTGCGGCTGAGGTCGTTGGTTCCATTCAAGGGCAGTCGGAAGAGAAGAAGCGGGTTCGGACATAGGAACCTGAGGTCAGAGTTTCGAGTTCAGATTACAGAGACGTGGTTTCCTTCTGCAATCTAACCTCTGCCCTCTGCAATCGCGACAGCGGCTAGTCAATCGATTGCAGTTCCTTACCCGGTTTGAAGCGGACGGCTTTGCCCGGCGGAATGGAAACTTCGGCGCCGGTACGCGGATTCCGTCCAATACCGGTCTTGCGCGGACGCACGTTGAATACGCCAAATCCCCGCAGCTCAATGCGGTCGCCGGTCGAGAGCGCCTTCTTCATGCTCTCGAAGACGGTTTCGACGGCCAGCTCCGCCTTGGTCTTGGTGATCCCTGTGCGGTTCACCACTTCGTTGATGATGTCGAGCTTAATCACGGGTATCTCCCGGCTCTCGAGGATTGACGTACCTCAAGTTATTGATGCTAAGGGAGATAGAGCGGATTGTCAACCGAGGCATCAATCTCGTAATATGGCAAGCACCAGCCGAGAGAAATTTCGTAATTTTGTAATCTGATAATTTGTAATTTGAAAGCCGTCGCGCCGCCGGAATTCTCTCGCGCGATCCGTTTCTAAATTGCCAAATTACAAAATTACCCAATTACCAAATTCCAAAGGAGTTTCATGAGCATCAAGAGTGACCGCTGGATCCGGCGCATGGCGCAGGAGCACGACATGATTAATCCGTACTCGGAAAAACAGGTGAGTACGGGAGTGATTTCCTACGGCGTGTCGAGTTACGGATACGACTTGCGCGTGGCCGACGAGTTCAAGATTTTTACCAACGTCAACAGCACCATCGTCGACCCCAAGCATTTTGACGAGCGCTCGTTCGTTACTGTGAATGCCGACGTAGCTATTGTGCCGCCAAATTCGTTTGCGCTCGCGCGCTCGGTCGAGTACTTCAAGATTCCGCGGGACGTGCTGACCATCTGCGTGGGCAAGTCAACCTACGCGCGCTGCGGCATCATCGTAAACGTCACGCCGTTCGAGCCGGAGTGGGAAGGTTTCGTCACGCTAGAAATCTCGAATACTACGCCGCTTCCGGCGAAGATCTACGCCAACGAAGGCCTATGCCAGATTCTCTTCTTCCAATCCGACGAGGTATGCGAGACCAGCTACAAGGATCGCAAAGGGAAATACCAGTCGCAGAAGGGGATTGTGCTGCCGAAACTGTAGAAGCAGCTCTCAGCTTTCAGTTCGAGATTGGAGCACTCGTTGGTTTGGCAGTCGCCGGGTGCTCCGCGAACCATCCAAGCACTCTGCGTTCGAATTCTTGCGGCGCGGCCTTGCGGGCTCCGACGTGAACGGCACCGGGGACTTTCCACACCACAATTGCTGGGTTCTTTGCCTGGATCAGGTCCGAGTTATACGGCGGTATATAGGTATCGTCGAGACCGTGGATCAGCAGTATCGGAGTTTTCACGCCAACGACTGCCTGCTCCGGAGATGCTGCTTCCAGGTTAATGCCGTATCGCAAACGAACGTAGAGAAATCCGACATCGACGGTTGGACGGAAAAGTATTCGACCAAGCGACGGCCCAGCATGAAATAAACGGCCCAACTGCGTGTATTCCTCTTTGCGAAATGTGGCATTCGCCGATTCCGCGACCACCGCGCAGAACCTTGGCTCGTGCGGCAGCGACTCTAGCAATTCGGCCGCTCCCGTGGACTCGCCCAGCCCATACACGCATCGGGCCGGCTCATTGGTCTCGATCCAATCCACCCAGCGGTGAATATCGTCCGCTTCTTTGACTCCGTAAGTCGACAGCCCTCCGCTGTCGCCGTGATGGCGCTCGTCGGGCAGCAGAACGCTGTAGTGATTCTCCACCAGCCACTTGCCGTAATCGTACATCTCCACCCGATTGCCGCTGATACTGTGCAGCAGAATCACGGCATCGCCGCTTGCCTCCTGCGGGCGCATATACCAGGCGCGCAGGATGACGGCATCCGGAGTGGTGATCTCGACGTCGCGAAATTCCACCGATTTCGACAGCGCCGCGGCACGCGCGTTGCGTTCCTCGTAAGGTCGAATCGGCGCGCTGGAGGCATGTAACGCGAGCCAACCCATGGCGATGCCGCCAACCATGACGCCCCCAACATAGAAAGACGCCAAGAAGTAGAGAAGACCCCAAATAACCGTACGACGATGAGGGTGGGTTTCCACGGGAGCAGCCTGTGGATCAAAGAAGAGGTTGATAGGGCGCTCCGGAATTCAGTTCCGAAAACTGAGAGCTGAGAGCTGAGAGCTGAGAGCTGCCCTTACTACTTCCGCCCGTTCTCGCCTTCTTTGAACATGTACTTGATGGCGGGCTTGTAGATCATCAGGTTGGCGGCGCCGCTGCGGTTCAGCTTGATGCAGTTTTTGTCGTACCACTCAATGTAGCCGTGGACTTCTTCCCCATCGCGCAGCACGATGACCATGGGAGTCTTCGACTGCATCTGCTTCTGATAATAGAAATTCTCGGCGTTGGTCTGCTCGCTCGGCGCGACCTTCTTGGCCGGAGCGCCAGAGGAACGGTCCCTGTCCCTGCGTTCGGCCGGCGCATGGTTGTGTCCGTGGTTGTTGGGAGCGTGCTCGGCCCGGTTGAGGGTCGGGCGGATCAGCTTGCGGTTCGCGAAGCTCTCCTGCTCCGCGGATTGTTCGACTGGTATGGAATCGAGCGTATCTTTCAAATCGCACCACCTGCGCGCTGGGCGGGCAGAATAAGCCACAACACTCGAGCCTGTAATTGTGGTCCAGAGGTGTGAACTGAGGGTACGGTATCACAGCGGGCAAGGGATGACAATATTGCAGTATATTTTGTGCAATCGTCAGTGTAGGGACGGCTGTGCGGCGTCTTCCGTTGTACGCTGCGGGACCGGCGGCAGCCACAGCACTTTTGCTACGAAACCCGCTCCAGCGCAGTCGCGAACGCATCGAGCGAGAGTGAGCGCAGCAGGTTGCGACGCATTCCGCGCTCCACTTCGCCAAGGCCCTCCGCGGCCCGCTGCACCCAGGCAAAATCGGCGGCTTCAGACATTTTCTGAAGCTCGCCCAGAATGTCCGTATTGCGAACCAGCCGTCCCGCCCCCGATTGCAGGAACATCACGTCTTCGAGCAGCGAGTAAAGAGTGCGGAGAAGACCATCGATCTTCTCGCGGCCTTCCGCGCCGGCCCGGTAACTCTCCGTCACTTTGAATAACTCGGTGTGCTCTCCCGTCCGAAGCGCGGACCTCAACATGATGAGCGCATGACTTCGAGCGGCAACGTAACCTTCGAGATTGAACGATAAAGCGCGTCCGATAGCGCCTTCGCTAAGGCGGGCGACCAGCGCACGCTGCCGCGGATTCCAATCGGGACGAACCTGGCTCAGACGGCTTTCGATCTCTGTAAAAGGTAACGCCCCCAGATTAAAGGTTATGGAACGGGAACGAATCGTGGGCAGCAACTCTCCCGCGTTTTCAGTAAGCAGAAAAATGCTGGCGAACTCGGGCGGCTCTTCTAGAACCTTAAGCAGCGAGTTGGCAGCCTCTTTCATGAACGCCGAGCTGGTGAAGATGTAAACGTGTTCGCGAGCTTCCGCGGGCCGATAGTAAATGGTCCCAATCACATGCCGAACCTGGTCAACCTTGATCATCATCTGCGGAGGATCGGGCGGAATGATCAGAACATCGGGGTGGGTCTGCACAAAGAGGCGGGTCTCCTTCTTGTCCGTGTCGCGGAGATTTTCGCGAGCTTCGACGGCTTCGGCAAAGCGCGAGTCGAGGTCTTCGGATTGCGCGATGCGAGTGCAGTTCGAGCAGCGCCCGCAGAAATCGGGCAACCCGTCCGTTGAAGGACGCTCCAGGCAGTTCATGGCGCGGGCGAGCATCAGCGCCAGCGTGTACTTGCCCGACCCGTGCGACCCAGAAAGAATCACGGCGTGCGGAAGGCGCTTACGCGCCAGCATCTCGCGCAGACGATGAACGGTTTCCGGGTTGCCTACAAAATCAGAAAAGGGCATAAATGCGCTATTGGCTATTGGCTGTTCGCTAAAAGCTAAGAGCTCAGAGCCCGTCAGATCTTCAATTTCTTTCGCAACAGTTCCATGATATCCGCATGCGTTTCGTTCGGCGTGCCGCGAGCGTTCACAACATGCACCCGCTGCGGCTCGCGAGCCGCGATTGCCAGATACGCGTGGCGGACGCGCCCGAAAAAGGCACGGTTTTCCTGCTCGAAACGGTTTTCATCTTTTCCCGAACTTTTTTCGGACCGGCCGCTTTTGTGCTTTTGATTGCGCCGCCGGGCGCGCTCGATGCTGAAAGCCAAATCATTATCGAGCAGAATCGTGAGCTCAGGTTGCAGGTTGCCGCAGAGGATTTTGTGCAACTCCAGCACGGGCTTCGATCCCAGTTTGCGGCCCCCGCCCTGGTAAGCCTCGGTCGAATCGGTGAAACGGTCGCAGAGCACGATGCGTCCTTCGGATAGCGCGGGCAGAATGACTTCGTGAATGTGCTGCGCGCGGGAGGCAAACATGAGCGCCATTTCCGTGAACGGAGAAAGTCCTGAGGTGGCGGAGTGCAGTAGAACTTCGCGAATCCTTTCACCCGCGCCAGTCCCGCCCGGTTCACGAGTGACGGTGACAGAATGCCCGTGAGCGCGCAAGGAACGGGCCAGTTTCTCCGCTTGCGTGCTCTTCCCGCTGCCATCGAGACCTTCGAAGGTAATGAATTTTCCGCGAGCAGCCACGTCGGAGATGATAGCAGGCGGGCCTCACGCAGGGACGTTCGCCATCGGTCGTCCACGACAACTAGCGTTGCGATACTGCCACGAGCGCCTCTTCGTCACTCGAAACGATTTCGGAAGTCGATTCGTCCAGCATGAAGCTCAACACTTCCTGCGGAACGGGCGCGCTCCACACTGGCGAAAATGACTGCCGATGGAGCGGCGACGGCCCATGCTCGCGGAGCGCCGCCAAGTGGTGCGGCGTGCAGTATCCCTTGTTTGAGGCCAAACCGTACATCGGAAAAACCGGGTCCCACGCGGAGATCATGCGATCCCGTTCGACCTTCGCAATGATGGAAGCAGCGGCGATCGAAGCCGAGAGCGCGTCGCCGTGAATGATCGCCTGCTGCGGAAGTTCGCAATCGAGTTTCACAGCATCCACCAGAAGATACCGTGCCGACGGAGCGAGTTGCTGGACCGCATGCAGCATGGCCAGACGCGAAGCTTGGTAAATATTGATTTGATCGATGCGAGCGGAATCCACGGCAGCGACAGCCCAGGCGATCGAATGCTCGCGAATCAGGAGTGCGAGTTTTTCGCGGCGCTCAGCGGGGAGCAGTTTCGAATCGCGTAGCCCGCGAATGCGGTATGCAGGATCGAGAATTACAGCGGCAGACACGACCGGACCAAACAGCGACCCGCGACCCACTTCATCGACTCCGGCAACCAGCGTTCCTCCCGCGGCCCATGCCAGTTTTTCAAATTTAAGAGTGCAGCGCAGTTTTTTCAGCAAGCGCAACTTCGCGGCAGAAGCAGAAGGTTTGCCCCGGGTGGAACTTTTCGAGGTGGGCGCTGACTTGGACACGGATGCTGATCAGCATCTTCGCCGAAGAAGTGGCCACAAGCAAGAGCGGAAGTGAAACACTGTGTGGCAGCGGGGCTACGACCCGCTCGGACGGGGCAAAGCCCCGCCCCACACGAATGTGGGCGACGAATTAAGCGCCGGTTACTTGCTTTTCGACTTCTTTCAGACGCGCCGCTTTGCCCTTGAGGCCGCGCAGGTAATAAAGCTTGGCGCGACGAACTTTGGCCGAGCGAATCACGTCGATCTTGTCGATGACTTTGGAGTCGATGGGGAAAATGCGCTCCACGCCCTGGCCAAAACTGATCTTGCGCACCGTAAAGCTCGGTTGCGCGCCGCGTGTCCGCGAAATAACGACGCCTTCGAATGCCTGCAGGCGCTCTTTTTCCCCTTCTCTGATCTTGACCAAAACCTTGATGGTGTCGCCAGGCCCAAACTTCGGAATGTCGGTTCGGCGCGATTTTGCCAACAGTTTTTCGATAATCGGATTGCGCATAATGTTCCCTTCCTGATTCTAATCTCTCGTGGTGACGGGGGTTGCCCGTCTCTTCCAGTACTCTGATCAAGCTTGATCTAGCTTAATTTGTTCCAGCAACTCCTTGTCTTCCGCCGTCAGCCGAACCCGCTCCAGCAAGTCAGGACGGTTGCGCAGCGTTTTCGCCAAAGCCGTTTTGCGCCGCCAGCTGCGAATCTGATCGTGGTTGCCGTTCATCAGCACTTCCGGCACCGCCATCCCGCGAAAATCCGCAGGCCGCGTGTAATGCGGATAATCCAGCAATCCGCCGGAAACGCAAGTCGAACTCGGTTCAGAATCAAGTGGGGCGTCGGCCTCCTCGCCCTCGAACACTTGCTTGGTAAACGATTCCTGCCGAGTCGAATTCTGATTGCCAACCGCGCCCGGAATCAGCCGCGTCACCGTATCCAGAATTACCGCCGCGCCCAGTTCGCCGCCGCTCAGCACATAGTCGCCAATCGAAACTTCGCGATCTGCAAGGTGCTCGCTGATGCGTTCGTCCACGCCCTCGTAGCGCCCGCAGATCAGCACGATCCTATGCAGTGTCGAAAGCTCCGTCGCTAGCGACTGGCTAAGTCTGCAGCCCTGCGCGGAAAGTAGAATCACCGATTGCTTCGCATCGGCGGCTAAGCGTACTTCACGCGGAGCCACATCGCCGAACGACTCCAAACATTCAAAGATCGGTTCCGGCTTCAGGACCATGCCCTCGCCGCCGCCAAACGGGCGGTCATCCACGGTGCGGTGCTTGTCTTTCGTAAACGCCCGCAGATCGTGAATGCCAATTTCCACCAAGCCAGTTTCGCGAGCCCGGCGCACGATTCCGTAGTCCAAAGGTCCGCGAAAGAAGTCGGGAAAGATCGTAAGAATGTCGATCTTCATTTGCGGAACCCAGTCGTTGGCTGTTCGTCGTTGGTCGTTAGCAAAAATCTTCCACCGCGAGCGAGTGGCGAACGACTAACGCCCATCGACTAACGATTTTTTTCTTTCTCTTCCTTTGCCAGCGGGGCATTCACATCCAGCAACCCTTCCGGCAACTTCATCCGGACTCGCCTCTGCTCCAGATCCAGCTTTTCCAAATACGCCTCGGCAAAAGGAATCTCGTAAGGCAGCTTCGCCTTCTGCTCCTTACCTCGAACCACCAGCAACGGCGCTTCTCCCGCGCCAAACTGCACATCTTCAATCAGGCCGATTTCGCGCGAACCATCGAGCACCATACAACCGATCAGGTCGCTCAGGTAAGTCCAGCCCGCCTCCAACTCAGCGCGTTCAGCGCGCGGAAGCTGGAGTTCGGCGCCCACCAGCGGCTCGGCATCTGAAATCGTCTGGATGCCCTGAAACCTGAGCACCAGAAGGCTCTTATGCGGCCACAGCTCTTCGACCCTAACTTCGCGCCGCTGGCCATCCTTCGCCAGCGCCCAGAGCCGCATATCTTGCCGGAAGCGACCAGGAATATCTGTGTGCAATTCCACCGCGACCTCGCCACGGCGTCCCTGCGTCTTGATAACCACCGCGAGGCTAACCCACTCGCCGCTAGCGTCTGGTGCCGCCATTCGCCGACCTGCCACTCGCCCTTGTTACTCGATGATCTCGAGCGCGTAGTGCTTATCCAGCTTCGACCCCGCCGCTGCCAGCAGATTGCGCAAGGCGCGGGCGACGCGTCCAGAGCGGCCAATCACTTTGCCCAGATCAGCCTCGGCCACCTCGAGTTCGATGACGGTTTCGTCTCCGTCCTCATACTCGTCCACAAAAACCTCGCCCTTGGACTCAACGATCGCCTTGGCGATGTACTCGATCATCACGCGCGGGCTGGCGCTAGGTTCGATCATTAGCTGCTCCTGAATTGTCGAGTGTAGTGGCGGCTACGCAACCGAAACAGCCGCAGCGGGGGCGGGGAGAGCGAGCAGTTTCTTAACCCGGTCCGAACATTGGGCGCCCTTCGAAACCCAGTGCTCAATGCGATCCCGCTTCAGGTCGAAAGTAGCCGGGACGGTGCGTGGATTATACGTTCCCACGACTTCCACCGGACGGCCATTGCGAGCGTGTTCCTTCTCAATCACTACCACTCGGTAATACGGTTGTTTGCGCGCACCAAAGCGCGCTAATCGGATCATTAACACAGACTTCACTATCCTTTGTCCGGAAGAGTCCGGCAGAGTAAACCAACAGGGTAAACCAACGAAGTCAAGACAAACTATTATTATGCCGGAGCTAAGCCCTTTCCGCAATGGGCTAGTGTTTGTGCGTCTTCTCGCGTTTTGCCAGGGCTGCAAAGAACGGCGCGCCCCATGCGCCGACGGCGAGCAGCGAGCCGAATAGGATGATGGCGTCGAAACTGGAACGCCCCGCGCGCACGAAGTAAACGTCTTTCAGGTTCAACCAAAGGGCGAACTCATCGAGCGTGAGCGCCGCGCCTACTCCGTAAAGCAGCGACATCAAGGCGCTGGTGAAACGCGATGACGAGTCGCTGCCCGTGCCAAATTCACACAGCCAGCCATAACCAACCGCCAGCAGAAGCAGAATTCCCGGCACCAGGTGGTGGACGTGGCGACCGCCCACGATAATGTAGTGAAAAGGCGGAATCTGGTGCGTGATGCAAAAAACCATTCCGCGCACAATGGCAAACGTCAAAAAGAAGCTGACCGACGCAAGAAATAGCCGCCGCCGCGGACGGTCGGCAATATGTTCGTGTAGAAACGGACCCAGCCGAGTGCGATGAAGCAGCACGAGCAACAGCGCGATCATCGCCAGCAGAATCAGGAAAAGAACGAGCGCGTTGATCCAGTGCATGGGGCATTAGACCCTAACCAGCGTGCATGCGGCAAATCGCGGCTCTCCGCATAAATGACGTGGAACAGATGCGCGAACGAAAACTCTAAGGATAGAATGTCAACCAAACTGCGTATCAAAAACAGAGGGCCTGGCACTTGCGCAAATTCAAATCGCGTTTGGCACGTCATCTCTTCACATGTGTTCTTGTATTCCTGGCCATTACGGCGATTGCTCAGCCGATTCCTACAGAATTGGTGAATGGGCTCAAGTGGCGGCTGATCGGCCCGTTCCGTGGCGGACGCGCGGTAGCCGTGGCGGGCGTCCCGGGCGACTCGACAACCTTTTACTTTGGCGCGGTCAATGGCGGCATCTGGAAAACTACCGATGCGGGAGTGACCTGGACGCCGATCTTTGACGGCCAACCGGTGGGCTCGATCGGCGCGCTGGCCGTGGCGCCCTCCGATCCCAAGACGATTTACGCCGGTACCGGCGAGAGCGATATTCGTGAAGACTTCTCTTCGGGCAACGGCGTTTATAAATCGACCGACGGTGGCGCGACCTGGAATCACCTTGGGCTGGAGGATACGCGCCAGATCAGCCGGATTGTGATCGATCCGCAGAATCCTGGCATCGTTTATGTCGGCGCGCTCGGGCACGCCTACGCTCCCAACCCGCAGCGCGGCGTTTACAAATCCGTCGATGGAGGGGCTCATTGGGCGCGGGTTCTCGACTTGGGCCCCGATATTGGGGCTTCAGATTTGGCAATCTGCTCGTCTGCACCGCAGCTCCTGTTTGCCGGCGCATGGCATACGCATCGTCCGCCGTGGACCGGTTATCCTACGATGGATGGACCCGGCGGCGGCCTCTACCGTTCGACGGATGCTGGCAACACCTGGGTTCGTCTTGCAGGAAACGGTCTGCCCGAAAGCGATTGGGGAAGGGTTGGCGTTGATGTTGCGCCGGACGGTAAGCGCGTCTACGCGCTCATAGAAGCCAAGACGGATGCGGCAAGAAAATCTGGCCTCTATCGCTCTGACGATGGAGGCAATACCTGGGCGCTAGCCAACGCCGATCCCCGCCTGACCAGCCGCGCGTGGTATTTCAATCGCATCACGATCGATCCGCGGAATCCCGATGTGATCTACATGCCAAACGTCGCTCTTTACCGATCCGAGGATGGCGGCAAGACAATTTCGGTAGTCCGCGGCGCACCCGGTGGAGACGATTATCACGAGCTGTGGATCGATCCGAAAAATTCCTCCAGCATGGTCCTCGGAACCGATCAGGGAACCACCATCAGCCTCAATCACGGTCAGACCTGGAGCAGTTGGTACAACCAGCCGACGGCGCAGTTTTATCATGTGACCACCGACAACCAGTTCCCTTATACCGTCTACGGCACGCAACAAGATAGCGGCAGCGCCGCGACTCTAAGCCGTACCGACCACGATCTGATCACGCCGCGCGACTGGTTTCCGGCTGGAGGCAGCGAGAGCGGCTACATGGCGGTCGATCCGAAGAACCCCGACATTATTTACATCAGCGGAACCTACGGCACAGTTGACCGCTTCAATAAGCGGACTGGCCTCAGCCAGAACATTGCTCCGTGGCCAGCATTTTCGTGGGAGGCCGAAGTCCGCGAGCGCAAATATCGTGATCCCTGGACTCCGGTGCTGGTTCTTTCGCCCGCTGACCCAGGGACGCTTTATCTCGGGACGCAATATGTGATGAAGACGATCGACGCCGGACTGCACTGGGAAACGATCAGTCCCGATCTAACCGGAGCAGTCGGCGATGTACGCGGTGCAACCGGCAAGTCTTCGACCCCGCCAACTCTCGAGCAAGCAAAGCGCTCCGGCTATGGCGTCGTCTTTACCATCGCACCATCGCCCCTCAACCGCGATCTGATCTGGGCGGGAAGCGACACCGGACTGATTCACCTGACTCGCGATGGCGGGAAAAACTGGAAAGATGTTACTCCGTCCGGGCTGAGTGACTGGAGCAAAATTTCGCTGATTGAAGCATCTCACTTCGATCCCGCAGTCGCCTATGCCGCCGTCGATCGCAGCCGCGTCGACGATCAAACGCCCTTTATTTACCGTACGCGGGACTATGGAATCACATGGCAGCTGATTACCACCGGTCTGACCGCTCCCGCATTTTTGCGCGCGGTTCGCGAAGACCCGCAAACCAAAGGGCTACTTTTCGCCGGAACTGAATTTGGTGTTTTCGCGTCCTGGGACGACGGCGACCACTGGCAATCTCTGCAATTAAACCTGCCGGTTAGCGGAGTTCGCGATCTTACCATCCACGGCGATGACTTGGTGGCGGCAACGTTCGGTCGTTCCTTCTGGATTCTCGATAACATCACGCCGCTTCGCCAGGCGCCTGAGGCGAAAAGAAACGTCGGCCCGTGGTTCTACAGTCCAGCCACGGCGATTCGCATGGATCACGATTCGTTCTCAGGCACGCCGCTTCCGCCCGAGGAACCCACGGCCGAGGATCCTCCGAATGGCGCGATGCTGGATTATTTCCTGCCGTCCGCCGCGAGCACCGTGCAGTTGGAAATTTTCGATGCGCAGCAGAATCTCGTCCGGCGATTTTCCGCGGGAACTCATCCTGCCGGAGAACAGGATCAGGGCACGTGGAAGCACCAGCCTCTGCCTGTCGCCGAACGCTGGTTTCCCAAGCCCGAAGTCCTCGAAAAAACTCCGGGGTTGCACCGCTTCGTCTGGAACCTCACCTGGAGCAGCACCGGCGGCCCGGAAGCGGAAGAAGGATTTGAGTACCGCGCCCCCAGCGGTCCCAAGGCTGTGCCCGGAACCTACCAGGTTCGTCTGACCGTCGATGGAAAAACGCAGACACAATCGTTGAAAGTCGTTATGGATCCGCGGTCGCCCGCGACTTCAGAGATACTCGCCGAGCAGTTGCGTTTGGGTAGACAGATCTTTGGCGAGAGCATCGAAGCGCGCCGTGCCTTGGCCGAGATTGGCTCGGTGCAAAAACAACTGGCGGACATTCGGCAGAAAATCTCACCCCAAGACACACAGCTAAAGCCCGCGCTGATAGAGGCCAGCTCCGCCATCGGCAAGATTCTCAGCAATAAGGTTCCCGGGGAGGCTCCCGGGCTGCAGGATGCCTACAACGGATTGGCCACCGCTCTGCGAGTTGTAGAAAACGGAGATCGAGCCGCGCCTTCGCAGGCAATCGCGGTTTACCAGGAATCGAGTCCACAGGTAAAAGCGCGAATCGCAGAGTGGGTACAATTCAAGCAGACAAGATTAGTGCAACTCAACCAGCAACTGCGGGAGGCCAAACTCGCTCCCATCGCCATTGCCGAAATTGAGCAGCAAGTTGAATTCCTGATCTCGCGCTAGCGTGCTGATTCGCGAACCTCACGAAGCACCACGAAGTGGTGGACATTTTTTTGGCCGGCGACTAAGTGGCGGGCCGTTCCTCACAGGCCGACGGCCCATGTGTTAAACTTTCTCTTCGCAAAAAAGATGTTCTATCATGCTCTTTTCTAAAGAATATGTGGGCTATCTCGCCCGCGAAGTTTCCAAAAAACTGGTGGCGAGCGGTCTCATTGAGACCAAGGCAATGCCTGCGCTGACCGAGAAAGTGCACGCCGCTCTGCTCGAAGAGCTCGCGCTTGAAGACCGTATTAATGACGAAGTGCGCGTCATCCTCGAAGCTTATTCTGAGGAGATGCAGAAGAGCGGCGCCAATTACCAGGAAATGTTCCGAAAAGTGAAGACCGAACTGGTCAAGAAATACAAGGCTGTTCTCTGAGGGTGTCACTGCCGTGCGCTTGAGCCGCGATAAAGTCAACAAAGTCGCCCATGTGGTCACCGACGCCGTAGCGGAACTGGATCAGGTCGACTTCATCGAGGACCGCAACACCATCCGCCTTGAGGTCCGCAAGATTCTTGAAGAGCTCTTCATGCAGGAAGCCCGCATCGACCAGGCTGCGCGCCAGAAAATTGAAAGCCAGCGTCGCACCATCATCGAGGGCTCCGAGGAATGGTCGATCCTCTACCGCAAGTATTACAACGAAGAAGTCAAAAAACTGGGACTGTAAGTACAAGCGGTTGCCAGTTGCCCGTGACCAGCCTCAGAATTACTAGACCGAAACTGCCCGCAAACTTTGGTGCCGCTTCCCTGGCGAAGCAACTGACTGGCAACTGGGTGCTGGCAACTGGCAACTGCTTTCATGGAACGCATTGTCTTCGAATCCGTGCGCAAGGCATTTCGCCATCGTCCTGCGCTTTTCAATTGGCTCGGGCGGGAGCAGCGCGGCGAGACCGTTGCGTTGAAGGACGTCTCATTCTCGGCCGCTAGCGCCGAGATCCTGGCGCTGCTCGGGCCCAACGGCAGCGGAAAAACTACTGCCCTCAAGTTGATTTCCACCACACTACTCCCCGATGCTGGAGCGGTGCGCGTTGGCGGATCCGATGCCCGTCACGAGGCGGGTAAGGTCAGGCGTCAAGTCGGCATCGCGGTCGCCGCGGAGCGCTCGTTCTTTCCTCGCCTCTCCGCTCGTGAAAATCTCGATTTCTTTGCTGCACTCGACGAAGTTTCACGTAGCGAACGGGCGCAAAGGATTCAGGAAGTTCTCCGCGATACTGGCCTCGAAGAGCAGGCCGACATACTGGTGATGAAGTTCTCGAGCGGCATGTACCAGCGGCTCGGGATTGCGCGCGCGCTGGTCAAGCGCCCCAGCGTGCTTCTGCTCGATGAACCGACGCGCAGCCTCGACGCCGGCACGACGGCCCGCTTCTGGACGACCATCCGCGCCTTGGCCAGGCAGCAGACGACTGTTTTGCTCGCCACTCACAATTTCGCAGAAGCAACTGCGGTTGCCGATCGCCTCCTTCTGCTGCATCGCGGTGAATTGCTCGTCGATCGCTCCATCGGCGATAGCGAAAGCGCCGAAGCCCTGCGCGCCTTCTACTTCCGCATGACAGGAGAAATCGATGAGGCCATTTGTAATTTGTGATTTGTGATTTGCAATTTTGTTTTGGAAATGATCGCTGCGTTCCATGCTTGAAATTGCAAATTTGAAATTACCAATTACAAATTGCTAATGTCTTCGACGCTCGACAAGCTCTACGCCATTCTGCGGCGCGATCTGCTCACTGCCGTTCGCCACCGCAGTGGCTTCATCGTGACCCTGGTCGGCGTTTTCACCGAACTGGCGGCTTTTTATTTTCTTTCCCGCGCCATCGGCCCTGGCTTTCGGCCCGATGGCGTCGAGTATTTCCCTTTCCTTCTAGTCGGAACCGGCGTCTACACTTTTTTCCTGATGAGTGCCCAAGCCTTCCTGCGCGCGGTGCAGGAAGCGCAGCAGACGGGAACGCTCGAAGTGCTGCTGACGACCTCGACTGCCCCGGCCGAACTGGTAATACTCAGTTCCATTTCTGCTTTTTCGGGAAGCTTGGTCAATCTGCTGATCTATCTTTTCGCAGGAGTCGCGGTTTTCCGCGCGTCGATCCACGCCAACTTATGTTCCTGCGCGGCGGTGTTGATTCTTTCTCTGGCCATCGCCCTGGCGCTGGGAATTGCGGCCGCCACGCTGCAGGTCGCCTTCCAGAAGGGCTCGGCTCTTTTGTGGCTGCTCGGTTCCGGGCTCTGGTTTCTGAGTGGAACCATGTTCCCGATTCACAGCTTGCCCCGTCCCCTCGAACTTCTTTCGCGCGCGGTTCCTCTAACGTACGCCATCGATGGCATGCGGCGAGCGCTGCTGGAGGGGCAGTCATTGACGGCGATGGCTCCGACTCTGGCTGTGCTGGCCGGGTTCGGCGTGGTCTTGCTGCCCCTTGCGCTGGCTGGCCTCTCGCTCAGTTTGCGCCGCGCGCGCCGCGATGGAACCCTTTCATTTTATTGAGCATGTTGATTCGCGCACTTGCAATTGCGCCTCCTCACATTGGCAGCAGGGAAAGCCCTGTAGTACACTGCCCTTACTCTTATCGAAACGGGGGATAAAGTCAGCTTCTTGAGCGCCTGGCTTGACGAATCATGAAGGACCATCGGACCCCTAACGAAACAAAGCAGCGATCCAGAAGTGCCAGTGTGGAGAAAAAGCTCTACCAGAAGCCGGCATTTCGCTACGAACGGGTTTTCGAGACGCGCGCCCTCTCGTGCGGCAAGATCATCGCCACCCAGGGCAATTGTCAGTTCTCAATGAAAACTTCCTGATGCTCGAAAACAGCCAGAATGCGGCGCGTTTGCTTTGGAGCGCGGAACGTTCAGCTTTGCTGGCGGACGCGTTGCGTCGCAGCCAGAGCTTGCGTTTGCGCGTTTATGGCGAAAGCATGCTGCCCACTCTTTGGCCGGGCGATGTAGTCGAGATTGCCGGCTGCTCGCTTGAAGAGGTTCGGCCCGGCGAGATCGTGCTCGCGCTGCACGATGGCCGCCTGTTTCTGCATCGCCTCCTAGCCTCCGAATCCAATGGCTTCGTGCTGCGCGGCGATTCCATGCCCGGTCCCGATCCCCTATTACCACGCGAAGCACTGCTGGGCCGTCTTGTCGGTCGCGCCGGAGAAGGCCTCGTTTCTCGTTCCGCTGTGCGCTTTGATTTAGGCGGGAGGTGGTCTCGCGCCGTGGGAATGTTGTTCTGTCATTGGGGCGCGGCACGCCGTCTTGCTCTGAAGCTTCATCAGCGCCGGCAGTCATCGGCGAGCGAAATCCAAAACCGCGAATGCGGCATCGAAATGGGCAACGTATGATGCCGGGCCCTCGAAAAGTCGCGTGCGTCGATATCGGAAGAATCCCGATTGCTCTCGTCACCTCTGACGATGCCTTTCTCGATCTTCTTCGCGAGCGTTATGAAGGCTTCCTGAGCTCCTCGCCTCCCGAATTTGAGCTCGAGTTCGACCTTACTTCCACACGATCGTCTACTGATGACGACGTCCGAGTCCGCCGCGAACCGGACGCATGGGTGCTAGAGCGCGGAGACTTCCGCGCCCGCTGGGACCCCACCACTGGACGAGGCACAGTACGGCAAAATGCAAACCCGTATTCCCTCGATTCCGTGCTGCGTATTTTGCACAGTCTGATTCTGGCCGAGCGTGGCGGATTCCTTCTGCACGCCGCCAGTGCAATCTGCGATGGACGCGCCTATCTATTTTCGGGCGTGTCTGGCGCGGGCAAAACTACGATGACGCGCCTGGCCCCTGCAAATGTCACTCTTCTGACCGACGAAATTTCCTACTTGCGCCCGGGCGCGGGTGGCTATTCGGCATTCGGCACTCCTTTCGCCGGAGAACTCGCACGTGCCGGAGAGAATTGCTCTGCTCCCGTTTCCGCTCTTTTTTTCTTGGAGCAGGGCCCCGAGAATAGAGTCGACGAGCTATCATCCGCCGAGGCTGTGCGCCGCCTCATGCGCAATATCCTGTTTTTCGCCGAAGACTACACGCTAGTCGAGAAGCTCTTCGCCACGGCATGCGATTTTGTCGATACCGTCTCGGTTCGCCGCCTCACGTTCTATCCCGATGCCAGGGTGTGGGACGAAATCCGCAACTTCCAGGGAGTGCCCCAGCATGCCTGAGAATTGCATTTACATTGCCCGCAGTTCCGCGATTGCCGCACGCGCTCTGGCGGGCGAAATGATGGTCATGAACTCGGCCGATTCGACTTTCTTCACCCTCAACGAAGTGGCCACCGCCATCTTTCAAGCGGCCGACGGCCACACTCCGCTCCGGGATATTGTCCGTGACCGCGTCTGCGAACAATTTGACGTCGATCCCGAACAGGCTCAGGCCGATGCCGAGCAGTTCGTCACCGAACTGTCGAGCCACGGAATTCTTCTCGTTTCCAATCAACCTCTGGCCGCGGAGATGCCCTGATGAACCTCATGGGCGAAGTCGGCCAGAAAGCGTTTGACTTGGGCGTCCCTCTCGCCGTGCATATGGACGTCACGTATCGCTGCAACGAGCGCTGCGTGCATTGCTATCTTGATCACGACGACCACGGCGAGATGACTACCGCCGAAATCAAAGCCACGCTCGATCAACTGGCCAATGCCGGCGTTTTCTTTCTCACCCTCAGCGGCGGCGAGGTGTTTATGCGCCGCGACTTCTTTGAAATTGTCGAACACGCCCGCCGTCTCATGTTCAATGTCAAGATCAAGACGAACGCGGTCATGATCCACGAACCTGAAGCCCGGCGACTCCGCGAACTCAGCGTAGATACCATTCAGATCAGCATCTACTCCCATCGTCCGGAAGTACACGATGCCATTACGAAGCTGCCCCACTCGCTCGAGCGTTCCATCACGGCCATTCGTTTCCTGCGTGCGCAAGGCCTCCGGGTCACCATCGCCAACGTGCTGATGACCGTGAATTCCGCCGATCACAGTGGTGTCCAGAAGTTGGCCGCTGAACTTGGCGCTCAATACACTCTCGATCCCACCATCACGCCCATGATGGACGGCGACACGGCCGTTCTTGGGCTGCGCATTCCAGGAGAAGAACTCCCCAGCGTCTTTCGAAATCCCGCGCTGGTCGACAACCAGGAAGAGTTTTGCGCTCCTCCTCAGCCGCCAACGGAGAAGGATCTTGAAGGGTATTCGTGCAGCGCAGGCCATTCTTTCTGCTACATTTCGCCCTACGGCGATGTTTTTCCCTGCGTGCAGTTTCCTCTTCCCACGGGAAATGTGCGCCAGCAGAAATTTTTGGATATCTGGAATCTCTCGCCGCAACTGAAAGAGGTTCGGTCCATCCGGGCCAAGGATCTTACCGTCTGCTCGTCCTGCTCGCACGTCACCAGTTGCACGCGTTGTCCAGGGTTAGCCTATATGGAAGGAAGTATGCGCGGCCCGTCCACCGCCGATTGCGAGAAGTCGTTCTACCGGACGGGCGTGCCCACGGCGAACATGCTACGGCAAGGGCTCTCAAAACCGCGCACCACAGCGCCGCTCATTCAGATTCGGGCGCTTCCGACTCAGCCAATCGAGATGCAGCCGCTGGAGATTCCGCCAATCGACGGCCAGCCGATCACGATCTCCGCCTCGTGAATTGTCGTGGAGTGTCGCTGGCCGCTCTGCACGCCAGGCGCATCGCCCTACTAGACCTTGCTGATCGCAGCCGCTGCCGCGCTGCGTTTTAATTCAACCGACGCTTCCAAACTGGCCAACTGCTCCAGAATGCGCTGTAGGACGGCGCGAACTTCGTGCGTCGCTTCCTGGAACTTCAGCGCCGCGCCAATCCCCATGTCCAACCGCACCACCTCGCCAACCACGGAAACATTTGTATGATCGTGCGAAAAGCTAAGTTGCAGCTGCGACCCCGGCAACAGAAGGCCGCTGGTTTCGATGTAGCAACCACCGAGGCTCAGGTTGGTAACGATGCCCAGTTGCGCCTGTGCCAGGCTGCTTCCAGAAATTTCCGTGGTCAGCCGCCCCCGCACTCGCGGATAGAGACGGCGATTCTTCGGACTTGCTTGACTCCGTTTCTGCAGATACATGCGCTTGTCGGCCTCCGACAGGATCTTTTCCGCATCCATCCCATCTTCCGGGTATACCGCCTTGCCCACGCTTAGCGACAGGATGTCCTCGTTGCAAATGTCCCTTCCCGCCTGTTGCGCGAGGTCTCGCATTTGTTCCGCCTTGCGAACCGCGGCTTCGGGAGTCAGTCCGGGAGCAATCACAACGAATTCGTCGCCACCCATGCGCGCGACGTAATCGTACTCACGGCTGGTTTCCTTCAAAAGGTTGGCAAACAAACGCAGTACCCGGTTCCCTTCCAGGTGGCCGAAGCGGTCGTTGATCTGCTTGAACCCGTCCAAATCCGCGACCATCACCGTCAGCGTATTGCTGTCGCGTTTGCAGCGCGCCATTTCCCGATCGAGTTGCAAGAACAACGAGCGCGCATTCGGAAGACCGGTGAGAAAGTCAGTGACCGCAGAACTCTCCGCCTGTTCGTACTTTTTCGCGTTCTCAATGGCTAGCGCCATCTTGGAACTCACCGCCAGCAAAATACGCAGGTGGTCGGAGGTAAAAAAGTCCTTTTCGGCATGGTACAAAGCGACCACGCCAACCACGCCCTGCAAGCCCTCGAGCGGAACCGCCAGCGCGGAGTTCAGGGTACTGTACTTGGAACTGTCGTTCAGGTATCCCGGCTCGACCGAAGGATTGCCATTCAGGATCGGCTTCAGGTTTTGCGCAACCCAACCCGAGAGCCCTTGTCCAATCGGAATTCGCAGCGAAGCAAACAGCCGGAAGTTGTCACCATTCACATATTCCGGCACCAGTTCATCGCCGTGCCGGACGTAGATGGCGATGGCATCATAAGGCATCGCCCGTCGCAGTTTCACGGCAAACACCGAGAGCGTTTCGCCGAGGCTGAGCGATGCCCCCAGATCCTGGCTGAGTTCGAAAAGTGTCTGCGCCTCTTGCCGCGCCGCCGCGATCGAGGCCAGAAAACTGCGCTCCGGCACTTGGCGCGTGCCTTGCGCCGCAAAACCGGCTGCCGGCTTGATCGACGGCTCCACGTTCGCGTCGGTATCTTTGATCTCCGTGGAAAGCTTCTGTTTGCCAAGCTTGTTCGTGCGCTCGTGAACCAGTTGTTCCAGTTCCACGTATCTTCGTTCGAGCACACGCACTACGTCCGGATCGAACGCCTTGCCCGATTCATCCACCATCCGCGCCATCGCTTCGTGCAGCGGCAGCGCCCGCCGGTATTGCCGATCCGAAGCTAGCGCGTCCAGAAAATCCACCGCCGAAAGAATGCGCGCGCCAATCGGAATTTGTTTCCCCTTCAGACCCAGTGGATAGCCGGTCCCGTCAAACTTTTCGTGATGGGCACGCACGATGGGCACGACCGGGTACGGAAATTGCACCCGTTCCAGAATTTCCGCTCCCACCAGCGGATGAATCTTCATTTTCTCGAATTCTTCCGGCGTCAGCCGCCCCGGTTTCGAAACGATGTGCTCGGGAATCGCCAGCTTCCCGATGTCATGCAGCAATGCCGCGGCCTGCAATGCCTCCATTTCGTCCTTTGCAACGTCGAGTTCTTTCCCCACTTCGACCGCGTACACACGTACTCTCTGCAAGTGGTCGTGAGTCGTCTGATCCTTGGCCTCGATCGCCAGTGCCAGCGCTTCGATCGTTCGCATATGCAAGTCGGCGATCTCTTCTACGTGCCGCTTCTCGTCCGACAGTTTTCCCAGGTACAGGCGGTAGGAACGATAAATCAGGTACACCACCGGAAGCGTCAGCAGCGAGGTTTGCCAGTCGGTAAAGCCATGCAGCCAGCTGATCATTCCGACCACGCCAGCACCCACCAGGTAGTAGGGGAAGCTCCAGAAGTAGCATTCCGACCAGATCTTTCGCAGCGACCTGCGCTCCGTCAACGAGATGACGGCGGCCACCGGAAGTGTATTCGCGACAAAGTACACCGACGATGCCAAGAATAACGACGTGGACGGGTTATTGACCGCACTGTGCAACAAGGAATAGCGATAGGTGAAGAACGTCACCGCAATAGCGAGCGCGGTCGAGCAGATGTTGAAGGCAACTTGAATTGGATTTGGTGATTCGCGGTCAAGACACTGCACCACCACGGCCGCGCAGCCCATCGCCATAGTTTCCGGCAAACTCAGTTCCAGCACGCCCAGCAGCAGAAACAGAAAGTTGACCGACATCGTGCCGGTAATGCCAGGTAAAGGCACTTTGAGCCGCGAGGCGGCTAAAGCAATCACCACATAACAGAAAAATTTAAGCGGATTCGCGCTCCGCCCGTGCAAGACCGAATAGGTCATGACGGTCATTCCACAGAGCAAGACCACCGCAATGAAAATGCGCGCTCCCACTCTCATGTCCCTCCACGATTGAGGGCGATTTTTCATTTCGGACGAACTCCTGCCCAGGAAGCCGGGCTGCCATTCCCGGGGCAAAATAATCCCAACATTTATTGATAACAGCCAGCCGACAGGCGGGAAAGCATTCGGGTATTTCGAGATAAACTTCCGTAATGTGGGACAGTGACTGTCAGGCGGAGCGGCCCGAGCCCGCGACGGGAATGCACGCGTAAGCCATTGAAAAGAAGCGGGAAAGTACGCCCTCCGCCGCGGCCGTCATCGCCCACCATCTGCGCAGGTAACCAGTACCCCAACTATTCCCGGTGCCTCGCGGACGTTTTCTCCTCGCCAGGCGAGAACCAACAAATGCACTATCACCGGGGCCCCCATTCTCCGACAATCATTGCAATCGAAGTTAAGTCGGACTGTCGCCGACGCTCTTCCATTGCAGCGCCACCTGCGTCTTAAATTTGATCTTTGCCAGCGGCGCATACCCCATGCAGTCGGTGGAAGTCAGACCCAGGGAGAAGTATCTATGTCGGGACAAGTCATTCTCTATTTTGACGACCAAGCGGACGCCTTGCGCTTCGCCCTCGCCGCGGGTTCTGTGATGGCGGGAGACGGAACCAGAGCAACGGATGACTTAGTCCAAGAAACGTCGCGCGTTACGCGCATCCGGCTGGACGCTGCCAATAAGGGGAAAATCAGGCATCCAAATCCTCCCGAACGCGCCGCGTAAGCGCGACCCTCCGGCCGATCGCGCCCGCCCACCGCACTCGTGCGAGCGACTTCAGCGAAGCGTCCAAAGCCGAATTAGAATGTCTGTTATGCCCATCGCCGAGCCGACTTCTCCTTCCTCTTCATCGATTGCACAAGAATCGATCGCACTAGACCTCCCCTGGGTTCGCTCGCAGTTTCCGGCCCTGTCGCAATCTGCCGATGGACATCCTGCAGTTTTTCTGGACGGCCCAGGTGGCACCCAGGTTCCCCAGCGTGTGATTGACGCGATCAAGGCCTACCTTGAGCGCGACAACGCCAACACAGGCGGCGCGTACGCCACCAGCCGCAACACCGACCGCATGATCGCTGAGGCACGCGCGGCGATGGCCGAATTTCTCCACTGCGATGCCGACGAAATCGTATTCGGCCCGAACATGACGACTTTGACGTTCGCCATGAGCCGCGCGCTCGGGCGCGAACTCGCGCCCGGCGACGAAATCGTGCTCACGCTGCTCGACCACGACGCCAACTTCTCTCCGTGGAAAGCGCTGGAAGAGAAGGGCGTAGTCATCCGCACGGTGAAATTTAACGAAGAAGATTGCACGCTCGACATGCAGGACCTGGCGTCAAAAATTGGAAAAAGAACAAGGCTCGTGGCCGTCGGTTATGCGTCAAACGCGGTGGGCACGATCAACAACGTCGCCGAAGTAGTGCGACTGGCGTGCCAAGCCGGAGCCCTCTCTTACATCGACGCCGTCCACTACGCTCCCCACGGCCCGATTGATGTGCGCGCGCTGGACTGCGACTTTTTGGCCTGCTCGACCTACAAATTTTTCGGTCCGCACATGGGCGTTCTCTACGGCAAGCGCGACCATCTGCAGCGGCTGCGTCCCTATAAGGTTCGGCCCAACACCGACAACATTCCCAACTGTTGGGAATGGGGGACGCTGAACCACGAATGCATAGCAGGAATCAAAGCCTGCGTGGATTACTGGGAAGAACTCGGCCGCCGCGCGAATCTTGCGGTCACTACCCGGCGTGGCGCGATCCTGGCCGCACACGAAGCGATCCGTCCCCATGAGCGCACAATGACGGAAAAGATGATCGCCGGCTTGCAGTCGATCCTAGGATTGAAGCTCTACGGCATCCGCGACCTGCGCCGCTTCGACGATCGTTGCGCGACCTTCGTCGTCCGCATCGAAGGCCACACGCCGCTCGAACTATCAACAAAGCTCGGCGAGCG
Source organism: Terriglobales bacterium (assembly GCA_050010155.1). Taxonomy (GTDB): domain Bacteria; phylum Acidobacteriota; class Terriglobia; order Terriglobales; family Acidobacteriaceae; genus Acidiflorens. The sequence continues at coordinate 25,575 of JBEKLO010000041.1, forward strand.
CGGCTTCTTCACCTGGGATGGGAACTACTATGCCCTGAACCTGACCGAACAGTTAGACGTCGAGCGCCTGGGCGGATTTCTGCGCATCGGCCTCGTGCACTACAACACCATGGAGGAAGTGGAGCGACTGCTCGAAGCGCTTCGCGAGATTGTGAAGGTATACGCATAACCGGCTATTCAAGCCTCTTGAGCTGGCCTGATTCCCCTAAATCCCTAAGTTCCGTGAACCAGATTAGGTTGGAAACCAGCGACGTTGGGCCGAGGAACTTAAATTTTCTAGCATCATTGCCCTGTTCAATCCGAACATCAAAGTTCACTGGCGCTTCATTATTGACTCTCTTTCCGTAGCCGAGGGGACCTGCAAAGAAGTATCGATACTCGATGCCGGGCATGTCGGAGAAAGGTCGGGTGTGTAGTATCTTTCGAAGAGTCAAGTACCCCGCCTGATCGACACCGAACTCGAACGCAGCCGTTTCTTGGGCCAAGACGATCCGGACAGCCCCGAAGTAGAAGCTGTCGCGTTCATAAGCATTCAAGATTTCGGGCATTCCGAAATGGTTGTCCCTCATGTTCGGTCGAATTGATTAGCTCCGAATTTCTTCCACGGAGTTCCCTTTCCCTACCAGCGCCATGCTCGCCAGCCCGATGAACAATCCGTGCTCGACGATGCCGGCGATGTTGCTCAGCACCAGTGCCAGCGCCGGAGGATCGGCGATCTTTCCAAAGCTGCAATCGAGAATCTGATTGCCATTATCTGTAAGGTAAGTGCTGCCGTCGGGCTTCGTGCGCAATTTGGGCGACCCGCCCAACGCCACGATCTTTTTCTCGACCACAGCCCGCGCAAACGCAATGATCTCGACCGGTAAAGGAAATTTGCCTAGCACAGGAACAAGTTTTGCGGAATCCGCAACCACGACCATCTTCTTCGACGCCGACGCGACGACTTTCTCGCGCAGCAGCGCACCACCACCGCCTTTGATCAAACGCAGCTGCGGATCGAACTCATCGGCGCCATCGATGGTGATATCGATCTCCGGATGCTCGTCGAACGTGGTCAGCGGGATGCCGAACGATCGCGCTAGATCAGCGGTCTTGACCGAGGTTGGGATTCCCACGATTTTCATTCCGGCTTTCACGCGCTCGCCAAGAGCGACGACCGCGAAATAGGCGGTTGAACCCGTGCCCAGCCCCACGACGTCGCCATCCTTCACCAACTTGGCGGCGGCCCGACCCGCAACTTCTTTCTCTTGTTCATTCGCCATGATTTACTCATTTCCTGTTGAATTCATTTGTTGGCAATTTCGATGTAGGCAAGATAGCCCGCCAGCACCAACCCGAAAAAACCGAGCAGGTAAGACACCAGGTCAATCACGAATCCAGCCGGCTCGAAGGTATTCGAATCCAGTTGTATCTTGGTCGTCCGGTAACGCCTGAGTCCGGCCAGGATCAGCAATACTCCACCGATCGCAGAAATAATTCCCAACCATGTAGTGAAGCCGGGGGTAACGGATTGGTATCCCTGCACCTTCATGAATTCGCGGAGTGCGATTGAGAACCGTCCAATGGCGAATCCGAAAACGATGGTCGCGATGCCGGTCCGCAGCCACGCCAAGAAGGTGCGCTCGTTCGCCAGGTGATCGCGCGCTCGATTGGGATTGAGGTTATCGGGCATGAAATGGCGCCGAGAGATACTTTTGGTTTGTTGATTATTCCACAGCCTTCTGAATCAGCGCCGGAATGCCGGCGATGTTTTTCAGAAGGTCGGCGGGAAACCCGTGCCGCTGCTGCAAATACTCCGGCGAATTGTAGGAGAGCCAGACTTGCCCCTGCTCGTCTTGCCACGCCAGCGCTTTCAGCGGCAGATCGATGGCCAGCCGGGGCGCGGCAATCATCAATGGCGTGCCACCTTTCGGACTGCCAAAGATCAGCAACTGCGTCGGGCGCATTTTGAGGCCGACCTTCTCGGCTTCGCCGCTGTGGTCGATGAGAGCAAACATCATCACACCTTTTTCCTTGAGGATCGACTGGAGTCGTGCCAAAGTTTCCGGCACTGAGTAGCGACTGGACACATCGATAATCCCGCTAGCCATGTGCGGTGCCTCCCATCTACATTCTGTCATCCTGAGCGCAGCGAAGAACCTCTACTCGCCCAAAATGTGTGCAGAGAATAGGGGTCCTTCGCTGCGCTCAGGATGACAATTTTACAGATCTAAAGAGTGTATTGCTCGCGCAGCAATCTACCGTTAGTTCAAAATCATCTTGCCCAGAATCTCCTTGAGCATTTTTGCGGCAACCGTAGCCGTGATTTGCGTGTTGTCTTGCGCCGGATTGTATTCCACGATATCCGCGCCGGCAATTTTCCCGCTGATGGCCTGCAGGTGCGCGATCGCTTCTCTCGTCGACATTCCTCCCGGCTCGCGATGCGAAGTTCCTGGTACAAACGCAGGATCGAGCGCATCCATGTCGAACGAGATGTAAATAGGTCCATCGATTTTCATGCGATCAAGCACGGGCAACTGCCGCATTTCGATGACTTCGACGCCAAATTTCTTTGCCTGCTCCCGCTGATGGCCGGTCATCGTCCGGATGCCAATCTGGATCAACCGCTTGGCCGCGCCTTCTTCCATGATTCGCGCAAACGGGCAAGCGTGCGACAATCGGTTGCCTTCGAGCTCGTCGTAGAGATCGGGGTGCGCGTCGAAGTGCAGAATGGTCAATCCGGGAACATGCTTACCGAAGGCGCGCAGGATCGGCAAAGTTATCGAGTGGTCGCCGCCCAGACAGACCGGGCGCAAGCCTTTCTCGAGCAGTTCGTGCACTTTCCGTTCGATGGCAGTGAACGGCTCATCAAAAGTGAACTTCAAGTCGCCGGCATCGCAAAAGGCGCCGGCAGCACTGAGGTCGACGCCGGTTTCCGTCCACAAATTCGACGAGATGGAGTTCAAGGCGACACGAATGATCGGTGGCGCACCCGCCGCTCCACGCAACCACGAAGAATTAGCATCGAATGGGATGCCGAGAATGACGGGGGTTCCAGGCTGAGCCGCTTCGGGACGATTGGTCATGGCAGTATGCCTCTGGATTCAGCATAATCGCAGCGGGAAAACATCGCAGTGACCGCCAGCACAGCGTTCTCGTTTGTGTGGTGACGGGGTCCGACTGGCCCCGCCACCCCGCCGCTGAATCCACCACGCAGGCCAACTCATCCGATATGCTATAGAAGACCTTATGCCTACTTCGACTCGAAATACCAGGACCGCAACTCCTGCAATGATTCAAGGCTACGAACGCGATCGTGTTTTTGCTCTGTTCCGTCAATATGGATATCTGGAGGCTGAGCTGAATCCACTCGGCCTGCTGCCTCCGCAACCCCATCCTGACCTCGCGATTGACAACGAGTGGGCACAGGAAGCGCGGCGCATCTATTGCGGCAGCGTAGGCGTGGAGTTCATGCACATCGCCGACCCGGAGCGACGCCGCTGGATTCAGGAACACATGGAGGCCGAACCGGCCGCAGCCGACACCAACACGAATCACAATCGTGCGCTCGACCTGCTCGTCCGCGCCGACCTCTTTGAGCAGACCTTGCAGCAGCGCTATCTCGGCAACAAACGCTTCTCCCTCGAAGGCGGCACGTCTTTGTTGCCGGCGATGGATGAGGTTCTGGACGTAGCCGGCGAGCACGGCGCAGTCGAACTCGTAATGGGTATGAGTCATCGCGGGCGCCTGAACGTTGTGATTCATCTCGCAAACCGTCCGCCCGAGCAAGTGTTTGCCGAATTTGAAGATGTAGATCCGCGCAGCGTATTAGGCTCGGGCGACGTGAAGTACCACATGGGCGCGACTGGCGAATACCTGACCAAGGGCGGGAAGAAAATTCATATCCACCTGGCCTCGAATCCCAGCCACCTCGAAGCCGTCGATCCGGTCACCATAGGACGCACGCGCGCCAAGCAGGATCGCGCCGGTGAAGGCGGCGAGGCCAAGTATCTGCCCGTTCTGGTGCATGGCGACGCCGCTTTCGCAGGCCAGGGCATCACCGCCGAGACGATGAACTATGCCGACCTGAGCGGCTACACTGTGGGCGGAACCATCCACATTATCGTCAACAACCTGATCGGCTTCACCACCAACGCTCGCGAAGAGCATTCCTCGCGCTTCTCGGCGCAACTGGGGCGGCGCCAGTCGATTCCGATTTTTCACGTAAATGGTGAGGATGTGGATGCGGTCATGCGAATCGCACGCCTCGCCACTGAGTACCGCTACGAATTCGGCACCGACGTGATCGTCGATCTGATCGGATACCGCCGCCACGGTCATAGCGAAGTGGACGATCCCACGGTCACGCAGCCGCTGATGTACAAGGCGATCAAGGAGCATCCGCCGTTGTACAAAATTTATGCCAAGCAAATCGGCTTGGACGATGACAAAATCGCCTCGCAAGTGGAAACGATCAAGAGTGAGTATGGTGCCGCGCAGAAAAGTGCCACACAGTTCACCAAGAAGCCGCTGATGCGCGATCTCCCGAATTATTGGGACGAATATTTTGGCGGCCGCTATAGATCTACGTACGAACAGCCCACCGGCGTCTCCCGCGAGGAATTAACGGAACTTACCGAGCGCCTGACCACGTATCCCGAGGGTTTCCATATCCATCCCAAGGTGAAGAAGTTGCTCGAGCAGCGGCAGGAAATGGGGACAGGCAAGAAGCCGCTCGACTACGGCATGGCCGAGGCGTTGGCATTTGCGAGCTTGGTGAAACAGGGCATCCCCGTGCGCCTGAGCGGGCAAGACTCGCGGCGCGCCACCTTCAATCAGCGGCACTCGGTATTGCTCGACACAGAGGATGAGTCGGAATATGTTCCGCTGCGCCACATCGCACCGGGACAAGCCGCATGCGACATTTACAACTCGCCACTTTCCGAAGCCGGGGTGATGGGATTTGAATACGGTTACAGCCGCGATTATCCCGAGGCGCTGGTGCTGTGGGAAGCGCAGTTCGGCGATTTTGCCAACGTGGCGCAGGCGGTGATCGATCAGTTCGTTTGCGCGGGCGAGGACAAGTGGAACCTGCTCTCAGGCCTCGTCCTGCTGCTGCCCCACGGCTACGAAGGTCAGGGTCCGGAGCATTCCAGCGCCCGCATCGAGCGCTTTCTGCAACTGGCCGCGCGCGACAACATTCAGATTTGCCAGCCCTCGAATGCCGGTCAGTATTTCCATCTCCTCCGCCGTCAAGCGCTGCGCAGGTGGAGGAAGCCGCTGATCGTCTTCACACCAAAAAGCATGTTGCGGAATCCCGATGCGCTATCTCCGCTGGAAGACCTGACGCATCAAAAGTTTCTGCCGGTGATCCCCGACACCAAAGCACAGGATGCCCAACGCATTCTGCTCTGCACCGGCAAAATCGGACACGAGTTGCGCACGGAACGCCAGAAGCGCAAGGACAACGCCAACGAACTGAGCACCGCCATCGTCTTCCTCGAGCAGATGTATCCGTTCCCCGAGGCGGAACTGACGGCCGAACTGCAGCGTCACAGCGCGGCGCGAGATATCGTCTGGGTGCAGGAAGAGCCGGCTAACATGGGTGCGCTCTCTTATATGCTGCCGCGCTTGAAGTTCATGACCGATGACCGGCCCGTACATTCGGTGAAGCGCTCCGCAAGCGCAAGTCCGTCGACCGGATCGGCCAAAGCGCACGAGGTTGAGCAGAAGACGCTGCTGTCGCTGGCCTTCACCAAGCTCGACTGAAGCGCAAAATAATAGCCCAGGAGCGAACGTCGATCCTGGGCTTTCCAAATCACGGGGGAGACAGGGCAAGCCCCGTCTCTACGGCGACAAATGAATCCGGCCTATGGCCAGCGCTTGGCCGCGTCTTCCCAGCCGGCGACGCGAGCCGGGGCAGCTCCGCCCTGGGCGGCAACCACCGGAGGAATTCGAACCGGTTGCGGCGGCGTGTTAGCAGCTAAAGTCGGTTTGGGCGCTTCCATCAGCTGCTCTTTTTCTTCCGAAAGCAGCGGCGCGGCGACGCGTAATGCCTCAACTTCTTTTTCCAGCCGGGTCAGTTCCAGTTCTTTCTGCCGTAAAACTTCGTACACATTCTTCATGCTTGGGCACCTGTATGTTGGAACAAGAGATTAAGCGCAGAGTATGGGTTTCACCTGCAACTTGTCAAGGGAAACAAGCACTTGCGGTGCAAAGTTCGTTATCGAAATACCACAACCGCGACCAGGATGCCGAGGATCAGCACCACCACTGCCAGCAGATTGACATGGTTCGCCAGCCACGATTCTTGAACGGGCGCCGAGTTTGCCAGAAAGGCCGGAACGAACTGCCCCTGCGCCTCGGACGCCGCCGTTGAATCGCTAGACGCGTCTTGCTCCGGCTCCGAGGCCGTGATCCCTTGCGCGTCCGCCTGATCGCCTCCTACCGGATCCCGCTCAGCCTGAGTTCGTTCAGCTTGGCGTTGCTCGATCTGGCTTTGTTCCCACTCACGCTGCTTCTTCTCGTCTTCCTTCTTGTCCCTATTCTTTCTCTCGCAATCGAGGCAGAGCGACCTTCCCTCCGACACAGGAAATCCGCATGAGCCGCATTTTTGCACGCGCAACAAGGCCTCAGGAATTGGAGCAGGCGCAGGCAACGCTACTGGCGCCGTCTCCAAGGACGGCGGAATTGCAGCCGGTTCGGCGGGCGCAACCGGGGCCTCGTTCACCACCGGCTTGACGGGAACGTCGGGCGCTAGCTCAAGTGGAAGCGCGGCACCTACGACAGCGCTGCTTGTCTTTGGAACTGGAACTGGAACCGGCGCTGGAGGAACTGGAACACGAATTTCGGGCAACAACTCGACGGCCTTTTCCGGTCCTCGCCT
>JBEKLO010000042.1:0-31947 GCA_050010155.1 Terriglobales bacterium
GCCGGTGGCACGGTGCACACGCTTGGCCCTGGCTCGGTCATCGTCGAAACACAGCAGCAGTCCGACACCACCTACCGCCTCTACGATTACGGGCGCCCGCGCCCGCTGCATCTGGAGCGCGGCCTGGCCTCGGTCAAAGAGCACACCGCCAGCGGCAAAGTGATTCGCCCCGCGCCGGTCGCTATTCCTGGCGGCAAAAGCCGTCTGTCATCCCGTAGGTCCTCGATGATTGCCGCACCCTACTTCACCGTGGACCTGTTCGAACTGAAAGAGCCGCAGGAGTTCTCGACACGATGTGACTGTGGAGGAGAAGATTCCGGCAAGACTTCCGTGCAGATTCTGGTGGCCGTCGAAGGCTGCGGAGTCGTAGAAGCGCAGGGCCGCGATCCGGTGACGTTTACCAAAGGTGACGCGGTTGTGATTCCCGCCTGCCTGGGAGCATTCAGTGTCAGGCCGCAGTGGGCAGTCGAGTTTCTGAAAGCCAGCGTACCCGGCGTGGTCGTGCCCGAGCCGGCAACCCGGCTCTGACCCGGTACCTCTAAGCAGCGGGCGCCGCGTAAAATGTTAGGCTTGCAACGATCGTGAAAACGAACCCGCATTTCTATCCCGTAATCCTCGCGGGCGGCCGCGGCACACGCTTCTGGCCGCTAAGCCGCAAGCGCCGCGCCAAGCAACTGCTCGCGCTCGACGGCAAGCACACCATGATCCAGCAGACAGTCGCGCGCCTCACACCCATGGCAGCGGCGCGCCGTTTCTGGATCATCACCAATGGCGACCTGCGTTCAGCCATAGCGCGGCAACTTCCAAAACTTCCACTGAAGCAGATCATCGCCGAGCCCGTCGGGCGCAACACCGCTCCCGCCATTGGATTAGCGGCATTTCTGCTGCAGCGTGATGATCCCGATGCGGTGTTGGGTCTCTTTCCCTCCGATCACGTCATCGCCGAGCCCGCTCAATACCGCGCCACTCTCAACCGAGGGATCGAGATCGCCGCGGCGGGAGATAACATAGTTGTTCTCGGTATCCCTCCGACCCGTCCCGAGACCGGATACGGATATATCGAGGCAGGCGCACCCGCTGACAATGAATCTCTGCGCGTGCGCCGCTTTACTGAAAAGCCCGATCTAGCGACGGCGAGACAGTTTCTCGAAGCGGGCAATTTCTTCTGGAACAGCGGCATGTTTCTCTGGCGAGCCGACACACTCGCCAATGCTCTGCGCGAGCATCTCCCCAATACTGCTCCGCTCCTCGAAAAAATCTCCGCCGCTTACGGCACGCGCAAATTCGAAGCAACTTTCCGCAAGCTCTACCCGAAATGCGAAAACATCAGCATCGACTATGCTGTCCTCGAACCGCGCTCGGCCAAAGGAGAAGCCCAATCGCGCATCTTCTGCCTGCCGGCCGATTTTGGATGGAATGATCTAGGTTCCTGGACCGCGCTGCACGAGCATCACACGGCAAAGGCGAACGCGGGCGGCAGAAGCCCGGTGTCCCTGTTCGGAAGTTTTGCCCTGAATGCAAACAATAACTACGTTCACGTCCCCGGCAAATTCGTCGCACTGGTTGGCGTAAGCAACCTGGTGATTGTCGAGACCGAAGACGCGCTGCTGGTCACGACGCTAGACCAGTCGCAGGATGTCGGCAAGGTAGTCAAGCATCTGGATGAAAAGAAACTCCATAAGCTGGTGTGAGAGCGCGCTATTCGTCGTTCGCTGTTCGCTGTTCGCAAATGCAGATCCCTCGCTCTGCTCGGGACGGCAAACCAAAAGCGGTGATGCCAACAGCGAATGACGAACAGCGTAGAGCGAACAGCGAACGACGAACAGCGATCGGCCAACTATGACCCAAATCAAATTCGGTACCGACGGCTGGCGCGGCCTCATCGCCGATGACTTCACCTTCGACAATGTGCGTCGCGTGGCGGCCGCCATCGCCAAGTACGTCCGCAAGCACGAAGCCGCCGCGCTCGACGTTGGCGTTGTAATTGGATATGACACGCGTTTTCTATCCGACCGCGTCGCTCGCACCGTCGCCGAAGTGATCGCGGGCGCAGGCATTCCAGTACTGCTGGCGAACGATTACGTGCCCACGCCCACGGTTTCGTACAACGTAAAAAAACTCGGCGCAGCCGGCGGCGTCATGATCACCTCCAGCCACAATCCTTGGAACTGGAACGGGATTAAGTTCAAAGCCAAGTTCGGAGGCTCCGCCACGCCCTCGATCATGAAGTTGATCGAAGGAGAACTCGATTCCGGCGCGCCCAGCGGCCAGTCGCCCGCCAAAATCCAGGAAGCGGATCTGAAGCCCGCCTACGTCGAAGCCATTTCCCAGTTTGCCGACCTCGATCTCATCCGCCGTGCAAATTTCAAATTTGCCATCGACTCTATGTACGGTTCCGGCCGCGGAGTTCTGACAAGAATATTCGACGCGCATGGCATCCATTACGTGGCCATCCGTCAGGAAGTAAACCCGCTCTTCCCCGGCATCAATCCCGAGCCGATCCTGCCGCACATAGCACTGTTGCAGGAAACCGTGGTGAAGGAAAAGTGCCACGCTGGTTTGGCAACCGACGGTGATGCCGATCGCATCGGCGCCGTCGCCGAAGATGGCAGCTTCGTCGATTCGCACAAGTGCATGTGCGTTTTGCTGCACTGGTTGCTGGTGCGCAAGAAGTGGTCCGGAGATGTCGTTCGCGCCTTCAATACCACTGGCATGATGGACCGCATCGCCGCCAAGTATGGGCGCAAACTCTACGAGTGCAACATCGGGTTCAAGTACATTGCCGATCTGATGATGGACCATGACATTCTGATCGGCGGAGAAGAATCCGGCGGCATCGGATACGGCCGCTTTCTTCCCGAACGCGATGGCATTCTCAACTCGCTTCTGCTGGCGAACGTGATGGCGGAAGAAAAGAAGCCGCTCGGCGAATTAGTCGCCGATCTGCAGCGCGAATTTGGCCCGCACTACTATGGCCGTCGCGACTTGCACATTTCCGATGAGATGAAAAACGGCGCCATTCGCCGCGCCGCCGATCGGCAAACGACAAAGCTCGGCGCGTACGCAATCCTGAAAAAAGAAGACCGCGACGGCGTGAAGTTCTACCTCGACGCTCCGAAACCCGGCAAGGGGGCCGACCCGTGGGTATTGTTTCGCGCCTCCGGCACCGAAAAATTGCTGCGGTGCTATGTGGAAGCCGCGACGCCCGAGTTAGTCGAAGAAATTCTGGAGGCCGGCGAGCGATTCGTACGACAGGGATAGACGCGAATCGTTTTTTCCGCGGACTGCCGCGGCTGCTGCCACGATCAACCACTTACGCGCACATAAAAAAAAGGGAATGAGCGCTATAATCTGGCTTACTTCAAACAGAACCAAAGGAAAACCACATGGATCAGCTCTATTGGGTTCCGTTGGGCATCGTCGCTCTCATCGCGCTTTACCTGATTCTGGCAAGCTTTTTCACGGTGCGCACCGCTGAGGTCGCCGTGATCACGCGGTTCGGCAAGTTCCTTCGGGTCGCCCAACCGGGATTGAACTGGAAGCGGCCGTTCTTCGATACTGTAACGGGCATGGTCAGCCTGCGTGTGAATCAGATCACTCTGACTATGGAGACGAAGACCAAAGACAACGTCTTCGTCACGATTCCAATTTCGGTGCAGAACCGCGTTCGTCCGGAAAAAGTCTACGATGCCTACTACAAATTGTCGGATCCGGTGGCGCAGATCAAATCCTATGTCGAGCAGGTAATTCTTGGCCATGTCCCGGGAATGACGCTGGACGAAGTGTTTGCTTCGCAATCCAGCATCGCCGCGGCGGTCAAGCAGGAACTGGATGCCGACATGGCGACCTTCGGATACGAAATTGTTAATGTGCTGGTCACCGACATTGTTCCCGATGCCAAGGTGAAGTCGGCCATGAACGACATTAACGCGGCCCAGCGCGAACAGGTAGCCGCCAACGCCCGCGGCGAGGCGGAAAAGATTCTGGTGGTTAAGAAAGCCGAGGCCGAGGCGGAAAGCAAGGCTCTTCAGGGCCAGGGCATCGCCAATCAAAGAAAAGCCATCATCGAAGGATTGCAGGTTTCGATTGAACAGTTCCAGAAAGTCGTTGAGGGAGCGTCCGCGAAGGAAGTCATGCAATTGGTGATGGTCACACAGTATTTCGACACTCTGAAGTCCATTGGCGAGAACGACAAAACCAACACCCTGTTTCTGTCGCACTCGCCCGGCGCGGTCAAGGAGGTCTCGGACCAGATTCTCCAGTCGATGCTGGTGGCCGAAAGAGCGAACGGCTGAAGCGCAACAGCCGCCATCGTCGTAGTCATTTCTCATTTTCAATATAACCATTTCTCATTTTCGACATACGATTTCCCAGCCGTGAATCGAGAGCTGAGTGCTAATTCCCTTGGCACTTTCGAGTGCTGGCGGGTCGCCGGACGCGATAGGATAGTGACAACGGTTTCAGCATTATGGTCACCACGGAAATCACACCAGTTCTCGCCGATTCTCCGGAATCGCGCCGCTACAACCGCATCAAGCGGTGGCTGGGCGTCGCCGATTTCGGGCTCGGCTTCGGGCTGCTGCTCGTGCTTTTAGCCACTGGATGGACCGGCTGGCTGCGCGATCTGGCGGAGCGCATCGCCGTGCAGAATTATGCTTTTGCCGTTTTTTTCTACGTCCTGATGCTGATGCTGATCAGCAAAGTGCTGGGCAGCCCGCTCGACTACTACGGTTTCCGCCTCGAACACCGCTATAACCTCTCCAACCAGCGCTTGCGCTCCTGGCTCTGGGACGAATGCAAAGGCTTTCTGCTCGGGCTCGTCATGGCGACAGTTGTCGTCGAACTGCTTTATATGCTCATGCGCCAGACCCCGGAGCATTGGTGGATCGTGGCGTGGATTATTTTCCTCGGACTCGTTGTGCTGCTCGCGCAACTCGCCCCGGTCGTGCTGTTCCCGATTTTCTACAAATTCGAGCCGCTCGAAAACGAAGAACTGAAGCGCCGCCTGATCGTCCTGAGCGAGCGCGCCGGCACGCACGTGCGCGGCGTTTACAAGTGGCATCTCTCCGAGAAAAGTAAAAAGGCCAACGCCGCGCTCACCGGACTCGGTGCGACCCGCCGCATCATTCTGGCTGATACCTTGCTCGACAATTATTCCGACGACGAAATCGAAGCCGTGCTCGCGCACGAACTCGGGCACCACGTGCACCGCCACATTCTGAAAAGCATTTTCGTACAGGCGGGAATCACGCTCTTCGGCTTCTGGCTGGCCAACGAAGTTCTACGCTACGCCGTGGAGCGCCGCCACCTGTTCGAAACCATGTCTGATTTTGCGAATCTGCCGTTGCTGATTCTGGTCTCGACTGTGCTTTCGTTCTTGCTGATGCCCGCGCTCAACGCCTACTCGCGGTTCAACGAGCGCCAGGCCGACCGCTATTGCTTCAACTCCGTGGCCAGCGTCGAACCCTTCATTTCGTCGATGAATAAATTGGCCGAGCAGAATCTCTCCGAAAAAACGCCGGCGCGTTGGGTCGAATGGCTGCTTCACTCGCATCCTGCAATCACCAAGCGCGTTGCTGCCGCCGAGGCCTGGGCGAAGGACCACTGACGCGGAGAATTGGTAGTGACGAATTGGTAATCGAGTAATTTGTAATTTGGTAATTTGAAAATCAGATTTACGTGGGATCGGTCGTGGGATCGGTTTCAGATTGCCAAATTACCCGATTACGAAATTACAAATTTCTCTTCAAGATCTCTTCCACCCGCCGCACATCCTCCTCCGTATCGACGCCGACGGTGTCGAACGGCGTTTCCGCCACGTGAATGGGAATTCCGTTCTCCAAGAACCGCAACTGCTCCAGCCGCTCGCTGCGTTCGAGCGATGACTCCGGCCAGCCCACGAATTTGTCCAGCGCCTCCTTGCGATAGCCGTAGAACCCAAGATGCTTGTAGTATCGCGGACCAAAACCATCGCGGTCGTGCGGGATGGTTGCCCGCGAAAAATACAGCGCGCGTCCCGTAGCGTCCGTCACCACCTTCACCGCGCTCGGATTGTTGATATCAACCTCCGCAGCCGCTGTCTTCAGAGTCCCCACCTCGACCTCCGCTCCCTGCATCACTGCGATCAGGCTCTCGATGTGCTCGGGCCTTGTGAGCGGCTCATCGCCCTGCACATTCAAATAAACATCTGCCGGAATCGCGTTCGAGATTTCATGAACCCGCTCAGTTCCAGAGCGATGCGCCGCCGAGGTCATGCGCGCAACAAAGCCTTCCTGCTCGCAGAAGCGCATGATCTCGTCCGAATCCGTAGCGACAATCACTTGCTCCACCGACGAACAGCGCCTAACTCCCTGATACACCCATGCCAGCAACGGGACGCCCGCGATCTGACGCAGCATCTTGCGCGGCAGCCGCGTCGAAGCCAGCCGCGCCGGAATCACAGCGATGACTTTCATGCGCTCAGTTTCGCATGAGGCCGTGTGCTTTGACACTCGATTCCTTGGACGCGGCGTTTGACACTCGATTCCATGCACTTTTAGAATGAGTCAGGGACGCGTCCACCCGCGTCTGCGGGATTCTGTGCCCATTTCCGGGCTGTCCCTGCTTTCCTTCCGCGTATTTCCGGATTGGCGGTGTAGCTCAGGTGGTTAGAGCGACGGTCTCATAATCCGTAGGTCGTAGGTTCGAGTCCTACCGCCGCCACCAGTATTTTCAATCATCTTGGAGGAATGCCGGGCGGACCGCTATTTCTTTCTTATTGCGCACAACTGGAAAAGAACGCGAATCCGTGGACACAACCACGCTTACGCGGCCTCGGAACCTTTCGACCCGAATCTGCGTATCTGCTTTCCGTCAGCAAAGTTCGAGGGCTTAGTTTGCCCAGTGGAGAGGATTCTTAATGAGCAGAATGAACCGGGCGATGGCTGTTGGACTCTTGATTTTGATCGTAGGCCGTGTGGGAGTGGCCACGGCGCAAGACCGAAAATTTGCGGACAAACTGGTGGAGAGCCGCTTCCAGTTGAAGATCGACGGTGAGCGAATGACGGGCGGAGGAGCGGACCTGCTGCGGTCGGCCCTGGACGGCGTGCAGTATGTCTTAATCGGCGAGGACCATGCCACGTCTCAGATTCCCGCATTTACGAGTGCGCTTTGCGCGATGCTGGGGCCGCAGGGCTTTCGCACCATGGCCGTAGAGGCTGGACCGATGGCAGCGGCCATCGTCCAACAAGGGATTGGGCGCGACGACCGCCGGAACCAGATTGCAGCGTCGGAAAAGAAATATCCGGACAGCATCGCATTTTTCAACCTTCAGGAAGAGTTGGACATGGTCACGAGCTGCGCGCATTCGGCGAAGGGTGAGACATTCCATCTTTGGGGGCTGGACCAGGAATTTATGGGGTCGACGGGTATGACGATGGCACGGATTCTGGAGACGCATCCCAAGAAGGATGCCGCATCTGCAGCTCAACTCATCTTGGACGAAAACAATGCTGCGGCGGAGAAGGCCGCGAAATCCGGCAATCCCGGCGAACTGCTTATGATGAGCGCATCCGATGAAGAGTTCGCACGACTTAGTGAATTGCTGAAGAAGGAAGGCAATGCCGATGCGCAACGCTTGATGCGCGGGCTCATCGTGAGCCGGCAGATTTACAAAGACGACATGGCTGCGCCGCGAGATTCCAACCGTGAGCGTGCGTTGCTGATGAAACAGACTTTCATGCAAGACTACGACGCGGCGGCACACGGCAGCAGGCCAAAGGTGCTGTTCAAGTTTGGGGACTGGCACTTGTATAAGGGCTTCAATCCATTGCAGAACAATGACATTGGGAATTTCATAACGGAGTTGGCGGACGGACAGGGCACCAGGGCACTCCATATTATTATCCTTCCGGTCAAGGGAACAAGGTTGCGGTTTGCTGGCATCGGTCGACCGTACGCGCCGGAGAGTTTCAAGATGCTGGACGACAACGACTACAAATTTATGCAACCCTTCGTAGATGGAGCGGGGAGCGAGGGATGGACGGTATTTGACCTGCGCAAACTGCGGGGCGAAACGATCAGCGATCCTAGTTTGCAGAGGCTGGTCCTGGGCTATGACCTGCTGGTGCTCATCCCGGAAGCGACGGCGGCGACGCAGATCCAGTAACGCCCGCAAAAAAACCCCCGTGTGCGGTCGCGGCTGGCAAAACTGCACCATCACCGGCAAATCCCGCGACGATCCAAAAACAACTGGGTTATAATCCAGCGTCGGAAGTGGGACGCCAATGACGGAAAACGCTCCGGAACGGCAACTGGTCACCCGCCTCCTAAAGGAATGGGGCGGCGGGAACAAAGCGGCCCTTGACGAGCTGATGCCGGTCGTCTACCAGCAACTGCGCAAGCTGGCATCGATTTCCTTGCGTTCCGAGCGTCCTGATCACACCCTGCGCGCGACCGCCCTGGTGCATGAAGCTTATTTGCGACTGGTGGATGCCGACGTAGCCTGGCAGGACCGCGTTCACTTTTTCGCCGTTTCTGCTCGCCTCTTGCGGCGCATTCTTGTCGACCATGCGAAAGCAAACCGGCGGCAGAAACGCGGCGGCGGCGCGGAAACAATTTCCCTGGACGAAGCGGTAATGATCGGGCCCCAATCTACGGGAGGAATCGTCGAACTGGACTCGGCGTTGCAGCGTCTCGCCGCGCATGATCCGCGCAAGAGCGAGATTATCGAACTGCTTTGCTTCGGCGGTCTCACCTATGACGAAGCCGCAGCCGCACTCAAGATTTCTCCGGCTACGGTGCACCGTGAATTGACCATGGCTAAAGCCTGGCTGCACCGCGAACTCACTCAAGGTTCAGTGTAGGAAGTTCGGCGTAGAAAGTTCAGTGTAGGAAGTCCTCAGCATGGCATCGTCTCCTCGATCTAATCGTTGGCTTCGCATTGAATACATTTTCTATGCGGCTCTCGAACTGGAACCAGAGGCCCGCGATTCCTTTCTCGACGAAGCCTGCGCTGGTGATAGCGAATTGCGGAAGGAAATCGAGTCCCTGCTCAGTTCCTCGGGACGGACCTTGGGGTTCCTGCAGGAACCTGTGTTGCAGGCGGCGCAACAGATCAGCGCGGGAGACGAACTCTCGGGCAAACGCATTGGCGCTTACCAGTTGCTGCGAGTGCTGGGCGAAGGCGGAATGGGAAAAGTCTATCTGGCTGCCCGCGCCGACGATCTTTATCGCAAAGAAGTCGCCATCAAAACGGTGCAGGGCGGCCTCGGACAAAACCGCGCCATGCTGCTCCGCTTCCGCAGCGAGCGGCAGATTCTGGCCAACCTCGACCATCCCAACATCGCCCGGCTTCTCGATGGTGGCATCACCGACGAGGGTTTGCCGTATCTGGTCATGGAATACGTCGACGGCGTTCGCGTCGATGATTATTGCCGGATCAACCAACTCGGAATCGAACAACGGTTGCATCTGTTCTGCACCGTATGCGCGGCCGTGGAATATGCGCACAAGAATCTTGTGGTGCATCGCGATATCAAGCCCGCGAACATTCTGGTGACGGCCGAAGGCGTTCCCAAGCTGTTGGATTTTGGGATCGCCAAGCTGCTTGATCCGGAGGCCGCCAACCTGACAATGACGCGAACGACTGAGCGAATGATGACTCCGGATTACGCCAGCCCCGAGCAGGTGCGCGGCGACCAGGTCACCACCTCCACCGATGTTTATGCTTTGGGCGTTCTTCTGTACGAGTTACTCACCGGCATTCGCCCTTTTCAGCTGGATCCAAACAGCCCTTTCGAGATGATCCGGGTGATCTGCGAGCAAGATCCGGAGCCGCCGAGCGTGGCGATTGCGGCGAATGGCTCGCTGGCCGCTCCCGGCGCGCCTGAAAAGCTCGGCGGCGACCTGGACAACATTGTGTTGATGGCGATGCGCAAGGAACCCGCGCGCCGGTATGTTTCCGTGGCCGCGCTCGCCAGCGATGTGCAAGCGTATCTCACCGGGTATCCGGTGCATGCGCGTACTGCCACTTGGAAGTACCGCTCCGAGAAGTTTGTTCGACGGCATAAGGCGGCGGCATCGGCGGCGGCGATCGTGGCGCTGGCATTGATTGGCTTCAGCATTGGCATGGGTTTACTGGCCAAGCGCGCCACACAAGAACGGCTGGCGGCCCAGCGAGAGTCGCAATTTCTGCAGGGTATTTTTGAAGCCGCAACTCCGGAAGAAACCCACGGACAGGAGATTACGGCGCGCGAACTGCTTGAGCATGGAGCGCAACGCGTGGACCATGAATTGGCCGGTGATCCTGGATTGCAGGCCACCATGTTGCTCAACATCGGGCACGCCTACATATCTTTGGGAGCGTACGATAAGGCGGAACCGCTGCTCGAGCGCGCCTACGCCCTGCGCAAGAAATCGCTGGGCGAGGAAAACACCGATGTCGCTGACGCTCTGATGGCATGGGCGCAATCTTTGCGACTGCAGGGCGAATACACAAAGGCCGAGCCTCTGTATCGGCAGGCCCTCGTTACTTACCAGAAAAAACTCGGCGAGCATACTTATCAGGTGTTGCAAAGTTACGCGGCTCTCGGAGAATGCCTTTACCTCGAAAATCGGGATAGCGAGGCCGAACCCTTGCTGCGGAAGGCCCTCGCCGGCGGTCGCGAACTGGATGTCGATGCCGCAAGAAACTATCTTGCGCTGCTGCTGGAGCGCAAAGGCAATTATCCGGAGGCGCTGCAGTTGTTGCGGGAGTCGGTCGATTTCCAGTTGCGCGAGTCCGGAGCGGATAGCCCCGGCTATGCTCTCAGCTTGCACAACCTTGCGGGCGCATTGATCGATGGCGGCGATCTTGCCGGGGCGGAAGCCACCGAACGTCAGGCTCTGAAACTGCAGCGCAAACTTCTCGGCAACCATCATCCTGATGTGGGGTATGCGATCAACAACCTCGGATTTCTGTTGTTGGAAGAAGGAGACTGGCAGGCGGCGGAACCGGTGCTCCAGGAAAATCTGGAGCTGATTCGCTCGACATTAGGCGAGAAGAACGTCCGCTTCGGAATCGCTCTCAATAACTGGGCTCGCGTCTTGCAGGAAAAAGGCGATTACGCTCAGTCGGGAACGTTCTTCAAACAGGCCCTCGATACCATCACGCAGGCCACCGGACCGCAAGGCTGGGCCGTTGCCAAAGTGCTGGACAATCGTGGACTCTTGGAGTTCGACCGCGGCGATTATGCGGGCGCGGAGCGTGATGCGCGGCAATCTCTCGACATGGACCACAAACTGGGCGGTGAGGAAAGTCCTCAAGCAGCGGCTGCGCTCGTCGATCTTGCGGAAGCACGAGCCTTCCAGGGTGATCCGGCGAGCGCGGAACCGTTGCTTCGCCAGGCGTTGGCAATCCGTAAGAAACAGTTTTCGTTTGGACATCCAAATGTCATCGCCGCCGAAGTGAGGTTGGGGGAAGTTCTCACGAGCGAAGGCAAGGCGCAGGAAGCAGAACCCATCTTGCGCGATGCCATCGCGTCCGCCCATTCGGCGCCGTATCCGTTGCTTCCGTGGCAAATTGCCGAGGCGCAGACCGCATTAGGTACTTGCCTGGTCGCTCTTGGCCGTTCGGCCGAAGGACAACCAATGATTGCCGCGAGCCAGAGTGATCTTCAGAAAGACCCTCGTCCTGCGTTTCGGCAGGCGAGGCACTCGCCGTCACAAACAAAGTAGGTCACGTAGTGGCGGACGCATTCGCCCGCCTACTCCTTCCACACAAAAAAATCGGCGGACAAGCATCGCTTGTCCGCCGCTTCCAGAAACAACCCTATTACTCAATCACTTTCAACAGCGTGCCCGAGGTGTTGTACACGGAAATCGAATTCCCTTGGAAATTCGAGAAGTACACCAGTTTATGGACGCTATCGACCGCGATTCCGGCCGGAGGAAATGACAACTGAATGAAGGCGTACTCGTATCCAAAAGGCGCCGCGATATTCACCGAGCCATCGATGTTGCCCATGTAGACGTTGCCCACCGCGTCCGTGGCCATGGCGATGCCGGTGTCGTTTCCATAGGTGCCGCCGTTCAGAGCGCCGCTCAGTAACGCTGTGGTTGCGGGAACAAAACTGACTGCTGTGCTCCCACCCCAGCCCAGTGTTCCCTGTCCGACCGTAATCGCATAGGAGGGATAGGCAAGGCCGATCGTGCGTACCAGGCTCGAAGGCGTCGCGTAGAGACTCGGCGGAGCGTAGACGGTCACGTTGCTGTTGTTGTTCTCCACCCAGATATTGTCCAGGCTGTCGATCGCGATCGACTGCGGAGACGCGATGCTGTTAGTGATCGTCGCGCTGGTGTTTTGTGTTCCTGCGGTGTACTCGGTGATGCTGCTGTTCCCATAGTTGGCGACCCACAGATTGCCGAGCGGATCGAATGCAAGGGCCGAAGGTTTGCTGATGCCCTGCGTGACCGTCATCGACGTCTGCTGCTTGTACTTGTCGTTAAAGACCACGACGTTGTTGTCGCCCGAATTGGCGACCCAGAGGTTACCACTTGCGTCCACGGCAAGACCCTGAGGGGCCTTCAGTGGATTGGTGGCGGCGAAGCTGCCCGTTGCCAAAGCGGCAAGGCACAGCAGGGTGACGGCGATACGGCTGAAGTGGTTGGCGGATTTCATGGCGTTTCTCCTTAGTGACGTCTTTTTGAATTTGGGTATTGCTAAATTTGCTGCACACCCTAAAAGCGATATTCCGAGGAAGATTCCCTCACGAATTTGAAGCAACGGTGATTTTTTTTCGATAGCACACGGGAAAGACAACCGCCAGCAGGAGAATTCCTCCACGCTGCATCTAGTCGCCGCAGCAGTTTCTCAAGCAATAAAGAGGATAGAAAGCGCAGGTGCTTAGCCATCGCGGCGGCCGACAGGGAAATGAAATTATTTTTTATTTCGATGAGGGAATTTAGCGCGGCACGTCGCTCTTAAGGGTGAGCAGTAATTAAATCCCTAAAAAGCAGGAAGGAACTACCATGAAACTCAAAAGCTTAGCTCTCTCCCTTGGCGTGGCCGCGTTGTTTTGCATGTCCACCGCCTTCGCCCAAACCTACAACTTTCAGACCGTCAACTATCCGGATGACCAGTTCACGCAGTTGCTGGGCATCAACAACTCTGGCGATATCGCCGGCTACCACGGTGCGAGCATCAACCAGGGCTTCACCTACACCGCCGGATCGTTCACCAACGAAAACTACCCCGGCTCGGTTCAGACCCAGGTCATCGGCATCAACAACCGGCCTTTCAAGACCTCCGGCTTCTACATTGACAAAAAAGGTGACACGTTCGGATTCACCGATTACCAGGGCACTTTCACCAGCGTCTCTTTCCCGAAGGATGTGCCGTGCACACAGTGCTCGCCCACACCATTCAACCAGCTCCTGAGCCAGAACGATTACGGGCAGGCTGCGGGATACCTCAGCAAAAACAAATCCAACACCGATCCGGACATCCCATACGTCTATGACGAAGACGGCGGCGTGTTTGAAGTTTACGAAATTCCGGGGGCCGTTGGCGGCGCGCAGGCTACCGGCATCAACAACTCTGACAACACTTGCGGATTCTACATTGACTCCGCGGCCGTGAGTCACGGTTGGCTTCAGGTCCAGGGCCACATCACCATCCTCAACTATCCGAACTCCACCGGCACGTCGGCCAGCGGTTTGAACAACAACGGCCAAGTCGTCGGCTTCTGGACGGACAGCAGCAACGCTACCCACGGTTTCGTGTACAACATCTCCGCGGCGACGTTTACCTCGGTCGACGATCCGAGCGGCGTTGGCGAGACGATTGTGAACGGAATCAACGACGATGGCACGCTGGTTGGCTTCTATGGCCCGTCAGCCTGCACCGGCGTCTCAACCTGCAGTGGATTCATCGCGACCCCGACGGAGTAACGTTCGATTGGGGAAGTCGAAAAACATGGCTGGAAAAGTGGGAGTCTGAGAACCTGCAGACTCCCACTTACTTATTTGCGCGAAGCGATTCCGCACCGACTAAACTTGCATGATGTAATGTCTTCGGCTGGTCTTCTCCGCTGAGCACGCGGAATGCCCCGTCAGCGAGCGACTGCAGCTCATCCTCACCGGGATAGATTTTAATGGGCGCGATCCATTCCAGATATTCGGTCAGCCGCGACACGATTCTTTTCGAATGCGCCATGCCGCCCGTGAAAAGCACGGCATCTACTTTTCCTCGCAGAACGGCCGCCATGGCTCCTGCTTCTTTTGCGATCTGATAAACCATAGCCTCAAATACGGCGGCGGCTTGCCCCTCGCCCGCATCCATGCGGCGTTCCACCTCGATCCAATCTTTTGTTTCGAGGTAAGAGAAAACGCCGCCGCTTCCAAACACCAACCTGTCGAGCTGGTTCTGCGTATAGACGCCGCTGTAGCAGAGTTTGATCAGCTGTTGTACCGGAAGCGACCCGGAACGATCGATGCCGAACGGTCCGTCTTCGCCGGTGTTGCAGTCAATCATCTGTCCGCTTTCGTGCGCGGAAACCGAAGTCCCGCTGCCCATGTGCACCACGATGAGACGCATCTCTCCGTACTCACGATGTTGTTCCCGCGCAAGACGCCTGGCCACAGCCTTCGTGTTCAGCGCGTGACTCAGACAGGAGCGCTGCACCAATGCCGACCCGGAAATTCGCGCGCAATCCTGCCATTCGTCCACACTGACGGGATCGACAACGTATGCATTCACCCCGTCCGCGCCGGCGAACAAATGCGCCAGCACACCTCCCAGGTTCGACGCGTGCTCCCCCCTGCGCGCCAGTCGAAGTTCTTCAAGCATCTCGTCATCCACCAGGTACGTGCCGCTTGCGACCGGTGGCAGCAATCCACCTCGCCCGACAATCGCGGCAAACTTGCCCTCGCTATACCCGGCCTCTTGCAACTCGGCTTTGATCCGCCTTGCTCGATAGTCCAGTTGATCCAGTACCGGTCGCCCGCGGAACTGCGCCAGATCTTCATCCGAGTGATGGACGGTGCGCACCAGTTCGGCGCCATCTTTCGTGTAAACGCCAAACTTCGTGGACGTCGAACCTGGGTTGATCACCAGAACGCGGCCGCTATTGTGTTGCATAGATCACCCCGAGCGCGATCGCATTGACTTTGTCGTCCGCGCTTTCGACCCGCGACGGAATCAGAATCGGCACCTTCGCTCCCACGACTACATGCGCACATTGCGAGCCGCCGAGATATTTCACCGCCTTACCCAGCAAATTTCCCGCCTCAATGTTCGGCACCACCATGCAGTCCGCAAATCCAGCGGCTGCATACTTGATTCCCTTGGCATCCGCCGCCGATCTCAAGAGCGCACAATCGAGAGCTACGGGACCGAATACCTCCGCATTTCCGAAATGCCCGGCGACGCACATTTCAACCAGAGCCTGGGCGTCGACCGTGGACGGCAAGGAAGTTGAAACTACCTCGCTTGCGCTCATGATCGCCATCTTCGGACACTGCATTCCGAGGCTGTGCATGACTTCGATCGCGTTCTCGAGAATTTGTTTTTTCTTTTCAAGCTCCGGCAAAACATTCAACCCACCATCAGTGATGCCCACCAGCCTGCGTCGGTCCGACAGGACGTCTTCGTAAAGAAGCACGTCGCTAAGCAGACGTCCGGTCCGCAGCCCGGTTTCCTTGTGCAGGACAGCGCTTAACAATTCATCGGTGCGAAGATGTCCTTTCAGCAAAACATCCACGTCGCCATCGCGCGCCATTTGCACCGCAGTCCCTGCGGGATCCTCGGCGGCAACGAACTTCGCCTCCGCGAGTAGCGCCTTCAGGTCCAACTGCTCTGCTTTGTCCCGGATATTGCGCTCGTTGCCGATCAATACCGGCTGAGCAATGCCGAGATCTAGAGCTGCTTCGGCAGCCGTCAAGGCAACCTCGTCATCCGCGACCACCACGGCCACGCGCTTCGGTCCTGCAGATTGTGCACGCTGGCGCAGTTCAACAAAGCTGCCGATCATCATTGTGCGGCTCATTTTCCCGCCACTCCAACGCCCTGGATCTCGGTCAGCACCAGAGTTGCGTCTTTGGGCAGATAGCTCTTGCGGCGAAACCAGTCTTCCATCGCCTCCCGCAGTTGATCGAGCGGGACATGCGATCCAATTTCCAGGAACCCGTCGGCCACCGGCAGCGTGTCGTCAAAAACCGATGCGTTGGTGAAGTTGCGCATGCTGAAATTGTCGAGCCATTTCAGCGGACAAGGGCGAAGCTGCCCTTCAAACTCGTATTCCACGCACAGTTTCCGGGCAAACATAATTCGATTTAAGCACAAACACGTCTACCGCCGAGACGCCGAGAAAACCTTGTAGGCAGGGAGAGAAGAGCAAAGTCACACGGCTTTGATTAGAAAAAAGACTTTTCTCGGCGCTCTCTGCGTTTCGGCGGTGAGTCCGCCGTTTCTTCCTAGCTAGCGAGTGGCCGTTACTGGAGGTTCGACATCTGCTACCACGCCTTCCAGGTGCTTCAGGGTTTCTTCGATGGTGAGCGCATACATTTCGCGACCCAACCCTTCACCCGATTCCAGCGCCGTTTTCAGAAAATGGCCGGCGATTTCCTTCGCCAGAGAATCGGTGATCACTTTCCCCGTGCGTTTCTTGTATTCGACCCAGGCGGGATGCGGCAGAGCGACCCAGACCGGGCGCCCGTCCACCAGAAACTTGATGTCCACCGCGTCCGCATGACGAGTGGCGATGGCGACCACGAGGGCCTGATACAGGCAGTGTACTTGCTTTTTAGTCCATCGATCGTTGGCGGTAAAGTCAGTGAACATAAGGGAACTCAAAAGAGTTGTACCCGTAACTATATCGCTGGGCAAAGGCAGGGAGCAAATGCGGGTCAGAGGTTTGAGGTCAGATTGCAGAGGCTAGAACTAGGGTTCCCCCTCTGCAATCTGACCTCTTAACCTTTCTTAATCGCGCTCCGGTGGACGCTGCCCGGAAATCGGAATCCTGTGTTCCTGATCCAGGTATTCCATGGGCCCGTGATCGGAATGTGCATTCGGCACCGGGACATCTCCCAACGCGGTCATTGGCTCCGTCTCCGGAGTCGACGCATCCTGACCCGCCGCCGTGGTGTAGATCGCCTCGTGGAAAAGAGATCCCGAGTTTGCCTGCGCTGCGGCAAAAACTGGAAATGCCTTGCCGCCCCCAAATCCCACCGAGACGTAATCCGCCACCATGGTTCCGGAGAACGTCTCCGGCAGCCACGTCAGCTGCATGGGTCCGGCCAGTTCTTCGGGCGTCGACCATGTCTTGCCGGCCGTGGAAGACTGAATGAATCCGGCATAGAGCGAGCAGTCGTTCCCGCAATTTGATACTGGATAGTAGTAATAAACGAGAGCGAGGTGCGCCTTGGCTCCCTTGCTGCCGGGCTCAATCGCGGCGCCGGTGATGAAATGATCGACCGTGCTGGTAACCGCATCGATCGGCACGCGTTTCACCGCCGACCATTTCGTCCCGTTGCTCGACGAGCTGTACACAATGTCGTTCGACGAACAGCCGGAGCGGTAGCGGCAGTCCGACCACAGCACGTACACCTTGCCTTTCGCATCGATGGCCGAGGAGATCAGGCCCGCACTGCGGATACCTCCAGCTTCACCGTGGCTGATATCGCTGGCGACGTTGACTGCTTTCGTCCAGCTGGCTCCGCCGTTGGTCGAGCTGAACGCGATTACGTCTCCATTGAACCCGTTGATCGGGACAATTACTTTCCCCGTCGGCTGCACTTGCGGCACGCCGCCGATGCCGTAATCCTCTCCCGCGGTGGCCATCACCGGCCCCCAGGTTTTCCCGCCGTCAGTTGAAGTGCTCATCTGAATCAGGTCGCCGTCATTCGTGTTATCCCACTCGGAATAGCAGTGGCCGTAATAAGGGCTGGTCGAAGTGTCGTCGCAGACAATCCAGTTTTTATCGGCGGAACTCGAACCGCCGATCGTGACCGGATCATTCCAGTTGATCCCGTCGGCCGAGGAACTCACGGCCACAGTAGTGTTGCCGTTGGCGTCGATCGGGAGCGTCGAGATCAGCCAAACACCGTGCATGGCGTCATACGCCGGCGACGCATCGCTGTCCGCATCATCTTTTCCGTTTCCCTCGTAAATTGTGATTCCCGGCAAATAGCCATTGGTCCAAGTCGCACCGCCGTCGGTCGAAGTCGCAAACCCAACATCGGCGCCCCCTCCACCGTAAATTCGCGCGACCTGGAATGCGCTCACAATGGTTGAGCCATAGGAGAACGTACCCGGTTCCACCTCGGTAGCATGCTGGCTCGGAGAATCGGTAAAGGTATCCTCACTCAGCTGGGTGAGACTCACCTGGGCAAAGGAAAAAGCCGTGAACGCCACGACGGCACCCAAAACTATCAAGCGTCGTACATGGCTACAGAATGAAGAGTGTTTGAGAGCGCTCATTGTGATCAACCTCGGAGATTTTATTTGTGTTGACGAGGATTCAGTGCAGTGCAGAAGTGTCGCGCACAAACAACCGATGTTTCGGGTAAGATCCGCCGGCAAGGGGATAGCCGGCTCCCGCCTCAGTTCCCGAGACTAGCCGCCACCACCACCGCTGTCAACTATTTTGAGAACTTGACCAGCATGTGAAATGCTTTGCTACCATTTCTCTGCTAGCCTATTCGTATGCCACAGTCGGTCAAAGAGCGGGTTGCCAAGTTGCGCGAGGAGATCGCGGAAATCAGTGAAGCCAACCGCCAGTACCTGCAAGGCGGGAAAAAACTGATCGGGGCCTCCGACCAGGAACGCCGGCTGCAGAGATTGCAGGAAATTATGGACGAACTCATGTCCCTGACGGAGTGGAAGAAAACCTGACTTGCAAGTTTCGTATCAGCTATCGCTTCAGTGATGCGGCCAGCTCTTAAAAACGATCCCCCTAATTGACGGTGACGAGGAAGACTCTCAGTCTGACGCTTGCACTTGCATGCTTTCGGTGATCCAGAGCTGGGCCGGAGCGCCTTTTGTGGTGCGAGTGGCCGTCGCTCGAAAGCTGCCGGATGCGGTTTCCACATCGTAAACGTAGGGAGGGCGCTGACCTTTAATGGTGATGTAGTTGCCCGAAATCAGCTCATCCAGCGAAGCATACTTCCCTTCCGACGCCAGGTACCCGCGCTCAGCATTGGCGATGCTGATGAGGTCGTTTTTCACGCCCGTAACGACAGTAACTTCTTGAGGATCGCCGGTCCCAGCGCTCGGATTCAGCGTCTTGACCTGTAAGGAATAAATGTACATACCGATCGCCAGGGTGACGACCGTGCCCACAAACCCCAAAACACGTCCCATAATTCGCTCCCAGCCGCTATTGCACCGTGAAAGGCAATCCGGAGCAAGTAACCAGAGTGCTGGGCTGGAGCTGTTCAGGATTCGCATCAGGGAGTGCCTTCAGGCATGCCGCAATCGCACTTGGCTGGCGAGGGTTGAAATGAAGGCCGATGTTTCTACGCAACTGTCTGTTTCACTTATTTCTTCAATCCCGCGGTAAAGTTCGTAACCACCGAGACCGACTGGCTGACCTGTTGTTCGACGCGGTCGAGAAGAATTTTCTTGCCGTCGGGCGAGATGTCATAGATGACCTGCGGAGCGGACCAATTGGTGACCAGCTTCTGCGCCACACCGAATTGCAGTGCGCCGCCCGTATTTGTTACTGGGACCGCAGGAAGATTGAAAGTCAGGTCCAGGTAGTAGAGTTCTTTCCCGTCCTTGCTCCACTTGGGCTGTATTCCGCCGTTGGCCGAGACCTGCCACTTGCCTTTCCCGCCGCCGAAGGGCACTACATACACTTGAAGCGTGCCAGATTCGCCCGACTGGTAGGCGAGCCAGCGGCCGTCTGGAGAAAGCTTTCCAGCCGAACCCCGCTCCAGGATCAGCGATGGCTTGCGCTCTCCCTCCAGGGGCAAGGACCAGATCTGCCGTCCTTGGCCACTTAATACGCGCAGTGAATAGAGCAGGTACTTGCCGTCGCGGGTCCAATCGTCGAGTTCGAACTGATCGGTATCTGTGAGCAAAGTCTCTTCCACGCCGCTGCCGTCGGAGGGTTTGCGGCAGAGGGCAAAGTGACCGTTGCGAGCCGAGGAGTAGGCGATCCATTTGCCGTCGGGCGACCAGATGGGGGAAACATTCCCTATCGGCCCAAAGGTCAGTCTAGTGCGGACCCCGCGCGCCAGGTCGAGCACCCAGATGTCGGTCTCACCGGCGTTGAGCTGGAGAGCGACGCGGTCCCCTTGCGGGGAAAGAGCCACGCCCTGGAGGTCCGGGACCTTCTCGGCTATGGTGCTGATCTCTTTGCCGCTGCGATCCAACCAGACTAACTGCAAGTCGCCGGAGGCGCCGCTGCCGAAAACCAGCAGGCCATCGTTGGAAACTGAGGCGTCGCTGTGCCAAGTGCTGCTGTCGTTCATCACACCCCTGGCCACATTCTGGGGTTCGCCACTCAGTGTTCCAGAGGAAGGGTTGAAACGCTGCGCGATTAATTGGTCGCCACGCCCGAACAAAAGAAAACCATTGGCGTAAACCGCATTGGTTTGGGAGCGAAACAGCGGACGATTTTCGTGGCCGTCGAGCGACGCGTAGTAGATCGTGTTGTTGGCCGACTTGGAAGGATCGTGGTGCAGCGCGATATAGAGGAAATGCTTGCCGTCCGGGAGGAAAGACGGCCAGCGATGCGAAGTGTGCAGAGCCGGGTCGAGCTTTGTAATGGCGACTGGAGTTCCACCGCTGGCGCTCACGCGCATGAGGGACGCTGAGGGAGCCGGCGAGAACACGATCACTCCATCCGGTCCCCAGGTGCCCCCGCGACCGAGCGGTACTTCACAAACCACCTGCGGCGAGCCGACGTCGAGGTCGATAGTTTTGAGCTTGCCGTCGGCGAAGAATCCGAGGGAACGGCTGTCGGGCGACCAGAAAGGAAAGATCGCGCCGTCGGTGCCGGGGAGGGCATGGGCTTCCAACGCGTTCGTAGCACGCACCCAGATCGCAGTCTTGCCGTCGGCGCCGGTGGCCGCAAATGCGATGGCCGCGCCATCGGGCGAAAGCACTGGCGGGCCGGCGGCGTCACCAGTCAGGTTGAATGTGGTCTTCTCCGGAGGATCAATGACGGCGCGGATGGACGGCGCAAGCTGAGCCGGATGGTAGAAGAAGATGGCGGCAACCGCAGTAAGAACAATCGCAGCTACCAGCGCCGCGGCCCAAGCAAGACGTTCGCGGCTTCGAGACGGGGCGGGCGTCACCGGCGCGGCTGCTGGAGCCGACTTGTCAGCAGCAATCCATTGCAACTCCAGCTTGATATCGTGCGCCGTCTGATAGCGCTGCTCTGGATCTTTCTGCAGGCACGTTGTTACGAGGTGCTCGAAGGCGGCCGGTGTTTGTGGCTTGACCGTGCTGATCGGTGCCGGATCGCTCTCCAGAATAGAAGACGCCAGCGAGATTTGGCTCTTCCCCGAGAACGGCCGCTTACCCGCAACCAACTCGTAGAGCACCGCGCCGAATGCGAAAATGTCGCTGCGGGCGTCTGCTTCTTTCCCCTCGATCTGCTCGGGAGACATGTACTGAATCGTGCCCACGATGCTGCCCGCCGTAGTGAGTGGAGTCAATGGACTGGGCCCGCTTAACGTGGCCGCCGCGGTGAATGATGGCGCTGCTGTTCCTGATCCAGAAGATGCAGTCTGCGCGCCCAGCGGCTTTGCCAGACCGAAGTCCATCAGCTTCGCCCCGCCCTGGGTCAGCATGATGTTCCCCGGCTTCAGATCGCGGTGCACAATGCCGCTGCGATGCGCGACGGCCAACGCTTCGGCTACCGCAATCCCAACTTTGAAGATTTCGTTGAGCGGCATCGGGCCTTTGCGCAATCGTTCCGCCAGAGTTTCACCTTCGAGATACTCCATCACCAGATAATCCGCGCCATCCTGGGAGCCGATGTCGTAGAGGTGGCAGATATTGGGATGGTTCAGTGAAGAAATGGCGCGTGCCTCGCGCTCCATGCGCTGCTTCAGTTCGGGCGAAGACGAAAGATGGGAAGCTAGAACCTTGATCGCGACGACACGGTCGAGACGCGTGTCTTTCGCGCGGTACACTTCGCCCATTCCGCCGGCGCCCAGCGGAGACTGTATTTCGTAGGGACCAAGTTTCGTGCCAGAGGTGAGCGCCATGCGTGGGCGTAATTATAGCCTGCTATCGGCGGCAGCACGCTCGGCAATCAGGCCGAATCCCTTTCCGCGGGCTTCGTCGCTGAGTTCCTGCAATTGAGCGCGGCCACGCTCCGCATTCCCGGCCCCGATCTCGATCTCGCCTAATTCCAGCCGACCTTCCAGTTGACAGCGTACGCAACCCGAGGCCACGGCCTTGGCGATTGCTGGTCGAATCACGCGCCTTGCGTCGTCAAAACGATGCTGTGCAGCTCGTACGTGGGCGTTGGCCAGTGCGACATCGAAGCGGACTGTCGGATCGTAGCTCTTAGCCGAAAGAACAGTGGTTTGTTCCAGCATCTTCGCGGCTTCGGCGGCTTTGCCCTGTTGAATGTTCGCGAGCGCGAGCACAATCTCCGCTTCGATTTCACCGTCGGTTATTTTCTGCAATCGAAATTGGTCGATCGCCGACCGAAGCGCGTCTTCGTCCACAGGTCCTGCCTGCGCCAGCGCAATTTCCGCGAGCTCAATCTGATCCAAGGCGGTGTCAGTCTTTGCGCCAGTTTGACGATCCAGCATGAGCGCTTCAGAAACGGCCTGCTTCGAGCTCGTGAAGTCGCCTTGCCGTAAGTATGCCTTCGCTAGAGACCGATCAGCGGACGCATGGTCCGTCTTCGCGCCCGTTTCTTTCAGGTGTGCAACTGCTTCTTGGTACATCCGCAACGCCGTTGCCAGATCACCCTGCGTTTCGGCGATGGAGCCGAGGGTTTGCGTGGCGCTTCCAAGAAGAGAGTTGTTCGCCTCGTTACGAAGATGCTGCAGCTCCGGTTCCAGCATGTCTTTTGCTTCCTGAAGCTTCCCCCGCCGCTCCAGCAACTCGGCAAGGCTGCATGTCACATTGTCATGTTGGTTCGTCCGGTTCAGCTTGGTAAAAATAGCAACGCCTTCGCGGAAAAGATTTTCCGCTCTAGGCAGGTCGCCTTGGATCTCATACATCGAGCCCAGGTTTGAGGTTGCGGATGCCAGATGAGCCTGGTCACCTTGTTTCCGAAACACGGTTTGCGCTCGTTCGATGCTATGCTTGGCTCCGATAATATCGCCCTGTGTCGCTAAGACGCCGCCAATGTTCATGGACGCCACCGCTGATCTGCCCAAATCGCCGGATTCGGCGAACATGCGCTGGGCTTCTGCGTCGGCCTCCACCGCGCTATTAAGGTCTCCAAGAAAAAACAAAGCCGTGCCACCCATCAGCTTCGCGCGTGCCAGCAACAGGCCTGCCTTATTAATTTCCGCTTTCCTGGCCGCACTATCGGCCAAGGTTTGCTCTCGCTTGTAGTCCCCGAGGTTGCCGGCAATCCTCGCTTCCGTAATATCGATACGCGGATCATCGCGCTCCGGAGAAGGTGACTTTCGCACGGCGGCAAGTGTCGCTGCTGCTTCAGCGTTTTTGCCCATCGCGTCTTGCGCCGCAGCGAGGTTCAAACTGTAGTCGAGATTGTCTGGGTACGAGCGCTGCAGGCGGGAATAGGCTTCAATGGCCTGCTTCCAGTCTCCATTCATTTCGTGATAACGCGCTTCGGTTTGCAGACGCGCTTGCAGCGGCAGATTCTGCGCCAGGTCCATTGCTTTTCGCGCCGCAGCCGCGGCCTTTGCGTCGTACCCGAGGTCGGACCATGCCGTTGCCAAGGCCGAATACGCCGGCGAATAGTCCGGCTCCAAACGGATGACTTTTTCCAGCAGATCGCCGGCCGCTACATCGTCGTAGAGCCGCAATTTGGCGAGCCCGTCGGCGTAGAGCCGAGCCGCCTCCGCATTCGAAGGCAGCGCAAGTTTCACCGCTTCCGCCTCGGTCGAAGTTAGCGCTCCAACTCCCAGCTTTGCTCGAAGTTGTTCCCCGGCGTGAGACACCAGGTCGAACAGATCTGACTGGGAGCCGACCACTGCAAAGCTCGCAACCGTCTCCCCCGACACCGCGTCCTGCACGCGGGCATCGAGGCGAACCCGCCCGCCCCCTGCTTGTCCGATGGCGAGGTACGAGCCGGCAACAACATAATCGCAAGCTAAATTCTTATGGATCTTGGTCAGGGTATCAACCGCATAGCTATCTTCATTGGCAAGACTAAGTTCGTGCTTCGCACGGGTAACATCCTCCGCAGCTACCGTTCGAAGCTGGTCGCCCGCAGCCAATTCCGTCGCGAGCATCTCGGTAAATGCGGTCGATAACCATACGTCCCGCACATTTCCGGAGACGTTTGTGAAACCCAGCACGGCCACCGACCGGCGTATGAGCACGGACGGAATGACCAGCGACGGTTGAGCTTGCGCCGTTGGCACGGTCTGATCTCGGTGGCTATGACGATACCCCGCATATGCGACGAACAGGATCAGGGGTAAGAGAATAAGAAGTGGGACCGCCGCAGCCGGATATGGCCAATGGCGACGTGTTCCTTGCGGCACCGGTGAAAATTCATCGGGGGTCGTGTCGACGGATGGAATCTCGGCGGACGATTCCACCGTCGCGGCTCTTTGCGGCGCTTCATCGGAGACCGGAGCCAGCGATTCAACGCTCGCGATAAAGCGATAGCCGACCCGGGGCAAGGTTTCGATGTAACGGGGTTCGAGAGGGTTATCTTGCAGCGCGCTCCGTAGCCGTTGCACCGCACTGTTGAGGCTCGCTTCAAAATTGACAAAGACGTCGCCCGGCCACAACTTTCGTCTCAGCTCCTCGCGCGAGACAACTTCCCCGGGTCTTTCGAGAAGCATGGCCAGAATCTGAAATGACTGATGCGGGATCTTGAGCCTCAAGCCTCCCTTAAGAAGTTCGTGGGTTTGCAAGTTAAATTCATAAAGCCCAAAACTCAGATGCGAACCAACACCTAACGTCGAGTCACTAAAGCCCGTGGAACTCTCATTCAGGCGCTCGCTTTCCGAATTACCCGGCTCGACTGGTGACATATCCCGAAGGCGAATGGAAGACATTCAACGTCCATTCTCGTAAACCATCGAAAATAGTGTATCGGCAAAGTCAACCCGCCAATAGCACGTTGTTGCCACGCGCTTCTGATGTCGCTAAGTGTTTCCTTATCAGTAACCTAGCTTGTGATGTAGAGCCGAGCGGTCCAATCCAAGTGGCTTGACGCGGTTGCCGCATACGCAATTTTGTAGACTGGGGGCGTGCGTGAGAGCGTGACCCGGAAGGTAGAGACGGATCTCACCTTTCGGGTCACCGTGGAGTTCGTTTCTAGAAAGCCGACCGCTCGTGGACTAATGCTCCTTCAGTCCGGTGGCGACTTCGAAGATCGTGCCGTTCGAGTTGTCCCCTTGTGACACGGTCCCGCCTACCGCAGTCAGGCCATAGAAGTTGCCATCGCTCGCTTCGATCAGGCTGAGGGGATCGCAGCCATCGGAACTGCAAGTGAATTGCTCACTGAAGATGGTTGTCCCCTCCCCATTGATTGCGAATACGTAGCCAGCATATTCAGAGCCGTTGGTGATCAGTCCGTACAAGTTGCCATCGGAGCCCACGACCAGCAAGGTGGGGGGCAACGCACTCTGAGCCAGCGGTTGCAGAAGTGTGTACGTCTTGGGGGCAGTGATCTCAAAAATACCGGTGTCCGTCCCGCAGCAGAGTACTCCATAGATCGTGCCGCTCGAACTTTGGGTTAGCGCGCTGACCTCTTCGAGTGTGGGGAAGGTGTGAAGAGCCGTGTATTTGCCGCTCGTAGTCAAGCGGAAGACGGAGGCCTTGCCGGTATCGAAGGGAAGAGAGAACACGACTCCATACAGATTGCCGTCGGTGCCTGCAATCAGTTCCACGCCCTCCTGGCGCGCGGGGTTGAATTTGCGAATCCGGCTCCAGACGCCCTCGGGCGTGAGTCTGAAGACCAGATTCGGGGTAATGCCATAGAAATTGCCGTCTCCAGCGAGAACAATCCGCGCAGCCGGATCGGAGCAGCCGGCGCGGGAACAGAAGTTATACAGGACCTGCTGAGTTCCGGCGGTTGTGAGGCTATAGAAAACGCCGCTGTTTTGCGTTCCGCCTTCTAAGGTCACGCCGTAGAGATTGCCCTTCGGGCCCGCTAC
Source organism: Terriglobales bacterium (assembly GCA_050010155.1). Classification (GTDB taxonomy): domain Bacteria; phylum Acidobacteriota; class Terriglobia; order Terriglobales; family Acidobacteriaceae; genus Acidiflorens. The sequence goes on from JBEKLO010000042.1 coordinate 26,239, forward strand.
CAGGGCCACGTCCGGATACGAGCCGTTGACGTATTTTCCCGATCCATTGGCCGTGAAGTTATACAGAGTATTGACGCTGCCCGAGGGAGTTGCCTGCCAGACAGTTCCGAGAACTGAGCTTGTATCGCCGTACGCGGTCGTCCCATAGAAATTTCCATCAGAAAGTTGAACCGGGCCGAGCTGCGGCTGAAATCCATCGGGACAGGATGAGTAGTCGGAGTTGCAATAAAACGCAAAGATCTGAGAGATAGGGGGCGCTTGTGCGAAAGCCGAGATCGCGACTGCAAAAGTGACAACGCAAGTGAGAAATGGCTTCATGGATTTGATCCTCCTTTGTGCACTTCGAACCTCACAAGCCGGACTCCCATTTGAACTCGGGCGTCGCAAGGCCGAACTTCGGGAGTTTACTTCGAATCGGCACCGGCAATACATCACTTATTTCTCAAATGTTTTGTCAAAGCTCAAGAGTAAGGTCTTGCAGAAGATTGACTTAGCCTGTGATATGGGCTCTAAGCGCGTCCGAGATTGCCCAGCGTGTAGCAAGCAACAAAGATCGGACAATACTTTGACAACCTCATGACAACCGCACGCGGAGAACTCTTTACTTTGTCCTCAGTCCTTTCCCGCGGACGTTTTTGTTATGAAGAAACTCACGATCATCGCCACGCTGTTTGTCCCGACGACATTGCTGTTCGCTCAAGGCTCGGTCCGCAGTGCCGCGATCACACCGGTCGCTGGAGAAAGCTGGCTCCATCACCTCCACCGGACGTTTGACGAAACCAGTATGGGCAAGAATTGGCGCTTGGGGCCGCCCGATCTGGCGACGGACCAACCTGCCCCTACCTCGCCGATATCCCGATCTGACTCCACTGCAAACCGCTCAGGCGCGCAGGTTCGAACACTGCACGGCTCCGATCTGTACCGCATGAACTGCCAGGGATGTCATGGCGAGTCTGGTCATGGCGCTCCGCCTGAGATCGGATCGCTCATCGAACCCGTCCGCGCAACCTCCGCGCTGCTCGTCGAGCAGCGCATGAAAAAGGTCGGCGTGGAGTTGAGCCGTCGACAAACGGCGGAAATGGTCAACCAGTCCAGAGGCGCGTTGCTCAAGCGCCTCCACGAAGGCGGGCAGGACATGCCTTCGTTCCATCACTTGAATGAAGCGGAGATTCGTTCGCTGGTTGCATACCTCAACCAACTGGCCGGGGTTCCCGGTGCTGAAAGGGAACAAATCGCGATTCAGGAATCGGACGCTCGCATCGGCGAACTGATTGTGAAATCCACTTGCCACACTTGTCATGATGCTACGGGGATGAATCCCACTCCAGCAGATCTTCTGCAAGGCGCCATCCCTCCGCTGGGCGCACTTCCCTCGCATGTGAACGGGGCACAACTCGTGCGCAAGGTCACGCGTGGAGCAGCCGTGATGATGGGCACATCATCGGACGGCACATCGTCGGTCTACCGCGGCCGGATGCCGGTCTTCAGCTATCTGAGTGAGCGCGAAGCGGCGGACGTTTACGAATATCTTGCGCAATATCCGCCCACGCAGTTTGCAAGCGCCAACCCCATTCTTCAACCGTCTCGCCCCGATCCGGCAAATCTACCAGCCGATCCCGAGCCAGTCGCTGCGCAAACGCCCAAGGCTCAAATCACGTCTCAACCTGCGTCAACTTCAGCCGCGTCCCCTCAAGTTCCAATTTCAGGGGAACAGGCCGAATTCGTTTTCCTTCCGGCTGCTGCGGGATTGTTCGTGGCTGCCCTCCTCGTTCTAGGTTGCTGCCTCACAGTGCGCGAACTCGGGAAGCTTTCGGCCGAGAGTCAGAAACGCGCAGCCTCGCGCCGGCCGAAAGTGGACCCCGCGCAGTGGGTCAAACTTCCTCCGACTGTCGAAGCGCTCAGTGTCTCTCCGATGCTGTGTGCCGAGATGTTCGAAAGCAATGAGGCCGATATGGCCGGTGCACCCGACGATTGGATGGATGAAAGAAGAATTTCTTAGAGCCGATCGAAAACAAATCACGCAGTTATAGGAGAAAAAATGCAATTCCAGATAAGAAAAGTGCCAATCTCTTCTCTTGCGATGGTTCCAGTTATCGTTTTGCTGTTGTTCGTCGCAGTGAATCCGCCCAGCGCGTTCGCGGTTCCAAGCTTTGCGCGACAGACGGGCTTGCCTTGCAGCGGCTGCCACTACACCCCTCCAGAGCTCAACCCTTCCGGACGCAGATTCAAGCTGCTCGGTTATGTCGATAAAGGAGAGGACACAAAAGTCGTATCGGCGGATGGAAGCAAAACGCACGCGGCGCTGAATCTTCTCGCGTCGCTGCCGCTTGCCGTAATGTTTGAGACTTCATTTACTCAAACCAACTCACCACTGCCGGCGACCCAGAACGGCAGTTTTGAATTTCCTCAGGATGTCTCGCTCTATCTTGCTGGCGCATGGACCAGCCACGTCGGCAGCTTTCTGCAAGTGACTTACGACACCCAGGCCGATCATTTCAGCATCGACAATACAGATGTCCGCTACGCTAATAAGACGAAGGTGCGCGGCAAAGAACTCGTTTACGGCCTGGACTTCAACAACAGTCCGACCGTAGAGGACCTCTGGAACACTACACCGGCATGGGGCTTCCCGTTTGTGTCTGACGATTTTGCCCCCACTCCCACCGCCACTCCCATCCTGAATGGTCCCTTGGGGCAGGACGTCGCAGGCTTTGGTGGCTATGCGATGTGGAACAGCCACCTGTATTTCAACGCAGAGCTTTATCGCACGGCACACGTGGGCAGCACGCAGCCGAATCCAGGAGTTGGGTTTGCGACCAACATCGTCGGGGTCGCGCCCTATTGGCGCGTCGCCTGGCAGCAATCGACAGGGACGACGCAGTTTGAAATCGGCGGCTACGGCATGCACCTGAGCAACAGCCCCAACGCGATCCCCGCGGGCGGCGCAACCGACGTCTACGACGACTACACGGATCGGGCCGTAGACACCCAGTACGATCGGACTTTATTCAGAAAGGATGTGCTGTCGCTGCGCGGCACGTATATTCGCGAAAATTCGGATTTGACTGCCAGCGCCGCCATGGGCGCGGCATCGCCGGGTGCCCATCATCTAAACACTTTTATGTCCAATGCCGAATTCCATTTCGGCAATCGCTATACGGGCACATTCGGCTGGTTCGAAACCTCGGGCACTGCCGATCCTTTGCTGTATCCGTCCGGTGCGGTGACCGGCAGTGCCAACGGCAGCCCAAGAAGCGCTGGACTTATCGCTAATCTTTCCTATTGGCCGTGGCAGAATTTGCAGCTCGCCGCACAATACACCGCATATACACGCTTCAATGGCGGTTCAACTAACTACGATGGTGCGGGCCGTAACGCCAGCGCTAACGACACCCTCTATCTGGTGATGAGAGTCCTTTTCTGAAACGCACCTGTGCAATCACAAATAACAATAACGAGGAGAAGAAAATGACACGCAATTTAATGTTGGGGATGGCCGTGCTTGCAGCACTGAGCTTGACCACCAGCGCAGCCACGCTTAGCGGCAAAGTTACGGGAGCGACGGGCGCATCGGTAGTCTATGTCGAAGCAATTGCCGGAAAGACTTTTCCGCCTCCGGCAGAGCCGCCAGTTATGGCGCAAAAGCATTTGATGTTCCAACCGCGCATCCTCCCGGTGCAACTGGGCAGCTCCGTCGAGTTTCTCAACAGCGATAGCGTCGCGCACAATGTTTTCTGGCCCTCTGTCGGAGGCAACAAGAAGCTCGCGCACAATCTTGGCACCTGGCCGCAAAACGAAAAGCGCGTGTTCAAGTTCGACACCCCCGGCGCAGTCCCGCTGTTATGCAATGTTCATCCGGAAATGACGGGATACATTGTCGTGGTGCCGACGCCCTATTTCGCGTTAACCAGCGACTCCGGTGAATACAGAATCGAGAACATCCCCGACGGCAGCTACAACCTGACGGCCTGGCACGAAGGCAGCAAAAATCAGTCCAAGCATGTGGACGTGAATGGCGATGTAAAAGCCGACTTTACGCTGGGCCGGTAAACCCTTTGCGACGGCGCTTGATGTCGAAAGAAGACGTGCACGTCAGCGGTGGAATGGCGACCCCGGAGGGAGTCGAACCCCCAACCCTCAGATCCGAAGTCTGATGCTCTATCCAATTGAGCTACGGGGCCGTTCGCCGATGTCGATTCTACACCGCGGGCCGCCCCGTATGCCCGCGGAAACCTGTCCCGCGATGTAACATAAAAACGCAGCGTAAAAACGCATGCCCAGCACTCCCAACCCCGTGACCCACACGAGTTCGCGCCTGCTCGAGTTCGAGACGCTGCGCGAATTGCTGACTGGCTACGCCTCTTCGCCCCTCGGCCAGCGCCGCATCGCCGAACTTGTGCCCTCGCTCGATCACGCCTGGATTCGCACGCAGCAACAGCTCACCACCGAAATCCGTGAGTATCGGCGAGTCGGCGGACGTTTCGAATTCGCCGGCCTACCGGAAGTCCAAAAGCTGATTGAGAAATCCCGCATTACCGGAGCCGCTCTTGAGACCACTGACATCCGCGACATCGTCCTCGTCGCCGACCGCGGAGCCGAGTGGCGCGAAATCGTGCGTCAGCCTCCCGCCGCCATGCGCTCCGAGTGGGTGGCGGTCATCGAGCTTTCCGCCGGCATCCAGGATTTCACCATCTTCCTGCGCGCGTTCCGCAATAAGATTCTTCCCGATGGCACGCTTGACGATCGCGCTTCTCCCGAACTCAGCCGCATTCGCCGCGAGATCGAAAAACAAAAGCGCCAAATTCAGGAATCGTTGCGCGGCTACCTGCGTAAACTCGCCGAAGGTGGCACCGTGCAGGACGAACTGATCACCATCCGCGGCGAGCGCTTCGTCATCCCCGTGAAAGTCGAGCAGAAACGCCGCGTGCAGGGAGTAGTCCACGGTGCCAGTTCCAGCGGCCAAACCGTATTCGTCGAGCCGCTCGAAACGATTGAGCAAAACAACGAGCTAGTCCGTCTGCTCGATGAAGAACAGGCCGAGATCCATCGCGTCCTGCTGGAGATGACGCGGCAGATCGGGGAAAACGCCGGGGCCATCCTGTCAGCCGCGGACGTCCTGGCCGAACTGGAACTTCAGTTCGCGAAAGCCCGCTTCTCCGAAGACTACAACTGCGTACAAGTAACGTTGTCGGAAGAAACAGCCACTGAGGTCGAGCAAGACTTACAGACCCAGCAAGACTCACGTCGGGACGGGCCCTCTCGCCCGCCCATGGCGAGCGAAGCGCGCCTAATTCTCCACCGCGCGCGCCATCCGCTCCTCGAGCGCAATCTAAAACTAAAGAACGCCAAAATAGTTCCCATCACGATCGAACTCGAAGGCGACCACCGCCAACTGGTAATTACCGGCCCCAATACCGGAGGCAAAACCGTCTCCCTGAAAACCCTGGGCCTGCTCGCCCTGATGGCGCAATCCGGCATTCCCGTTCCCGCCGATCGCGCCGACCTGCCGGTCTTCGACGCGATCCTGGCAGACATCGGAGACTATCAATCCATCGAACAGAATCTATCGACCTTCTCTGCGCATGTCACCAACATCGATTTCATTTCGCGCACCGCGACCGCGAATTCGCTGGTGTTGCTCGACGAACTCGGTTCCGCTACCGATCCCGAAGAAGGCGCGGCCCTGGCCGTTGCCATCGCCGAGCACTT
>JBEKLO010000043.1:0-39813 GCA_050010155.1 Terriglobales bacterium
CTACGATCCCGCCACCGGCGACTTCAACATCTCACAGGGGTTTGTTCATCAGATCGCGGCTGGCGGGGATGGCGTCTGGCTCCTCGACACATCCGACAATATCTGGCGATTCGACTCCAGCAGAGAAGCGTTCGTCGAGGTTACGGGCCCTTTCAAGAATATTTCCGTCGGTTCCGGAGCCGGTGTCTTTGCGGTCAATTCTTCAGGCGCTGTCTTTACATTCGTTCGACCGTAGAAGAGGGACGGGTGGCTGCTGGAAATCAAGCATTCTGCCGTTCAGAGTTCAGGCGGGCCGCGAGGCCCGCCTGATTGCAATCATCAGCGCAACAACACTGAGAGGAGATCGCGAAGGAAGAGAAAATCGGGAACGTTTTCGCTCGTAATATTGGCCGCCGTTTTGGGTGTCGCTTGCGTCCAACTTGGATTCACGCAAACCTTCAAGAACAAAACCAATTTGCGCCTGCGTTTTCTGCAGTTGCGCGCCGGCGAACCCTCCGTCCAATCCCGGGGGTTATGGTTTCACCCCAATCTCAAAGTTCAGAGTTGAGAGCGACAGCCGATACTGATATTGCGCATTGACATAACCGATGGCGGCATCGGTTTGCTGCAACTGCGCCTGACTGAGTTCAACGATAGAACCCAAGCCAAGCTTGTAGCGCTCCTGGGCGAGGTTCAGTCCCAGGTCCGCTTCCTTGGCGAGTTCCGCAGCCACGCCAACGCGATCAAATGCCGCGTTGGTGAAGAGCCATGCCGTGCGTACATCGCGCACTACCCGGTCGTGCAGGTCCCGCGTGTTTTCCGCAGCAGCTTTTGCCCGGTAACTAGCTTCCGAAGCTTGCGCCGTGAAAAGAAAGCCATTAAAGATCGGAACGCTCATATTCACCCCGAGCGCGCCGTACCAACTGGAAATGAAATAGTTGGAGCAGTCTCCAAAGCAATCAGGACGTACCGGTGTTGCTCCCACGGTGCCGAGGGCGCTGATAGTAGGAAAGAGCTGGTCGCGTTGGGCGCGACGAAACTTTTCCGCGGCCTGTTGATCAAAAGTGAGCGCCTGCAGATCAGGACGCTGCTGCAACGCAGTATGAATGAGCACGTCCGCATCCGGCGGCGGCGGCGGTGGTTGCGCATCGTCGTCGCTCAGTTCGTAGGCGACCTGTTTGTCGAAGCCCAGGACCGCCGTAAGCGCGGCGATGGTCGAATTGACATTGTTTTGCGCATCGAGCAGCAGCAGCTTGGCCTGCGACAGATTCACCTGGGCAAAGGCCAGATCGAGCGTTGATTTCAGCTTGTTCTTGGCGAGTTCGTCGATTTGATGCTCTACGGACCCGCGCGTGGCCACGGTTTGTTGCGCGACTTTGAGCAGAGCTTGCGCCTGCAGCACGTTGTAGAACGCCTGGTCCGTGGCCAGAACTATATCTTCGGTGGTGGCCAGTGCATTCGCATTTTGGGCCTTCTCCATGAGCTTTGAAGAGGACACCAGGTTGAGGGTGCGTCCGAAATCGGTGATGAGTTGGCTGAGGGTCACCCCGGCGCCGGCATGTTCCAGCAAGCGCGAGGAAGTAAGGCTCCCCGCTCCGATGCGGGTGCCTTCTTGGGCGTCGACCGCCGTAACAGCGCCATTCAAGTTGGGCAACTCCGCCGCCCTCGTTTCGCGATAGACCTGATGTTGTGCCAGCGCCAGCAGCCTCCCCACGCTGATGCGGGGATTGTTCTTGATGGCCAGCTGTTCTGCTTGTGCGCGGGTCAAACGCATCGGTCCGCCCGGCATTTGACCCGCCTGCTCCGTTTGCGGGTCCGCTGAGGAAGCAGTCTGAGATCCGGTTCCATGCAGGAAGCTAGCGACCAACGCCACTTGAGTCACCGGGGGCCCCACGATAGAACTCGGGGTTTGCACGACTTGCGGCTGCGGAGCGGAAGGCAAGTTTTCAGCCGTGCCCGATTTGTCAACGCCTTGCGCCAAGCCAAGCGGAGCAAGAATCGGACTTAGAAAAAACAGCAGCGTGCAAAATACAAAAGCATTAGCCCTTGTCATCGGGATACCTCTTGACCTCATGATGTGCGTCACTGATCTGCGGCGTGCGCCTCTAAGCGACTCCGGGAAGCGTGGCCTCATTCTGCCGGTTGCGGCGCCTCATTCGCCGCTCCTTTCGCGCCGCGTTTGCCGTAAACCAGCAGATAAGCCGCAGGCACGATGAAAATAGTCAGCAGAACCGACGAAGTCAGGCCGCCGATAATGGCCTTGGCCATCGGTGCATACTGCTCCGCACCTTCACCCAGTTTCATCGCCATCGGGATCATGCCAATAATCGTAGCCAGCGATGTCATCAGGATCGGCCGCAGGCGCACGCGGCAGGCCGTGATGACTGCATCCGCCGGCCCCAATCCCTGCTTCTCCAGATTGTGCGCAAAATCAACAATGAGAATGCTGTTGGAATCTGCAATGCCCACCAGCATCAGCACCCCCATCAATGACATCACGTTCAATGTGCTGCCGGTGAGCGGCAGGATGATCAGGACGCCGACAAATCCCATGGGAATGGCGAGCATGATCAAGATAGGATCGACGAACGACTTGAACTGCGCCGTCAGAATCAGGAAAAGCAAAAGAAACGAAATCAGAAATCCCAGCGCAAAACTTTTGAATGAAGCCTCCATCCCCTGCACCATGCCGCGTAAGTTCACGCGTACGTTACTGGGAATCTTTTCTTTGGCCAGAATATCCTGCACCGCGCTCCTGATGCGCCCCAGATCTTCCCCTTTCGGGGTAATGAAGACGTCGATAGCACGTTGAATTTGATAGTGGTCCACTTCCGTCGGCGTCAGGACTTGTTTCACATTCACAACATTGCTAAGCACCGTGGTCGGCCTGCCGCCTCCCATGCATGCCCACGAAGCATGACCCGTACCGGGTTGCGCCGGGCCGGAGGGACCGCAGGCCATACCTGCTCCGCTGCCCGGATCGCGCAGAGGAATCTGCCCGAGGTCGGCCATGTTGTTGATGGCGCCGTTGCCGTGCTCGAAGTACTGCACCGTGAGGTAGTAATCGTTTCCGCTCTTGCGATCGACCCAATAATTCGGCGCGATCATGTAATTGGAATTGAGCGCCGTAATCACGTTATCCACCACGTCTTTTTGCGTCAGGCCCAACTCGCCCGCGTGCACGCGATCCACCTCGAGCTGCAGCGCCGGGTAGTTCATGTCTTGCGGAATGTAGACTTGACCGACGCCCGGCAGTTCGCGAAAGCGATTGGCCAAGTTCTGCGCGATGCCATAGATCTGGTCCAGATCTGGGCTGCTGACCTGCACGTCAATGGGAGCCGGCGCGCCCTGGTTCAAAATCGCGTCGACCATGGAACCGCTGGAAAAGAAAGTGCGAATATCCGGAAACTGGCTGGCCATTGCCTTCTGCACGCGATCCATATACGCAAAACTGCTGAGATGGTGCGGTTCGTTGAGCGCCACTTGCACCGTTGCGGTATAGGGCCCGGAGTTGGTCGTGTACAGCGAAGAGAAGTCCGGGACAACGCCAATGTTAGAGACGATGCGCTTGAAATCCTTGGGTTCGACTTCATGCCGGATCAGATCTTCCACCTTCGCGACGTATTGATCCGCGATTTCGATGCGGGTGCCGGTGGGGACCTTCAGGTTGATGGTGAACTGGCCGGCATCAGTCTTAGGAAAAAACGCCAACCCGAGCAGCGGATAAATCGCCAGGCTGGCCACGAACACTCCGCTCAGCACCAGCACCGTGAGCCCGGGTCGCTGCAGGCACCGTCGCACCCAGTATTCGTAAGAATCGAGGACCTTGTTAAACTTTCGGTTGAACCACGTGTTGAAGCGCTCCATCCACGTCCGATCCGCGCGATCGGAGTGATATTGCCGGTCGTCATGGACTTCGCCGTGAGGTTTCGGCTTAAGAAAACGCGAGCAGAACAACGGAATGACCGTCATCGCCACCACGAACGAAGCCAGTAGTGACAAGCAAAAAGCCAGCGCCAGCGCCGAAAAAAGAAACTTTGCTACGCCATAAAGAAAAACCACGGGGAAGAAGTCGACCACATCCACCAGCGTTGCAGCCAAGACAGCCAGACTCACTTCTGATCCGCCGACCTCAGCGGCAATCATCGGCGCGGCTCCCATTTCCAGATGCCGGTAAATGTTTTCGAGCGAGATCACGGAATTGTCGATCACGCGCGAGAAAGCCAGCGCCATTCCGCCGAGAATCATCGTGTTTACCGTTCCACCCATCATCGCCAGCACTACAAACGCGGCCAACGCCGAGATAGGAATGGAAAGCAGCACGGCAGATGTCGCTCGGAAGCTTCCCAGAAAGATTAGGATCATCAAGCTGGTCAGAATCAGTCCTAGTAAGCCCTCGTGCAAGACGGTATCGATTGCTTTCTTCACGTACACCGATTGGTCAAAGACGATGCTCGTCTTCATCTGCTCAGGAATGTCGTACAGATGCTTGATGAGCTTGCGGACGCCGTCGACCACCGCGATGGTGTTGGTATCGCCGCCCTGCTTCATGACGGGAATATAGGCGGATTTTTGCCCGTCGATGCGCACGATATTGTATTGAATTTGGTGAGCGTCCTCGGCCTTGCCGACGTCATTCACCGTGACCCAGGAATTTCCTTTGACCTTGATCGGAATCTTGCCCAGTTGGTCCATGTTGTCAACCAGGCTGTTGGAGTAGACGAAATAATCGTAAGGCCCCATTTTGACGTCGCCGGCGGGCAGAATCAGATTGGAATCGTTCACTGCGCCCACCACGTCCATCACGCTCAATTGCCGCGACTGTAATTTGTAGGGATCGACGTAGACCATGATTTGGCGATAGATTCCACCAAACACGCCCGGAATTTCGGCGCCCGGCACGGTCGCGATCTGGTTACGAATCTGGAACTGAGCGAAGTCGTGCAGCTGAGTTTCCGTGAGTCCTTCGCCTTTCACGGTCACCAGCGCAACCGGCAGGCTGGAGGCATCGAACTTCAGTACGACGGGTGGCAAAGTTCCCGGCGGCAGACGCTTCAAGTCGGCCAGAGCCAGGTTAGACAGTTGGCTGACATCGGCGTCGGGGTTGGTTCCGGGCTGGAAGTAAACGCGAATGATGCTGACGCCTAACATCGATCGCGATTCCATGTGGTCTACGCCGGAAGCCAGCGTAAAAAAGCGTTCCAGGGGATCGGTGATATCGGTCTCTATATCCTCCGGTGGCATGCCCGTGTAAAACGTGGCCACGACGACTTCGGGAAGGTTAATTGGTGGGAATAAGTCGACCGGCATCCTCGACAAGCTGGTCACACCGATGACCAGAAGTGTCAGGCAGATGACTACGATGAAGTACGGATTACGAATCGAGAACCCGGGCATAAAGTCTGGCCTCTTGTGCTCGTAGCTGCTTCAGACGATCGACGATTTACTTCGCTTATTGCGCATTTTGCTCGTGGTACTGCATGACGGCCACAGCCTGCGGATGCACCTTTTCACCGGCCTTCAGTCCGCTGCGGTCGCTGACCACAACCTCTTCTCCTTCGTTCAGCCCGGAGACGATTTCGGCGTCGGTCGACGTCTCCAATCCGAGTTGCACGGTGCGGTCTTCCAGTTCACCATTCTGATTCACCACAAAGACAGTGCTTTTGTTGCCTTCGTGATTCAGCGCCTGCACCGGCACCGTCGGAACATCTTCTTTTCGATCCAGTGAAAGTTCCGCCTCCGCGTAAAGACCCGGCAGCAGTACTCGCTCCGGATTCAAGACATCGACCTCCGTGTGCATGGTGCGCGTGTCTTCGCGTACATCGACCGAGAAGCGCGCCACCTTCCCAGGAAAAGTCCGGTTCAGAGAGGGCACGCGAACGTCCACTTGATCGCCGACGCGAATGTAGCGGACGTAAGATTCCGGAACTGGAATCACAAGTCGAAAAAGATCGTCCTGCGAGAGCCGAACAATTGGCATCGCTTGCGTGCTCGAACCCGTGCCCGCTTGCACCAGGGTGCCGAGATTGGCATAGCGGTCCGTCACGACTCCGGAAAACGGGGCGGTGATCCGCGAATAATCGAACAGGCTCTGATCGTGAGCCAGTTTTGCTTTAACCGCGGAGAGTTGGCTCTGAGTCGCTTCCACGGCTGCCTGTCCAGCATCAACCTGAGCGGATGCCGCCAGATTCTTACCCTGCGCGTCATCCACTTCCTGCTGCGCGACAATTCCGGGCTGGCTCTGAAAAACGTCATTCAGACGCGTATATTGCAGATGCAGTGCATCGTACTGTGCCTGGTCCCGCGCTAATTCGTGCTGAGCGCGGATCACTTGATTCATCGCATTCTTGATTTCCGCCTGATCTTGCTGCAGTTGCGCCTCGAGTTCGGGAATCTCCAGGATGGCCATTACCTGTCCGGTTTTCACGTGCGTGCCGTAATCGACATTGAGCTTGCTGACGAACCCGGATTCCTTCGCATAAACATCAATCTCCTGGAAGGGCACCAACTCGGAAGACAAAGTGAGCTGTCGACCGAGCGACTTGCGCACAACCTTGGTTACGCCCACCGTAACTGTCGGCCCGCCTTCCGCGCGCTTATTCCCCGAGCAAGCAACGAATTCGATCACTAGAAACACCACGGTCGCCAGCACCATGGATCTGGAAACTTTGTTTCGTACCGAGTCTCCGTCAGATCGGTTTCTGCTTTTGTTCATCAAGTTCTCCGTGCCAGCTTTCTCTGGCATCCCGAACCAGCGATATCTTCGAAGTGAAATCCATGAGGTCGTCATGAACGCGTGAATTTCATAAGCTCGCGCAGCTTGGGTACTGAGAACCCGTTGGACCGGCAAAAGTCGATCACCTTGTTTTCCGCTTCTTTTAAGCGAATGGCGACTTCCGGGATCTTGGTTGCAAATTCCATGGGAACCGTCAGCACTCCGTGACCGTCGCCGTGCAGCAGATCTCCAGGGTGGACTTCCATGCCTCCCACCGTGATCGTGGCGCCGAAATCGAAAATGTGGGCATATGCGTGAGAAACGGCCAAACTTCCGGCAAAGAGCTGAAAGCCCATTGCGCGCACTGCCGGCACTTCGCGCACGGCGCCGTTGGTCAAGTAGCCAATGCAGCCTAGAGCTTTAAGGATGGCAGCGTGCATGTCACCCACGAACGCCCCTTGCCCCGGCGGTATATCTATGTCTTGCAACACGAGGACGCGAGGCTCGGGGATTTCGAGAATGCTGTTCCAGAAGTCGGACCGGTCACGGAAAGTGCCGCCCACAATTGGCGGTTCTCCGCAGCGAAGGCGAGCTGTAACCGCGTACCCGACCATGATCGGAGCATCTCCATCGGTGGATATGCAGCGAACGCTGCCATCGGTAAACCCAGTGTTCAGAAGCCGGGAATGAAAGGTCTCGATCGCATTCGAGACCATACAAGTGTCAAGGCGGCGCAGAGCGTCGAGATCTTCATTGGTCAGTAACGGCTGAATAGCCATGCACTTGCCTTTAGGGACGAAGCTCACCTGGCTTCGGAATCACGCGGACCATGCGAAACCTAAACTCGCCGGAGCCCGGAACTCTTGCGTAGAGGAAATGCACCCGGGCTGACATCTAACAAACTACCCGGCCCGATCCACGAACTTTGAGCCCAAAACGCGGCGATTAGTTGCAAGAGAAATCGTGGTTTCAGCAGGAAGGAGGCGGCCGGTTATAAAGCCAGGTTTGAGAAATGAAATTGGTAGATGGAACGATCGCCGAAACGGCTAAAAGGGTCGGCCGGGGCGGTTGAAAAAATGTGAAACTGGAAGCTGGTGTCGTCCACTGAAATGCGTTGCTGAGTAGGCGTTGTCTCTGGACATCCGAAGACTGGGATTTTACCGTCGCGGCCTTTTGCGGGTCTGGACCAACGGTAGTGTAACGAGTGGCAAGGCTCGCCGTAAGGGAACAAACAGCTAGAACAATCAGGGCGACTCGGCAGCGAGATGCGAAGCTTGCTCGTGCGCGAAAATGTTCTAGCATAGCCATCTCAGATCCACGTGCGGATCGTTTGCGAACTATTCATATCTAGCACGGGCCAGACAGATCGCGCAAGGTACCAACCCCTAGGTTTGACGCTTGGAGATTCGGTTGAGTTGCTCTCCTTCGGTGTTCTCGATCGAACGCTTCTCCACGAAAGCAGGGTCCGTTTCATAGTTGACTCATGGCAGGCGCCCAAAAATCGTCGCCCGCGCAACGACCTGCTCTATCAAGACTCCGTCTTGAGCGAATGGTTCGAGCGCCGCGGCGATCTGTGCCTCAAATTTTTCTTGCCCTCCAGCTACGACTTCCGGCGACGTATTGGACCTGGAGAGCGCACGCCCGATTAAGTCAGCAATGGTCACTTGACGATGCTCGGTAACCGATGTCTCGCCCAACGCACCGAAGCACGAGTCCGCAAACCATTCGCTCGGGTGAAATCGATATCGCTTCTCCGATGGATCCGAAGCCCAAGCGCTGCGCACTTTTCGATAGGGTTTTACCCACGGCGTTTCTGGCGTCTCAACGCTGGAGGATCGGCAAATCAGAACGCGACCGGAATCAGTCGCAAGAATCCGTTCAAGCACCGCCAATGTGGGAGCGCGATCCAACCAATGGAGAGCGCGGCCAATGGTGATGACATCGTAGGTTTGCATCGTCGGCAATTCCTCGATCTTGCCCTGGATCAGGGAAAGCCGCACCCCTGCTTCTTCTGCTGCGGCCTTCGCCGCTACGATCATTCCGGGTTCTGGATCGAGCCCGGTGCAGCGTCCGACAAAAGGTGCGAAGCCGATGGCAAGCAGTCCTGGGCCGCACGCAACATCGAGCAAGGTTTCGTCACCACGTAACGCAATCTGCTCCGCAACCTTCTGGAAGAATGCGGCCGGGTACGGCTCTCGGTAGCGAGCATAGAATTCAACGGTTGAGGCGAAGGGACCCATCACATCCAGTCTTGCAGGTTACGCTCTCTTTTAGAAGCGGGGTGTTCGTATTTTTTCCGAACAGAAACAGCCTGGGCAAAGACGGCACGATCCAGTAAACGCAATCGTACGATCCGCAGGAAATCACCCAACAGCTTGCAGCGGCTTGCTATCTCCTGAACTGGCTTCCTTGGGCATCGGGATGCTCACAATCACAGAAGTACCTGAGCCGTTCGATTCGATTTTCATTTCTCCGTGGAATTGGCGTATCCGCTCTCGGATTCCCCTGATCCCAACGCCGGAGCCGCGCGACTGAATGTCCGATAGTCGCTCTGGCGATATTCCCTTTCCGTGATCCTGCACCTGTATTCGGACACTTTCTCCTTCGCAAGCGATCCGGATAAAAGCGGTCCCGCTGCCGGAGTGTCGGTGGATATTTGTTAAGCATTCCTGCACCAGTCGGAAGATTGCAAGTTCCATCTCGCTCGGTAGTCTTCCAACATTGTCGGCAACATCCAGCGTGATGGCGATGTGACTGCGTTCTGCCAGCCCTTCCACATACCAGCTAAGCGCGGACGCGAGCCCGCTTTCGTCCAGTAGCGGCGGATGTAACAGATAAGACGTAGTGCGTATCTCGCGATGTAATTGCTGGACCATTGCCTCGATCTCTTTTCCTTCCCTTGCTACCTCCGGCGCAATGGACTCTGCGCGGTGAACCAGTTGCGCGAGGTTCATGCCAAGCACTGTCAATGTTTGCCCAGCACTGTCGTGTAGTTCGCGGGCAATACGCCGTCGCTCCTCGTCCTGCGCCTTCATCAGGCGCGTCATGTCATCGGCAATCCGAACCTTCTCTGCGGCCTCTTTTTGATCGTGAATGTCCAGACAACCGCCCACATATCCTTCAAACGTTCCATCCGGCGCGTAGCGCGGCACTCCTCGATCCAGTATCCAGCGGTATTGCCCCGTGTGATGCCGCATCCGATACTCCATCTCGAACGGACGACGGGCATCGAAGTTGCTGGCATAGGCTTGCAGGCAGTGGTCGAAGTCCTCTGGATGCACGTGGTCCGTCCAGCCATTGCCGGACTCTTGCTCGAGAGTACGCCCGACGAAATCTAACCATCCTTTATTGAAGTAATAGCAAAGTTTGTCGGTCCCCGACATCCAGACCATGATGGGCGAAGCATCTGTAATCACGCGAAAGCGTTGTTCGCTCTCCCGCAGTGCTCGCTCAGCCTGCTTCTGCTGTGTGATGTCCCGTGCCACTTTCGAGGCGCCAATGACACGCCCCAATGAATCTCTTACGGGAGAGATGGTCAGTGAGACATCGAGAAGGCTGCCATCCTTCCGCCTGCGGACGGTGTGGAAATGCTCTATCCGCTCCCCTCGTCGCAGACGGTCGAGAATCCCTGACTCTTCAGCATGGCGTTCAGGTGGAATGATCAGGGTGACATGCTGACCGATCGCTTCTTCAGCCGTGTACCCAAAGATCCGTTCCGCACTCTTATTCCAACTCGTGACGAAGCCATCAAGGTTTTTGCTGATAATGGCGTCGTCAGAGGAGGCTACAATGGCCGCCAATAGACCCGTTATTGTTTCGGCTTGCTTCCGCTCGCTCATATCATGTGACGACGTAACCGCCTTTTGGCTGCCGTCTAAAAACGGGTTAAATCCTCGCTACGCTACCATCGGTTGAATAGAAGCGGCATTTCCCGCCGCGCATCGCCATGGGTGGCTTTTTCAGGCGAACTGTCGCTCTATGCTAGCCATCCTGCCCGAAGCTACCAAATACAGTAAACACTGTAGGTACGGAAACTGCGAAATCTCTCATGGCGACATCTTTATCTCCTGTCGCCCAAGTGATGCGCGGACTTTTCTTAGAACATTCACACCTGTGTGACGTTGCGTTAACAATCAGCGCCTATTGTTCGGAGTTCCGACAAATGGCGCACGGGGATCCGTGCGCGAAGGACCATAGAATTTGTGAAGCTAGAGGAATGCCCGCCCACTCCAACTCTTTTCCATGAAATTCTCCTTCTAGGGGGCAAATCTTGAGAATTCTGGTCATCGAAGATGAAGCTAAGACTGCCAAGTTCCTGAAGAAAGGACTGTGCGAGGCAGGTTTTGTCGTCGACGTCGCGGAAGATGGCTTGGAAGGATTGTACTTGGCGCAGGAATTGCACTTTGACCTCATCATTCTCGACGTCATGCTCCCGGGACTCGATGGCTGGCAGGTTCTTAGTCGCTTGCGTCGGGCAGGTCGTCGCGCTCTGGTGCTTTTTCTGACCGCCCGCGATGCCGTCCACGAGCGGGTACGGGGGTTCGAACTGGGCGCGGATGATTATCTGGTGAAACCGTTCGCTTTTTCCGAATTGCTGGCCCGTGTACGATCACTCTTGCGCCGGGGGCCTCCGCGAGCACAAGAGACGCTTCGCCTGGCTGACCTTGAAATCGACTTGTTGCGTCAGCGTGTCACGCGCGCCGGCCAGCGGTTGGAGCTGACTTCTAAAGAGTTCCTGCTTTTATCCCTACTGGCCAGACGTTCGGGCGAAGTGTTATCGCGAACCCTGATCGCCGAATCGGTCTGGGACATGAACTTTGACAGCGACACCAATGTCGTGGACGTCAATGTCCGCAGGCTGCGCAGCAAAGTGGACGATCCTTTCCCGCTCAAACTGATTCACACCGTCAGGGGCGCTGGCTATGTCCTGGAATCCGGCCAGTAGGCTTGTGCCAGGCTCACGCTTCTGGGGCACTTTGGCTTTTCGCCTGACAGCCGGCTACGCACTGGCAGGCTTGTTTCTTGTTTTCTGCGCCACCGCCGCTCTTTATTTCGTATTGGAAAGCGAATTGGAGAAAAGCACCGATCTGTTCCTCGCGGACAAGGTGCACGTACTCCGCACTATGTTGCGGGAGAGACCCGACGACTGGGACGCACTCCGCGAGGAAATTGAGCTGGAATCAGCCGCGCGGCGATACGAGCAATTCTACATTCGCCTGCTGGATGACCGAAAAACACCCTTGCTGATGACACCAGGTATGGCGGAGCAATTGGACTTGGCGCAATTAGCCACTCAAACCCAAAGCCGCCCCGATCGCACCCTCCGCATGAAAGGCAGGTCCGGCCAAGCCTTCCGTGTCATCTGCGTGTCGGCCAAGGTTGGTTCCTCCGCCACCCAAACGGACATCATTCAGGTCGCGGTGGATGTCGCGCAAAAAGAGGAGCTACTGGCGCGCTATCGATTTTGGTTCTGGACCATTCTGCTGGCGACCTTCGTAATCTTCCCCTTGGTTGGTTACCAGATTGCCCGCCACGGCATTCGCCCCGTCGAGGAAATGGCAACCACCGCTCGCCACATCAGTTCGAAGAACTTGCGGGAACGCATTCTTCCCGACGGATATCCCTTCGAACTGGCCTCGCTGGCCAGTACCTTCAACCAAATGTTGGACCGGCTGGAAGAGTCGTTCGAGCGCATTTCGAGATTCTCGGCAGACATCGCGCACGATCTGCGCACGCCGGTCAATAACATCCGTGGCGAAGCCGAGGTGGCTTTGGCGCGGGCGCGAAGCGCCGACGAATATCGCGATGTCATCGAGTCTTGCCTCGAAGAAGCTGTGCGCCTATCGGACCTCATCGGCGATCTCCTGTTTCTGGCACGGGCAGAGAGTCCCTTGGGCCATTTACGCCGCGAGCGCGTGGATGTTGGTGAACTGTTGGGCGGAGTGCGGGAATATTACGAAGCCTCGGCGGCGGACGGGAAAATTTCTCTCACTACCACGGTCGCCCGCGAACCGGTGGTTGCCCAACTGGACCGCACGCTCTTACAGAGGGCAGTGGGGAACCTCGTCTCAAATGCGTTGGCGCACACGCCCCCCGGCGGAACAGTCGTGCTGGGGGCGAACATTGATTCTTCGAAAACTGGTTCTTCGAACAGTGATTTTTCAAATCCCGACTCTTCCACCATCCGCATCGAAGTCTCCGATACCGGCGCCGGCATCCCCCCGGAAGCGTTACCTAGGGTGTTTGATCGTTTCTTCCGTGTCGACTCCTCGCGTTCTCAACAGTCGGGGGGCACGGGCTTGGGACTGGCGATCGTGCAAAGCATTGCGCTGCTGCACGGCGGCAATGTGGAGATTTCGAGCCAACTTGGACACGGCACCCGGGTCACGCTCCGCATGCCCGCGTCTACGTCGAGTCGTTAGTCACCGGTCGTCGGTCGCAAACAAACCGGCGAACAAGTCGACCTCTGAACGACCACCAACTGCCTGCACACAAGATGACCGAACCCGCCGTACACTTCCTTCCGCATCTTGATACGAAGGTATCGTCGATACCATTGTCCAATTGTTTTACTTCCATCACGTCTGGCCTAATCAATACGAGAAGCGTCGAACTCCGCCTGTAGAGGAGGGGCCGAACCTGAATGTTTCAAGTGAGCTAGAAGGGGAGGCGGGAACTTTGCCGATAATTCCCGGGCTAAACAAAAGTGGCACCCTGAAGGCAGCGATTTAAATCAAAAACAATGAAACTCCTGGATTCAGAGCGCGGTCGCAAACCCAGGAATTTGGCTCGGGTCAGCGAGGAATCTATCGTCTTGGCGTAGTTTTGAATATGGAACACGAACTAGAAAACTAAGGATCATCTTATTATGAGCACCAATCGCGTGGCGTCCCCCAGCTCCAGGAAAGTCGTACCCATGACCACCAGTACAACCAAAGTTTCGGACGTTCTGCAACAGTACGGGTACGGCGCAATGCCATTTATCGGGACGGAAGACGCTCTTTATGAACGGCACTTGGTTTTTGACAGAGCGATCGATCCCAAGGCAGCCAGTTCGCGGGAGCGCTTTGAGGCGTTCTCCTATTCCGTGCGACAAATTCTCACCGAGCGTTGGGTGCTGACCAAAAACACTTATGAACGACAAAATGCCAAACGCATCTATTACCTGTCGATGGAGTTTCTCATCGGACGTTCGTTGGCGAACAACATCACCAACCTGTTGCTCGATCCACTTTTGCCGGATGCAGCTCGAGAACATGGTATCGACTGGCTGGAAT
The DNA here is from genome assembly GCA_050010155.1 of Terriglobales bacterium. Classification (GTDB taxonomy): domain Bacteria; phylum Acidobacteriota; class Terriglobia; order Terriglobales; family Acidobacteriaceae; genus Acidiflorens. Next base: position 13,972 of record JBEKLO010000043.1, read on the forward strand.
TGATTGAACAGGAACCGGATGCCGGGTTGGGCAACGGCGGCTTAGGGCGGCTCGCGGCGTGCTTTCTCGATTCGATGGCGACCATGAAACTCCCGGGCACTGGCTATGGTCTTCGCTATGAGTACGGCATGTTCAAGCAATCGATCGTAGATGGCTGGCAAAAAGAGAATCCCGACAACTGGCTCCGCTACGGCGATCCCTGGGAGATTGCCCGTCTTCACGAGAAGGTGGAAATCAAGCTGAACGTCTCATTCAAGTTGCAAGCCGGCAATTTTCAAGTCATCCCCGACCGGCCGTCAAGCCTGATCGGTATCCCGTTTGATCGTCCCGTGGTGGGCTATGGTGGAAAGACGATCAACACACTCCGGCTCTGGGCCGCGGCGGCACCCGATTATTTTGATTTTGAGAAGTTTGGCGCCGGAGACTTCGTGGGCGCACTCGGCGAAACTCTGCAAGCAGAGTCGCTTACCCGCGTGCTGTATCCTGACGATTCTACGACCAAGGGGCAAGGGCTGCGCTTTCTGCAGGAGTATTTCCTGGTCGCGTGTTCCATGGCCGACCTGGTGCGCCGTTTCCAGCGCTACAACTCGGATTGGGAAAAATTCCCCGAGAAAGCCGCAATTCAACTCAATGACACGCATCCTTCGATGTCGGTCCCTGAACTGATGCGAATCTTGCTCGACGATGCGCACTTGGGATGGGACCAAGCCTGGGACCTGACGAAGAAGACGCTCGGTTACACGAATCACACCTTGCTGCCCGAGGCTCTGGAGAAATGGCCGGTGGCGTGGTTTGAAACCCTGATTCCTCGTCACTTGGAGCTCATCTACGAAATCAACCGTCGGCTGCTCGAAGAAGTTCGCGTTCGCTTCCCGGGCGACGAGGGGCGCGTGCAACGCGTGAGCCTGGTGGAAGAAGGCAGTCCGCGCAAAATCCGTATGGCCAATCTCGCCATCGTTGGCTCGCATAGTACCAACGGCGTGTCTGCCGTCCACTCCAAGCTACTGCGAACCACGACGGTCAAAGATCTCGCAGAAATGTTTCCCGAGCGCTTTAGCAACAAGACAAATGGAGTGACGCCCCGGCGCTGGTTGCGCGAGGCTAATCCCGCGCTCGCCCGCGAAATTACACAAGTCATCGGAGATCGCTGGATTACGGATCTCAGCCTGCTCAAACAGCTCAAGCCATTCGCGGAGGATTCGAACGCTCGCGAACGCTTCCTCAAGTCAAAGCGAGAGGCCAAGGTGCAGTTTGCCAATTGGCTCAAGTCGACGTCCGGGCGCATCGTGGACCCGGATACCATCTTCGACTGCCACATCAAGCGTATTCACGAATATAAAAGGCAATTGATGAATGCGCTGCGGATCGTGATTGTTTACAACCGGCTGCGGGAAAATCCCGGCATGAAGATCGTGCCTCGGACATTTTTCTTCGCTGGTAAAGCCGCGCCCGCTTATAAACTAGCCAAGCTCATCATAAAGTTCATCAACAACCTGGCGAGCACAATTGACGGCGACCCGGCGGCGCGCGGCCGGCTCAATGTCGTCTTTCTCCCGGAGTACAACGTTTCGTTGGCGGAACGGCTGATTCCAGCCAGCGACGTCTCCAACCAGATCTCAACCGCCGGCTACGAAGCCAGCGGAACCAGTAACATGAAATTTATGATGAACGGAGCATTGACGGTCGGAACCCGCGACGGTGCCACCATCGAAATGGCTGAGGAAGCTGGCGAAGAGAACATGTTCCTGTTCGGCCTCACCGTCGAGCAAGTCGAGAACAGCCGCGCCTGGTATAACCCGCACTGGCATTATGAAAATGAACCCGACACTCGAGCTGCGCTGGACCTCATTTTCTCTGACTACTTCAGCCGCAATGAACCAGGAATTTTCGCCCCCTTGCGCGATGTGCTTCTGACCCAAGGCGATCACTATATGCACCTGGCGGACCTGACCTCGTATTGCAATGCACAAGACCGGCTCGGCGCACTCTATGCCGAACCCGGCGCATGGGCGCAGAAAGCAATCTTGAACGTCGCCAGTTCCGGAAAGTTCTCGAGCGATCGCTCGATTGCGGAATACGCAAGCGAAATTTGGAAGGTGGAACCATGCCCAGTAGTTTAGAAACACAGTCCCCGACAAGTGAACTGAATACAGGTGAATCTAACGTTTCGCCACTCGCAGGCAAACCTGCGCCGAAGGAATTGCTGGTGGACGTGGCTCGCCTGCAGAAGGATTATTTCGAGCGGCGTCCCGACTTGGATGATCCAACCCAACTGGTCAGCTTCGGCACCAGCGGGCACCGTGGCTCGGCCCTACGCGGCACATTTAACGAAGCGCACATCCTCGCAATTACGCAGGCGATCTGCGAATACCGCCACGCGCAGGGTACCGACGGCCCGCTTTATATGGGGAAAGACACACACGCCGTCTCGGAGCCAGCGCAGCGCACCGCCCTCGAAGTGCTGGCGGCAAACAATGTGGAGACGATCATTCAGCTAGACGACGGGATAACTCCGACGCCGGTTATCTCGCGAGCGATCCTGGTTTACAACCGCGGTCGCAACAAGAAAGACCATCTCGCTGACGGCATCGTGATTACGCCGTCGCACAATCCGCCGGAGGATGGAGGCTTCAAGTACAACCCACCGAACGGCGGCCCGGCTGATACCGACGCGACCCGCTGGGTACAAGATCGGGCAAACGAATTGTTGCGAGCGGGAAATGCAGGGGTCAAGCGAATTTCGTTTGAAAAGGCGATCCGGTCCGCGACCACTCACCAGGAAGATTTCATCCTGCCGTATGTTCGCGATCTCAAAAATGTCGTCGACATGGATGCGATCCGCGACGCTCACCTCAAACTTGGCGTGGACCCTCTGGGCGGAGCGTCATTGCCTTACTGGGAGCCGATCAACTCGATTTACGGGCTCGATATCGTCGTCACTAATAAAATAATCGACCCGACATTTTCGTTTATGACCGTTGACCACGACGGCAAAATTCGCATGGACTGCTCGAGTCCCTATGCGATGGCCAGGCTAGTCGGTTTGAAAGATAAGTACCAGGTGGCCTTCGGGAACGATACCGACGCTGATCGGCACGGGATCGTAACTCCGGCTGCGGGTTTGATGAATCCGAATCATTACCTCGCCGTGGCGATCCGATATTTGCTGACCCACCGGCCCCAGTGGCGCAACACAGTTGCCGTGGGAAAGACGCTTGTCAGCAGCAGCATGATTGACCGGGTCGTAAAGAAGCTCGGCCGCAAGCTCAGCGAAGTGCCGGTCGGGTTTAAGTGGTTCGTGCCTGGACTGGTCGATGGTTCGTACTGTTTCGGCGGAGAAGAAAGCGCTGGAGCAAGCTTTCTTCGTCTTGATGGCACAGTGTGGACAACCGACAAGGACGGCCCGATCATGGACTTGCTGGCCGCGGAGATCACCGCGCGCACCGGCAAGGATCCCGGAGAACATTACCGCGAACTGACAGCGGAGTTTGGTATCCCGTACTACACTCGCATCGACGCGCCCGCCACGCCCGAGCAGAAAGCAAAGTTGGGAAAACTCACTCCCGACGCAGTAAAGGAGTCCGACTTGGCGGGCCAGCCAATTACCGCAAAGCTGACCAAGGCCCCAGGCAACAATGCCCCCATCGGCGGCTTGAAAGTCGTGTCGGAAAGCGGTTGGTTTGCAGCGCGACCCTCGGGCACCGAAAACATCTATAAGATCTACGCCGAGAGTTTCAAAAGCCAGAGCCATCTGAACGCGATCCTCGGCGAGGCGAAGGAGATGGTGAATAATGCGCTCGGTTCGTCCGCAGGCGTTCCCGAGCAGAGAGGCCGGAAATGAGCGGCAATGGCCCGCGCATGGTTGCGCCGCCGTTTCCGCCTGAATATCGTACTTCTGGCTTGCTCTTACACGTCACTTCCCTGCCGTCTCCGTACGGCATCGGCGATCTAGGATCGTCCTCCTTTTCATGGATTGATCGTCTTCACGATGCCGGTCTGGCGTGGTGGCAGGCACTCCCGCTGGGTCCGACGGGGTACGGAAACTCGCCCTATCAACCAATGTCGTCGTTTGCCGGCAACACGCTGCTGATCAGTCCCGAAAGGCTCATCGCGGACGGACTATTACAAGCGAGCGATACTGAGTCTCATTTTCCCGCTGACGTCGTCGACTACGATTCCGTGATTCCGTTCAAACAGCGGCTGCTCGAAAAGGCGTGGGGGAACTTCAAAGCCGGGCAGCATAGTGACAGCGATCTCGCGCCTGCCTACGACAACTTTTGCGCCAGCCAGGTGCATTGGCTGGAAGACTACGCTCTGTTCCGGGCGCTGAAAGCAAAGTATGGCGGAGCCTATTATCTCGCGTGGCCGGAAGAGTTGGTTGAGCGCCACCCGAGCGCTCTGGCCGAAGCGCGGCGAGAGTTGGCAAGTCAAATCGATCAAGTTCGCTTCGCGCAATTCCTCCTGTTCCGCCAGGCCGATCAACTCAAGGAGCATGCTCATGCCAAGGGCGTGAGCTTGATCGGCGATCTGCCCTTCTTTGTTTCTCCGGATTCCAGCGATGTTTGGGCGAACCCTGAGCTGTTCCTGCTCGATGAGCATCATCGGCCAAAATTCGTCGCCGGAGTTCCTCCCGATTATTTCAGCGTGGAGGGTCAGTTATGGGGCAATCCCGTTTACAACTGGGATGCCCTGCGTTCAACCGGTTATCGGTGGTGCATTGATCGGTTGCGTGCTCTGCTGGCTCACGTCGATGTGATTCGCTTGGATCACTTCCGTGGGTTCGCGGCTGCATGGCACGTTCCAGCCGGAGCCCCAACCGCTCAGTCCGGGGAATGGGTGGCAGGTCCCGGAGCCGGCTTTTTTCAGGCAGTGCAAACCGAGCTAGGCCATCTGCCATTCATCGCGGAAGACTTGGGTGTGATCACGCCTGACGTGCAGGCTCTGCGCGACCAGTTTCATCTGCCGGGGATGCGCATCCTGCAATTCGCCTTCGATGGTCATGCGGACAATCCCTATCTGCCGCACAACTTTGTCCACAATACCGTCGCCTATACCGGCACGCACGACAATGCCACAACTCGCCAATGGTATGAGGAATTGCCCGATTACCAGCGGCCGAATTTCTGGAACTACCTCAAGCGTGCGCCGGGAACCAGTGCGGATGCCGCTCCGGAGTTGATGCGGCTGGCATGGTCGTCACCAGCGGCGCTCGCGATTGCTCCGTTGCAGGATCTGCTCAACTTGGGAAGCGAAGCTCGTATGAACGTGCCTGGTCGTGCCGATGGAAACTGGCGTTGGCGTGTCCGAGAAGACATGCTATCTTCTCAGGCTTTTCAACGGCTCCAGAATTTGACCGAGAGTTCCAAGCGCTCGGTCAGTCCTGCAATATCAGTCAGGGCGCAAGTGGACCGCGAAAGTGCCACCAGCGTCCGCTGATCACGGGCAGCCGAATGTGTGACATAGCAAGTGGATGCGGATGAAAAAAGAGACACCCGTAAACAATTCAAACCTCGAAGTGCGCGCCAACTTATCCGACCCTTCCCTTTCCGTGGCGGCGTCACCCGCCAGGCGTCCGACATGGGAGCAAGCTGAGGGCAATCCATTGCCACTTGGCGTCAAGTGGATCGAAGAGGAACAAGCATTCAATTTTGCCGTTCACTCGGAACACGCGGATAGCGTCACTCTATTGCTCTATTCGCCAGCCGATCTGGTGAATCCTCTTCTGCGGCTTGAATTGGATTTTTTGCACAACAAGTCGGGTCGCATTTGGCACTGTCGCATCCCAGTCTCAAAGATGGCTGAAGCTCGTTACTACGCATACTCCGTCTCGGGAGAGACCATTCCCCAACTCCATAGCTTCGACCCGCAGAAGGTACTCCTCGATCCGTACGCGAAGGGCATTTTCTTCCCTCCAGGTTTTGATCGAAACTTGGCCATGCGAGAAGGATCCAATGCAGGCAGCGCGCCTTTGGGAGTGCTGTTTGATCACCGATCGACATTTGACTGGTCGGGCGATCGGTCTACGTATCATGAGTCGGATGCCATCATCTACGAACTTCACGTCAAAGGTTTCACCAGGAACCCAAACTCAGGTGTCGATCCGTCGCGTGCCGGTACATATGCCGGTCTCGTGGAAAGGATCCCCTATTTAAAGGAACTCGGAGTGACGGTTGTAGAACTGATGCCGGTTTTTCAACGTGATCCACAAGAAGGCGACTACTGGGGCTATATGCCTTTGAATTTCTTCGCGCCGCATGCTCAGTACGCGAGCGCACCCGGTGCTAATGAGCAGCGTGTTGAATTCAAGACGATGGTGAAAGCCTTTCATGAGGCTGGTATCGGCGTGGTGCTCGACGTCGTATACAACCACACTTGCGAGGGCGACTACAAAGGGCCGATCTACAGCTTCAAGGGTTTCGGCAGCGCCGGTTATTACATGCTGTCCTCCGATGATCCGGCAAATCCCTACGCCAACTACTCCGGCACGGGCAATACCTTGAATTTCGGTCAGGCGCACGTACGCAAGATGGTGATAGACAGCTTGCGCTATTGGAAGCGCAGTATGCACATCGACGGATTCCGCTTTGATCTGGCGTCGGTATTCAGCCGCAATGCCGACGGAACTCTCAACTGGGGCGAAGCGCCCATCTTCAGTGAAATTGCCGCGGACCCGGAATTAGACCGAGTACGTTTGATCGCAGAGCCTTGGGATACGGCCGCTTATCAGCTTGGACGTGGATTTCCAGGATCGACTTGGCGGCAGTGGAACGGACGGTTTCGCGACGACATTCGCCGTTTTGTTAAGGGGGACCGGGGGATGGTTCCTGACCTGATGCGACGCATCTATGGCAGCGATGATTTGTTTCCAGACAGCCGCGCCGAAGCTTATCACGCATATCAGAGTGTGAATTTCGTAACCTCCCACGATGGTTTCACGCTCTACGATCTCGTCTCGTATGACCGCAAGCGCAATTGGCAAAATGGAAATAATAATCAGGACGGCACTGACGCGAACTACAGTTGGAATTGTGGACAGGAAGGGAACGACGGAGTCTCCGAGGCAGTCCGCGAGTTACGCCGGCGGCAGGTAAAGAATTTCTGCTGTCTGCTTTTCTTATCAAACGGCACGCCGATGTTTCGCGCAGGCGACGAGTTCCTGAATACTCAATTCGGCAACAACAATCCTTATAATCAGGATAATGAAATCGGGTGGTTAGATTGGAGTCAGCTCGAATCAAATCGGGATATCTTCCGGTTTTTCAAAAAAATGATTGCGTTCCGTAAGAATCATCCCTCGCTGAGCCGGAGCCGTTTCTGGCGTGAGGATGTTTCCTGGTACGGCGTCGGCCCCACAGTCGATTTGTCGTACGATTCCCATAGCTTGGCATTCTGCCTACATGGCGCTTCGCAAGGTGACGATGATATCTACGCGATGATCAATGGATACTGGGACAAGTTGGAGTTCGATGTGCAGGAGGGAACAGCGCGGGAGTGGAAGAGAATCGTCGATACCGCGTTGCCCAGTCCCGATGATTTCTCGGAGGACGGAATCCCTTTAGACCGGACGAAATACCTACTGGCTCCGAGATCGATTGTGGTCTTATGTCGACCCAATGAATGAGGAAAGTACCAAATTCTCCCAGGACGTTTCAGGACGCCGTTTCGGGACCCCCATGTGTGTCCGGCCAGGTGGTCCCTGGAAAACTGCACGAGTTGTCTTGCTACCCACGATTGCCATAGCCGGGTAGTGGCTCAATTTGACGATGCGCCGTCAAAAACCCCGAACCACGAAGAACACAAAGTGCCACGAAGTTCTTTGTTCTCCGGCTTTCCTTCGTGGGCCTTCGTGCCCTTTGTGGTGGACGTTTTGGCAAAATGAGTCACTGCCCCTAGCCGCCTTTCGTTGACTCGCGAGCGCCACGTCCTTAATATGAAGCGACCCGAAGGCCACGCATCTCCCCAATGATCGGCCAGACCATCTCGCACTACCGCATCGTCGATAAGATCGGCGGAGGCGGAATGGGTGTCGTCTACAAGGCCGAGGACACACGCCTGGGTCGTTTCGTCGCCCTCAAGTTCTTGCCGCAGGAGGTGGCGCGTGACCCGCAGTCGCTGGCCCGATTTCGGCGCGAAGCCCAAGCCGCCTCCGCACTGAACCACCCCAATATCTGCACGATTTATGACATTGGCGACCAGGACGGCGAGGCGTTCATCGCCATGGAGTTTCTGGACGGAACCACCCTGAAACACCGCATTGCGGGGCGTCCCTTGGAAACGGAACTGATTCTAGCGCTCGCCGTCGAGATCGCCGACGCGCTCGACGCGGCTCACTCCAAGGGGATCGTCCACCGCGACATTAAGCCCGCAAACATTTTTGTGACCGAGCGCGGCCACGCCAAGATTCTGGATTTTGGCCTAGCGAAGCTTTTTGGCAGACCAGAATCCCCTCCCGACGCCAACGCTGCGACCATTGACCAAGAGTCCCATCTGACCAGTCCAGGTTCGGCGATTGGAACCGTCGCCTATATGTCGCCCGAGCAGGCGCGCGCCAAGGAACTGGATACTCGCAGCGATCTGTTCTCGTTTGGAACGGTCCTTTATGAGATGGTCACGGGCCTCTTGCCCTTCCGTGGGGAAAGTACAGCAACGATCTTCGAGGCGATCCTGAACCGTGCCCCGGTCGTTCCCGTGCGTCTGAATCCTAACGTTCCCCCGGAACTGGAACGGATCATCAACAAAGCTCTGGAGAAAGACCGCAATCTTCGCTATCAGCACGCAGCCGACATGCGAACCGATTTGCAGAGGCTGAAACGGGATACGGAATCCGGCATGTCAGCCGCGTGGAGCGGCACCGGCCTGCGCGCGTCGGATTCCGCGAATCGCCTTGCCGGACGCGGGAAGTTCATCGCGCTCGCTTGCGTGATAATTGTTCTCGCCGCGGCAGGCTACTTCTACTTCATTCTTGGCGCAGCGAAAAGGGCCGTCTCCGTGGGGATTACGACCGTCCCTCCCGACGCCGCGGTCACCGTCGGGACCGAGACGTGTCGCGCACCGTGCGATCTGCCGTTGCGGCCGGGAACGTATTCACTGCGAGCCGAACGCGACGGCTACGAGCCGGTCACGCGGCAGGTGTCCATCGCCCGAGACACGAAGTCACTGCCGACGGTAAAGCTGGAGCAGGTGCCAGTGGCTACTCCGAATCCACCCCCGGTTGTAATCGACCAGGGTACTTTGAGCGTTCGCGCCAATGTTGGTGGAGCAGAAGTCTACGTCGATCGAAATCTCAAGGGGCTTACCGACGTCGACAAGAAATTTGAGGGCAAGTTCGACATAGGGAACCACGAGATCGTTCTGCGCAAACAAGGGTATGCGGACTCGTCGGATCAAGTCGAAATTGCCAAGGGAGGAATGTCGATCGTTACATTCAAGCTGGCGGAACAAGCCCAAAAGCAGGCGTCGCCCGCGCCCGCTTACTTGGTCCTGCAGGCCCCGCCGGGAGCCAGCATTCTTATCGATCGGGAACCTCGCGGAACAGTTCCCCCGGAAGGCCGCCTGATCCAGAAAGTGATTCCTGGACGCCACAGCATCGAAGCAAAACTGGATGGCTATGAGCCATGGTCGGGGAGCGCCACCGCGGAATCAGGCAAACAGGTTTCGGCCGCCGTGGAACTGATAGAGATTCCCAAGCCGAAGCCAGTGATTTCCTTCTTCACTCCCAGTGCATCCTCGATCCAGCAAGGTCAGCCAGCGCAATTGAGCTGGCAGACGGAGCACGCCGACGAGGTCTCGATCGATGGTGGCAGTGTCGAGAAGAACGGATCCAAACAAGTCGTGCCGAACAGTCGAACCACGTACACACTCATGGCCAAGGGTCCAGGCGGAACCGATTCAAGGCAGGTGACAATCGACGTCATTCTCCCCGCTGCGCCAGCACAGACTGCGCCAACGATTTCGCCAAAGACCGCGCCAACCACTGCACCCGCGGTGACTGCTCCAGCGCCAGCGACTGCGACTGCTCCGCAAGATGAGTCTTCGACTCCAAGTTCCGAGGCCAAGGAGTGCATCGACCGTTTTAAGAGTGCTTATGAACTCAAGAGCATCAACGAATTGACTAAAGTCTGGCCTTCGCTAGCTGGCAACACCCAGGCAAAGAGTGCGTTCGAAACATTCTTCAGGCTGACGCAGAAGGTAGTGATTCAGGAAGAGTGCGTTGAACCTCCTTCAATCTCAGGAGACACGGCGCATTATCAGTGCACTGAAACCGTGACCAATGTTGGTAGCGGAAAAGCGCGCAGGTTCCCGGCGCATGCCGTTCAATTTGTTTGCAAGAAATCCTCGACTGGCTGGATCGTTTCCGGTAAAAGCATAAGCAAGTAGTGCTTTGCGGTCCAGACTCGGCGCGATATCGTGGCCGCGCTCATCGCGCAGATTGCATTCGCCGTCGCTGCTCGCTCTCCTTTATTAATTCCTTTATATCTGCAGCTGGACGTATCTCGATGGTTCCACAGTTCAACCTTATTCCCGGAGATTGGGAAATGAGCTGAATGGCGTGATTCAGATCGCGTGCTTCCAGCACCTGAATTCCTCCCAATTGCTCCTTCGTTTCCGTGTACGGACCGTCTGTCACTGCAACCTTTCCGTTCTTCCAAGACACGGTCACTGCTGTGTTGGTGGGCTGAAGAGGTTCCTCGGCGAGCAAATGTCCGTTCTTGCGCAGTTCGTCGTTGTAGCTGAAACATTCATCAAGCACGGAGTTGCGCTCGCTCTCAGACATGTTCTCGAACTTGCCGGGCTCAAGATAGCCCAAACAGACGTATTTCATTCGTCCTCCTTGGTTTGCCGCGACGAATCGTTTTCGGTGATCAAAGTCGTAGCTCAGCGCTCTGTTATCAGATAGTCGCTCGGTAGACCGAAAATCGACAGCTACTCCATTGTTTTATTTTCAACTGCCGAATCCGGTCTGGCCCAACCATCCAGTTCAAAGATCAACCGTCCGGAATCGTGCAGCATCCTCGGCAATGGGTACCGAGCTATAATGGCGCGCATCGATGGCGCTTACCTCGGGCACCAAACTCGGGCCATACGAAATCGTATCGCCAGTAGGAGCGGGCGGCATGGGCGAGGTGTACCGCGCCCGCGACAACCGGCTCGGGCGTGATGTCGCGATCAAGGTGCTGCCAGAAGCGCTGGCTCATGATGGCGACCGGCTGCGGCGTTTCGAACAGGAAGCGCGCACGATTGCGGCGCTGAACCATCCGAACATTCTGGGTATCCATGACATTGGCGCCCACGACGGTGCGCCGTTTCTGGTCAGCGAATTTCTTGACGGACAAACGCTGCGGGAGAAGCTCGTATCAGGGCCACTACCAATGCGGCGCGCCATCGAATACGCCCGCGGCATCGCGGAGGGACTCGCGGCGGCACATGAGAAGGGAATCGTGCACCGGGATCTGAAACCGGAGAACGTGTTTGTCACGCGTGACGGACGGATTAAAGTGTTGGATTTCGGGCTGGCCAAGCTGGTCAGGCCCGAGGAAAACCACGAGACTGCAGTCACGCTAACCCGCCCGGCGACTTTGCCGGGTATGGTGATGGGGACCGTAGGCTACATGTCGCCCGAGCAGGTGCGGAGCGAACCGATCGACCCGCGATCGGACATTTTCAGTTTCGGCGCCGTGTTGTACGAGATGCTAACCGGCAAGCGCGCTTTCAAACGCGAGACGCCCGCGGAAACGATGACCGCAATTTTGCGCGAAGAGCCATCGGCGCTGAACGATACCGGCTGGCAAGGTCCGCCGGACCTCCAACGAATTCTTGCGCGATGCTTGGAAAAGAGTGTTGAGCGACGATTCCAGTCGGCGAGTGATCTTGCGTTTGCCATGGAATCGCTGAGCGGAACATCGGCTGCAACGGCGATCGGGAAGAGTGTGCCGCAGCCGAAGTCGAGCGCGAAGCGAGCGTGGCTCCCGTGGGTCGTAGCCGCTGCACTACTGATGGGAACCGCAGTCTGGGAAATGTTTCGACCGGTGGCGGCCCCGGCCAACCCGCTCGAAAAAGCGCATTTCACGCGCGTGACCGACTTCGAGAGCGTGGAAGCGGCGATCTCGCCGGATGGCAGATTCGTGGCTTTTATCTCCGATCATGACGGCCCCTTCGATGTATGGCTCACTCAGGTGGGTAGCGGACATTTGATGAATCTGACACAGGGGAAGGCGGGCCCATTACCTGGGCCTTTACGTAGTGTGGGTTTTTCGGGTGACGGCTCGGAAATTTGGATCGGCGGTGGTGATGTAGGGATGCGGCTCCGCCTGATGCCCCTGACAGGGGGTGCGCCGCGTAATTTCCTCGGCGAGGAGACCGCCAACCTGGCTTGGTCACCGGACGGCGAGCGGCTTGTCTATCATACCTTCACGAATGGCGACCCCATGTTCGTGGCAGACCGCTCTGGCGCCAATGCCCAGAAGATATTTGGCGACCGGCCAGGACTTCACAACCATTTTCCAACTTGGTCGCCTGACGGCCGCTGGATCTATTTCGTGCATGGAACACCGGCGACACGGCAGATGGATTTATGGCGCATCGACCCGGCAGGGCGGAATCCAGAGCGCCTCACGCAAATTAATACAGACGTCGCTTATCCTACCCCGGTCGGCAACCGCACAGTGTTCTACGTGGCGCGGGACGAGGACGGTTCAGGACCGTGGCTGTGGGCGTTTGATCTGAAACGCAGGGATTCGCGGCGTGTGAGCATCGGTCTCGAGCAATATACGTCCGTCCAAGCCAGCGCGGACGGACGTAAGCTGGTGGCCACCATCAGCAATCCCATCGCCGGTCTCTGGACGGTTCCGATTCTTGATCGCGTCGCCGAGGAACACGACGTAAAACCGTTTTCAGTCCCGACCGTGCGTGCGCTGGCGCCCCGTTTTGGGGGCGCGTCACTGTTCTATTTATCTTCCCTCGGGACAGGCGACGGACTGTGGCGCCTTCGGGACGGACAGGCGACTGAGATTTGGAGGAGCGCCGATGGTGCGTTGTTTGAGACGCCCGCTGTTTCGCCCGATGGAGGTCGCGTCGCCATTGTGCTGCGGCAAAACGGGAAACGCCAAATGCATGTCCTCTCTTCCGACGGCGCCGAACTCCAGCCCATCGCGGAGGGAATTGTCGCCCAGGGTTCGAGTTGCTGGTCACCGGATGGCAAGTGGATCGTTACTGGTGGCAGCGACGCCACCGGTGCCGGACTTTTCAAGATCCCGTTGGATGGCGGGTCGCCCGTGCGCTTGGCCAGCGGGCCGGCACTCAATCCAGTCTGGTCGCCCGATGGGAGCCTGATCGTATACACGGGTACGAATGTGAGCACTTTCGCTCCGCTCCTGGCCGTACACCCGGACGGAAGCCGGGTCGAATTACCCCATATCAGCTTGCGGCGCTTGGGCGAGCACGTGCGCTTCTCGCCGGATGGCAAGAATCTGATCTACATGCAGGGACTGCTCGCATCCCAGGACTTCTGGCTCCTCGATCTCGCTTCCATGAAGTCACGCCCCCTAACCAAACTGCAAAACCGTGCCGCCATGCGGACCTTCGACGTCACCAGCGACGGGAAACAAATCGTGTTCGACCGCTTACGCGAAAACTCGCAGGTCGTCATGATCGATCTTCCCAAGGAATAGGATTAGTCCAGTAACGCGCAACTCGCTGGCGGAGGCGTGTAACCTGCGTTTCCGGGCTCTGCCGATGACGGATTTTATCCGGAAGGGGGAGTGACGCTGAACCAGCACCTTTACGGTCTCACGAAATCAGGTGGATTGTCGGTGGCCGGAGCGGTTTACGAACTTGCTCCATAACTCAGCCCTTGGAGTCCTGTCCTAGGGAAATTCTGCTTAGTCGTATCCGAACGAAGCTGGGGAACAGCCAAGGCAAAATCCCTCGCTCGACTCTGGCGTGTCACTGTTTCAAGTAGCGAAGCGCAATACTTCCTGATTTGAAAGTCTTTGACTCAACAAGTTTTAATCGGTATTTCTCGGCCAGGCTGACGCCTTCCATCAACCGTCTCCCTTCCCCGGCAATGATTGGCATAACGACAAAACGATACTCATCAATCAGGCCTAGCTTTATAAGCTGCGAAGGAATATCTACACCGCCGACCAGAATATCTTTGCCTGGTTCTTGCTTCAATTTAAGGATTTCGTCGCGAAGATCGGTACGGACAATTCTCGTATTTTTATCTGCCACGCTATCCAACGATCGCGAGAAGACAACAAGCTTCTTGGAGACAAATGCTTGAGCAAATTCGATATCCGCTTTTGTCTCCGACTGGCTTTTAGCGATATCAGGCCAATAAGGAACCATCAATTGATAGGTTTTGCGCCCATACACGAGTACGCCAGCATCATCTCGCAAGAGGCGCACGTAATGTTCAAGTAAGTCCTCATCGGGATTGAATTTGGTATGGTCGCAGCAGCCATCCGCGGTAAGGTTAATTGCGTAGATTACATTTCTCACTGGTTTGTCCTTCCTTTGGATTGTCCTGATCCTCGACTCATTCGAATGATCTACTGCCATGACAGTTCCAGCGTCTCTGCTAAACAGCTTTGCCAGTGGCGAATGCTTTGCGCAGCGCAGCCTTCCAACTCGCGCTGAATTGCTTGGAGACTTCGGCATCCGGCACGAGAAGGTCGAATCCATGAAAGGCGCCCCGCATGACCAAGAGCTCAGTTCCGACTCCGGCATGGACGAGCCGCTGCGCATACTCCATATCTTCTTCGGCGAACAGGTCAATAGAACCGACGCCGATCCAGGCAGGCGGCAGGCCGGCGACGCTAGCTACCCGCGCGGGAACGGCAGCTACCGGCACCTTGGACGAACCCGCCGGAACACCGAGCAGCGAACTCCAGGCTAAACGATTGGCACTCGCAGTCCACATAAAGTGGCCAACGGCGGGAGCCGCTGGGCGGGAACTGCCGGTGCGGTCGTCCAGCTCAGGGTAGATGAGCAACTGGAAGCAGATGGGAACGTCTTCGTTGCTGCGGTCGCGGACGTGAATCGCAAGGCTAGCTGCGTGGCCGCCGCCCGCGCTCTCACCGCCCACGGCAATCTTGGAGCGATCAATGCCGAGCTCCGCCGCATGGGCGTGAACCCATTTGAGCGCGGCGTAATTGTCCTCAAGCGCGCCGGGATAGCGCGTCTCCGGAGCCAGCCGGTAGTCAACCGAGACAACGACGCAATGGCAATCGGTCGCAATCTCCTGGAGCTGCGGCATCATCATCGGATTGGTCATCATGAAGCCGCCGCCATGCATGTGAAGCAACAACGGCTTGCCCTTCTCCGACGGCGCAGGATCAACAATCCAAAGACGAACCGATGGCGCTCCCGGCGGCCCAGGAATATGCCGCTCCACGGGCTGCGGCGCGGGCGCAGGCAACGGCGCCGCGCCGGGCAACTGCCGGAACTTGACGACCATCTCCGCGGTGAGGTCAAAGGGGGGAAACTGCTTCAATGTAGGAAGAAGTTCCGGATCGACGAGGGAATATGGATCCGCAACCGCCGGCGAAGTTTCTGAGCGCGCTTGCTCAGCCTCCCCCAGCGTAGCAGCAGGCGCGAGTCCCAAAGCCAGACCAAAGCCGGCGGTGCGGATCGCAAAATCGCGACGAGTGAATTGATTGCTCATATGATTCAGTAGGCAATACGCGATGCCAGCCTGTCAGACCGGCATCGAAACAAACGGCCAGCAGCGGAGATTTTTTTACTACAGGCGCATCTCCGCAGCCACGTCGTCGCCGAACTTCTTTTGGATCTCCTTTTGGGTCTCGGCATCGAAGTCGGTTAATTCAAACATCCGGCGAACTTCGACCATTTCGTCATCCTTTCCGGGAATGCGCGAGGCCCATTCCAGCGCCTCTTCGCGCGACTTCACCTGGATGATCCAGTAGCCGCCGACCACTTCCTTCGCTTCGGTAAACGGGCCGTCGGTAACTTTCGATTTTCCATTTTTGAAGGTGACGCGCGCGCTCATGGTCGCGGGCGGAGTCAGCCCGTCAAGCGCGAGCAGCACGCCGGCTTTCCCTAGTTCCTCGTTGTACTTGCCCATAGCCTCCATGTCTTTGAAATCGGGCACTGTGCCGGGTTTTGCGTTTTGGTAGCTTTTCGGAAACATGATCATCATGAAGCGCATGGTGTTCTCCTTTGAGTGTTGTGCGGACGTTGTGCAAATGTCGTGCAAACGTTGTGCAGACGATGCGCGGACACCGTATCCGGGCCGCTCCTTTTATATAAGAGCTAGGACCGCTCTGGGCCTGGCTCCACATACTAGTCGAACGGGGTTGCCAGAATCGACACGCGATTTGCAAATTTTTTCGCCGAGCCCCAGGTTTGCCGCACTGGACAGGCTATTTCGTTGCTCCCTTCGCGTCCGGCTTGAAAAGAAGCTCGCGCACCTCGGCCGACGCACGGCAGGCGACGGAACTCTTGCGCGCCCACGCCATCGCCTCGTCCAGGTTAGCGGCTTCCAGTATCCAGAAACCGCCCATGTGCTCCTTGGTCTCGGTGTACGGCCCGTCGGTGACAAGCACCTTCCCGTCGGACTGGAACCGTATCGACTTGGCCTTGCCGGCCGGGGAAATGCCGCAAGCGAGCTTCCTGGCGCCGGCAGCAATCATTTCGCGGTTGAGCGCGTGGATGTTTTCGATCATCGCAGCGCTTTCGACGGACGGGTCGTAGTCGTCGCGGTGGTAGACAGCAACTAGATATTGGGGCATGAGTTCTCCTTATTCTGTGACTTGTTTCGATGACTCGTTTCCTGTTCACTCAGGAACCGTAGCGCATCGTTCTTTCGTCTTATAGTCGTTGGGCAGACGGAAAATCGACAGCCATCCCGATTATTATTCCCAAGGGTTGACGACGCCAACTCCCGTACGCTCAAAGTCGGCCACATTCCTGGTCGCGACGGTCAGCCCGTGCACCAGGGCTGTCGCTGCGATGAGGGCGTCACGATCGGAGCGCGGATTTGGCACGTGAAGCGCCGGTTCGTGGAGCGTCGCGCATCAGCAGAAAACAGCGACGTCCGCTCCGTATTCTACGACAGCAGCACGACTCCCGTGGTTTTCGCCGCGCGGCGCAATTGCTCATCCAGCGTGGCCAGCGCGAGGCCTTGCCGCAGGGCGAGGTCCAGGTAAGCGGCGTCGTATCCGGATAAAGACTGTTGCCGCGCAACCGGCAGGATGTGGTCGAAGGCGCGGGGCGCATCGATGGGGAGGACCGCGATGGGCAGGGCGGCGATTCTCTGAAGAAGGGCCGTGACCTGCGCCAGGGCAATGCGGTTACGGCGCTCTGCGATCAGCAAAGCGTTGGCGACTTCCACCGGCCAAATGGCAGGGACCAGGGCTTCGGCGCCGGCCGAAAGCAGGTCGAGAACGCTCTCGGTGAACTTGGTTGCTTCGTCCTCAAAGCACCAGGCGACGGCCACGGACGCATCGAGCACGAAGCGTTTAGTAGCGGCGGCCTTCATCGATGAGCTCGCGTATGGAAAGTTTCCCCAGAGTAGCCCCGCGGCGCAGCCGGCGAATGGATGCGGCTAAAATGTGACCGTCTTCTTTCTGGCCGGAGTCGGGCGGAGAAAGCTTGGCAACCGGGATTCCGCGCCTCGTGATCTGAATGGTCTCGCCTTTCGAGGCTCTCTGGAGCAGCTCATTGAGGTGAGTTTTGGCGTCGAACGCCCCCACGGTTTTCATGCCTGCATTATCTCATCAAACAAACCAGTCGATCAACTAGTTTGGCCCAGCCAGGGATTGTCACCCCGAACGAAGTGAGGGATCTGCAGTTTGCCGCGATTTCCCACTAGCGATGGCCCGCGCCCGGATCGGGAGTTTCATGTGGGCATGAGCACAAGAACCCAGTGTGCCAGCAGTTGTGGTTCCTACTCTTCGCGAAAAGCAAGCGCAGGATAGACTACCCGCCCTCGACGATCCAGGACACCAAGCGCTACCTGCAGGACTTCGATCGGCCGCAGAAAACCGCGACCTCCGACCAAGAGTTATTCGATCCGATGACGAAGCTATCCGCATTAGGTAGCCAATCAGTCGTGGTTGACGTTCGGATTCCCGCAGCCATAAGCCAAATCAACCGCGCGGGGGAACCCCGTGTGCTACGCCAGAATCTCAGTGGCGAACACATGGCGAAACTTGTACCATGTTGTCCAGTGGCGCGGAGGCGGAACACATGACGAACATGAAACATGAGATTGATCGCCACGCTCGCTTTGGGCAGCGTCTAGAGGACCTCATCTATCACGCGGCCAAGGATGGCAAGATCGTCTATCACACAAAAAGGGATGATCTCTTCGTATCCTATTGGTCGCTGGTGTTCAATTACAGCAAGGGGATTGTGTGCCTCGCAGCGAATGAACTTTACTCTCCCGCTTTCGCACTAATGCGTCCCCTTGTCGAAGCCGTCGTGAGGGAGCATATCGCCCGAGTCGGGTCTGACGATGAGGTGAAGAAGATCAGGACGGACCGCTTCAAAGTTAACTACGACAGAGACGGGGAAAGGTGGGCGCTGCGTGCTCCCGTGCTCCGTAAAACTTTCGAGGGTTCGGAGAAGTGCCCCACTCGCCGTCGGCTTACCAACCGTCGGCTTACCAATCTGACGATCGACCACGAAATTGGAGTTACTGCGCGCTCCCTCAAAGTGCCGAAACTCGATTCCGACTACTTCGAGGAATAGCACCCCCGCTCGCCGTTTTTACCCTAGCGTTTCCCGGCGGAGACCAGTTGGCTCAGTCTGTCCGCTAGCCAGAGCTTGATGAGCGATTGTCGGGTTACGCCCACACGGCGGGCTTCGCGATCCAGGGAATCGACCATCCAGGCGGGGAAATCCACATTGACGCGCTTAGGATCCGTGTTCATGCGGCGTGCTTTGGTCAGGTCCAGATGGCCTGCGACATTCTGGCCGGAATCGAATTTGCGATCAAATATCTTCGCTTTCATAAATGGATACCTCCTCGTCGCGTGAACGCCTCACTGAAATCAGACGGATGTTTCCGTCTCGCCGAGTGATCACCGCCGACCAATGATTGCGCCGATCAATGCCTGGCGCCGATCTTTCCGATCAGGAGCCATCGGGGTTCATCACGAGTGCGAGCCGGAATCTCCACCAACTCACTGTCCAACCAAAGTGCCTGGGCTTCTTCAAAATCGATGCCGTGCTTTCGCTTGTTCTGTGCGCTCGTTTCGGAATCGTATTCGAACTCCATTGCCACGAGACTACCCGTATAGAAAAGGTATATTTATTATACCGCGCTGCCCGCTGCCGGATACGCCACTTCTCACGCTTTTTGAGAAGTGGCGCCGAAAAACCGCTCAGTATTGTCCCAAATCCTCTTCTACCTTTTGCGCGAGTGTCGCCAGCGTCCGCACCAGCCGGCCGTAACCCACCTTGGGCTCCTGCTCCACCTTGGGCTCCTGCTCCAACTCGGCTCGCACGTCTTTCGCCAGCTGCCGCGCATGGTGTGTATACAGTTGGAGTCGTTCCCTCGCCGATCGTGCCTGCCACTTGAGTCTCGCCGCGATTTCTCCCTGGAACCCCACCGCCTCATCCTCCAGTTCCTGCCCTGCTTGCCTCGGCGTCCACGGCGTCATCCACATCTCCGTCTCCGCCACTTTCTCCGGATCCACCACTACCTGCGTCGGACGCGGCTTCTCTACCTCGATCCGCTTCAGGTTGGCGGACGCAATCTGCAGCGAATAGAGCAGTAAACCCGCCTGCTTGTTGTCGATCTTTCCGCCCAGCACCAGCATGGCCACCTGCCTCACCACCGATTGGATGGACTGCGCGTCCTCCAGCACCGGCATCAAAACTTCGACCCCGTCCTTGCCGCCGACCTTGACCCGCTCCGGCTGATTTTCCCGGTGATAGTGGCAGTAAGGTTCGTTCCGCCGCGCGGGCGATCCGCACTGCGTTCCATTGACCTTGATGTGTTGACAGCGCCGAATCTCCCCATCGCCCATTTTTCGCTCCAAATAAAAAGCGCGGCCACAAGGCCGCGCTGCTTTTTTTCTCTATCTATATCTATTGTTTCATGTTCGAAGGGGTAAACGGACATTTCGAGCGAAACTATATCAGCCCCTGTTTCAGGTACTTACGCCGATTCGGAGGTCTTTTGCCTCTTGACAGAATTTCTAAATTGCGCCGAATTCGGAAACAGTAGTAACTCTTTATTTCTCAAAGACTTGAGGGAAATATCCTCCTAAGTGATTGATTCTAAAAGACAACCCCAGGTGGCATTCCGGTACTAAGAAGCAAGATTATTCACTTGACGCGTGTAGAGGTGTACTATGACTGCGTACACTTCTCGTGCCAGCGATCTTCCAAAACTGGCGGACTGGGGTTATAAAGTGACCGTCTGCATTGCGGGTCTGAGTGAATCCAGAAGAAAAATAGCAACCGTAACCGATATGAAAGCCGGACTCGGCTCATTTGCTTCTGATTTCGTGGCCCCGAAATCAGTTTTACTCGGACGATGGGTGGTCATGTATGCGGGTGAAGACATCGAATCGGTTCCGTTCATTATTTCGGAAGCCAGATCATCTCTAGCTAGACTTAAGGGCAACGTAGAACCGCAAGATATCGCGTCCGCCGTAGATCATGCTTATGCACAGAGATTGAACAGCATTATAGAAACGAAGGTTCTGCGGCGATATGGGTACACTTCAGAAACATTTCGCAAGCAAGGAAAGAAACAACTAACTGCCTCCGTTTGCAGCTCTCTTTGTGTGGGCATCGCTAACGTGAAACTGTCCCTCCGATTCTTGATCACCGGATTCGATAGGCATGGTCAAGGCCATATCTTGGTTGCAGGTGGGGACGAGCCTCCATTTGACTACACGGCACTTGGCTTCTTTGCTATAGGCAGCGGGGCGAATGCTGCCTTGAGTTCACTGCTGTTCCATAAAAGTAAGCTCAGGATGACAGGGCAGATGTCGGAGGGAGTCTGTGTTTACCTGTTGTGTGAAGCTAAATTTATGGCGGAGCCTGGAGACGTTGGACGCGCCACATTTATCACTCTGCATTCGTCAAAAGACAAACCCAGATTCGTAACAAACGTTGATGCAATTCGCGAAATTTGGGAAGCTGAGGGCGCACCCTGTCTCCCAAAGTTTACGGCTGTTAGGGTAGAAAAACTAATTCGCACAGATGCGAACATTCAAGAAAGCATTGCTCACAAAAAAGAGGAAAAAGACAAAATTGAGCAGGGGCTTAATCGCTTAGACCCAGAAGTCCTCAAGGCCATTGAGACGCTAGCGGTGGCAGCCGATACGGGTAAACTGGAAATCAATAAAAGCAAGCCACGTCACGGCAAAGTTAACGTTCAGTTCAAGAAATTGAATCCGACAAAAAGGTCAGAACAGGAATGATCCACTATGCCGTCAGTTTCTCAAACGTTAAAGGATCAGCGGTGACCATATGACGCAGCGTGTCCAAGAACAAGTTCGCATTCTTCCGGCGATTGAAGCGGAAAGTCATCTCGTCCAAGTAGGCGGGGAGATGCTTTGCGCTGATCTTGTGCCAGCTTCCCATGATCCCGCGCTTCAAGAGCGAGAAAGCGGATTCGACGGTGTTAGTCGATATGCACGCTCCGTTCTCGTAGCGGGCGTATTCCTTTGCGTTGTGGTTGACGGTTTCATGTTTAATGTGACCAACAGCGGACTTATATGCGGGCAGTTCATCAGTGATAATTACGTCAACATCCGCACTGATGTTTTCTTGGATGTACTTCGCCAGTGTTCCTTTACGGGCGTCCTCAGCATGGAAGAAACGAACATCGCCGCCGCGTTGCCGAATGCCAATCACCACTTCTTTGTGATCTCTTCGACCTTGGAATTCTTTCCCGCGATGCTTGCCGCCAACGTAGGTTTCGTCCATCTCGACAGTACCATCAAGCATGGGCTGATCTACTTCTTTCATGGAAGCACGGATGCGGTGACAGAGATACCAAGCCGTCTTGTAGGAACCCCTGTGTTGCCCCCAGATCGTGCGCTTCAACTGGCTTGCACTCATACCCTTCTTAGCTTCGCAGAGAAGCAGGACAGCCATAAACCAGAGTGGCAACGCCAAGTGGGAATCATTGAAGATCGTGCCCGTAGTAACGGAGAACTGATAGCTGCATTCGCTACACGTGAACTGCTTGCGAGAGTCAACCCACCACACATTACGGTTTTTGCAGCGCGGGCATTCAACGCCTTCAGGCCAGCGGAGGCGGGTCAGAATCTCGCGGCAATCTTCATCAGTAGAAAATGAACGGTTCAATTCAGGGAGCGTCATGACAACACCTCGTAAGAAGAAGCGCAAAACAGGCAGACCGCTTGAGGCGGTACCGATGCGGAAACTGGTAAAGCGGGTAAAGGACGAACTACAAGAAAGGATAAGGATGTCGTTCTCTGGTGGTGAAGATAAACCGAAGCAGGACTAGAACTTAACATCATCATGAGGAAAGTGTATACCAATGGGTAACACGTGTCAAGTGAATAATCGTGCTAAGAAGTAAACATTGACCTAACAGTAAATCGCATTTCGCGGAGAGCTGAGAGCTGAGAGCTGAGAGCTGAAAGCTGTTTTATATCAACTGCCGAATCCGCTCCTGCAGGAATTGCCGCTCTGGTTCCTGTTGGGTCAGCGCCAGAGCCTTCTCATAAGACGCACGAGCTTCGGCTGTCCTGCCGAGCCTGCGGTACATATCTGCGCGGGCGGAATGCGCCAGGTAATAATTGGCCAATTCGCCATGTTCCAACACCGCGTCGATCTGCGCCAGACCAACCTCTGGACCATCGCGCATGGCAATCGCCACAGCACGATTGAGTTGTACAACTGGCGAAAGCTGAATTTGTAGCAACTGATCGTAAAGCGCAACAATCTGTTGCCAGTCGGTCGCGGCAACCGATTCTGCTTCGGCATGAACGGCCGCAATTGCAGCCTGCAGTGTGTAAGGACCGAAGCGGCGGGAATTGAGAGCTTTCTCCAGCAATGCCACTCCCTCGGCGATCTGCTCCCGGTTCCAGAGCGCGCGATCTTGATTCTCCAGCAAAATCAGTTCTCCGGTCGGAGAGGTTCTCGCAGCGCGACGGGATTCCTGCAGCAACATCAGGGACAGCAGGCCGATCACTTCCGGCTCTGGCTGAAGTTCGGTAAGCAAGCGGCCCAATCGAATCGCCTCGCCGGTTAGCTCGGCCCGAGTTACTTCCGCTCCCGCCGCAGCTGAATAACCCTCATTAAAGACGAGATAGATGACTTGAAGCACCGCGTCCAGCCGCTCCGGCAATTCCTCGGGCGTCGGCACTTCGTAGGGAATCGGTGTCTCTCGAATCTTCGCCTTGGCGCGCACAATGCGCTGCGCCAGCGTGCGCGGAGTGGTGAGGAAAGCCTTGGCGATTTCTTCGGTGGTCAGGCCGCAGACCTCACGCAAGGTGAGCGCAACGCGCGCTTCTGACAGAAGAGATGGATGACAGCAGGTAAAGATGAGGCGCAGGCGATCGTCTTCGAGGCTGTCCTCTTCGCTGAAATCGGAATTGGACCTTTCCGCCGATTGCGCTTCGATATGGCGCACGAGCTCGTCCTGAGACGCATCGAATCTTGCGCGTCGACGCAGAGTATCAATGGCTTTGAAGCGGGCGGTCGAAATCAGCCATGGCCGCGGGTTGCCGGGAACTCCACTGGTCGGCCACAGACTCAGTGCAGCCGCAAAGGCTTCGTGCATCGCCTCCTCGGCAAGATCGAAATCACCGAGCAAGCGGATCAGAGTGGCCAGGATTCGTCCCGACTCCACGCGATAAAGGGAGTCGAGCAATTCGCGTATGTGGTCACGTATAGGCTCGGGGGAAGGCTCGGACATGGCGCGCTCAGACATGACCATGACGTTAACAAACCAGCTAGCGCGAAGCAATTTGGCAAACGCGGATGGATCGCCAGAGACGTTCCCTTCGGCGTCGAGCACGACTCCGCCGGTGCGGGATGAGTCCCGTTTAGCGCTGCTCAAGGAGAGTTGGCTAAGTCTACCGCCGACAGAATCGATTGTGAGGCCTAGAGACCGCGATGGCCTCGTCCGGCTTGAATGCGGAGTAACGCGGCGACGAGTGCGTCCACGTCCTCACAGGTGTTGTAGAGCGCCAACGAAGGGCGAACTGTACTCTCGACGCCCATGCGTCGGAGAATCGGCTGAGCACAGTGGTGGCCGGAACGTACGGCAATTCCTTCCTGGCTTAACGCCGCGCCCACATCCTCGGTGCGAACGTCGTCGAGAACGAAAGACAACACGCCTGCCTTTTCGCTCGCAGTGCCGATCAGCCGCAGCCCCGGAACCGAGAGCAGCCCGGTGGTCGCATAATTCAAGAGTTCATGCTCGTAGGCGGCAATGCTCTCCATCCCAATCTCATCTACATAGTCGAGCGCCGCGCCCAGTCCCACGGCATCGGCGATATTTCCGGTGCCGGCTTCAAAGCGCGCGGGAGCCGTCTGGTAAGTGGTCTTCTCGAACGTGACATCGACGATCATGTTCCCACCACCCTGCCAGGGCGGCATGGTATTGAGCAGGTCCAGCTTTCCATATACCGCACCAATGCCGGTGGGAGCAAAGATCTTGTGCCCGGAGAAGACGTAGAAGTCGCAGTCAAGAGCCTGCACGTCGACCCGCATGTGGGATACGGCTTGAGCACCATCGACCAGCACGCGTGCGCCGTGCCGGTGCGCCATCTCGACCATCTCGCGCGCGGGCGTGATGGTTCCGAGGGCATTCGATACCTGGCTGAAGGAAACGATCCGGGTACGCGGGCTCAGCAGCTTTTCGTACTCTTCGAGGATTACTTCGCCGCGATCGTTCACCGGCGCCACGCGCAGGCGTGCGCCTTTTTCTGAGCATAATTGTTGCCAGGGCACTATGTTGGCATGGTGCTCGAGCCAGGTGATGACGATTTCGTCGTCCTTCTGGACGTTGCGGCGGCCCCATGCCTGAGCGATAAGGTTGATGCCCTCGGTCGTGCCGCGTACGAAAATTATCTCGCGCGAAGAAGAAGCATTCAGGAAGCGGCGAGTTTTTTCGCGCGCGCTTTCGTAGGCGTCAGTGGCTCGCGCTGCCAGCGTGTGCGCGGCGCGATGGATGTTGGAATTTTCGTGCCGGTAAAAATATGACAGGCGATCGATGACCGCGTTTGGTTTCTGAGTGGTGGCGGCGTTGTCGAGCCAGATCAGCGGCCGTCCATTCACCCGTTCCTGCAGGATGGGAAAATCCTGGCGAATTAGCCGCGCATCGAATGGACGCTTGGCGATTCTAACGTCCGCCGGCGCCACGTCTGGCCTGAACTCCACGGACTCGATTCCCGGTGGTAGAGACGCAGTCTGAGACGCATCTCTCTCGGTTGCCGGGATATTGTCGGACGAACCCGGGATCAGTGACGTACCAAGCGGCGTGCCTGGCAATGCGATTGCAAAGGTCCGAGGGTCGTTTTCCGCGCCCGGGTTCGCCGGTCTTGACGAGGGCAGCACCGGAGCACCAGGAGGGGATTGAACTCCGGGAACCCCGGGAAAGGAAAATAGCTCGCTGATTGTTGGAAATTTGGCCGCGGAGCCTGGGTAAATGGATTTTTCCGCAGCGGCGAAATCGGCGGAGGCTGCCGGAACTGCCAATGTCGGAGCGGACTCGAGGATACCTGGTGCAGATTCCGGCGCCTTGGCCCCCGGTGCGGCCGAACCCGCGGGTGCGATCGTGTTGGGATCGGGCTGAGACGCAGGTATGCTAGGCTGCGACGCCTGCGCCGCGGGCACGGCGGGGACCGATGCGCCGGGCACACGAGGAAAAGAAAATAC
>JBEKLO010000044.1:0-31650 GCA_050010155.1 Terriglobales bacterium
GGCGTTTTCGATTCCCGTCTCCCACCCCAATATTTCAGCAAGTTGCAGCGGTAATTGCTCAACCAGAGCTAGCTGACTCGGACGGTGGCGTTCATGGCAGCAAGTCCCGCCAGAAGTTCCCCGGCCTTTCTGTAGTCCTCATCGTTTTCGGTAATGAACTCTATGCCGTAGAGATTCTCTTCGCGGTTGCGGACAAAGCATCGGAAGGTCATCGATTGGTCGGAATATGGCGGCTTGAATTCGACCCCGACCTGCGCACCCACGGGTAAGTCGATCTCGGCACTGACCGCTAATCCGCCTCCGCTGATGTCGGTGCCGTGTCCCTCGCACGCTACGATTTTGGTAGGCCCTTGCGTCGTCAATCGAACTTGAACTCGGAAGTCCGCAGCGAATCGCGGCGACCGCCTTTGCGCCAGAACAGCGAAGTCATGATCCATCATCACCTCCCATTTCGCCACCCTTACGAATATCTCGCGGAGGCACCCGGAGAATCTGTGATCCGGAGCAAAGCGGCAGTCACACTAGTAATGGCAGGACGATTACCCCTGTTACCCGAGCCGCTCTGGATTGGCATGATCCGTAGCATCGCAAAGTGGAAACTGCATTGATGTGGAGCGCGCCGGGCGGGACTCGAACTTGCGGCACGTACACCTCTGCGCCAGCCTCGGCCGGGCATTGACCAGCGGAGAGGGAGCCGTGGACAATGCTCGCGATCAAAGCCAGGAGAACGCATGTCGCATCCAGCGGTTCACGTCGAGATTGGCTGCAAGGATAATCTAGCGTTGCTGTGACGAGCTATTACTTCCAACAGCGTGATATGCGGGCGAGGTCCAACCCCTGGCATGAGTCTTTCCCACGAAGCGGGCAAACGATTCCAGTCTCCGCAAATCGTCGGGAGTGAAGTCTGGCCCGGCTGCGGCTGGGCGTGGGGCTTTGCGTGACACCTGAATCACGCCGATTACTTCTCCGTTGTTCGGGGTCAGAATGGGCACGGACATAAGCTTCTGAATCACCTGTTCGTCCAGTCCGGTGTCACCTAGCTTGACCAGTTCAAAAACGCTGGCGTGCTTTACTTGTGTGAAGCTATTGAAGAGTTCCGCCCGCTTGGTTTGCGCCGTGACCGCCGCTACCGCCGAACTGGAAAGAGGGATCGCTCCCGCAGTTCTTAACTCCGCAGGGTATAGGAAGTTCAATAGCCTTCCGCTAAGCTCCAGTAGTGCAACTTCCGTTTCTCTTACCTGGAATATCTTGGCCGCGCAGGCGCAGATAGACTCCGGAGTGCTGCTCACCGATGGGTCCAAGCCAAGCTGTTCGATTTCCCACATCTCTCCGGAGAATGCCTGAAGGAAGAGCGAGCGGCAAGATGACTAACGTGCCCCTTCTTAGTCTGTTGTCTCATCGCGAGTTTCTGCGCTCGGTTACGCGGTATAGGCGTTGATTGCGTCCAGGTATTCGGCTAGAACTGTTTTCCCGTTGTCTTCAAATTCAAGAAACTTGATGCCGTTGCCGAACTGAGGGTGGCGGGTGACGACACGTCCTCGCATACGGACGGGGCAGTTGCTCAACCAGAGCTTGGCGGTTACATCGGTGCCGATGGGAAGGGGTAACATCGATTCGACGTAGCATCCGCCCCGGCTGAGGTCAGTGGTGCTCATGCGTAGGGGAACGTCGTTGCCATCCGCACGGAGTTCGATTTGAACCTGAACGGAGTGGCGAGGATCGCGGCGGCGGTCGGGTGGTGCGAGAACAGGGGTTGAAAGCTGCTGATCGAGAGAATTCATGAAATGGCTTCGCTGCGTCTTGGACAACGATTCGCAGGGCTCTGTGCAAAATGAATGGAGCAAACGAAGCTCCAAACATAAGCTCATGAATACCAATGAGGGTTAAGCGCGAAGCTGTTTGAAAAATGGATTATGTCCAGAATTGGGACAGCTCTTCAAGGCTCAAGAGCGTGGGAAGACGCGAGTGCGTGTTTCTCGCCATCGCTTCCACCACATGGAGAAAGCGGGACGCGCATCAATGACAGGAGCCGATTGCTCGCCTGTGTTATTCATTGGGACGTTGGGGCTACCGACCCGATCCCCAAGCCGGAGGTGCGAATCGTCAGGCGGAGTTTGTGGAGAGTTGACGCTGCTAAACGGGTTTTGGCTGATGCTCACCCCCACCTTGTAGCACGCCTGTTTCCATCATGGTGCGCAAGCTGACGCAGTAGCCTTTCGTTGGGCTTACGGGGATTGGCATCAAGTCGAGAACGCAGGAATGTGGGCGGCTGGGCAAAACTTTCTCCACAGATTAGGCAAGACAACGGGACTACTCTCCGCTCCACAATGTTTCAAAACAGGCCCAGGCACTATCCGTCGTGATGCATCTCACAGCCAGGACGCCGGGTAAGATTCAACAGGCAGGTACCTTCCCCGCCCGGGCTTCCGCCTACAAGAAACACTGTATGGTCTTGGCTGCAAGGCTGTAGCACCATCACAACCGGCGTTGGACGGACTTTACATCCAGTGCTGACCGGTCGCCAGACGTGGTGACCCTCCGTTGGAGAGTTGCCCCAACGCCATCGCTTCAAAACAGGAATCTTTTTACCTTGGATTCATAAGCGTGGGCTACAGTGGTTAGTGATTCAGAGGCGCTGCCGCTCGGTCTCTCCTTCCGGTCAAGCCGGGCGGCTTTTTCGACTGGCAAGGAACCCATGGAACAGACTGCAAATCGTTCGCAATTCCGACCGCCTGCGTCTGTAGTGCTCGGGCTCTTCGTGGTGCTCTCTGTCGTCGGTGGCGGAGTCTACCTTCTCTGCTTTTACCTGAAGTAGTCCGTCACTGCTCGGTCTTCTTTCCCTCCTCGCGCTCGCATATGTGCCTATCGAACGCGGCTCGAAGCTCTCGGTCCGCTTGTTCGAAATCTTCATGGCGGGACATAAAGCGCTTTTCACACGCTTCACAAGTGCCGGTAAACGGATAGTGAGTTCGGACGATCTTGAGGTTTCTCTTGAGCATACCGAGAGTTTTCCATGTCAGTGATGTCAATCATATCCCTGCTATCCTGTATTGGCCTGAGGGGGAAGTAGTCCTGCTTACCTCAGCACACCGCAATCGCAAATACGATTGCTTCCCAGCGGCAGGGAAACGCCGTGCAAATCGCGATCAAGGGTGGTGCTCCGTAATGGACAATCGCCACCAACTCAAATTCCGTTGGCTCCCCGGTGGCCCGTATGCGATCGTGCGCCTTGCCCCCGACGTGCCCGTTCCCGATTGGGCCACAAGGGGCATTTTCACCTCGATCAGCCGCACCGCCGAAGAAATCTCTGTCGTCTGTCCAGCCGACAATCTTCCTGCGGACGTGCACTCGCCGCACCACTGGATCAACCTGAAACTCGAAGGCCCGTTCCCTTTCTCCCAAACCGGAATCCTGCTCTCCTTCATCGAGCCACTTGCAAGCAATGGCATCCCCATCTTCGCCATCTCGACCTACGACACGGATTATGTGCTGATCATGAAAGAGTACGCAGGAACCGCCATTGACGCCCTGCGAGATGCCGGGCACGAACTTATCTGCTGACCACCCCACCACCCGACAACGATTCAAATTCAAGGGTCCATCTGAAACTTGTTGGGTTGCCAATATGGTGCGCTCGTCGATTTAGGTGCTGGGCCTGCTTCAACCGTCATTGGAAATTCCCAGTCCGAACACCACCCCAATTCCAAAAAACCCAACTCGTACTTTTAATCAGTGACTTGCTGATCGCTCCGTAACTGATGCTTCCGTTCCGCCTCCCGAAGAATCGATTATGCTGCTGAGAGTGGCTGCGTCGCGCGAAGGTTGTCGGCATTGGGTACAAACCTCTCGAGCAGAGACTTGAACTCCGGATTTAAATTCAATTCCTCACTCTCCTGCTGCAGCAACTGGCGGGGATCGCTGGCCGTTTTCAGCGCGTAGCGCAGGTAGCACAGGCGCATCAGCCAGAGCGCATGGCCGACGTCTTCTTTATTTTCATGGCGCACGCGGAATGTGATCCAGCCTGAGTTGGGAACCCAGTGATGCTGCTCGGCGAGACCCGCGGCTAACAATGCATTTCGGACTGCACGCGGAAAAGGAATGTCCACGATCCCGCCCGGATGGATATGCCCCACTTCCGCGCTCCCGAAAAGAAACTCCTGCCCTCCGAAACGGTGAGGATGAGTCGCGACATTCGGCCACGCGGATATCTCGTCGGCGAGCATGTTCAATTCCGTCATCGAAAACTCCATTTTGTCTTCTTTTTTCGATGCCTGAACAGATGCGCTCGATTCAGCAACCGCGGTTCGCTGCGGTCATCCAAAAGCCAGACTGATGCGGGCGGAGGGGAGCAGAATTATCGGGGGAACGCCTATTATTAGTTGAGAACGAAAACCGAAGGCAGGTTCAACTGAGGAAAAGCTGCCCATGATCGAACGCCGTCTCAGGATTGCGCAATGGTTGAGTACCACTCCCGCGCTTGGAGTCTGCGCACTTTGCGGTCGGGAATTTAGAGTCCCGATGAGCGCCCTGCGGAGGACTTCCGATGCGCAGGCCAGCCTTCAAGAGCAGTTCGACAGGCACAAGTGCGAGCCCGATTCCAGCCAGCGAGTAACTGCCGGCACCCTCCTTCGGCAGGAACCAGATGACGAAGAGGACGAAGAAGAAGACGATCGCAAAAAAGAAGATGACGAGGATGAGGACGAGGACGAAGGTGACGGGTACTCGGAGTGACTGCCCGCTGCCACGGGACTGGTCTCGGGACTGGCCGGAAAGCGGAATCCAGGTCAGTCGGACTGCCCGGTTAGCGAGATATCCGAATAACCCCTCCCTGAGAACCTGATCAGAATTGACCATTTTGTCGAGCAGCTCCAGGAGTAGTGTCTTGGGGAAAGCCTTGCGGGCCAGGAGAAGGTAATGTCAAAGCATGATACGGTGACCAAACGCAACCGGCGCCCGAAGTCGGCGAAGCGTGTAGATTACACGGCGCGCACCATGGCCGCTGTGAAGCAACTCGAACAAGCCGCGAAATTAAAGGACAAGAGCGCCTAGCTACCTGCGGGAACGAATGCGTCCCCGATCTGTGGGATTCGTGCAGACACTCAGCGCCTTGCGCCTACTTCTTCCTTGTCTTTTTCTCTGGCGGCGTAGTGGGAGTCGACATAGTCGTCGAGAATCTTGATGAACTCGGGTACGATCTTGTCGCCTTTGAGGGTTGTGAAGAGGCGTCCGTCCACATAGACGGGGGCTTTCGGTTCCTCGGCCGTGCCAGGAAGAGAGATTCCCAGGCTCGCGTGCTTCGATTCTCCGGGTCCGTTGACCACGCAGCCCATCACGGCCACTTTCATTTCTTCTACGCCGGTGTGAGTCTGTTTCCAGACGGGCATCTGGTCGCGCAAATAGGTTTGGATCTGCTGAGCCATTTCCTGGAAGAAAGTGCTAGTGGTGCGTCCGCAGCCGGGGCAGGCGGTGACTTGCGGAGTGAAGCTGCGAATCCCCAGCGACTGCAGAATTTGCTGCGCCACGCGAACTTCTTCGGTGCGGTCTCCACCAGGCGCAGGAGTCAGCGAAACTCGAATGGTGTCGCCGATGCCTTCCTGCAGCAGGACAGCCATGGCGGCGCTTGAGGCGACGATGCCTTTGGCGCCCATGCCGGCTTCGGTGAGTCCCAGATGTAACGGATACTCGCAGCGCGAGGCCAGAATGCGATACACGTCGATCAGGTCCTGCACGCCGCTGACTTTGGCGCTGAGGATAATCTGGTCAGGTCGGAGGCCGTGCTGCTCGGCCAGTTTGGCGGAGCTGAGCGCGCTGACTACGATTGCTTCCATGGTCACTTCGCGCGCGTCTTTCGGTTCCGGCAGGCGCGAATTCTCATCCATCATTTTGGTCAGCAAAGCCTGATCGAGCGACCCCCAGTTCACGCCGATGCGCACGGGCTTCTGGTGCTTGGCGGCGACCTCGATCATGGTGCGGAAGTTGTCGTCGTTTTTGCGTCCTATGCTGGCGTTGCCCGGATTAATACGGTACTTGGCCAACCCCTCGGCGCATCCGGGATATTTGGTCAAAAGGAGATGCCCGTTGTAGTGGAAGTCCCCGACGATAGGCACGCGCACGCCTTGCTTCTCCAGTCCCTCGACGATATGTGGGATGGCCTTGGCGGCGTCGTCATTGTTGACGGTTACGCGGACTACTTCGCTTCCGGCCCTTGCCAGGGCGGCTACCTGCCGGATGGTGCCGGGGATGTCGGCAGTGTCGGTGTTGGTCATGGACTGCACCATAACCGGTGCATTGCTACCCACGCGAACTCCGCCAATCGAGGCGGTAAAGGTTTTTCTGCGCCTAATTTCAGCCATAACAATATTCTATCTTAGCGCCTCGGGAGTTGAGGCGAATGAAATGGTGGGTGAGTCCTCCAGTCCCCGCCTGGAACTACTGCTGCAGCAAGATGGATACCGTTCCATCGGTCGAGTTGGCCGTCGCCAGGTCGAGTTTTCCATCCCCGTTGAAGTCGGCGGCGGCGATTCCATTCGGCCCTTGCCCAACTGCATACGGCGACCCAGATGCCTGTGTGAATGTCCCGTCGCCGTTGCCGAGCAGAAGGGTGATCGTCCCGTCTCCGTAGTTGGCGACGGCCAGATCCAGCTTCCCATCGTTATTGAAATCTGCCGCGACTATCGCCTGCGGCTGACGTCCAACCGCGATCGGCGATCCCGAAGCGATCGAGAAATTTCCGGTGCCATCTCCGAGGAAAATCGTTACATTGTTTTCGTAGTTGCAAACTGCCAGATCAAGCTTGCCGTCACCATTGAAGTCGCCCACCGCGACGAATCCAGCCACACTCAGAGAAGCCCCTTGCGTGAACGACCCATCGCCATTTCCCAGCAGGATGCTTGAGCCATCGACCGCCAGATCAAGTTTTCCGTCCCCATTAAAGTCCCCGACACCGATTGATTCTCCGTCAATTTCGAGGTTCGAAAAAACAGCATTAGCATTGAATGCACCATGGCCGTAACCCAGCAAGATAACCGGCGAAATGCCACTCCCGGGAAGAGGGGAGTTCCCAGCAACCAGGTCCAGATTCCCATCTCCGTTGAAGTCCGCAGCGGTCAAGGACAAGGTAGGCTGCGAGAATGTATTTGCCAGCGTGTCGGAATAAGTGAGGGTTCCGTCTCCCTTGCCGAACAAAGTGGCTAGTGCTTGATTCTGTACCAACCCAACCGCCAGTCCTAAATGACCGCTGTTGTCGAAATCGCCCGCAACCACTGGTTGGACATAGGGCGAAGGAAAGTCATCATACGGTGGGCTTGGCACATACATGGGAGAGCCGGCAGCCGGAGCAAACGTCCCGTCGCCATTCCCTAAGAATACAAAAACGCGGGTTCCCGACGTAATCGCAAGATCGGGCTTGCCATCTTCATTGAAATCGCCCGCCGTGATCCCAACCGGCTCAAGAATTTGCAGCGGCGAGTTCGCTGCGGGCGCAAAAGATACCGTCGTTTCGGGCGCGGCCACTTGGAAGTAGACCGCATTCGAGGAGCCGCCGCCCGGCCCAGGATTCGCCACCGTAATCGTAGCCGTCGACTCATTCGCAACGTCCACCGCCGGAACCGTCGCGCTCAGATGCTCGCTGTCTACAAATGTTGTCGCCAACGCCGTGCGGTTGAGGTTCACCGTGGCGCCGCTAACGAACCCCGTTCCACTCACGTTCAGGGTGAACTCAGCCGCCCCCGGCAAAACCGCCGTCGGCACAAGCGTCTCGTTGAGGAACGGGACCGGATTCCCCGTGAGCGCGCTGGGATTGATCTGGATGCTCAGGAAGCCGTCCTCCACCATCACGCCCGTGGCGTCCGTCATCGTCGCCTCGAAATACCACGTCCCGCCCCCGCTCGGTGTCCCGCTGATCGTCCCGTTGCTAGGATTCAGCGTCAATCCGTCCGGCACCGTCCCGCCCACCTCCCATCCGGTGCCAATGGGCCCGTCGTAGACGCTCCATTGAAACGGAGGTGTGCCACCGGTGAGCGTGATGGTTTGGCTGTACGATGCGCCCACCGACCCGCTCGCCAGGTTTTGAAACGGAACAACCGGGTAGGGGTTCACGGTGATCCGCTCGGAAGCGCTCTTTGTTTGGTCCGCGGTTGAGGTTGCCGTTACCGTCGCCTGCTGCGCGCTGGTAATAGTGGTCGTCGGAGAGATATAGCTCACAGACAGCCCCGTCGAATTGCTGAGAGAGCCTGGGCCATTCAGGCTCCACGAGACCCCTTTGCCGGAGCTGTCATTCGTTACCGTTGCTGTGAGCGCGACCGCCTGGCTCTGATCGATTGCCTGCGGAGAGGAAGGGGACAGGCTCACCGAAATCGGCGGCGGCGAACCCGAACAGCCGCCCATAACCGCGACCATCGCCACGGCGAACAGCACGACACCGCAAGAGCACAGTCGGGACATTGCTCCTCCACAGTATTTTCTTAAGTAGGGAAGTATGCACACGTTCTCTTACTCAGCCGGATATTGCGGTGATGACGTGCACTTACTCCCGTGATTACGATCACGCGCCAGAGCCTAGGCCGGCTTATGGCATTCTGGTGAGACCGGGCAGGGTTTTGACCAGGTCGTTGTAGATCACCATCACGGCGAACAGGACTAGGAAGACGAACGCGGCCTGGTAGATCCGTTCTTTGATCGGCAAGCTGATTTCTCTCTGCATGAGGCTCTCGATGAAGAGGAGCAGGATCACTCCGCCATCGAGGATGGGAATCGGCAGCAGGTTCATGATGCCGAGATTCAAGCTAATGGCGGCGCTGATTAAAAGAAGCGGGGTCCAGCCCTTTTCGCGGGCGGCTTGGCCAACGTCCCTGCCGATGCCAATCGGACCATCAACCTGGCGCATCGAGACTTTGTGCTGCGCCATTTTTTGCAGCAACTCGAGGATGAGGAAAGAACTCTTCTTGTTGTCCACTAGCGAGCGTTTCAGGGCGTCCGCAAAGGGAAGATGGATGACCTTAGTGGGAACGCTGGCGACGCCGATCCGGTAGCGGGTGTCAGCCGCCGTGCCCCGGCTGTCGAGGACCGGCTTCACTGTGAAGCTGAGTTTCTTCCCATCTCGGAGGATCCCGAGCTGCAGCGGCTGATCCTTGGTGCGGCTTAACATCTGTATGAGCGCAGCCAGGTGGGGAACGTCCTGGCCATTTGCGGTCAGGATTTGGTCTCCCACCTTGATGCCTGCCTGGGCGGCGGGCATGCCGGGTTCGACGGTGGTCAGAGTCACGCTGGACTCTTTGGGCACCCAACCTACGTCTCCGTATTGATTGGGGCCGGACGGCTCGGGAACCAGGATCTTGTCGGTAACCTTGCCATCGCGCAGAATGCCAAATTTCAAAGGCTGATTGGGGCTGAGAGCGGCCTTAACGTCCACCTGCTCCCAGTTCGGATTTTCGATGCCATCGACGCTGACAATCTTATCTCCGATCTGGATGCCCGCTTTTTCCGCGGGCGTATCGGGATTGACCCATCCCACAACCGTGGGTTCATCGACCACGGCAGCGTACTCATAATGAACCATGTACACGCCGGTGAGCAGGGCAACGGCGAGAAGGACGTTCATGAAGGGCCCGGCCACGGCAACCAGAAAGCGCTGCCAGCGGGGATGCGACAGAAACTCTCCCGGATCGCCGGTGCGGTTGTCCATGGGATTTTCGCCCGACATTTTGACGTAGCCGCCGAGCGGAATCGCGCTGATGCGGTAGTCGGTTTCCCCTCTGGTGAAGCCCAAGAGACGCTTGCCAAATCCGATGGAAAAGACTTCCACCTTCACGCCAAAATACTTGGCGACGGCGAAGTGGCCGAACTCATGAATGAGGATCATGAATCCGAGCACGATCATCATGACGAAAATGGTATGAAGGATGGATAAAAGCTGGGGCATAACCTTCTTAGACTACTCCAAAAAACCTTTCAGGAAATGGCCCTGATGGGCGATAGCTTTCGGCTGCGCTGGCGTACGATTTCGCTTGCCAAAAGGCGGGCTTCAGTATCCAAAGCGAGCACCTCCTGTATAGATTCCAAATGCGCGGCTGGCGTTGCGTGGATGACTTCCTCAATGATCCGGGGGATGTCCTCGAAACCGATCTTCTCCTCCAGAAACGCCGCCACGGCGACCTCGTCGGCGGCGTTCAAGGCGATGGTCTTTGTGCCCCCGGGTGCCGCCTCGTAAGCTAAACGAAGACAAGGGAATTTGGCCATATCCGGAGGATAGAAATCGAGGTGCCGCAAGTCCATGACCGAGAAGCGTAAGTCCGATGGGATGCGATCCGGATAGGTCAGCGCATAGAGGATGGGCAGGCGCATGTCGGTCACGGAAATTTGGGCGAGGATGCTGCCATCCACGAATTCGACCAGGGAATGGATCGTAGACTGTGGATGAACAATGACCTGTACGCGCTCAGGCGGCAGGTTGAACAGGCGACAGGCCTCGATCACCTCAAACCCTTTATTCATCAATGTGGCCGAGTCGATGGTGATCCTTTTCCCCATTTTCCAGGTCGGATGATTGAGGGCCTGTTCGACAGTAATGGAGGCAAATTCCGACTTGGGCGTATGGAGAAACGGGCCGCCGGACGCGGTAAGCCAGATGCGCTCCACTTCGTTGACCTTCTCATCGCTTCGGCCGCCGCGCAGGCACTGGTGGACGGCGTTATGTTCGCTGTCGATCGGCAACAGCGGCTTGCCATGCTTTCGCGCTTCGGCGGTGATCAACTCGCCCGCCACCACGAGACATTCCTTGTTGGCCAGGCCGACGGTCTTGCCTGCGCGCACCGCTTCATAGGTCGCTTCCAGGCCGGAGACGCCGACGATGGCGCTGACTACGAAATCCACCTCAGGATGGGTCGCCACGCGAACCGTGCCTGAAGCGCCTTGAATGACCTCAATCTCGCCCAAACCTGCTTGCCGGAGCTTCGAGTGGAGGCCTTGGGCGCCGGCGTCGTCGGCCATCGATACGACCACGGGTTTCCAGCGCATAGCTTGCTCGAAAGCTAGCTCGACATTCTTGCCGGCCGCCAGCGTTGAGACCTGAAAACGGTCGGGATAGCTTTCGACCACGCTCAATGTGCTACGGCCGATCGAGCCGGTCGAACCCAGAATGGCTATGCGTTTCATGCGTGAGGACTCTTCTATTGTACGGGAATGCCAATGTACGGGAACGCGCTCGACAATACCGAACCCTAACCCCAAGGGGGCACTGGGATCACATGGGAAATCGAGTCTAGTTTACTAGCGTACTGTGCGTTCGTAAGGCCGGTACACCGGGTCCCAGATATTGGCTTGCAGTTCGCGATCCAGACTGTCTTCGGGGGTCAGTCCGCCGACAAGCTGCGCCTGGCCATCTTGAATCGCCTGCCTGCCCACGGCCAGCGCGATCGAGAGACTGAGCTGACGCGCCTCCGAAAGAGGCGGAAGAAGGGTTGCCTTCTTATCCTTTTGAGTGGGGACCAGACGCACTAATTCCTTGGTTGCGGCCATGATCATGGTATCGGTGACGCGTTTGGCTTTGGAGGCGACGATCCCGAGAGCGAGCCCAGGAAATATGTACGAGTTATTAGTCTGGCAAATACGGACCTTCTTACCCCACACACTCACCGGTTCGAAGGGGCTTCCAGTGCCGATCAAGGCGCGTCCTTCGGTCCAGTCCAGCAAATCCTGGGGAGTGGCTTCGCTGCTCGCGGTGGGGTTTGAAAGCGGGAAGATGACAGGTCGTGCTGTGTTCTTGGCCATTTCGCGGACAACATCCTCGGTGAAAGCTCCGCCTTGACCCGACACGCCGATAAGGACCGAAGGCTGCGCATGGCGGACGACATCGAACAAGGAGATGTCACCATTCGGTTGTCTCCAGCTTTGCACTTCCTGTTCCTTGCGGGCGTAGGGTAGCTGCTCGGGGCGCACATCTTTACCATTCTCCGTAATCAGCCCATAGCGATCGATGGCGTAGATACGCTTGCGAGCTTCCTGTTCGGAGAGGCCCTTCTCCTGCATGAACTGCATCAACAGGGTGGTGATGCCGAGGCCGGCGGTTCCGAAGCCGAATACAGCGATCTTCTGTTGCTCCAGCGGCACGCCGGTCACGTTGATGGCAGAGAGCAGGGTCGCGGTCGCGATGGCCGCCGTGCCTTGAATGTCGTCATTAAAAGTGCAGAGCTGGTTTTTGTAGCGAGCCAGAAGTCGAGAGGCATTCGAACCGGCAAAGTCCTCCCATTGCAAAAGGACGTGCGGCCAGCGCTTCTTCACGCTGCTTACAAAAACATCCACGAAAGCGTCGTACTCTTCGCCGCGAATGCGATGATGCGTCCATCCGATATAAATTGGACTCTTTAACCTTTCCTCATTATCCGTTCCCACATCGAGCAGAATCGGAAGGCAATGTTCGGGATGGATGCCTCCGAGCGCCGTGTAAAGCGCCATCTTGCCGATGGGAATCCCCATGCCTCCGGCGCCTTGATCACCGAGACCCAGGATGCGCTCGCCATCACTGACCACGATGCATTTCACGCCGTCATAGCGGGAATGACTCAGGATCTGATCGATGCGATGTTTATTCGGATAGCTAAGGAACAAGCCTCGTGGCTTTCTCCATATTTCGCTGAAGCGCTGGCAACCCTCACCCACTGTGGGCGTGTACACAATGGGGAGCATCTCTTCGATATTGCGCAGCAAGAGCGAATAGAACAGCGTCTCATTAATATCCTGCAAGTCGCGGAGAAAACTGTATTTGTGGAAGGAGTTCGGCTGCTCGCGGAAGGCCTGAATCCGGCGGCCAATCTGTTCTTCAAGAGTTCCTATATGTGGAGGCAATAAACCGTGCAGGCCAAATGCATCGCGTTCGTGATCGGAGAACGCGGTTCCCTTATTCAACCGCGGAGTATTAATCAGGTCATATCCCGAAAGCGAAATCTGATAGCCCTCGTGCGTGAGCGGCTGCTGTAATTGGGTGGGCATTTGAGTCTATTCTATCCGGTTTCTGTGCAGACGCTGCGAGTCGTTGGTCGCTAGTCGCTAGTCGCTGGTCGTTGGGCACACCTTCCACCAATCGGCGCGCAATTCCAAATCTCGGGAACGAGCGACAAACAGCGAGCGACGAATGACTAGCAACTCACGACCGATTTACTGCATCATCCGCCAAGCTCCGTAAGCCCAAACCACGGGCACGGCGAACAGCATGGCGTCGATGCGGTCGAGCATGCCTCCATGGCCGGGGAGAATGGTGCCGGAATCTTTGACTGCGGCGCCGCGTTTGATCAGGGACTCGACCAGGTCGCCCAACTGGGCCGCGATGTTGACTACCGCCGACAGCAGGACGATCGGCCACAGTTGCGGCTGCTCCAGACCGAACATGCCATCGCGGCGGTCGATCAATCCGATGCGCAGCAGCGTAGAACTGATTGCGGGCGCGTGCTGCATCCAGAGGGTGCCGATGACAACACTGGCCACGATCGACGCAAACGCGCCTTCCCATGTTTTCTTCGGGCTGATTTCGGGCGCCATCCGGTGCCGGCCGACCGACTTGCCTACGAAGTAAGCAAAGATGTCTCCTGCCCACACAGCGAGGAGCGTGTAGATCGTCCATATTGCTCCGGCGGGCTGTTCGCGGATTGCGACCAGTAGGGCCATCGGGATCGCGACATACGCGAAAGCAAACGCCGAAGCTGCGGCCGCTGAATAGCCGGTTGCCTGGTTCGTGCGTTTCATGGCGATCGTTAGAAACACAAACGGCGCCAACGCGGCTGCCAGCGCAATGCCGTAGAGCATGGCCGTCGTCTCCACGAGCGGTGTGCGATTCGTGGACGCGACAATCACATACACAAAGAAGAGCGCGACGAAAGCATAGGTCGCCGGGCCCATCGGTTGGACGGCATAGTGCGTCGCGAGTTTCAGGAACTCGGCGATCGCGAGCAGGGCGACTGCTCCGGCCACAAGGGCAAGCACATAGAGCGGCGCTTTCAGCACCAGCAGTAAAACCAAGGGGATGAGAACGACGGCGGTGGCGATGCGCTTGATCATGGGGTGGAGATTGAGCTTTGCGCCTGCTCGGGCGCCGCACTCATCAACGTTTGGCCTCGGCGTGAGGGCGATGCGATTTGGGCTGCGGGGCATGGCCGTCGGGGCCTAGGCCTCCGTAACGGCGGTCGCGTTTCTGATACTCTTCAATGCCCTCGAGTAATTGCGTCCCGCGGAAATCGGGCCACAAGGTTTGAGTTACATAGATTTCCGCATAGGCCAGTTGCCACAGCAAGAAGTTACTGAGTCGCATCTCGCCGCTGGTGCGAATGACCAAGTCCGGATCGGGAAGGCCTCGAGTGTAGAGATGATCGCTGATCAGTTGTTCATCGACTTCCATATGATCGAGGCCCCCGTTGCGGGCCGCAGCCTCGGCGAGCGAGCGGAAGGCGTCGACGATCTCGCTGCGCGCGCTGTAATTCAGGGCCAGCGTAAGCAACATTCCGGTATTGTGCGAAGTCGCGTCGCTTGCTTCCGCCATTTCGCGCTGCACCGACTCGGGTAACTCGTGCTTGCGTCCGATGTATTGCAAACGAATGTTGTTTCCGTTGAGCGTCCTGATTTCCGCCTTGAGATAGTGGCACAAAAGGCGCATCAGAAAATCGACTTCCGTCTTGGGACGCTTCTTCCAGTTTTCCTCGGAGAAGGCGTAGAGGGTTAACGCTGGAATTCCGATGCGGGCCGCGGTTTCGACCGTCGAGCGCACGGCGGCGACACCGGCGCGATGTCCGGCCACGCGCGGCATGTGACGGCGCCGGGCCCAACGCCCGTTTCCGTCCATGATGATGGCGATATGCCGGGGAAGCCGCGACGAATCGAGCCGCAGAAAAACATCAGTTTCCTTGCGGTCCATCCCAGCCGGAACCGTATGTCGCAAGTGGAACTCTCCGAGTCGAAGCTAACACACGAAATCCTGTGTGTGCAATGCGATAGGAAGGTGGAGTTGGCTTGGCGGCGGCCACTTCGAGTGCTAGGCGATCCCCCACTGTCAAAAAAGAAAGCTGGCCAGATCTGAGGATCATG
Source organism: Terriglobales bacterium (assembly GCA_050010155.1). GTDB lineage: Bacteria > Acidobacteriota > Terriglobia > Terriglobales > Acidobacteriaceae > Acidiflorens. The sequence goes on from JBEKLO010000044.1 coordinate 15,067, forward strand.
GCCAGCTCATATTGTTGTTGGTAGCAGAATCTAGTTCCCGAGTACTGAGAATGCATTCTGCACGTATACGTACGGGACCCATACGCCGCTGTTGTTGCCGCAGTAGGTGGAGGATCCTTGGCAGAACTCAGCCGCCGGCAACGCCGTCATATTGGTCGTGTTGAAGTTCCAGCCGTAGATGTCCGTTTCCTGCGCGGTGGTGCTCACCACGACCCAGTATTGCGTTCCGGCCGTGAGCGACACGCTCGGGCTCAGGGTAGCGGTCGTCGCGCCGCAGCAATCCCCGTACGTCTGGACATTCGTCGCGGTGCCGGTTGCCAGTTGGGTCCCCGGTATGCCGCCGTTATCGGAGTACAGGCTCAACTGGATCGAGCCTTGTCCGCCATCCAGATCTCCAAGTCCCACGCTGACTTCTGTCGCCGTGGCGCTTTTTGTAGGAGTGAAGGCATTACCTTGCCAAATGAGAAAGGGATAGCCATTGACGCCCTGGTCGATGGTATTGCCGAAGATGCTGAAATACACTGCGTTTTTATCCTTACTGAAGTTGCTCGCGCCCGCGATGGGCTTGCCCTTCGCCTTCTCGGCCACGGGGATGATTTGGGCCGGGGCGTGATTGGACTTAACGGTTCTTAGGTCTGGGCTGAAAGCAAACTTGTTTGTGCCGGACGCGACCAGAGCCATGCTCGCGACCAGAAGGATGACCAAACAAGATACCGAAATTGCGATTGTCTTCTTCACAGTGGGTCCCTCCCTGGGGATCGGTTTGCGCTACTGGAAACAGTTGGTGTAGTGGGCTGCGCGCTCGCTGCCAGGATTCTGTACGAACACTGCCCACGCGGTCGAGCGAAATGATCACACCCGTAAAAACTTATGTCAAGCAGAATGGAATTGGAGACAAGAATTTGACAAGTCTTCGACAATTCTTTACAAAGTCGACCGTCGACTGCAAAAAGTTGCAGTGAAGGATCAATCCAGTTCGCTAAAGGTCGCAGCCAGCCGATCGGTCAGCGCAGTTAGAAAACGCGCCAAGGTGTGGACTAACGCGCTTCTTCCGGAAAAATCGGCAGCACCAACCGCTCGGTGTGTCGGATGATGGTCAGCTCGCACCGCGCTCCGACGTGAGCGTCGGTAAGTAAGCGATGGAGGTCGTCGACGCCGGCAACAGGCTTCTCATCGAGCGCGACAATCACGTCGCCCTCACGCAGACCCGCCATTCGCGCCGGACTCGGATCCTCGATACCGGCGACGACTACGCCGGTTTCCTGCGCCAGTCCATAAAAGCGCACCACGCGGCGATGGATGGGAACGGTTTGCGCGGATACTCCGATGAAACTGCGGCGGATTCGGCCATCGCGCAGCAAGCGGCTCGCAACAAATTTTGCGGTGTTGATCCCGATTGCGAAACAGATTCCTTGAGCCGGCAAAATCGTCGCCGTGTTGACTCCGATCACTTGGCCGCGCGAGTCGACAAGTGGACCACCGGAATTTCCGGGGTTCAACGCCGCGTCGGTCTGAATCACATCTTCAATCAGACGGCCCGAATAGGACCGGAGCGATCGTCCCAAAGCACTGATCACGCCCGCTGTCACGGTGGATTGAAATCCATACGGATTGCCAATCGCAATAGCGATCTGGCCGGGGCGCAACTGCTGCGAATCTCCCAGCGTGACAGCTTGCAAACCGGAAGCATCCACACGTATCACGGCCAGATCAGTAGCGGGATCGTCGCCGAGGGTGTGAGCGGGAGCGCGGCGAGCGTCCGGCAAGGTGACCTCAATCCGCGTCGCGTTGTGCACTACGTGGCTATTAGTGAGAATCAATCCATCGGGCGTGAATACAAAGCCGGAGCCGCCACCGCGGTGCTCGCGCGGTTCGCCGGCACGAACTCGGCCTGGGTTTTGGGGGACGGCGTGATGCACTTCGACGTTCACCACCGACGGACCGACTCTCTCCACGGCGCGAGTTACCGCATGCGAGGATGAGTCGAGCAGGCCTGTGTCAGCGGACCCAGTGTTGGCGGAAGGAAGGCTTTCCTCGGGCAGACTTTCTTCCGGAAAATTTGCGGTCAGCGGTTGGAGCGAAGAAAGCGGGTCCACTAAAAAGCTATCGAGGTTCATGCAAGATAGATGAACGTCAATGCAAAATGGATTCGGTGGCTAAGCGCGGCCGACACCGTAGGAATCCAAAACATCGCGCAAGGCCACGATGCCTTCGATTTTGTGCACGTCGCCGCGGTTTACGACGGGCAGGATTTCAAGCTGGTTTGCTCCCATGCGCTCAAGTGCCAAATCCAAGCCATGGTCGGGGTGCACGTGCGGGAAATGCATTGGATCGAGAAGTTCGGATAGCTTCTTATCGGCACTTTCTGCCATCGCTTGTTCTAATTTGGAAGCATTAACGACGCCCACTACGCCGCGTTCATCCGCCACCAGCCAGGTTCGCACGCCGCTGGAGCGAACTCGTTCTAACGCCTCGCGAACAGTCGTTACAGCCGCCAGCGATTCATTCCCCTGTTGCATGACTGTTGCCACCTGACGCTGACCATATCGTTGGCGAGTCTCCGCGGTCGGCAGGTGTATGCCATCCTGGATTGCGAGTGCTTCATAGATCGGCTCGTGCTGCAATCGCGATGCGATGAAAAGGCTCACCATGTTCGCAATCATCAGCGGGACGATCACGGCATAGTCCTGCGTCATCTCGAAGATGATCAAAACCGAAGTCATAGGAGCGCGCACAATGCCCGCGAAAACGGCGCCCATTCCGACCAGCGCGTAGGCGCCCGGCGTCGCGGTATAGTCTGGGAAGAAATGATGCGCAATGGTTCCTACCGTGCCTCCCAACATCGCGCCTATGAACAAGGCTGGGCCGAAGATGCCGCCTGCGTTGCCCGAAGCATAGCTGACGGTAACAGCAAAAAGTTTCAGAACCACGAGCAACGCCATCAACTGAAACGCCATCCTGCCATTCAGCGCCTCGCCGACATACCCGTACCCTACGCCCATCACCTGCGGCACGAACCAGCCCATCACTCCGACCAGCAGCCCCCCCGCCAGTGGTTGAAACCACGCCGTGCTTTGCGGGAAGCGCAGGAAGCGCGCCCTCATACCCAGGAGAAGTTTGGCAAAGACAGCGGAAACCACACCTCCGGCTACGCCAAGTACCGCGTAGACCGCAAACTCCACGGGATGGATCAGTTGATATTGGGGGACTTTAAACAGAGGATGATCGCCAAGGAACACGCGCAAAACCATCCACGCAGTGGCGGACGCGAGCACCACAGCGCCCATGACCGGGGCGTTGAGATCGCCCATGATCTCCTCGAGCGCGAAGACAACGGCGGCGAGCGGCGTATTGAACGCGGCAGCAATGGCCGCGGCCGCTCCAACGGGGATCAAATTCTTTACTTGCTCGGTGCGCAGACCGAGCGAACGTCCGAGCACAGAGGCAATGCCTCCGCCTACTTGGACCGAGGGTCCCTCGCGACCGAGCGGAATGCCGCTGGCAAGCGTTGTCGAGGTGCAGAAAAATTTGCCGAAGACAGTGCGGAAGGTGATACGGCCTTCGCGCGCAAACAATGCAGCCTTGGTTTGCGGCACGCCGCTGCCCCGCGCATTTGGAAAATAGCGGTACAACAAATAACCGATCCCAAGCGAACCCACGACGGGAAACAGCAGCCGCCGCCACGGAGCGCCTCCCACCGGATACAACCGCATTCCCAATCGTTCCGTCAGCACAATGAAGGCAACGACTACCAATCCGGTCAAAGCGCCGATCACTAGCGCCAGGACCAGAAATACCTGGCGCTCACGGTGCAGCAGTTCCGATACGCGGATTGAGAACCAGGATCTCAACCCGCTTGCGCTCGACGTCTGGACGGTTTTGCTCATGGTTCGGGAATTCTTGTTAAGAGGATATCGTAATGGGTTGGAAGGCGGCCGAAGTGGCCGCCCTCCAGTTCGTATTGGTTAGCGGTCGAATGCGAAGTGATCTACCCGGTTCTCCTGCCAGCACTGTTCGTTGTCCTGGGTGCAGAAGGGTTTCTCCTTGCCGTAGCTGATGGTGCGGATGCGTCCTGCAGGAACGCCTTCCTGCACCAGTGCCCGCTTTACCGATTCCGCGCGGCTGGCTCCGAGGGCGATGTTGTATTCCTCGGATCCGCGGTCATCACAATGTCCCTCGACGAGAACTTTGATACTCGAATGCTGCGCGAGGAAGGCTTCGTCATTTTGGACAGTGGGCGCTTCGTCGGAGCGGATCGCGTATTTGTCGTAGTCGAAGAACACGTCTTTGACGTTCTGCCGGAACAGGTCCTCATCCGAGGGCGAAGGCGTGGCGTTGGCGACTGGAGTGGTTACGGTGATACGAGTGTCGGCCTCGTTCGTTCCTCCGGGACCTTTGGCAACCAAGGTGTAGGTTGTGGACGCGTTCGGCGTGACCGACTTCGAACCGGACGCGGGCAGTGTGCCGAGTCCCGCGATCGAGATTTCATTGGCGTTGCTGGTATGCCACGTCAGTACAGACGACTGACCCTGCTGAACCGCGGGCGGGTTGGCGGCGAGGGTGGCGGTGGGTGCGGGAGCAGGCGCCGGCGGAGATGGTGGTTGAACTTTCGCGGCTTTCTTGGCGCATCCTGCTAGTGACAACACGGCCGCCAATGCTGCGAGTATTGCAAATGTCGTTATTCTTTTGTGCCTCATTTTTATTTAATCCTCCTCACATGGAAGAAACGTTGAGTTTGCAATGGAGCGATATGAGAGACAACCTCGAACCGCGAAGCCATACACAATCGGAGCAAGCTACTTGCGGCGACCGCGGCAGAGATTGAAACGCTACATGGATAGTTGGAAAAGAATCAACAACGAAGGATGGTGTTTGATTCGGGCACGGCAACGGAGTAAAAGCCGGACTCCCGAAGCGACGTCCAAGACATCACAGCGAGAGGCGAGGTCAGGCGATTCCAGAGAGATTTAAGTGCCGCCTGTACGATGAGCTTCCGCATGCGGGCTGCGGCGCGAGTTGCCTGCAGCGCAGTAACCGGCCCGTTCACGACTGAGTACGGACCCTGCATGGCGGGAAAAAGGAAAATCGTCAGGACGCAGAGAACTGCCACTAGGGCGAGCTCGCATCCAATGCGGCCAGGGATCATGGACGTGTAACTATTATATCGCAGGAATGGGCTGACAGTGAGGGCGGTTTTTCGGTAGTAAGTGCAGCAGATACTATCGCTTAGCGTCAGCGACGGAGTAAGAACAGCGCCGCAATTGCGTGTTTTTCTGCTATATGGGGAGCGAATAGTTTCCGGCGGCGTCCTCAATTTCTACCATCCCTTTCAGTTCGGGATAGTTCTTGACCAGAGTCTCCGGGGCGCGGACTTTCTTCCCGTCCAGCAAATGCCTCAGTTCTAGCGCATTCACCGCAGCCTTGGCCTGAAAGTGATTGTTCGCGATCACGTAGGTGGACTCGGCGCGGCGCGCAATCATCTCGATTTTTTTCTTCCATTTCTGCAATTCCGCGGGCTTGTAGAGATAGTTGTAACGGTCGTCGCGATTGTCGCTGCCTGACCCGCCGTCAAACCAATGCTCGTAGTTGCGGCCGTGCAGGCGGACATATCCCACAGCCGACGTGACATGCTCGGTCGGAGCGAGCGAGCGGCCGAGCAGCGGCTGATCGATGTTGCAAAAAGCTACGTTGTGGCGCATGAATTCCGCGATCGTTTCCGGCTGATTCCAACTCTCGTGGCGCACTTCGACGACCCTCGGATATTCGATAAACTGGCGCAGCAATTGCTCCAGGTATTCGCGGTTCAGGGAAGTGTTCTTAAACGAGATGGGAAACTGTATGAGCAGCGCGCCAAGCTTGCCTTCGGCGGCCAGCGAGTCCAGACCTTCGCGGGCGAGACGTTCGTCCTTATCATTCGGGCGGATGCTGGCTGCCGAAGTTGGTTCCATCACTGCAAGCGGAGAATGCGTGAAAGACCGGTGCAGTTTCGCGGTGAAAAGAAAATTCGGATTGACCGCTGCTGCCTTCCGCGACCAGAGACGACCCAGTTCTGGACGAATGTGTCCGTAGAACGAAGTGTTGATTTCGATGACGTCGAAGAACCTGGCGAGAAATTCAACAGGATGGATTTTCTTTCTCGCGACTTCCGGCGGATAGAGAATCCCGTCCCAATCTTTGTAAGACCAGCCGGCAGTCCCTATGCGGATTCGCGGAGCAGCTTCCATAAGGGCGGGCCAGATGTTCGCAGGTTAGCACACAGTGTTTGTGTGGCGCGGGCGCCCCCGCCCGCGAATGCCGCGAGCAGGCGAGAATTATCAGTACAGCAGAATCGCGACCCAGTACATTCCAGTCGGATACGCGGCATTGCGCGCGTAGCAGGAGCCGACGGCGAACTGGCGAACGCTGGGGTCGCGCACGAGACGCAATGCACCGGACGGTAGCGTTTCCGGACGGCTCTCGGTGTAGGCGACTATCTTTCGGTTGCTGTAGGCGGCTGCGAGCAGATGAACGTTTGGACGATCCTCTTTTGCCAGTTTGCACGCAGCCTCGTCAAGATGTGGCGGCGTCAGTTGCTCAAGCTCCGGAAGGCCTGCCTGTTGCCGGACGTCATCGACGGAGCGGCCAATTAATTTTCGGCTCTGCTCTGCGGAATACGACGGAAGTTCGTGCGCGAAATCCTGGACCACGTAGAGTCGGCCTTTGCTCCAGATGGTGGCGATACCTACCACATTGAAGCTGCGATCAAGCAGGTTTTGCCGGTGCGGTGCGGAGCGCATCAGGGCGTCATTTGCACCCAGAGCGCAAGTCGCATTCGCGATATTTTCGCCGGCCCTGTCGATTTTTAGCGCGTCCTGTGCTGGACTGTCCTGCGCTCGACTGCCCGGCGATTTAATGTCCGGAGAAATGACTTGGGCGATTCTTTCGAGCAGACCGGGCTCGCCGGGCAACTGATGCTCCAGACGATCCGCCGCAACCATGCGCCGGGCATGCGCTCGTGCTGCAAGACGCAGGCTTTCGTCGACGCGCAACGGCGGTACGCCGGCGAGTTCACGGCTTTTGTTGGCTGCTTCTAGAAGTTCGTTCTCGGCGGCGGAGTCCTCATTCGAGGCCGCTCCGGCCGCCGAGTTCGAGTTGGGGGTGGGTAACTCGTTGGCAACAGCGTTCCTGGCGTCGTTGCGAATATCGACTACTGGCGCTTTGGTTTGTCCGGCGCAGGGCCCGAGACCTACTGCCCACATCGCGAATGTAGCCAACAGCGCCCGAAGCATAATAATTCTTGGTTGGCGGCGCGGTGCGGGGAGTTGCCGAGAAAGTTCCGCTTTCCATCTTTCACGCTAGCTTCTAGAATTCAGGTCAGCCACTTACTATGGAAACCATACTGCTGGTTACCGTACTCGCCGGAACCCTTGCCCTGCTTGGGTTCTCGGCCGTTCTGCTGCGCCGCGTTTCGGCCGCCGCGCAAGTGGATGTAAAAGAGGAAGTTACAGGTCAGCTCGAAAGGTTCAACGCAACCCTTGGCCAGAAGATCAGTATCAGCACTGCCGATATGGCCAGTCGCTTGGAGCAGACCAAAGGTGACCTCCGCCAACAGGTCACAGACCGCATCCAGCAAGGCTTTTCAGAGATTCGTAGTTCAGTCGAGCAGCAGCTTGCCGCGGGCAGGGAAGAGCAAAACCGGAGCTTGAGCGATGGCCGCAGCGAGATGACGAGTTCTCTTTTGCTCACCACCCAGCAACTCAAAAGCGAATTTCAGAGCCTCAATCAGCAGACAGCACAGAGCCTCGACTCGATTCGCGATCGCGTGGACTCGAAGCTGATGGCCATTACCGAGCAGGTGCAGGTGAAACTCGATCAGAACATCAAGGAAGGATTTGCGCAGTTTGAAAAAGTTCAGCAGCACTTAAAGGCCGCGGAAGAGCAACTTCGCGAAGTCGGCGCACTCGGCCACTCGATCAACGATCTGAATAACCTGCTTAAGCTTCCGCATCTGCGCGGCCAGTTTGGCGAGGCCAGCCTGGAGCGCCTGCTCGCCGACTTTCTGCCCGCGCACATGTTCGCGCTGCAATCACAGCCGGGCGAAGGCGGAGGACGCGCCGACGCCGTCATTTATTTTCCCGACCGCAAGCTGCCGATCGACGCCAAGTTTCCGCGCGAGCAGGTGATTGCTTTATTTGAGAGCAACGACAAAGCCGAGATTGAAGCCGCGCGCATTGCACTCGTGCGCGTGATGAAGGCGGAAGCCAAGCGCATTCAGCAATACATTCAGCCGGAGAACGGTACGACGGAAATCGCGCTCATGTATCTGCCGAGCGAAACCCTGTACATGGAGGTCATCCGCAACCGCGAACTGGGCGACTGGATGAATGAACAGCACGTGTTTCCCGTCTCGCCCAACACTTTGCTCATGACGCTGCACACGATTTCGCTGGTTCACAAGTGGTACGAAGTCGCGACTCGATTTGAGAAGAGCCGCGCCGAACTGGCCAAAGCCCAGAAATCGTTCGACTTTTTCCAGAACCAGTTTGAAAACGTCGGTAAGAATCTGAACAAAGCGCAGGAAGCATTTGAAACCGCGCAGCGGCACCTCAAGAACTATCGGGGAAAGGTTACCGCGCTCAGCGGCCAGGAGCAGTTGGAGTTGGATACAGCCGCGTCAGCGTCAATCGAGAAGCCGCTTCCGCTGCTGGATAAAGCCAGCGCCTAGATCAAAGACCTCGATTCAACCGTACAAACCTGGCGGAACCCCTCACTTGTACATTCGAAGATCAAACTCGAAGCGCATCGGCCTCTCGATCTTCAATCTTTGAAAATCAGAATGCGCCGGGTTCAGCAATACGTTCCATTCGCCGCGAATGGCCGCCGAAGGCACCTGCAAGGCGACCGTCTTGCCCGCACGAATCCAATGATCGCCGAATGTCGCGAGCGATTCATCACGCAGCTCGTGCCACTTGCGGGGAAGGGAATTCAGATCGAGACGGCCAACTGCGAGATCGTCGGGAAGTTCCGCCTCAATCGAAACCAGGTCATCGGGGCGAAGATTCGGTTCGAGGTGAACAAAAGTCTCAATCGCAGCCAAAGCCAGAGACGGAGAAGCGTACACCACCGGCACGCCCTGACGATTCCAGCGGCCCCCGTAAAGCCGAGCGCCATCGCCCGAGAAGGCGCCAGCGGCGTGGATTGCGCGGCAAATCCTCCACACGCGCATCAGCTATAGACGCCGTAGGCAATTCTGCCGAGGATGTTTTCCACTTCCCTAACGCCCAGGTCGGTGTCCAGTTGATCGATGGGAACCTGGCCTCCGAGCGCACGATTGGGTGTCCGGAGCCACTCCGCAGCCTTGGCTGTGTTGCCGATCATTTCAACCGCGGTGGCGTACACCCGCGCCAGGCGCACGGTGCGGTCGGATTCAGCGGCGGTGAGGCGGGAGTGCCGGCTGAGGCGTCGAGTCAAAGTTCGCTGCGGGATGCCGAGCTGCTTGGAAAGCGCGGCGCCCTTGAGATCGAGCTTCGCCCCCAGCACTAGGAGAGAACTCGAGGGCAACCCCTTGCGGATCAACTCCGCCAGTTCGGCGAAATTCTTAATCGATCGTCCCAGGACTTTTCTGCCTCCCAGAACCTCGGCGATCACCGCGGAAGTCATACTAGCCTCTTGGCTATTTAGAATACGCCAATTGGCGTGAAAGTACAAGCCTGTGCCTTAGCATTAGCACAAATTTGGCAGAGCACGGCTGCTTCCCAATGCCCCATGCGAATGCGCCTTCAACTTGATCTCGACGAAAATCACGGACGATCTGGCCGCTTCGTCTTAATCGGAACGTCGGCGTACGATTTTATGAGCGTCCACGATGCAAGCGGCTTGCATGTGACCTGGTTGAAATGGCTCAAGTGGGCGAATCGCGAAATCTCCGTAAACGGAGGATTCAAGTAGATTCACGCGTTGTAGGTTGCTCGGTAACTTAGTGTCCTCATCTCCGTTGCAGGCTCCTCCTCGATTGCATAGCAAATCTGCCGTATCGCCGTAGATACCGAAGAGATGATGGGTGCCAATTTGCCAAAGGCGCAAATTCGGGTAACCACCGTTATAAACGCTCAAGCGACCGTGGATGCGCAGTATGGACGCATCGTCACTCCCTGCTTTGCAAGATTGATTAATTGCTCCGTGGAGCGCCGTTGCGCTCGCGAGAAGAACTAGGATCGAGAACATAGCAGTCTTCATGACGTTGAAATAATAGCCCATTGGTCTAACGCAAAATCTGCACAAAGGCCGCTGAGGCTCACTGGCGCTAGGCGGTTTCGCGGGCGGCCGGTGTTTGCTGCGCCGCCGATTTCAGGTAATCCGCGCCTTTCACTTCCCAGACTCCGTCGAACTTCACGAAATACGGTTCGACCGAAACACCGGGGAAGTTGGAGGTGAGAAGTTCGCCGGCGCGCAGAAGTTCGGTGCGGTGATGCTCGGCTTCCGCTACCTGGTCTCCTTTGAAATGGGCCAGTCCGCCATAAGTGGCGCAGTCGGAGTGGCTCATTACAAGGACGCGCTTCGTCTGGTGCAGTCGGATGGACATGCGGACCTGTTCGAGGATGAAGTCTTGTTCGAAGTCATTGCGCGGGGAAGCCAGGGTCTTGGCGCCTCCGGCGACGATGATCATGTCGGAGCGCTCGATGCCTTGCTTCTTCAGGAACTTTCGTACGGCGGAACTGATGCGGTGATCGAAACAGCAGAGCACCGCGGCGTCCGCTACATAGGGATCGGCGGGCGAGTCGAAGTGGAAGACCTTGCGCATGGGAACACCGTTTCTGATTTTACTTGCTGTTCACGCGGATGTGTGTGGGAGGTTCAATATCCAATTCGCGATTTTCTCCAGCGCGACCGGTGATATGGTTTCCTCAATCTCGGAGTACTCACTGATGGCGCCCGTCTTCGCTGTCTGGAACAGGTGATTCAACCCGGGAAGTTCATCAACCTCAAAGTTCTTGTTGCCGGAGTCCGCGAGGGCTTTTCGGATGACGGTGAGATTCTGTCCGGGCGGCACCTGCAAGTCCTTTTCACCGATCAGGGCCAGTACGGGACAGCGCACTTTCCGCAACGCCGTTGCTGGGTCGTAGGTCAGGAAGTACCGGAACCAAGGGGAAGTGAGGGTTTTGATTTGCGCCCCAAGCTGCGCATCCGTAAGTTTTCCCGACAGCTTCTCGTGTAACTCTTTTTCCAGCACGGCGTCATCCTTTTCGTTCTCTACCAGCGTCAGCACCTCGCGTTGCGTGGAGGCATTCTTTTCTGCTTCCTCGTGGCTGGTGCCGGCGGCTTCGGCAATCAGAATTCCCTGGGCGACCACAATCTCATCTCCTCTGACTCCGGGACCCGCCATCATCACAATGAACGCAACATCAGGATTTTGCGCCGCGGCCACGGGTCCGACAATGCCGCCTTCGCTGTGCCCGATGAGACCTATGCGATGGGGATCTACTTCGGAACGCGTTTTCAGATAGGCCACCCCGGAGTCTGCGTCGGCCGCAAAGTCCACCATGGTTGCCGCGGCATAGTTTCCGGTGGACTTCGCGCAACCGCGCTTGTCCGCTCGCAAAACAACAATCCCCTTGCGGGTCAGATAATCAGCTAACACGAGGAAGGGCTTGTGCCCCATGATGCTTTCGTCGCGATCGTGTGGCCCGGAACCAGCGATGAGCAGCACGGCGGGAAACGGTCCCGTGCCCCGAGGCGAGGTAAGGGTGGCCGCGAGCGTAATGCCCGCGGCTTTGTTGTCGAACGAGACTTCTTCTTCTTTGTATGGGTAGGGCTTTACCGGGTTTTGCGGCCGGCGCCGTTCCAGTTCGCTGGCGTCTTTCACGCGCTTCAGGGTCAGCGGTAGCGAGTTCCCCATCTGCGTCCACGTGCCTTCGACGGCGCTCAGGTCGGGACTGATCTTGCCTTCGAAACTACCGGCGATGGATTTCACCTCCAACTTTAACGACGTGCCGTTTCGCGTCACGGAGGTTACCGGGATTCCGTTCTTCCCTTGATCTGGACTGTCAAGCGTGGCCGCCAAACCGTCTTCGGTGTTGGTGATGTGAAAGAGGATGCGGAGTTTCATCGCGCCGGCGTCGAGCGAGCCCAGCCATGCGCCATCAATGTCAGACGGTTTGGCGGCCTTGTGCGCCGTTTTGACGGGCGCCGCCGTGCGTTTGAAAATCAGCGGCAGGGCTTGGCCTTGCGTCCAGGTGCCGCTGATCTCATTTGCGTCGGAGGTGACTTTACCTTCGTAGCTGCCGTGGACGGCATCGACGGTGAAGTTCAACTTCGAATCTTTCAGTGATATCGAGGTCACGGGAATTCCGTTGGCTCCCTGATTGACGCTGTCGAGCGTGGCTTTGAGGCTCCCATCAGCGTTCTTTGCCACGTGCAGAACCAGCCGAAGTTCCGCGCCGCCAGCTTTGAGCGTGCCCTGCCAATCGCCCGCGACGTTTTGAGCGGACGACAGTCCCACCCCGAGGAAAGCAAAAACGGTACAAATAAGCGCTGTTTGCACGTTCGATGCTCCTTTCAAAAATAAATTCGACGGCACCGCCCCATCAGGACTACAGACAGGCCGGCATGATCATTACGGATGAGCTGGCCGTTTAGTTGCAGGGGCGCTGACATGAGCCTATCGAAGACGCTTCCATAGCAAAGCCACGATGAGCGCGGCGATGCCAATCAGCATCCCAATCAAGCGGGCCTTGTCGCTTTGTCCGACATAAGCCTCCCGTCATGCGCCGCGCTTTGTCTTCAGCTCGGTCAACAACTGCTCGATGCGGTCTTCTTTTTCCAGGGCGGCAAGCCGGTTCTCCACGTCGTCGGCAAGGAGCTGCACTTTCGCTTCGCCGATGGCTTCTTCGCGAGCTACTTTTTTCTTCATGCGATCGAAGGTGGTGGACCTGTTGTTGGCGTCCATGCCCGACTGCGCGTCAGTAGCTCGGTGGGCGGCGCGCGCGCGACGATGCTGCGCGATCAGCAGATCGGCTTTAGCATTGGCTTCCGTCAGTTTCTGGTCCAAATTGCGCAGCGCCGACTTCAGGTTTTCTACCTGTGCCTTCTGGTCTTCGAGCTGTTGCGCGAAGTTCGCACTCAGGTCGCGATAGCTTTCCACGCGCAGCAGTGCAGCGCGGGCCAGGTCGTCTTGTTTTTTGTCGACGGCGAGTTCAGCCTTGCGCATCCATTCCTTGATCTTGTCGTCGTTTTCCTGTTTCTTTTTGTCGAGCAGATGCTGGTCGGCGATGGCGATCGCGACCTGGGTCTTGACCTGCAAGAGCTGATTGTTCATGTCGAGGATGACCTGCTTGATCATCTTTTCCGGCTCCTCGGCCTTGTCGATCAGGTCGTTGAGATTAGCCCGGACCAGTGTGGAAACGCGTTCGAGTAATGCCATAAAACACCTCGTGTTGAATCGTCGTTGCTTGTTGGTCGTTGGTCGTTCGCTATTCGTCGTTCGCCGTTGGCGCCATGCTCTTGCGCTTCGAACCGAAGCGCCCGCGCGTTATAGCAGTTCCCAGCAAAATTGCCACTACCGCAATGCCGACGCTGACGTGAAGATTGGCGTGGGCGAAGAGCAGGCCCACCGCAGCGCCAACGCAGACGCCGATTGTGATTGAGATTCCGATGATCCGTTTCATGATTCACCTCTGCGATAAATTCCCAGCATGCGTTTGACCGGGCGACGCTTCATTCATTGCGTTCGTTGTTCCATGTGCCGCCAACCAGCGAGATTGCGATATAAGCCGCGATCCCGATGCCGACCCAGACGCCAATGTGGCCGGTGGCCGCGCCGAGAGCTGCGCCCATGGCGGCTCCCAGCGCGACGGACAACCCGAGCGATCGGGCGTGATGAAGTTCCTGTTGCACGACATGCCTCCTGAAATCGGTCGTTGTTCGTTGCTTAACGTTCGATAGTTGCGGGTCGTTCGCCATTCGTCGTTTGCAAAATGCGTCGCGAAGGACCAGCGACGAACGACCAACGACTGCCTTACTGCTTTTCCTCCGGCTTCGGTGCCTTGTCACCGATCTGGCGGACTTTCCCTAAAAGTTGTCCGAGTGGCATGCCGCTCAACGTTTCGAACAACGCCGGCACTTGCGCTGCCATTTTAGTGATGTCGCCAGTGATCTTGTTCAGTCCCGCCGTCTCGCCGTTTCCGGTGGAAACGATAGTGATCTTGTCCACGTTGGCGAGCGGCGCGGCCAGCGCTTTTACGATTTCCGGCAAGCCGGTCAGCAGCTTGTCAAGAACCGCGGCTTGGTTGTACTCCTGAAACGCCGCGGCTTTCACGTTCATGGCCTTGGCTTCAGCCTCACCTTTTTTAAAGATGATTTCGGCCTCGGCTTCCCCCTGGGCCCGAATCGCCGAGGCGTGGCCTTCAGCTTCCGCAATCAGGCGTTGCTTTTCGGCGGCGGCCAACGTTTCGATGCGCTGACGATCGACCTCCGCACCTTTCAGCACGGTGGCGATCAGTTCTTTCTCGCGACGGCTGATTTCGGCATCCTGCACCTTGACCTGTCCTTCTTTTTCGACTTGCTGCACGCGCACGCTTTCGGTGATGACTTGCTGCTGCATGACATTGGTTTGAATGTCATACGCTTTGTCGGCCTGCGCCTGCTGCTTTTTTGTGACTTCGAGGTACTGCGCTTTCTTGACCTCCAAATCACGCTGCGATTCCGCCTGTTTGGCCTGAGAGAGCGTCTCCGCGAGCACGCGTTCCTGATCGGCCTGAGCTTTGGCAACTGCGGCTTCTCGCGTTGCCATCGCGCGCTTGATCGCCGTGTCACGCTCCGCTTCGGCGGTAGCTACGTCGGCGTCGCGCTTGATGCGCGCGACATCGGGCTTGCCCATGTTGGTGATGTATTCATTCTTGTCGCGAACCTCTTTGATGGTGAACGAAATCACTTCCAGTCCCATCTTGTTCATGTCGTCGGCGCAGGTGCCGCGCATGCGATCACCAACCATCTCGGGCTGTTTGACGATCTCTTCGACCGTGAGTTGTCCAATAATCCCGCGCAGATGGCCTTCCATCACCAGCCGGATCAGGCTCTCGCGCTCCTGATCGCTTTTCGTGAGGAATTGCTCAGCCGCGGTCAGAATAGACTCCTTGTCGGACTTCACCTTGATTTGCGCGACGGCCTCTACGGTGACGGCGACGCCTTGCTTGGTATAGAGATCCTGTTGCGGAGCTACGTCGAACGACATCAGTTCGAGCGAAAGGTCTTTGCAGTTTTCGATCATCGGAAAGATGACCGTTCCGTGTCCCTGCACTACGCGAGTCCCGCGAAAGCCGTAAACGATCAGCGCTTCATGTGGTCCAGCTTTGCGGTATAAGCGGGCCAGCATGCTCATCAGGAACAGGATGATCAGAACCATCAGTCCCGCGATGACCCAGACTTCAATTGCTATGCCGAACATATCGCCTCCTGAAAAACTCGTTGCCCTCAGCCACCCGGCTCCTAGCCGCGCGTTAGAACGCCCGTCACCATATCCAGATCGCGAACGATCTTCTGCGGATCGTCGTGACCCAGATAAATCTCTCCGTTGGTAGTCCGGATATGCACGACCTGGTTCGTCCAGACGTAGGCCCGCGTGCTGCCAATGCCGCGAATGCCGTAACCCCGAGCAAAGGCCCAGGGCTCGATCGAATAACCCACGATCGACTGCTTGGGAATCGAGCGCAGCCGGAATCCCAACATGCGAACTTCAACGCCATGCCGCAGGAAGCGATACTGGAATCCGCTCCACACCATTGCGCTCACGCCCAGTGCAACCAGCCCCACCAGCATCGCCGCCCACACGACCACCGGAGTCCGCCACCGTGGCTGCGACAAAGAAATCGCCGGGCCGATCAGCGCCGGGACAATCAGCAGAATCCACAATCGTCCCGTATGCGTTTCTTCCGCCAACACATCGCTTTGGAATGCGTCGTTCATAATTCAGCTCTCCGCTGCCCGCTCTCACTCATTCAGCTCTGCGGCGCTTGCTCGTCACGGCTCATTTCCTCCCACAACCGCACGTATGCAATGCCCTTGTCGTAGCGCGTGACTACGATCTCGGCGCCTTTTTCGATGGCGTTGCCGGTTTCGCTGCGGGCGCCGCAGGTCCTGCGCGTGCCCGCCTGCGAGTAGATGATTTCGCCGGTCCCGTTTTCGCGAATGGGCATCGAAGTCCGTCCCAGTACGCCCACCATTTCGTAGTCGGCGGAATCCATGTTCTCCTCGCGCGACACCAGCACCCGGCTGAGAAACAGAAACACGATGCCCGCGCCCGCGATCCCGGCAGCGATGGCGATCAGGAATCCCAGCGCGAACCAGATACTGGAGAAGCGAGTGATCAGGAATCCTGTGCCACCGAACCAGGCCAAAAATGCAGTCAACGTGACGAAGTTGAACGGCGATACCTGCGCCGGTTGACCCATGCGCGTAGCGCCAGTGCCCGTGGTCCCATGGGCCACGGGTGCGTGCCCGGCGCCAACGTGTCCACCGCCATGCGGAAAATGCGGCAGGTGCAGATGCCAGTGCATTCCGCCGGCGATGAAGGAAACCGCGCTCAATAAAAAACCGACGGCGAAACAAGTC
>JBEKLO010000045.1:0-31227 GCA_050010155.1 Terriglobales bacterium
CGGCTATTGCGGGGTGTGAGCTACGATTTGCACGTCTTGCCGGCGGTGGCGCAATTTCGGATTGATGTGCGGATGATCGCTGGGCGGATGCGGAGGTTCGTCGGCGACCGGCTCGGCTTTGGATTGCCGGTCTTCTTATTGCGCGTGGCAATTCGGGCGGGCGAACTGATTTTTATTTCGGCGCTGATGCAGGCTGGATTGGCGCTGCTGATGGCTTACCACTTTCATCGCGCGACTACCATGGGGATGCCGGCAAATCTGGCGGTGATTCCGCTTACGCAGGTGTTGATGCCGTTTGCTGCCGCCGCGGTCGGATTGGGGTACATTTCGACCACGCTGGCTAAACCCGCAGTTTGGATTTCCGGGATGGCACTTGAAGGGATCGCGGGCACGGTTCATTTTTTTGGTGGAGCGCAGCTTGGGAGCGCACATCTAGGCGGCGCGCGTCTTGCGGGTGCTTGGTCGTACGCGTGTCGCCGCTTTCGTTTCTGTCGCATTGCTGTTTGGCGTTGCGGTTTGGATCGCGTTTGTTCCTTCGCGGCCGCATCTTCGGGCGGGCGTAATGGAGATGACGACCATTGACGTGGGACAGGGGGATTCTATTTTGCTGGTGACGCCCGACCAGCACACTTTGCTCATCGATGCCGGAGGACTGCCAGCGTGGATGCATTCCGACTTCGATCTGGGCGAACAGGTGGTGTCTTCTTATCTTTGGAACCGAGGGATCGATCATCTCGACGTGGTGGTGATTACGCATCCTCATGCCGATCACTACGGCGGAATGCCAGCGGTGATGGCTAATTTTCACCCTCGGGAACTTTGGCTGAGTATCGACCGGCCGGTGGGCGAGTTTGCGGCAGTGGTGGCGCAGGCGCAGCGCGCGGGGATGGCCGTCTCGGTGAAAAAAGAAGGCGATGAATTCGATTACGGGGGCGCGCACTTTCACGTGCTTGCTCCGGGACGAGACCAGGACACCGGGTCGATGCGCCCGAACGACGATTGCCTTGTGTTTACTGCTGCGTTTCGCGGGACTACGGCTTTGCTGGAGGGAGATGCGGAGCGTCCGGCGGAGCGGCGAGTGGTGGAAGAGCATCCGGAGGCGATGCTGCTGAAGGTTGCGCATCATGGGAGCGCCAGCGGAACTTCGGCCGAGTTGCTGGCTACGGTTCATCCGCGGTATGCGGTCATTTCGGTGGGGGCGCGCAATGTGTATGGACATCCGCGGCTGGAAGTGTTGAAGCGGCTACAGCAGGCGGGGGTGACTACGTATCGCACGGATGAAGAGGGCTTGGTCTCGTTTTTCCTGGATGGGACTTCGGTGACTTCGGAGGTTGCGCTTCTGCATTGAGTTTGGCGCGCGGCTAAACAGATCGCTGAAAGACCCGGTTTGCGTCGCGGCCGTCGCGCCCTCAGCGGCTGAAGCCGCATTCTGCGAAACGGTGATTATCGCAGCGGTTAACCGCTGCGCCACCCAAAGGCCAGATATCGCACCGGTTAACCGCTGCGGACTTAGGAGTCCGCGGCCGTGAGGCCTTGTGGCGTCTCAAAGGAAACGCCGGCGCGTCAAGGTTCAGTACCTCTTAGCCGGTGATGTCAGCGGTCTCGTCGTCCAGGGGCGGCAATTTGCGATAGGCCTCGATAATCTTTGTCGCTTCGGGCGCGTCTTGTTCTCGCACAAGAATGACGGTTCCACCGACGCCTGGGAATGCGTCCTGAACGGCGTCGAGGGATTTCAAATCGGAATCGATGCCGGCGGATTCAAGCAAGCCTTGGACGACGATGGCTTCGTTCTCCTGCTCGGTATCGAAAATCTTGATGAGCTTTTCGTTTGGCTCGGGCTGGGGCACAGGTTTCGTCGGCTCTGGCATGCGTCCTCCGTGAAGTGTCTGTCGTCTGTCAATAGATTAAAGCAGTTGCGGTGTCTCTGTCTTTCGGATAACCAAGGTATTGAGGCAAGAGGCGCTTGATTTGCGGCCGGAAACTGGCACAATGGCGACAGGGCGCAACGCTGGGGACGGGGTCGACATCCAACAGGGACGGGGTGAAACATGGGAGTTCAACGGGCTGAATTACCGGGGGGAGACAACGAGCGCATGGAAGAAGGCCGACGACTGCGGCGGCTGCAGGTGATGATGAGCATGGTGATGTCGGTGATCAGCCAGGATCCGGATTTGACGCTGGAAGAGGCGGCGGAGATGGCGGCGAATGCCCGGCGCGCCGCGTTGAGCATGTTTCCGGATAAAGAACTGGCCTACGACATTATTTACCGGCCGCGGCTGCAGCGGCTGATGAACGAACGGTTTCGACTGCAGTAGAAGCGCCGGCGGAGCCAGGACTATTCTTCCAGTTCGCTTTCTTCTGGTGCATCGGTGGGGCTCGAAAACTCCATACGATAGCCGTCAGGATCGGTAACCGGCACAACCCACAAGCGGTTCCCAACAAAGGGACGCGTGCGCGTCTGAATTCCGCGGGATTTGAACTGGCGATAAAGGGCGAGAGCGTCTTCACACATGAAGCTGACGGAGGCTCCAGTGCCGAGCGCTTGCGCGGGCCTCTTTTCCGGCAGAAACTCTTGCAGCATAATCGCGGCGTCGCCTAGCTCAAGCCAACACCAGCGAATTCTTCCGTCGGGATGGTCCTCGGCGCGATCCGGAATCCACTGATTCTTCATTTCGAATCCGAGGCCATCAACGTAGAAGCGCAGCGACGCTTCCATGTTGGTGACGCCGAAGAACGGCACTGCCTGCTTAACGTTTGCGGTTGTGATGGTTGCGACGGTCATGATTCACCTCACTGGCATCACTGCATATAGTACCAACGGTTTTCTCTTCGACCATTGACGATAATTGACGAAAAACTGATTCGCTTGTTAACACAGGGTTAAAGCACCCGATTTCGACACTTGAGCGTTGACGGTCGATGTAGCCGCACGGATAATGAAATGCCTTCCGTGGAAGACTTATGTCCAGCGCTCGCCAGTCACGTAAGACATTCAAGCTTTCCGATTCGCTTAACCGGCGACTCAATATGTACGCGCAGGTGGCAGCCGCAGCCGGAGTGAGTGTGCTGGCTCTGGCCGGGGCCTCCGAGGCGGAGGTTGTCTATACGGAAACGCATCAGGTGACGCAGGCAGGCCTTCCCCTATACATTGATGTCAACAACGACGGCATCAAAGATTTTCTGCTGCGCACGATGTATTACCAGGGCAGCTCGGGGTTAGAGGTAGGGCTCGATGCATCCGGATGCAGCGACAACCAGGTTGCCGGTAAACGTTTCCGTAGCAGCGGCGGCTATTTTTTTTCTGCTGCGTCCGCTTTGCCCGCCGGCGCCCAAATCGGACCAGAAGGCAATTTCTCCGTTCGTTTCCCATTCATGGCAGTGGAGCTTTTCGAACGTGTCGGCGGCCAGTATTCGGACCTGGGTCCGTGGGAACGCAAGGGCAAGGGCGTCGGGAATCGATATTTGGGTCTGAAGTTCGTGGTTGACGGCGAAGTTCACTACGGCTGGGCCAGACTCAGCGTCACGCTTGAGCACCAACAGCAATTCGGCGATGTGAGCGGCACTCTGACTGGATATGCCTACGAGACCGTCCCCGACCACCCTATTACCGCAGGCCGGATCACTGGCACGGATGTGATCACGGTGCAACTCGGATCACTAGGCGATTTGGCACTGGGAAGAAAATAGCCTCTCGTCTCACCTCTCACCTCAACTGGTACAAACTCTCGATTGCACTCATCGACTGCCTGCGCCTTGACCTTGGCGCAAATCGCGCACTAGACTCCAACCGGGGTGTCCCATGGGCAAACTTTTCTGGATTTTGTTTCTCGCCTCGGCATTTTCCGGCTCAACCTTCGCCGACCAGGACCATCATCACGAAGAACTCACACAGCAACAACTGGGAACGGTGAATTTCCCTGTTTCGTGCACTCCGGCCGCGCAGAAAAGTTTCGAAAAAGGAGTCGCGCTGCTGCATTCGTTCTGGTACGAAGAGTCGGAGAAGACTTTTCAGGACGCCGCGAAGCAGGACCCGGGGTGCGCCATGGCTTACTGGGGCGAGGCCATGAGCCTGTGGCATCAGCTTTGGAATCGTCCCGATGCCGCTACCATCAAGCGGGCCGCGGCCGAGTTGGAGCAGGCCGACGAACTTGGGCCTCCTACTACGCGCGAGCGCGATTACATCCACGCGCTGCAGGCGTTCTATTCCAACAATCCGAAAGCCGACCATGAAACGCGGGCGCGTGCTTACTCTGCTGCCATGGAGACGGTGTATAAGAAGTATCCAGATGACCACGAGGCGGCAGCTTTTTACGCGCTCTCGCTGATCGCTTCAGAACCGGACGACGACACTACCTTTGCGAACCGCAAACAGGCCGGCGCGATCCTGGAGAAGTTGTTTGCCTTGGAACCCGATCATCCTGGCATCGCGCATTATTTGATTCACACTTACGACAAACCGCAATTGGCGCAACTGGGATTGCCGGCCGCGCGGCGGTATGCGCAGATCGCTCCCGCGGCGCCTCATGCTTTGCACATGCCGTCGCACATTTTTGCTCGATTAGGACTCTGGCAGGATGACATCGATTCCAACCTCGCTTCGATCGCCGCGACGCGCAAGGCTGCCGAGATGCACATGGGTGGCGAAGGCCATCAGTACCACGCCATGGACTATCTGTTCTACGCCTACATGCAGAGCGGACGCGAGGCCGAGGCGCTGAAAGTAATCGAAGAAGTAAAAGCCATGCCGCCGATGAAAGATATGTATGGCCAGGGATACGACCCTCGCACCAACGCGTTGATAGCCTTTCCCGCGCGCTACGCCATGGAGATGCATCATTGGAAAGAAGCCGCCGCGTTGACGCCGAATCCCAATGCCACCGGCGGAGACGGTTCGATTACATATTGGGCGCGGGCGATTGGGGCCGCGCGCAGCGGCAACGTCGCGCAGGCTCGCTCCGATGTCGAACATATTGCTGCGATTCACAAGACTCTTATCGACCAGAAGAGGAAGAGCTTCGCGGAAGCGGTGGAACAGGATCGAAAAGAAGCGACCGCGTGGCTCGATCACGCGGAAGGCAGAAACGAAGCGGCCATCGCGTCGCTGCGCGCACTCGCCGAGAAGCAGGAAGCTTCGGGAGACGAATCGGATTATGAAACTCCGGCGCGGGAAATGCTGGCCGACATACTGCTGGATATGAAGCATCCGGAGCAGGCTCTGGCCGAATACAAAACCAGCTTGAAATTCTTTCCCAATCGCTTCAACAGCCTTTAT
Organism: Terriglobales bacterium; assembly: GCA_050010155.1. Taxonomy (GTDB): domain Bacteria; phylum Acidobacteriota; class Terriglobia; order Terriglobales; family Acidobacteriaceae; genus Acidiflorens. The sequence continues at coordinate 5,273 of JBEKLO010000045.1, forward strand.
GGAGCGGCGCGGGCGGCGGAGATGGCCGGACAGGCATCGGAGGCCGGCGAGTATTATGCCGTGCTGTTGAAGACTTGCTCGGGTGGGAGTTCGGCGCGTCCGGAACTGGCGAAGGCTAAGCAGGCGGTGGTGGCTAGGAACAATTTGTAATTTTGCAAATTGGTAATTTTGTAATTTAAGAGGCCTAGAGACCCTCCGCTTTCAAATTACCAATTATCAATTGCCAAATTACAAATTTCACTTCTCGATTCGCTGCAGGCGGAATAGCAGCGTGCCCCATCCTAGTTTGACTCGCATTTGAACGGGCGTGTGGCTGGGGTCCTCGGAAAACCATGCCCACACTTTGCCTTTGTTTTGGAGCGGGCCGGACGTGGCTTCAGCGCTAACCATGACGGTGGGGAAGGTTCCGGCGGGAACTCGGACCTGCTCGCGTTTTTCAACGGTGACGCGGACGATGGTGGTTTTGCCGTCGCTGATCGGGAACTCGTATTTCTCTCCGAGTTGCAAGGGCAGCGATTGCAGGTAGTAGAAGCCGGTGATGACATCGGTGGCGCAGCCGGCCAAATCGTTTTCGATGTGCTTGGTCTCGCCCGTCTTCAGATTTTTTTCATCGAGCGTGCTTTTCTTGTGGGCGTAATCGAAGCGGATCGATGTCTCGCGCTTGTGCGAGCCTTCTTCGCTGTGCTTGGAGATGGAGAGCGAGCAGAAGGTGCGGGAGTCGAAGTGCGATTCGAAGCGGTCGTGCACGGGAAAGATGACGCTAACGGCGCCGGCAGATTCGGCGGTCGCGGTGACTTTGCGGTCGGCGCCGGAGACATCCATACGGACGATGCCAGTACCGGCGGGAATGAGGTGCCACTCGGCTGAGAAAACGTAGCTTCTTCCGTCAGGAAAGGGATAGTTGGGACGGGGACGAGCAATCTGGACGGGAGCAGGGCCGATGGTTGAGGTGGGCGCGGTCTGCTGTGCCGGCAATAGAGCGGTCACCAGGAAGAGCGAGCAGAGCAACCCTCGGGAACCGAACGCCTTCAAAACGCTACCTCAGCGGCTAAAGCCATGGCGAAAACGACGCCTTTCACGCGGCGCGGAAGCGCTCCACCAAATGCCAACGACAGGCGTGCTGGGACCCTCGGCACTGCGGCACACAAAATCAAGAGCGACATCGACCTATTGCGCAGGCAGTTCAGTCGCGCGCTGAACGCCGCTAAATAGACGGGCCTTAGCCTCTTAGGTAAGCGGCTCATGCTCACGGCAGACTACCACACCCGCCGAGCGATCAGCTTAATGACGAGGACAGCGAGCATGGCCGCGCAACCGATGCTGGCTTGATATTCGCGGTGCTGCCAGTAGAGAGCGGAAGAATACGCGCCATGCTGGCTTCCGTAAGGCGTAAGGCGCGGTAAGATGCGCGGTACGTGGCGGGCGTAGTCCTCGTAGCCCGGGAACTTCTGACGCAAGGTGCGCTCTTCACCAGCGATGACGGGAATGTAGATGGCGGCGAACATCAGGAGCATGACGGCGACGATCCACCAGCTACGCGCTGCGATCGCGAAGCCGGCAGCGAGCATCAGGGAGCCGAGATACAGAGGATTGCGGGTGTAGGCATAGGGACCGCTGGTGGTGAGTTGCTTTTCTTTTTGTACGTGGCCGGAAGCTAATCCGCGCAAAAGCAGGCCGGGAACGAGCACCAATGCGCCCGCGATGAGAGATATTTTTGTCGGTCGCGCCAGCCAGAAGTAGACGACCGCAAAAAGAAACCCCAAGGGCACGCGGATGCGGCGGGCTACGCGCGACCAGGTGCTGACGGCGACGGGCGGCGGTTGCGATTCGGATTGTGGGACTTCGGTCATGATGGTTCGGCGAGTCGATGCGGTGCTCGTGATAGTGTACAGAGCCGCACCTCGGCGGCTAAAGCCGATACCGAAGATCTGCCAGTTATCGCAACGGTAAACGGCTCCACCCCATCACGCCAAAAGCGGGCGCGCTGGGGGCCCCGGTTCGCTCAGGATGACAAAGTAGATTTAGGATTCCGCCGCAGTGTCGCGCGTGCTGCGGCGACCACTTCGGCCACTGTGATTTCGAGCAAACCCTGGTCGGGCTCGCGACGGCGGGTGTGGTCGGTGGTGCTGCTGGCGCTTCGCAATGCGATCGATTGCGTGCCGAATGGGCCGTTGCGCGCTGGGTTTGTCGGACCAAAAATTGCTACAACTGGAATTTTCAGAGCCGCCGCGAGGTGCATGGGACCGGTATCGCCTCCGATGAAAAGGCGGGCGCGGCGGGTGACGGCAATTAGCTCGGATATCGAGCAGGAGATGCTTCGCGCCGCGCCTTCGCTGGCGCCTTCGACTGAGGCGGCCAACTCTTCTTCTCCGGGGCCGTAGTTTATCAGCGAAGATATTCCATCGTTGGCGAGTTGCTGCGCGACCTGCGCGTAGCGGTCGGCTGGCCACATTTTTGCGCCCCAGCCGGCGCCGGGGTTGAGGAGCGCGAAGTTTTTCGCATTGCCCGTGAGGCTCGCGATCTTGCTCTCTGCATCGGGATCTACGGGAAACTCCACTTGAGGCTGCGCGACTGTAACGGGGATGCTCGCAGATGAAATGACTGCTCCCGCCAGCGCCAGCGCCTGTTGGACGACATGCGTGCCGTTGGTCAGGACTTGCCTGGTGTAAAACATGCTGGCGGCATTTTCGCGGGGCTGCGCGTCGCCGTAGCGTATGGGCGCGCCCGACCAGCGGGCCAGCAGCGCCGAACGGATGGCGCCCTGAAAATCAATGACCGCGTCGTATTGAATTCCGCGTAGCTGACTGAGGCCGACGGCGACCTGCTGCCAGGTGTTGAACGAAAAAAGGGCGCGACGCCATTCCGCGGTGTTGACGGTATCGATGCGGTCGACTAGCGGACGCTGCGCCGAACGGGCGCCGGAGCGGGGATAGCGCAGCGTGCAGAGGAGTTCGGCCCAGCGTTCTTCGATGAGCCACCCTAAAGTGGCGTTGGGAAAAGCCTGGCGGAGGGCCGCGGCGGCGGGGAGCGTGTGGATGATGTCTCCCATGGCGCTGAGGCGGACGATAAGCAGGCTTTCGAATCGGCGCCCGCTCACGATTTTCCCAGCCGCGATTGCGAGCGGATGATTTCGGATGCGGAGTGGTTCTTGGGATCGCCTACGATTACTACGCGGCCTCCGCAAGCTTCGACCTCGGCGCGCTCGGGGACGGTGTCAACGGTGTAGTCGGTGCCCTTGGCGTGGAAATCGGGACGGATTTCGCGAATGATGGCGCGGACGTCTTTTTCTGGAAAGACGACTACGGCGTCAACGTCGGCTAATGACGCCAAAATTTCGGCGCGTTCTTCGGCGGGCATTACGGGACGGCCTTCACCTTTGAGCGCGCGGACGGAGGCATCGGAGTTGATGGCGACTAGCAGCTTGCCTCCGAGTTCGCGGGCGGCGTGGAGGTAGCGTATGTGGCCGACGTGGAGGACATCGAAGCATCCGTTGGCTAGGGTGACGCGGTGGCCGGCGCTACGCCAGTTGGTCACGCGCTGTTTCAGTTCGTCGCGCGAAACGATCTTTGGATGGAGTGATGTAGTCAATGATTCCGATTGTAGGCCAGACTACTGTGTGGAAGCGGGGCTTCGCACCGCTCGGATGAGGCAAAGCTCCGTCCCACATCTAATGTCTAGTGTTCTCGAGTTGCTGGCGGCGTTTTATCTAACGCTTCCAGTAACTCCTGTTGGCTGACGGTGGCGGTGCCGCGCTTCATGACAACTATGCCGCCGGCGTAGTTCGCCAACTGGGCGGCCTCTTCGGCGGTCGCGCCTGCAGCCAGTCCGGCGGTGAAGGTTGCAATCACCGTGTCGCCCGCGCCCGTTACGTCGGCGACTTCATCGCTACCGTAGATCGGGATATCCACCGGCTTGTGACGGCGGGGGAAAACCACCATGCCGTCTTTGCCGCGGGTGATGAGGAGCGACTCGAGATTCATCGTGCCCGCGATCTGGTCGCCGGCGGCGAGCAGACGCTCCCAGTCTTCGTCTTTGCCGTTGCCGATGCGGATGCCGAGAACCTCTTCGACCTCGGACTCATTCGGCGTCGCCGCAGTGATGCCGGTGAACTCGAGCATGCGATGGCGGGAGTCGAGGGTCACGGGAACCTTGTTGAGACTACGCTTTTCTCGAATCACATTGAGCAGAGTGGGCGTGGCCGCGCCGTATCCATAGTCAGAAACGAGGAGCGCGTCGGAGGCCCGGGTATATTCGCGGGCGGCGAGTACGATCTCGCGGCGCAGGTGCGCGTTGGGGCCTTCGGTGGGCTCGCGGTCGAGGCGCACGACCTGCTGTCCGGCGGTGTGGGCGAAACCGGCGAGGATGCGGGTTTTGGTCACGGTGGTATAGCTCTTGTCCTTGAAAACGCCACTGACGGGGATGCGTTTGTGGCGAAAAGCGCGTAGCAGGAGGCGTCCCGGCTCGTCGTCGCCAACGACGCCTACCGGCAAGACGTTCACTCCGAGGTCGGCGAGGTTGTAGACGGCATTCGCGCCTCCGCCCGGAACGACCTTGCGGTCGCGATGTTGCAAGATGAGCACGGGCGCTTCGCGCGAGACGCGAGAAATCTCGCCGAACACGAACTCGTCGGCTACCAGATCCGCAAGAACCGTAACGGTGAGCTTGGGAAAAGATTCGACGATCTTTTGTAGGCGGCCGTTTTCTTTAAGGTGTTTTGTCATCTATGTTTCGTTATCAAAATCCTGATGATGGAGTGCAACTCAAGATTTTCTCACGAGCGAGGCTTTCGTTCATGGATTGTTGCGAAAATGGTATCCATCAGTTCGGCTGGGCGGTCGATGGTGAGATTGAGCATGGCGATGGCGAGAGGGCTGAGGTCCGCCGGCGAGGATGATGAGAGCAGATTGACGGCGTCTTTTTCTGTGGTCAGGAAGCCACCAGCGCCGAATTTGGCGCGCATTGCGAGCAGCCTCTCGATGTCACTTTGCTTATAAGCATAGTGGTCGCGAAATTCGACTTCGGCAGCGGGCTTGATTCCGGCGGCGCGTACCTGGGCGAAAAACTGTTCAGGGCGCGCGATGCCGGAAAAGACAATGGGCGCGGGCGGGGCGTTGGCGAGAACGAGTTGGCGCTCGATTCGCCAGATCGGCTTTTGCCACAGCGCGGGCTGACCTTCGGTTACGCCTGCGGAGGCTACGCCGTTGGGGAGCACGATTGCGTCGGCGCGCGCGAGCGACGATAGCGGCTCGCGCAAACGCCCTGACGGCAGCAGTCGGTCGGTGAAGTCACGCTCGGTCATCAGGACGATCTCGAAGTCGCGTGCCAGAGAGCGGTGCTGAAAGCCATCGTCGAGGATGTGCAGTTGGGGCTGGAATTTTTGCTCGGCGAAGCGGCCCGCTTCATAACGGCTTTCACCGACTACGACTGGAACACCGAGACGGCGGGCGATTAGCAGAGGTTCGTCGCCGAAGTCAGCGGCGGTGCCGTAGGGGTCGACTACGAGGACGCCGCGTGTTTTGCGGCGATATCCGCGGCTGAGCACATCGAAACGAATGCCGCGTGCCTGCAACAGTTCACCGAGCGCGATTACGAACGGAGTCTTTCCCGAGCCGCCGGCCGTCAGGTTGCCGACGCTGATCACGGGTTGCTGAAGCCGCTGTGAAGACAGGACGCCGCGATCGAAGAGCTTGTTTCTGACGGCCGTGGCTGTGCCGTAAAGGCCGGTGAGGGGATTCATGAGGAACCACCCATCAGCTGGAGCAACGCTTTGACTGTTCTATCGGTGGCGCCACGCTGAGATGCCAGAGCGGCGAGTGCGTTGCGGCCGAGGGTTGCTCGCTCTTGCTCGTTTTCGATCAGCTCGATGAGGACGAGAGGGAGCTCAGCCAGGCCGACGATGCGGACGGCATTGCGACTCGCAAAAAAATTTACTACGTCGCGAAAATTTTCGTAATGGTTGCCGGTGATGGTAGGAACGCCGTAGAGTGCGGGCTCAAGAATGTTGTGTCCACCGCGCGGCACGAGACTGCCACCGACGAAGGCGACGGTGGCCAGCGAATAGAGGGTCGCCAATTCTCCGATGCTGTCGACGAGAAGCACGCTGGCCGCGAGCGGTTCACCGCTCCACAGAGAGCGGTGGTGCAGACGGAAGCCTAGTTGCTCGACCAGTTCGGCGACCTCTGCGAAACGCTCGGGATGGCGCGGCGCGAGGACGAGAACGGACTTGGGATGATTGGCGAGGATGTTGCTGAAGGCTGAAAGCAGCGAGCCTTCTTCCTCTTCGAGCGTGCTGCCGCACACCAGGATTGGACCGGCTCCGGTATGGGTTAGGCTTTCGCGGAGACTGGCAACGATCTTCGGCTCGGGCGGCGGCTGCACATCGAATTTCAGATTGCCCGCCACGGTGATTTTGGTTGCGGCTGCGCCAATTTCGACGAGGCGCTGGCGGTCTTCTTCGGTCTGTGCGAGGAAGATGTCGACGCTGCTGAGCGTCTTCTTGAGCAATCTCGGGAGCCAGAAACGAAAACGCTGGTAGCCGGGGAACGAACGGTCGGAAATGCGACAGTTGATTACGGCGATGCGGGCTGCGCTACGCTTGGCGAGGCGCAGGAAGTTGGGCCAGAATTCGGTTTCGGCGACGACCACGAGTTGTGGACGCAAGGCAGCGAGGTAGGGGCGGATGGCGAAAGCGAAGTCGAGGGGGAAATAGAACACGTTTTCTGCGCCGAAGCGGCGGGCGGCTAGTTTCTGACCGGTGCTGGTGGTCGTCGAAATCAATACCCGATGGGTAGGAAAATTCTGGCGCAGCTCCTCGACGACCGCGCTCGCAGCAACGACCTCGCCCACGGAAACCGCATGAACCCAGATTGTGGGATGGGCGCGGCCCGCGGCCAGGGCGGGCGGAACTGCTCCGAACCTCTGGCGCAATCCGGCGCGATACTTGCCGTGGCGCAGCATCTGCAGCAGCCAGTAGGGCAGCGTCAGCAGCAGGAAAAAAGCGAGCAGCGCACTGTAGAGCAGGTACATGGAGAGATGCTTCATTCTAAACTGCTGCGAGCTTCGAGCTGCGAGCTACGGGCCAAACCTGAATCGGTTGCTCGGAACTCATGGCTCGCAGCTCGCGACTCCTGGCACGCAGCCATCGATTAACGATTTGGCATCCTATAATTCACGTATGCAAAATGAAGGGTTCGAAGAATCGCCTCACCGGGCGCTGCCCCGTCGCTCGCGTCTTATGGCGGCCGGTGTTTTCGTATTGCTGTGCTGCCTGGGCGCGATGGCCGCCAGGGAATTTGTGATGCCTACGGCACAGCCTGCGCGCACCTACCCCGCGCACGACGATCATCCCACGGAGAAAGTTACGGTCGCGGTCGATCCCTATGACCTTGAGGACAAAGCTTCCATCTTCACCGTGAACTACCGCAACCATGGATATATGCCCGTCTTCTTCGTGATTACAAATGACGGGGATCAGCCGATCTCGCTCGTCGGCATGAACGCGCAGATGAACACGAAAGACCGCAGCAAGCTCTTCCCCTCAACCATGGACGATCTGCTGCGGCGCCTCTCGCATCCTGGGCGGAATGACAGCCAGCCTACGTTGCCGATTCCATTGCCCAAGAAAGAGGTCAAGGGCGGCGTCAACAAAAAGACCTGGGATGAACTCGAGCGGGCTCAGTTTGCCGCGAAAGCAGTCGAGCCGCATTCCACCGTGCGAGGGTTTCTGTTTTTCGACGTAATGGATATTTCAAATCCGCTGGCGGGCGCCGACTTCTTTCTGATGGGTGTGAAGGACGCGCGGGGCACGGAGCTGATGTATTTTGAAATTCCGCTCGAAAAGTATTTGAGCGCGCCTGAAACCAAAAAACCCTGAGCGGAGACAAAGTTTGTTCTTGGCCTTGGTAGTTGCGCTGCCCGGCGGTTTAATGGTCGTCAGACCAGCTGCAGCCATTTTTTGGCTGAAATCCGTGCGCTCCTTTCTCAGGGACGATCCAGCGCTCGCGGATATCGAAGATAATCCTATCGTCCAGTCAGCCGTAAAGTTGGCGGGTATTGTGATCGCAGGTGTCGCAATCGTAATCTTTGTAGTCTTCGCTGTTAAGCATTGAATAATCAAAAGCTGTTCGGCCGACAGCTATAATTTCTTGCTATGGCTTCCACTCCAGCCGTTTCCGCGGATCTCCTCGCTAAATACGAGCCGGTCATCGGGCTCGAAGTCCACGTGCAACTGCTGACTGCTTCGAAAATCTTTTGCTCGTGCTCGACCCGGTTTGGCGACCCTCCGAATACTAATGTGTGCCCGGTTTGTCTTGGACTTCCGGGAGCTTTGCCGGTGCTTAACCGGAAGGCGGTCGAGTTTGCGGTGCTGGCGGCCATGGCTTTGGAGTGCCGCATCAACGAAGTGTCGATATTTGCCCGGAAGAATTATTTTTATCCGGACCTGCCTAAGGGGTACCAGATTTCGCAGTATGACAAGCCGCTGGCGGAATTTGGATTCATCGACATCGATGTGAACGAGCGCAACGGCAAAAAGAAAATCGGGATCACGCGGCTGCATCTGGAAGAGGACGCGGGCAAAAGCCTACATGAGGGGTTTGCCGATTCTGCCCACAAGACGGCCATCGATCTGAATCGCACGGGCGTGCCGCTGGCGGAGATTGTCAGCGAGCCGGATATGCGATCGCCGGACGAAGCTTACGAATATCTCACTCGGCTTAAGGAAATCATTCTGTACACGGGCGTGAGCGACTGCAACATGGAGGAAGGTTCGCTGCGCTGCGATGCCAACATCAGCGTTCGGCCTCGGGGACAGAAGGAATTTGGGACGAAGACCGAGGTCAAGAACGTGAATTCGTTTCGCTTCATCAAGCAGGCGCTGGAGTACGAGATCGAGCGGCACATCGAAATCATCGAAGGTGGCGGGCGGATCACGCAGGAAACCCGGCTGTACAACGCGCACGAAGGCAAGACTTATGGCATGCGCTCGAAAGAACAGGCGCATGATTACCGGTATTTCCCAGAGCCGGATTTGCTTCCCTTGGTGGTGGATGAAAAATGGCAAGCGGCGATTCGCGCTGGTTTGCCTGAGCTTCCGGAGGCGCGGCGGCAGCGCTTGATGAGGGAATATGGCATCACGGCCGGCGATGCACATACGTTGACGCTTACGCGGGCGATGGCGGATCAGTTTGAGTCGGCGGCGCGCGGGGCGAAAAATCCGAAGCGGGTTGCCAATCTGGTGCAGAGCGAATTGCTGGGACGACTCAAGGCGCAGGGGTTGGAACTAGAGCAGTCTCCGATTTCTATGGCGGGAGTTACGGCTTCGGCTGATCTGGTGGAGTCGGGAGCGATCTCGGGGAAGATGCTGAAGGATCTTTATGACCTTTGCTTCGAGCGCGGGCAGGATTTTCCTGCGGTTTATGAGGCGGAGGGGCGTCCCGAGCAGTCTCGGGACACTTCGGCGCTAGAGAAGTTGGCCGATGAAATCATGGCGGCGAACCCGAAGCAGGTGGAGCAGTATCGCGCGGGGAAGAAGACGATGATCGGGTTTTTCGTGGGGCAGGTGATGAAGGCTTCTAAGGGGCAGGCGAATCCGCAGTTGGTGAATGAAGTTTTGACTAAGAAGCTTGGGTAGCAGCTTCGGGTGGTCTCGCTTCCGAGCGATGGGAGTGAGTAGGGATGCTTCGACTGCGGCTGAGCTTCGCCTTCGCGAACCTCAATCCTCGCTCAGCATGACAGTGAGAATTAAACGAGCGTGACAGTCGGGATTATCAGCCGCATGACAATCGAATCGCTGCCGCGGAGTGGCTACTGCGCGGCTCCCAAATTCTTCAGCACTTCGTCGGCGTAGTAATTGGTGACTTTGGCGTCGTCGCGCAGGCTCTCGTAGTAGGCGGCTTTTAATAACTGCTCGCGGCGATCGCGCAATTGCTGGCGGATGGCTTGCTGCACTCGCGGATCGTTCAAGTCCCTCTGGCCGGCCGGCTCTTTCGCAATCAGCTTCACGATCATGTAGGCGACGGGCTGATGATTGGTGGGATTGATGATGGGAATCACGGGTGTGTACTGACCCGGCTTGAGCTTCATGACCGCGTCGCGGGTGGCCGCGTCAGCGCTCTTGAGGGCGGATTCGGGAGCCATACCCAGATCTCCGCCGTTGTTGCTGGTTTCCGGGTCTTCGGAATAATTCATGGCCAGGGTCGCGAAGTCGTCGCCGCTATCGAGGCGGTTGGCGATCATCTGAATTTTCTTGCGAGCCTCGGCATCGTTCTGCGCCTTGCTGTTCTGCAGGTTGTGCACCTGCGGGCTGGCCACACCGGACACCATGATCTTGGCGAGGTGATATTGCGCTTCGATCAGGTTGAACTCGGCCTTGTGCTGGTTGTAGTAATTCGTAACGTCCTGGTCGGTGATGTTGATGCGCGAGGTGATTTCCTTATTTAATACTTTGTCGCGGGTTAGCGAACGTCGCAGATCGCGTTTGAAATCTTCGAGCGATATTTTTTTGTCCTGCAGGCGCTTGTTAAATTCTTCGGCGGTGTAGGGCGATTTGATTTCGTTCAGCTTGCGGTCTACTTCTTCGTCGGTCGCCAACAGGCCTAGCTTTTCGGCGCGTTGCATGAGAATCTCGGTCTCGATGAGCTCGTTCAAGATGCTCAGGCGCAGGCTCACGGCCTGCTCGCCCGCCGGTTGCTGATCGGAGCCTGCCGTCTGGTTGGCGTAATACTTGTCGACTTCGTTGCGATAGATCTTGCGTCCGTTGATGGAGGCCATGACGTCGGCACCGGCGGTGTTGCGGTTGCAGGCCGCGAGAGCCAGCAACAGGAACGCGCTGACCGTGACCAGACCCATTTGCCTAAGATAGTTACATTTTTTCAAGTTTCATTCCTCCGCCAACTTTGCGGCTCTCAGAGGCTAAAAGCCCCGTCCCACATTAAGCTTTTTCGAACGGCACTTACTTTGTTGGCGCTGACGGCGACGGATTTGTTTCCGCTGTGGGTGGCTTGTGTTCCGGAGTGGCCACGCCGGCATCTTTCAGCGCCCGGTCGAATGCGGTTCGTATATCTTCCGCCGGGACTGCTCCATCCAGCTTCTGTCCATTGACGAACATCGTCGGAGTTGCTTCGACTCCGAGATTTTCACCTTCACGAATCGAAGCACGCACCGCCTGCTCATCCTGCGCCTTTAGGCATGCCTGCAGTTTCGGAATGTCAAGGTTATGCTTCTGCGCCTGCAAAGTGGCCAGCTTGTCGAGTTCCGCGTTCCAGCCTTCGGGAGTTTTCTGGCCGCCGATTGCATTCCCGTTGTTATGCAGGTAATCGGCGTATTCCCAGTATGCGTCGCCGTTTTGCGCGCCGAGACAATTTGCATCCACGGCGGCGTGCATCGCCCAGGGATGAATTTCTTCGATCGGATAGTCCTTGTAGACGAAAAGGATGCGATCGCCGTATTCCTTGAAAAGGCCGGGAAAAAGAGTTGCGTGCACGCGCGAACAGAACGGGCACTCGAAATCGTCGTAGTTCACGACCGTGACTTTGGCGTCTTTGTTGCCACGTGTGGGACGGCCGGTGACGTCAATCTTCTTCATCGTCTCCGCGTAGGGATCGCTGGTCAGATCGAACCGGGACAGGCGTATCAGAGTCTTGTGGTCGTGGGAGAGCAGGAACTCGAAATCCTGCTTCTTCGTCGGACTGGAAAATGTCACGGTCAGCGCATCAAAGTTGGCGAACTCGCTCGGCCGGAGTCCGCCCACAATCACCTGGACGCTGGGTGGGAGGGAATACTGGGCGCGCACATGCCGCTCGACCGAGCGAGTCACGTCGGAAGGGGCGGGAGATGGCGAAATCGGATTCGGAGCGGGAGGGGATTGGGCGGAACAGCCCAGACACACCAGCAAAAGGACCAGAAACGCGCGCCGCACAATCATTCGTCGAAACCACCTGAACATGAGGAAACCGCTTGATTATCTCATGGCGGGAAGAGTCGCGCAGCGAAGTGCGGCTCCTAAGGCCCGTTTTCCCGGCAGCAATCCGAGTCGTCTGCGGAATGCGGAAGCACCGATTTGGAAAACGATCAATTCTGAACAGTCTTCCGAGGCCAAAAGCTAGATACTGGCAATTCACATGGTTCTGACGTCAAACGAGGCTCCTGACGTCGGTTCTTGCGAATTTGATGCAATGGAGGTTTTTGATGAATCTGAATCTGATGGACCCTAAACTGATCGCGCTCGCTGCCGGGGTCGTTGTGATCATCGCAGTGCTGGTTTTGCTGTACATGCGAAAGCGCAGGAATACAACCGCAGAACTGCGAAAGAAATTTGGGTCCGAGTACGATCGGGCGGTCCTGGTGCACGGGACGGGAAGAAAGGCTGAAGCGAAATTAGAGGACCGCGAGAAGCGGGTTGAGAAACTCAACATTCGCGATCTCGACTCAATCGAACGCGAACGTTTTTCGAAACGGTGGGAATCCGTGCAGTCTCGCTTTGTTGATTCGCCCAAGGGCGCGGTCACGGAAGCCGATGAGCTGGTGTCCGCTTTGATGAAAACTCGCGGCTATCCCGTATCCGATTTCGATCAGCGCGCCGCCGACATTTCTGTCGACCATCCCCGAGTGGTCGAGAACTACCGCCTGGCGCACGCGACTGCGCTGCGGGTTGCGGGAGTTGGAAAAGACGAAGCCACCACCGAAGAACTGAGAACCGCGATGATTCATTACCGCTCTCTGTTTGACGAACTCGTGCAGGTGGGGGCGAATGTCGAAAGAAAAGATGTGGCGTAATGAGCTAAAGGGCCTGTTTCGCTGAAAGTGTGGAGGGGGTAGGGGTCCCTTCGGCAAGCTCAGGGCAGGCTCTTCGCCTCCGCGACTGCTTCGCGTTCCGCGAAGCAGTTGCTCTGCTCAGGATGACAATTTTATTTGGGCTTGTTTTCGCTGGGATGCGGTTGAACACGGCACTGTTGTATTTTCAGGACCGTCCTCGGAGCAGTTCTTCGGGGGGCAGCAGTCGATTCATGGAGCCGGAGCGGAAGCCTTCCAGGTCGAGGGTGACGAACTTGAAACCTAAGGTTTTGAATAGGGCAGTGAACTTGCGGGCCATCTCGGTGGTCAGGGCCTGTGGAAGTTCTTCGCGCGCGATTTCGATGCGGACGATGTCGCCATGATGGCGCACGCGGAACTGACGGAACCCGAGGGCGCGCAGGGCGTCTTCGCCTTGTTCGATCACGCTTAGCGCTTCGGGCGTCACTTCGCGTCCGTATTCGAGGCGCGAGGACAAACAAGCGGAGGCGGGCTTGTCCCACACTCTCAGGCCGGCTTGCCTGGCCAGTTCGCGGATCTCGGCTTTATTGAGGCCGGCTTCGAGGAGAGGGGCGAGGACGTGATGCTGGCGCGCGGCCTGCTGTCCCGGACGAAAATCGCCTTCGTCATCGGCATTGACTCCGTAGGCGATGGCGTCGAATCCGGCGGCTTCGCGGTAACGCTCGAGAACGGTGAACAGTTCGTCTTTGCAGTGAAAACAGCGCTGGGCATCGTTGCGGACGTAGGCGGGGTTTTCCAGTTCTTGGGTCTCCACTACTTTGACGGGAATTTTGTGCTCGCGCGCGAAGGCGAGCGCGTCTTCGAGGTGGGTTCGCGCCAGGCTGGCGGAATCGGCGATTACGGCGCGCATCTCAGTGCCGAGGACCTGGTGGGCCATCCAGGCTAGGAAGGCGGAATCCACGCCGCCGGAATAGGCGACGATCAGGTGCGAACGGCTGGCGAGGATCTGGCGGAGGCGGTCGGCTTTCCTGTCGAGAGTGGAGACGGCGGTCACGGATCTTTAGTTGCTCGGATCTTTGTTGCCCGTTCTCCATTATCTGTTATCTGTCGACTATCTGTGCCGTCCAGAAAAAGTTTGGTTAATACAGGCGTTCCTGGCGCTTCAAATTCCCGATGGAGCCGATGTTTGCCAGGGTGAAGGTGAAACGATATTGATTCTCGTTGCGGACGGAGCCGAGCGCGAAGCGGCGGTATTCCACGTTCAGGCCGCAACAATCCCAGTTGTAACTGGATTGGATGCTCGCATACTGCAGGGTTCCGGTGTCGGTATCAACGCCGACGCTGGTGGCGGCGCTCAAGCCACGCTTGTTGGACTGACCGTAGCCAAAGAGAACGCGAAACTGGTGGAACTCGTTCTGGGCCTCGATGGTCCGCGTTCCCGTGTCGATCACGCGCAGGAAAGCGTCTCCGCCGCCCATGGTAAAGGGGCCGAAGTGGTAGTTCACCAGAGCCAGGCTAGAATTGATGCGTCCGGCCTGGAAGTCGTAATCCAAGTCCCACTCGGCGTTGGTACGGAGGCTGGGTTCGATGCGGAGGCGCGAAATAAGAGGAGCGAAGCGCCGGGGGTCATCCAGGAACGCGATGCCGGTGAGATCGGCGGTGGTAGTGAATACGTTGCGCTCGCCGCCCTGGAGCGCGTTACCGAAGGTGGGATCGAAAAAATACTTTTGTCCGATTTCCCAACTCAGGATCTCTCGCGGGCCGGAGGCGCAGAGTTGAGTGCCGGAGACCGGAGGGAATTCCCACGGAACCACGCCGACTTGCGGAACACCGCCGATGGTGAGGGTCGGAATGCCGGGAGCGTCGCAATCCTTTTGGTTGGGATCGACGTGGCGGGCGTAAAGCCGATTTACGAGCGAGTACTCAAGTTCATTGGTGTTGGTAAGCACATCGGTGGCATCGAAACGGAGAATATTGTCGAAGTTGTTGATGCCGGTTACGAAGTCGTACTTCACGCGGGGTTCAATGACGTGCTTCCATTTGCGTCCGAGCCAGGGCCGATCGAAAACGCGTGACAAGGCGGGCGGGCGCAACTCAAACGAAGCTTCCAGAGATTTGCGGTTTATTGTCTGGTCGGCAGCTTTGCCGTATCCCTCGGCAAGTCCGGGGTCGAACTCCTGGGTGTAAAAGGTATCGCGCAAGGTGAGAGCGGGACGGAACGACCATCCTTGCCATCGCAAGGGCATGGCGAGCGAGGGCGCAAAATCGAACCTGCCCACTACGGGGGCGGTGCGGAAGCCGAGCGGAAGTTCCTGCGAATCCTCGGGGGCCTCGCGGCGCTGCAAACCTTCGGCAGCGCTCTGGAAGGACCAGTAGAGCGGGGTATTGCCCAACTGGCGTTCCTCGCCGGAGATAAAAAAACTTGGGGCATGCAGAATGCGGACAAGCTGAGTCGAGGTGATGGTGCTGCAGGTCGCGTTCAACTCCGTATTGGGATTACAAATATCAAAGTTCTGGTAACGCTCGGCGAGCGCATTGAAATGAAATCCGTCGGTGGTATTGGAGAGGAAAATCTGCGATCTCACTTCCGAGTCGATGGCCTGAGTGTAAACGTCGGTGAAGACGATGCGGAACACGAACGAACTGAGATAGTCGATATTGGCGACGCCGCGGAAGGTTCCGAAGGGACGCTCAGCCATGAAACGAGCATCCTCGCCGCCCTGATTCTGGCGTGGATTGCCGGTGCCGCGATCGATCATCTGCTGGTAGTTGAAAAACAGAAAGGAGCTGTCACTCGGACGGGCGCGGAAATCGGCGCGTTCGAACCAGCCGCGCTTGGAATAGTAATCGGCGCCCAGGATGGCGTCCATGCTGCGGTTGATGGCCCAGTACGCGGATTCTCCGACAATGTATCCCTTGATAGAGGAGGTGCCAAAGGTCGGAATCAAGAGGCCGCTCTGGCGCTCTTTCTGAACCGGAAAACTCACGTATGGAAAATAGAACACGGGCAGACCCATCAGTTCGAAGCCGCTGTTGTAGAGCTTGGCGGTGCCATCGACGTCGACCCAAATATGACGGCCTTCGAAGAGCCACTTGGGACGCGGGAGTTGGCAGGTCGTGACCGTTCCCTGGCGGACGAGATAGTGGTCGGGGCCGTGTTTCTCTACAATCTTGCCGGTGAAGGCAAAGGGGTTGGTCGTGGTCATGGTGTAGCGGGAAGCTCGGAGGTGAAAGCCCACCGTTCCAATCGCGCTGTAGAAGGTTCCGACCTGGGTGCGGACGTTGTAGATGCTGTGACTGGATTCGACGTGCTCGTCATAGGGGCCACCGTCGAGCAAGACGTGACCGTCTTCTGTGCTGTCTCCGGTATCGGCGTTGTAGGTGATCTCATCGGCGCGGAGGATGTAATTGCGATAGTCGATTTCCGCCTGGCCGCGCAGGTGGTAGACGGAACCATCTTTTTCCTGGTGGACGGCGCGAATCGTCACCGGCTCTTCGATTTGGCCGGGCGTCTGGCCGGGAGCTTTCGGAGGAAAAGGCTGCGACGGAGGAGCGGGTTTACGATCGGAACCCGTCACTTGGGGAGGGGGCAGCGTCTGGCTGGTTACTAGCGCGGGAGCGAGAAGCAGATGACAGACGATAGCGGTCGTGATAAAGATTCGAGAGCGGGTGATCATTAACGTCGATCTGCAAGCGCGCGTGCGCTCCGCCAGCCGGTCTGCCAACTGGAACCACTGACCTTAGCACGCGAGCGGCAGGCGAAGCAAAACTGCGGTAGTGGAAAAGCGCTCATCACAAAGGCCACGAAGGTACATGAAGGGCTGATACGAAGGACCTTCGTGAGTCGTTCGTATTTGTGGTGATTGAAGGTTGTGGTCACCGGAATTTGTGCCTGGCCTCGCTCTGGCTCCTGGCATTCTTCGCGACTTGCTTACGACGACTTGCTTTCGGCTTGATGCCGGACTGATGACGACTGGACCGATGACGACCGAACGATGATGAGCGGAATGACAAACGGTTTGGCCGGTGGCGGCTCGGAGCCGGCAGCGCACCTCTGCGCCACGGATGCTGTCGAGCCGGCGTTCAGTGCGGCTGCCGCCGGGGAAACTGGGAACTCGGAGACGGGCGTCTATCCGAATGGCAATCCGAGCATCGATGCGAATCCGGATTCATGGCGGATGGAAGTGGCGGCTCGCCTGGAGCGGTATCGCACACGGCGCAAGCCGCGGACCCCTCGGTATCCGTCACTGCTGTTGCCGTTTGATGCGCCGGAAAGTTGGTCGCGTACCGCTGCGCCAACCGGATCGGGATCGCCGACGGCGGTAACTGCGCCAGCATCCGACCAGGAAGACTTCGCAACTCACACATTCGGATTGAGCTTGGAGGCTGCGTCGCTGGGCGACGCTGGGCGGACGAGTGCGTCCACTGATACGCCTGCACCCACTTCTACGCTGGCGGCGCCTGAGTCCACTTTGGAGTTATCCGCCAAGGTTATCGAGTTCCCGCGGTCGGCGGCGATTCCCGTGTTTCGTACGAGCGATCTGGCCGATCCCGTTTTTGATCTGTATCGTCCGCGCATTGTCGAAGCCCCGGAGACTCTGCCGCCACCTCCGGCATTGGGCGGGATTCTGATCGAACCCGCGCAGACAGAGCCGGCCGAGCGGCGAAGCGATTCCGTCCCGGTGACGACTGCGTCGATTGCCCGGCGCGCGCTGGCTTGGCTTGTGGATAGCGCTGTCCTGGGAACGTCGCTGGCAGCTTTTGCCGTGATTTTCTTTCGGCTCAACCCAGTTCGTTGGAATTCCAGTTTGCATCTCAGCTTGAATCTTATTCACGGGCCGTTGCCGGTGATTGCCGGCACGCTCGTCGTCGTCGCGCTGCTTTTGTGGGCCGCATACCAGTACCTATTCATGGTGTACACGGGCTCGACTCCGGGACTTCGCATTGCCCGGCTGCGACTGGCAGGGTTTGACGGATCACCGGTCGATCGCCGCTTGCGGCGCTGGCGCGTGCTGGCTTCGTTTCTCTCCGCGTTTTCTGCCGGTCTCGGTTATGTCTGGTGCCTGCTCGACCAGAATGGATTGTGCTGGCACGACCGGATCAGCCGCACTTGCGTCCGAGCGACAGACGTAGACGGCAAATAGAAACGCCCCGGCCATCGAGCGACCGGGGCGGTAGTACAACTCAGTTCAACTAACTAACTGCCTGCTGGCGTTTGCGGATGACGTTCGCACTTATTGCCACAGCAGTTCATGGCAGTTTTGTCGCCCGTGGCCTTGGCGCAGCTCTTGCCGTCGCAGCAGCCGTTTTTCTTGCATTCCTTCATTGCTGCTTTCATGTTCTTAGCATCGCAGCATGACTTGCCGTCTTTCATTTCGCATTTGTCTTTGCCGCAACAGGAGGCGGCATCCTTGGCGTCAGCCGCTGCATGATGACAACACGATTTCGGCTGCGTGGCCGGGGTGGAGTTGGGAGCGGCGGACGGTGCCGGCGCTTCTTGCGCCCAGCCAACCAATGACAGGGCAAGGGTGAGAATCAATGCAATCGATCTGAATTTCATAAAAGCTCCTTATAAGAGTATGTAGAAGTTATGAGAACGGTTGAGAGTTTGCGGTCAACTGACGGCCGGTTCGAGAAGTTCGCAGTTCAAACTCTTAACGCGGAGTCCGCCGAGCGACTTCTCTGAGAAGCGGGAATTAAGGAAGGAATCTAAACGCGGAGAACCATGGCAAGCTGGCCTGGTGGAGGGCCAGGCGGAAGCGCAGTCACCGGGGAAACATGGGACCCGGCATCACGATCTGGACTGAGTTCTGTAATTTCCGCTGGAGCAATGTCTCGCGACAGGCGCGCATTCACGGGTGCGGGGACACTCTGCGGACCTTGCCGGAAGCAACAGCGATGGTCGTTGTGGCACGGCAGGCTCGTGGCAGCGAACTCAAACGGAACTGTGTTGCCGGTCTTGCCCAGTCCCGGACAACACGGATGACCTGCGGGCATCGCATGGTGGTGAGCGGCCATTTGCCCTGGGGCGAGCGCAGACATTTCACTGGCCGCATGCACATGGCCAGCCTGCATGAACAACATGGGAGCCAAGGCCATCTCAGCCCAAGCCACCATGACCATCAGCAGCGCCGCGGCAATGGATTTCTTGAACATCTTTTGAAGATCCAGCTTTAAGTATGGCGGGGTGGGAAGGAGCCAGCCGTGACCACGATCACACCCCGCTGTGACTTGCAGCCGATCGCGTAGGCGGTCCCATTCCACCCCTTCTTCATTGACGATCCCCTGCGGGTGTTCGGCCTGTGTACACCCAGATGACGAAGAGAATTCCCATTCGAATTTTCCGCTCCGCGCGATGACCCGATAGAATCAAACGTTCACGCGGCACGTTACTCAATCCAGTTCTAGACCCAGGTCATTGTTGTTCGGGAATATTGTTCGAGATTGTTGCTCAGGGAATCATGTGAAGTATTTCTCGCGAATCGCACTCGGGGCGCTCTGTTTCGCGCTCGATTTATGCCTGCTCACTCTGCCGGCCCACGCCCAGGACAACTACGAAATCCAGGTCTACTCGTCGGAAGCGACGCCGAAGAACGTCACCATGGTCGAGATCCATTCGAACTTCACCGTCGACGGCTCCAAGCAAGTCATCAATGGCGTTGCCCCAACCAATCATGCCGAGCACGAAACGCTCGAGATCACGCAGGGCTGGACGGACTGGTTCGAGACCGGCTTTTATGTCTTCACCAGCATTCAGAACGGCGACGGCTGGGACTGGGTGGGCGATCACATTCGGCCGCGGTTCACGGCTCCCGAGTCGTGGCACTTGCCGGTGGGATTGAGCCTTTCGCAGGAAATTGGCTATCAGCGGCGAAAGTTTGCGGAGGACAGCTGGGATTACGAGCTTCGTCCCATCATCGATAAGCAACTTGGGCGCTGGTATTTCGCCTTCAATCCCGCGTTTGACAGGTCCTTGCACGGTCTCAATACGAGCAAGGGGTGGGAATTTTCTCCGAATGTGAAAGTGAGTTTTGATTTCACGAGAAAGATCACGGGCGGCGTCGAATACTACGGAGCTCTCGGGCCGGTCACAAATTTCGATCCCACGTCGCAGCAATCGCAGCAGATCTTTCCCGTGATCGATCTCAATGTTTCGCCGAATTGGGAGATTAATTTCGGGGCGGGAGTCGATTTTACCAACTCCTCGGATCATCTGATCGTGAAGTGCATCATCGGACGGCGCTTTAGCTGGGGCCAGGCGAACAAGCCGAGCGGCGAGCAAAAGTAGTTTCTAGCCGATGGGTTCTGCCGAGGGCGGCAGCGGAGGCGCTTCGAACGGCGGCGGAGACTCCGGGACTGGAGGCAGTTCCGGTGCGGGTGGCGGCACAGGGACCGGATGCAAGAGCACGTCGAGCGTCGGATATCGTGCGGCCAGAAAATACAGCGCGTAGGCAGGAAAGAAAACCGTAGCCGGCACAGACACCAGCGCGATCAGATAAATCAGCAGGAGCAGCAGCAAGGTTCCGAAGATGATCGCGAGACTGATGGTCGCGACGTTCCATCCCATCCCCGCGGCCCTGCCTGCCAGCACGGCAACCACGCTAGGGATCACGACGATCAACGCGGGTATGATCGCAATAATTGTGAACAGGATGCCCGCGGCAATCGAAAGCACCAGCTTGAGCAGCAGGTAGACCGCAAATCGTCCCTTCTCCGGGCCGATGATGCCGAGCAAACGGTGCCAGCCGTCCGCGAAGTCGAGATTCTCGAGCGCCATAATCGGCACCAGAAAATCTCTAGCCAGTACTTGAACCACGACCGTGGTGAGCGCGAATACCAGCAACAGGCCCCCGAGCAGAATTACTCCGACGATCAACCGCGCGATGTGTTCACGCAGATTTGTGGCCCACCCCGCAGCCAACGCCACGGCCATCGGCACGCCCACCAGAACCAGCAGAAAAAGCCAGACGGCAATCTGGAGCACAATCTGCCACAGAAAGAATCGGCCGCCGGCGCGATGCCATCTTCGCCATGCCTCGCTAATTGAACACTCCCGCCGCAGAACCGAGTCAAACAGAACGAACCGGAACACGCTGTTGAGGTAGAGAAAGACAAACCCCAGCACGACGGCCACGAAAACTGCGACCACAATCAGTCCGACAATCTGCCCCAGGTGGTCCGAGATATGCGAGGGATTGAAGGGAGGCCAACCCGACGGCAGCCTCGACAGCGAAGGCATGTTTTCGGGTTTACGCGGATGCGTGAACTGGCCGACATTTCCGAAATTGCATCCGCCGACGTGCACTTCCGCCGCCAGAATTCCAACCAGCGCCAGGCGCGTCCATTGCCCGAAGCGAAAACGCGTGAACAGTTGTTGCCGCGTGTGGTGAAGCGCAGGTTGTACGCAATCAACAGCGGAGACGGGCAATAGATGACCTCGTACCGATGCCGTCAAGGTATCGCGGGGAGAGTTGCGGCGTCAATGCGGAAGCAGGCTCCGAGCCTCGGGCTGCGAGCTTCGAGCTACCAACGAACTGGTTGCCCGTAGCTCGAGGCTCGTAGCTCGCAGCCTCATTCGTAGCGCAGGGCTTCGACGGGATCGAGATTCGCGGCTCGAGACGCCGGAATCATCGCGCTCAGCACGCCGACTAGAAGCAACACCGCAGTCGAAATCATGACCGTGAAGAATGAAATTTTAAGGTGGATGTCGGCTTTGCCGGAGTCGTCCTCGAACAGCGGACCCATCAGCGGAAGCGTTCCTACGGCCACTGCGACCACGTACGACACCACGATTCCGATGACGCCACCGAGCAGTATGATGAGCAGCGTCTCGGCCAGAAATTGCGCTTTGATGTGCCACTTTCGAGCACCCAGCGCGCGCCGCAAGCCAATTTCCCGTATGCGTTCTTCGACCGACACGAGCATGATGTTCATGACACCGACGCCGCCGATGCCGAGCGTGAGGATTCCGATAAAGATCAGCAGCACTTGCAGGCCTATGGTGATGCCGTTGATGACGGGGCGGAATTCTTCGCGGCCGAACATCTGAATGGCTTTCTTATCGGTGGGTGAAAATTGCTGACGCGTCGCGATGGCGGCGAGCACCTGCGCCTCTGCTCGCGCCTCGAATTGGGGCGCGATCGGTTCAAACACCAGCACGTTGGCTTCTTTGGCATTCCAAAGATCATTCGCCGCAGAGTAGGGAATCCAGGTCGACTCGTCGTCACTGGAAAAGTAGTTGCTCAACTGGATCTTCCGATCCATGGTGCCGATCACGGTGAATCGCACTCCGGCAATCACCACAGTTTCACCCACGGCGGGACGTCCGCCGAACAACTGCTCCCGCACGCGCGCGCCCAGGAAGACGACGCGGCGGCGTTCGAGTTCGTCGAGAGAGTTGATCCAGCGGCCCTCGGACGGCACTTCGTTGCGCATGTCGCCATATTCCGGGCAAACTCCACGAACGGGAGCAGTGCCCGCCATGCGGTCTCCGTAGGCGATGCCGGGACGACGCACAGTTTCGAGACACGCGTGTCGAACATAATTGGCGGTCTCTTTAATCATGTCGAGGTCGGCTTGTTCGAGGACGACTTTCTTGCCGGCGCGCTGGCCTCCGGGTTGCTCACTGGTCTGTTGCGGCCAGCAGATCACGGCGCCTTTGCCAAAAGCATTAAAACCGCTGACCAGAACTTCGCGGAAGCTCCCGCCGTAGGCGATCAACAGCGTGACCGTGGCGATTCCCCACACGATGCCGAGCATGGTGAGCGCGCTGCGGGTACGGTTGCGCCGCAGCGCCGTCCAGGCTTCGCCCAAGACTTGATAAATCATGCCCATGCTAGCCGCCTGCCTCGTGACGCAATGCTTCGATGGGATCGATGGCCGCGGCGCGGCGCGCTGGGTACAAGGCCGACAGGATGGCAATCGTTCCGAGAACTCCCAGGGCTACTGCTCCCGTCTGCCACGTGGGCAAAAGGCCGGCGAAAAAGTCGGGCATCGGGAGCAGATCGACCAGCGCGCATAGGCCGAATGCGATGAGCAAACCCGTGCCACCACTGATCAACGCCACGAAGAGCGCTTCTAGAAAGAACTGACGCAGGATGCTGTTGGCGGGCGCTCCGATGGCTTTGCGGACGCCAATCTCGCGCGTGCGTTCTTGGACCGCGACCAGCATCACATTCATCACGCCGAGGCCGCCGAGAAACAGAGTCACGATTCCCACCGCGCCGAGAAAATACTTCATGCCGTCGGTCATGGTGCGGAAAGCTTTGGCTTCCTGAATCGTGTCCCAGATGGGGCAGGCTTCTTTGTCGCTCGGATCGAAGTCGTGCAGCCTTCCGAGCACGTGGCGAATTTCTCCTTTGCAAGCTTCGTGGTGTTCGACAGAGCGTGGCACGACCAGCAACTGATCGAAGGTTTCGGGCGTGCCGGGAGGCTTGTCGGGAAAGTCGCGTCGCATGGCTGGGAAAGGAATAAAGATTTTGTTGATATCCCAGCCGTCGTAACTCGAGTCTTGTTTCTTGGACGACATGACGCCGACTACGGTGAACGGAATGTCATTGAGGTAGACAAACTGCCCGACGGCCGGACGGCTGGCAAACAACTGCTTCTTGGCATCGGAACCGAGGAATGCCACGCGACGGCCTTCGGCAATGTCACTCTGATCGTAGAAACGCCCGTCGCTGACGCCAAGACTGCGAACTTCTGCAAACTCAGGTGTCGAGCCGGTTACGGTGAACGCGGCCGCGTTATAAGCCGTGTGCGAGCGCACATCGTCCTGCTCGAGCTCGGGGATTATGTTCTGGCAATCGGGAGCTTCTTCCTGGAGATGGGGCAGATCGGAATCAACCCAGTGAACCAGGCGTCCAGCGCGCGCACCGCCCGCCTGGAGGCTGGTGCGGCCATGGAAGACGATCATCAGGTCGCGGCCCAGGGTTTCGGCTTGCTTGGCCTGGCCGACGCGCAGACCCTCGCCAGCGGCCACCATCAAGACGATCGAAACCACTCCCCAGGCGATGCCGAACATCGTCAGCAGAGTGCGCACACGGTGCGCCCAGAGGGTTC
The DNA here is from genome assembly GCA_050010155.1 of Terriglobales bacterium. Taxonomy (GTDB): domain Bacteria; phylum Acidobacteriota; class Terriglobia; order Terriglobales; family Acidobacteriaceae; genus Acidiflorens. Next base: position 29,084 of record JBEKLO010000045.1, read on the forward strand.
GGAATACGTCGCGGATGAGATCGCGAAATGACATCTGTACGTTCGACGCGGCTCACCGGCAAATGAAAGCGTGGCGTCCTGGGTAGATGTACGCGAGAAGAAGGGAGTTCGTTCCCTTGAAAATACGGTGTACTTAGATTTCCGCGGGGGCCGGCAGCAGGGCGTTGCGCCCGAACCACTCCCCAAACTCCCGCAAAGCCAGCTCGCACTGCAGCCGATGGCGTTCTTTGCGGTCGCGGATTTTTCGATCGAGCGCCGGCAAGAGATCGAAGGTGATATTCGCCGGCTGAAAGGTCTTGCTTTCGGCCTGCGTAATGTAGTGGACCAGCGAACCAAAGGCGGTCGCCCGCGGCGGAGGCGTCGGCGCATCGCCGGCAGCCAACGCGGCGGCATTCATCCCCGCCATCAGCCCCGTGGCAATCGATTCGACGTAGCCTTCGACACCGCAGATCTGCCCGGCGAACAGCACATGGGGATGCGCCTTCATCTGTAGCGTGGGAGTCAGCAGCGCCGGAGAGTTGATGTAGGTGTTGCGGTGAATCTGCCCGTAGCGCAGAAAGCGCGCACCTTCCAGCCCGGGAATCAAACTCAGCACGCGCGCCTGCTCGCCGAATTTCAGGTGATTTTGAAATCCAACCAGGTTGTAAGAATCGGCACGCAGGTTTTCCTGGCGCAATTGCACGGCAGCGTAGGGAATTCTGCCGGTGCGAGGGTCCTTGAGTCCGACCGGCTTCATCGGGCCGAAACGCAGCGTGTCGCGTCCGCGGCGCGCGATTTCTTCGATGGGCAGGCAACTTTCAAAGTAGTTCAATTTTTCCCAGTCTTTCTGCTCGACAGATTGCGCTGCCAGAAGCGCATCGTAGAACCGGTCGTATTCCTCTCTCGACATCGGACAGTTAATGTAGTCGGCCGACCCTTTGTCGTAACGCGCCGCCAGGTACACCTTGCTCATATCGATGGAATCGGCCTCGACGATGGGACTAATCGAATCGTAAAAATAAAGATGTTTGTGTGGCGCGGGCGCCCCCGCCCGCGACGGGTCGCCACCGGTGTCGCCCGCTGAATGGGAAGAAGAACTGAGCCGTGCAATTTCCTGCGAGAGCGCATCCGAAGTAAGCGGACCAGTAGCAATGATGGTGAACTGACCGTCGTCGACGCATGACACTTCTTCACGGCAAATCGTGATGCGAGGCTCGCGGGAAATCGCCTCCGTTACCTTGCGTGAAAATTCGGTTCGGTCCACGGCCAAAGCGTGGCCGGCAGGTACCGCGGTTGCTCGCGCGATCTCAAGCAGCAGAGACCCCGCTCGCCGCATCTCTTCTTTCAGCAGCCAAGGCGCCGTGTTCTCGCTCTCGGATTTCAGAGAATTGGAACAGACAAGTTCCGCGAAGTCCTCCGTCTGATGGGCGGGAGTCGTGCGCACCGGGCGCATTTCAAACAATTCGGCATCGACGCCGCGCCGCGCGCACTGCCAAGCCGCTTCCGATCCCGCCAGACCCGCTCCGATGATGCGAACTTTCTTCATGCGTCTCCCACGTGCGACCGCAGCAAACTTCCCAGAATTTATTTATTATAGGTCGCGCGTTATAGGGTGCACGCCCAAGGAGAAAATCTCATGGCCCGGATCAGTTTGATTGAACCTGCGCAAGCCAGCCCGGAAGTCAAGGAAATCTACGATAGCAAGTTCAAAGGCAATCCCGGCAATATTCAGAAGGCGCTGGCGCATCGCCCCGCCATGCTCGGCAACTTTCTTGGATTCTATCCCAGCGTGGGTCGTTCTCTCGACCGCAAGGTGTATGAGGCCGTGTATCTCCGCGTCTCGCTCATCAATGGATGCCACTACTGCACGCAGCATCACATCCAAGGCGCCAAACGGGTTGGGTTCACGCCAGAACAACTGAAGGCTCTGAGGGAAGGAAAGTATTCGGGCTTTTCCGCGCCCGAGCAAACCGCGCTCAGCTATGCGGAGAAGTTGACACGCACGCCCGACGGCGCGACCGACGCCGACTTTGGGGAACTCAAGGAGCATTTTTCCGACGAGCAGATTGTCGACCTGCACATGCTGATTGGATTGGCAAACTTGACTAACCGCGTCACTGGGCCACTGGCGCTGGAAGTGGAGTTCCCGGAAGAAAAGATCTAGC
>JBEKLO010000046.1:0-73345 GCA_050010155.1 Terriglobales bacterium
CGACCATTGAGCAGCGAGTGGAAGAAGCGGAGCAGTTAGTGCAAGCGAAGCGCGCGGAACTGGAGGATCCAGCCAACGCGATGGATGCTCCGCGTCTCGTAGCTGCGCAGGCCGCGCTGGACTCGGCTCAACTGGCGCTCGATGCGCTCTATACGCGTTGGGCTGAGTTGGAAAAGAAGAGCGGCTGAGGATTCCTAGTGAGATTGAGATTTTTTGACAGTGTGAATTTCCTACTTCACTTCCTTGCATTCTGGTGCGACAAATCGTTTCCACTTGTTTTTGTATTCGATGGAGTCGGAAAAGTGGTTTAGAAAGAACTCAGTCCCCGCGCTCCAGAACAGTCCAATTCCGACCCAGTATTCAGGGTTGCTGTCTTTCTCCTGCTGAACGGGCCAGACCGCTACCGAGTATCTTCTGTGTCCGGGTGTACGCCCACTTCGTCCTCTGGGGTGCTCGAAAAGAGCTATTGTTCGCAGTTCTGGTGTTACATCGCCGGGGCTGGCGGTCTTGTACAGCGCACTCGGTGTGTCTAGATGAAGGCTCGGTGTGCTCGTGCCAAGACTGGTATTCATAGACACAGGTATTTGTCCGTTCACTGAAGCGGTGCAAATGAGTTGCTCAAGTTCCTTCCTTTCCCTGATTCGACTGAGGCGGCCCAGTTTTGCATCCGTTCTTACGGTGTCGAAGGCATGCGCAACAACATCTTCTTCCTGTCGGTTTCGGTGATGCGTTGACGCTGGCTTCGGAGATTGGTGCATTGCATCACTTTGCCCGTGACCCGATGTGGGCAGCCAACTCAGCAGCAAAAGCAGTGTGACGGCCTTTCCCATGTTTTTCTCAACAATGCATTTTATGACTGTTCTGGGTTCTTGCCGCGGCTACGCCTTAGCAAAATCAATAAACCCATGCTGGACATCAGTCCGCGTCAGCTTCGCGCGAATCTTGTCGCCGACGTGTAGCCCCTGCGCCCCCTGAGCCAGCAAGCCTTCGATGTGCGGCTGCAGGACGCGAACAAACGTCCCCTTGGGAGTCACACCGGTTACGATGGCGTCGAATGCTTCCCCGACACGATGGCACATGGCTACGGCTGCCAAGCGCTTAGACATTTCACGCTCCACTTTTCGCGCTGCGTCTCCTTTCTGGGTGCAGTTCGTGGCAATGGCGGCTAGTTCATCGTCAGAATAGGGGTTGGGTTTTCCATCGAGCAAATTCTTGATCAGCCTTTGCGTGACCACATCGGCAAAACGCCGGTTGGGAGCGGTCGAGTGTGTGTAATCCTGCACGGCGAGGCCGAAGTGCCCCTGCTCGGGATCGCCGGGACGCTCCAGCACATATTCGCCGGGGCCAATCAGCTTGATCACCGCCAGCGACAAATCGGCGAAATGATCGGGATCGGCGGCTTTCCGCTTCAGAAGAAAATCGTTGAGCGCCTTGGAATCAGCTTGTGCGGGGAGCGTCACCCCCTGGGCCGCGGCCAGCCGCACGATGCCATCCCAATGCTCGGGAGTTTTCACGATACGCCGCAGCGAAGAGACTTTCTCCAGCAGCCGTGCCACCACGCCGTTGGCGGCGATCATGAAATCTTCAATCAACTCAGTGGCGCGGTTCTTCTGTACCGTTGCGACGCCCATCACTTGCTGGTTGAGCAGTAGGGGAACGACTTCGGCGGTGTCGATATTCAGCGCGCCATTTTCGTAACGCAGTTTCCTGAGAGCTTGGGCAACTCCGTCCTGTAGTTTCAGCTGTGCCTGCAATTCCGAAGACGCGGCCACTTTGGGCGGAGCCGCAGCCGTGCCTTCGAGCCATGCTCCCACCGCGCTATAGGTGAGTTGCGCTTTATTGCGAACAAGGGCGCGATAGACGTCGCTCGAAGCTATCGCGCCCCCGGAATCGATTACGAATTCAGTCACCACGCTCGGCCTATCAACGTCGGGGAGCAGTGACGATGCGCCCGTCGAGAGCTCTTCCGGCAGCATCGCAAAATTAATGATGCCCGTATAAACGGTGGTCGTTTCTCTGGCCGCGTGCTGATCGATGGGAGTGTCTTTGGCGACAAAAGCATCAACATCGGCGATGCCCACCATCACCTTGATATCGCCATTGGGCAAGCGTTCGGCGACCTCGATCTGATCGAGATCTTTCGACGTGTCGTTGTCGATCGACGACCAGAGCAGGTTGCGCAGATCGCGGACCTTATCGGACGGGACGAGTTGCGGCGGATGCGTTTTGATATCCAGCAACTGTTGCTGAGTCGCGGGCGGAAAATTCGGTTCGAAACCCTGCGCCAGCATGATTTGCCGCGCCATTGCCTGAAGATCGAGAGAAGAGGACTGAGGATTATTCGTCACGCTGAAAAGGTAACATGAGTGCTTGCGAGGCAGCGGTAAGAGGTCGTGCTGCACTGAATACTGCCGTGAGAGCCAAAGGCTTACCACTAAGGTCTCTAAGGCACACGAAGGAAGGCCAAAGCGCCCTTAAGCTCGTGATATTCTAATGACAGCAGCTGCGTCTTCTTCCGATTGGATCGATTCCCGCAGTTCTCTGAATATCATGATTTCTGTCAGCAATGTGTCCATGCGCTACGGCGCTAAAATTCTGTTCGACGAAGTTTCTACCGGCTTTGTTCCGGGGAAGCGCTACGGCCTTACTGGCCCCAACGGCGCGGGTAAATCCACGTTCATGAAGCTTCTCACCGGCGAACTAGAGCCGCAGAAGGGAACTGTCGTACGCCCGCGCAAGCTTGGAGTTCTGAGCCAGGATCAATTCGCCTTCGACAAGTATCGTGTGATTGACGCGGTCATCATGGGAAACCGGCGCTTGTGGGCTGCGCTCGAAGAACGCGAAATTATCTATGCGAAGCATGAGATGACCGACGCTGATGGAATGAAACTCGGCGAACTCGAAGGGATCGTCGGCGAGGAAGACGGTTATACCGCGGAAACTGATGCCGCCATTCTGTTGCAGGGCCTCGACATTCCTGACGAGATGCACGAGCGGAAAATGTCGGAGATTCCGGGTGGCCAAAAGATGCGCGTGCTGCTGGCGCAGGCGTTGTTCGGTCATCCGCAGGCGTTGTTGCTCGACGAACCTACGAACCACCTCGATCTCGACTCGATTCACTGGCTGAAGAATTTTCTGAATCAATACGAAGGCGTCCTGATTGTGATCTCGCACGATCGGCATTTTCTCAACGGTATCTGCACTCACATCGCTGACATCGATTACGAGACCATCATTACTTACACCGGTACGTATGACGACATGGTGATCGCGAAGACGCAGGTGCGTTCGCAGATCGAAGGGCAAAACGCGCAACGCGAAAAGAAAATCGCGCAGTTGAATGAATTCATCGCGCGCTTTGCGGCCGGAACCCGCTCGAGCCAAGTGCAATCTCGACGCAAGGAAGTCGAGCGTCTGCAGGTCACCGAATTGGCTAAGTCCAATATTCAGCGTCCCTATCTTAAGTTCGAGCAGAAGCGGCCTTCCGGAAAACACATTCTCGAAATCGAGGGTGTTACGAAGTCGTACGGAGATGCCAAGGTGATTTCTGCGTTCACGGCTAGCGTGCTGCGCGGAGAGAAAATCGCGCTGATGGGCCGCAACGGCGCGGGCAAAACTACCCTGGTGAATGCGTTGCTTGCGAACTCGCCGACAACTTCAGAATCCGAACTACGCAAGACCAGCGGCTACGACGGTTCCTTCGTTGATGGCGGGAAAGTTATCTGGGGTCACGAAGCTGCCGTGGGATATTTCGCACAGGATCACAGAGCGTTGATCGAGCCCGGCATCAAAGTGCTGGAATGGTTGCATCAGTGGGACCCGACCGCATCTACCGAAGAAATTCGCGGCATCCTGGGGCAGATGCTCTTTCCCCGTGATGACGCCGAGAAACGTACCGAGATCCTCTCTGGCGGAGAAGCGGCCCGTCTACTCTTCTGCAAGTTGATGCTGCAGAAGCCGAATGTGCTTGTGCTTGACGAGCCGACCAACCATCTTGATCTCGAATCGATCAACGCCCTCAACATTTCGCTGCAGCGCTATCCCGGAACGGTGTTGCTGGTCACGCACGACGAAGATCTGATCGATGAAGTCGCGACCCGGATCTGGCATTTCGAAGGCACTCACGAAATTACCGATTTCAAAGGCGCCTATGGCGAGTATGAGGCCGTGTTGGCCTGATTTTTCGCGCCGGCAAACTACTTACTCTTTGCAGCTTTGTGAATGATTGACAGCGCAGGACCTTTTTTCGCCTTCTGTTTCGGTCGTTTGCGGGATTTCGAAGTGTCTCCTACAATGTCCGCGACGGAAGTGCTCTCCAGTATCTTTGCGGCCGCGTCGCGCACCTCCAAAAACACACTGTAGAGCGCGCGGTGGTCGGGATCGGTCGTGATGAGACTGCGGAGCTGATCCGCATCTCCGAAAGGCGCAAGCGGGCCGTCGACCAGACGGATAATCTCGCTGAGTTTGATTTCTTCGGGCGCGCGCCGCAGCCGGTAACCTCCTTTGGCGCCTCGAACACTTTCCACGATGCGCGCATTCTTGAGTTCCAGCAGAATCAACTCCAGAAATTTTTCCGGCAGGTCGCTATCAATCGCAATGTCCCGAATCTTAATCGTTTCGGTTCCGTAGCGGCGGCCCAGAGTCGTGATCGCTTGCAGCGCGTAAAGCCCTTTTTGCGAAATCTTCACTGAAAATCCTCTCCAACTGTCTTCCGTGATTCTCCGCTGCGCACGATCCATCGCGCGCAGCGACCAATCCCATCTTCGACGTACTCTAGTGCGTTCGGGTTCGCTTTGCAACTGATCTTGTTGCGGAAATCGCGTCAATTACGCGTCCAACTGCAAGAAATTGCATGTGTGAGAAGAACGCAGTTACCGCGCTGACGCCAGGTTTACGGCGGGCTCGCCAACGTCGTCGTGCGATTCGCCTTCCAGACAAACCCGATGCCACAACTCAAGATTGAGCAAGCGCCAGATGCGATCGTAGTTGTCGCGATGCTGCGCGCGATGCTCGTCAAACAACTTCTCGATCGCTTCGCGCCGGAAGTATCCACGATTCAGGCTGCGCGCCTCGAGCAACATCTCGCGAATCGTTTCCAGCCGCGGTCCAGCCAACCATCCGCTCCACGGCGTCGGAAATCCCAGCTTCGGCCGGTACAGAATGGAATGCGGCAATAGGTCTTCCACCGCCTTTTTCAGAATCCGCTTTCCGGCTAGTCCCTGAATCTGTACGTCGCGCGGAATTCGGGTCGCGAATTCAACCAGTACATGATCGAGAAACGGTACCCGGCTTTCGATGGATGCGGCCATGCTCATGTTGTCCTGCTTCATGAGCAGTTCGACCAGGTAGGTCTTGATGTCGGTATAGAGCAAGCGTTGCAGCATTTCACCCGACGAATGGTTCCAATAATCAAGAACATGCTTGTATGCCGTGCTGGGTGCGGTTTCGCGGGCGAACTCGTTCGTCAGCAGTCCAGTCTGCTCGGCTTCGCCGAAGGCGGAAAAGAAATTGTCAAAGTAGAAAGACGCCCAGGAATTTCCATCCCGGGCCAGAAATGTATGGTCCAGTTTCCTCCGCAGGGTTGCTCCGAACACCGAGGAGGTCGCAAGAGTGTTGCGCAACCCGCGGCGAACAAAGCTCGGAACCACGCTGCGATAGGCGCGATCCATCGCCGCATTCTTTAAGGTGAAGGCGTAGCGCGTGTAGCCCGCCAGGGTTTCATCCGCGCCTTCCCCGGTCAGCACCACGGTAACTCGCTCGCGGGCGAGGCGAGCCACAAAATAAAGCGAGACGCTGGACGGCCACACGATCGGCTCATCTTCGTGCCAGATCAAATGCGGCAGCGCGCCAAAAAACTGCTGCTCGCTGACCAGCACTTCATGATGCCGCGAATGAATATGGTCCGAAACCGTGCGCGCAAAAGGCAGTTCGCTGTAAGTCTGCTCGGTGTAGCCGACGGAAAACGTTTCCACCGGTTCGCTCCGCAATTTCGTCATCAGTGCCGCCACCGCGCTCGAATCCACCCCGCCGCTCAGGAATACGCCCAGCGGCACGTCGCTCATCAGATGGCTTTGGACTGCACCTTCGAGCAACTCGCGGTAGCTGTGGACGTAGTAACTCTCATCGTAACTATCAACTCCCGATTCGTGCGCCCGCGATGTATCCAGATCCCAGTATTGCCGGATCTGCGCTTGGCCTTCCGGACCAATCGTCAAGGTGCGTCCGGGTAACAGCTTCAGAATTCCGTTGTAGAAACTCTCCTCGCCCGACAAATATCCAAACGCCAAGTATTCCGGCAGCGCCGCCCGGTTGAACTCCGGACGAATCCCGCCGTGCGCCAGCACCGCTTTGATTTCCGACCCGAACAGCAACCGTTCCGGCGTCAACTTGTAATACAACGGCTTGATGCCCAGCCGGTCGCGTGCGATGAAGAGCGTTTTCGTATTGCGATTCCAGATAGCGAAGGCGAACATGCCGCGCAGGTGCTGCACGCAATCCTCGCCATACTCTTCGAAAAGATGGATAACCGTTTCGGTGTCGCTGTGTGTGCTGTAGCGGTGTCCGCGTGCGATGAGTTGTTCGCGCAAAGCGAGGTGATTGTAAATTTCGCCGTTGAACACGATCCAGAGTGTCCCGTCTTCGTTAGAAATCGGCTGATGCCCGCCGGCCACATCGACAATGCTGAGCCGCCGCATGCCGATGCCCAACGCGCCGTCGGTGTAAAAACCATCGTCGTCAGGTCCGCGATGGGTGATGACGCGGCACATTTCGCGGAGAGCGGCAGCGTTCGCCCGTGCGTCCCGCCCGAATTCAAGAATGCCGGCAATCCCGCACATTTAGAGTTTCTCCGCGTAGGGCGACGAACCTTGGCTGCGATCACTGAAATCCGCTGATGACGAACGCGTCAACCTCTCGAATACAGGCGTAATCGAAAATTGCCGGGACTCGGCATTCATGATTGCATCCTGTTTGCGCCACTCGAAAAAGTTGGCTGGGCCCTCCATCTTCAGCAGAGGCTGGCCTTGCCACGCCACGTGCGTCCCCCCGATTACGACAAGGTGCGTGAGTTTCTCCTTTTCAATGTGGCAATAGAGCGCTCGCGCGTCCGAGGCCCACGGACCGAAACTCCACGCCACGTCGCCAAGCGCAAAAAAGAATCCATGGCTTTCGTCATGATAATCGAGTTCGTAAACCTGCACTGCCGCTTGCGCCATGCTGGCCAATCGGGGTTCACCCAGCGGCTGGATTGCGCCCGAACGCGGCAGCAGAACACTTGCCGTTTCCGCGGGCAGCACCACCTGCGCGCGGCATCGCACTAGGGGGGCAGGCTGTAGCGCGCCATACGCAGGCGAAAGCAGAGCGGTGGTAACCTCCGTTGCCGTCTGCCAGACGGTTTCTTCCGGCATGATGAGGCTTAACTTCGATTCGCGCGCAGCATCGCCCGAGAAAGCACCCGCCCTTGAAATTTCGACCCTACCCGCGCCGACGATGCGAACGTCAAGATCGGATGCGAAGTGCCATCGAAGCTCCAGTTCATGCTCCGTCCGACCGAGCGCAACATCCCGCACCAGCCACAGCCCGCCGGCGATGTTCAGCACGTGCCGCCGATGCACAACCGGATCGGCCAGTCGCGTGTATCCATTATGACTGCCCACAAAATACGTGAAGGTCTTCCCGACGATCCAGTTTTCTGCCTGTGTGGCCGGAATGTGAGTCCACGAAAAAGGTTCGTCCGCAACCGCTTGGTCCAATCCGTCCACGCGCAAGGTGTTGTGCGCGCCGGTTCCGCGAAACACGTTGCGGTCCGCCGGATCTTTCGAAATGTAGACGCCGCTTCCGGAGTCCACCAGCCAGCGCCGTCCATCCATGGTGAGTCGCAGGCTGAGTGCGTCGGCATGTCCGTGTCCCGATCGGCCCACGCCTTGCGGACCGGCATCCACCATCATTTCCTGGGCGTACGGCTGCGAATCCGCCAGCACGTAAATCCCTCCGTCGGGGAAGGCGATGGATTGCGCAGCCGTGCTTGCTTGCGGATGCGATAGCTTGTCCACCGCTTCCTCGCCAAATAACCAGATCGCTTCCTCCGTCAGTCGCGCTGCGGGAAACTCCCTGGGGTGCATATCTCTGGAGTACAGGACTGAACCCAGTGCCAGCGGATCCGTCATGTGTTCCGTCCGATTGCGCCGCGGATTCCACAGTCGCCCGCCGTCATCGTCGCCGAAGCCTTCGGCCGGTCCCGCCTGCGCGAGCGCCGCAAGCACGTCGAGCATTCGCCCGATCACCGCGTCATACGCCGGTGGAATCTCCATTCCATTCCGCGCTGCGAGCCACCGCGCGTAGAGAAAAAAGTCGAGCGCATAAACGTGGTAATACAGCGATTGCTCGAAGTAAACGCCATCGGGACGAACCTGCCGCTGTGCCTCGTGCAGAACAATCTGCCATCCGGATTCTCTCCAGCGAGCGGCCCCAGGCATTTGCGAATACAGGGTGCCGAGAAAAAACAGAGCAACCGCCTCGCCCAGGAGGTGCGTGTTCGGAGAAAAGTAAGTAGATAGATAGCGCTCGATATAACGCCCGTGGAAGGCAAGCGCAGGCGCCAGTTCCGGGCGGAACTGTTCATACTCGGCCGTTCCTGCCAGCAGCTGGTCAACCCAGGTCCACGACAGACTGCGAAAGGCGACCTCCAGCGTGCTTCCCCAATTTATTCCCAACGGATAGGGATTGTCCTTGATCCAACTGCGCTGCTGCGCGATCAGTTCGCGAACGTACTTCGCGTCATTGTTGCCGCTCAGCAGATGGGCTTTGGCCAGTGTCACCAGGTGCTGGTGCCGGTTCAATTCCCAGGTGACCTTGTGGTCGCCCACTACCGCAAAATCAAGAAAAGGAATCTTGAACCAAGGCTCGAGCGGCGCGCGCTTACCATGCACCCGATCGAGATGCCAGTCGATCGGATCTCCCGGTTCCATCGAGTAGTCAAAATTTTCATAGCCCAGCAATCGAAAGCGATGGCCGCAGATTTCGTCGGCCTCGCGCAGAATTTCCGTTGCGTCGTCAGGAAGAGTTTTGCGCAGTAACTCCGCGCGCGCTGAGCTTCCACTGCCAGAAAACTCCCTCGCACCAAAAAAGAATTGGCCGGTCCGCGCGGCCGAATCTGCTTGCAACGGAATCGCACCATTGCGTACTCCCAGACGGTGCAGGAGCAGGTCGCTCTGCTTGTGTAATTCCTGCCCCACGCGCACCCGTACCTCTTCCCAGTCCATCCGGGATACGCGCGCCAATTTGCTTTGCCATCCAGAAGCCACAGATGTTTATCTTACATGCCGAAATGAGCCGCTCTCGACTCGCCGTTACTCACGTTACCTCGCCCTTTTCGGAGAGTGACCGGCCCTCTGCCGAAGGGATTCCTGGTAACTGACAGTCCGGCGTCCCGGCTAATTACCAACCGTGCTTCATGGCGCGGGCAAAGTCTGCCACTGGCAAGGTATTCAGCACATCGTCCCGGGTCAGCCAGGCGCGCCGCGCCTGCGTGATTCCGTACCGGATTTTCTCCATGTGCGAAGTGTGGTGGGAATCGGTATTGATGACGATCTTCACGCCGTGTTGTTTCGCCCTACGCAGATGAACGTCGCTGAGGTCGAGCCGATCGGGATAGGAATTCAATTCCATCGCTACTTTGTGTTGAGCCGCAGCTTTGAGCACCGCGTCGAGATCGAACAGGTAGGCATCGCGGCGCAATAGCAGGCGTCCGGTGGGATGCCCGATCACCGAGGTGTTGGGATTGGCGATCGCCTTCAGCAGTCGATCGGTCATGGCCGCGCGGTCCTGGTTGAACTGCGAATGCACGCTGGCGATCACGATATCCATTTGTTCGAGCACGGAGTCGGAGAGATCGAGCGACCCATCCCCCAGAATATCCACTTCGATTCCCGCGAAAATGCGGATGCCCTTCATCTTTTTTTCAACCGCGCGGATGCGATCAATATGATCGAGCGCCCGTTTGTCGGTGAGTCCATTAGCGAAAGCGAGATTCTTCGAGTGATCCGTGATGGCCATGTAGGCGTAGCCACGCTCCTGCGCCGCCTCCGCCATTTCTTCAATCGTGTTGCGGCCATCGGTTTCGACGGTGTGCATGTGCACGTCGCCACGGATATCGGATAGCTCCAACAGCGCGGGTAGCGTGTGTCCGGCAGCGGCTTCGATTTCTCCCTGGTTCTCTCGGAGTTCGGGAGGTATGAAGTCGAGTTTGAGCTTGGAATAAATCTCTTCTTCTGTCTTGCGCGCGACCGGTTGATTATCCTCGACCTTCGCGAGGCTATATTCGTTGAGTGTGAAGCCCATCTTCAGGGCACGCTGGCGCAGGGCCACGTTATGCGCCTTCGACCCTGTGAAATATTGCATGGCCGCCCCGAATGACTCCGGCGGCAGCAGGCGCACGTCCACCTGCATGCCATTGCGATGGCGGAAGCTGACCTTGTTTTCTCCTTGGGCGATGATGTCCATCAAGCCGGGAAAACGCAGCAGATGTTCGATAAGTTTCTGCCGCGCTTCGTCCGCATTGCACGCCTCGCCGGTGACGAGGATGTCGAGATCACCGACGGTTTCGCGGCCGCGACGCAGTGATCCGGCAGGTGTAACTTTTTCGACGCCGGGAGCCGACAGCAGATGCTCGACCAGTTTTTCCGCCAGTTCTTCCGCCGTGTCGAGCAGAAATCGTCCGGCGATGCGGCGATAGTCTTCGATCGCCTTCAACAGCTTCAATTCGTGCTTTTCGCCCATGCGCGGCAAGGTCCGAATCTTGCCTTCACGCGCCAATTTCTCTACTCCCTCGAGGTCGCTGACCTGATATGCGCTCCAGATCAAAGCAATGGTCTTCGGTCCTAGCCCCTGAATCTTGAGCAGTTCGAGCATCGAAGGCCGGTATTTTTTTAGCAACTCAGTGTGCACTTCGATGCGGCCATCCTTAAAGAGTTGCACCAGATTGGCCTGCATGCTCTTGCCGATACCCTGGATTTCGAGCAACTTCTTCGGTTCCGCGATTAGATCAGCTACCTGCTGCGGCAACGCTTCGATAGCCTCCGCCGCGTTGCGATAGGAGCGCACGCGAAACGAGTCCTGTCCATCGATCTCCAGCAGATCGGCAGTCTCGTAGAGAAGTCCGGCGATAGCCTTATTGTCCATTCAAGGATTTTCAACCCGCGGGAATGATTGTAACGCGGAAGACGACCGCAGCAGGGAGGGGCAGCCGTCGGAGGACACGCCAGACAGGGCGTCAAGGCGCACACAGCTCAGCGTGTGAAATCGGTTTGAGAAAAGTGACGTCCGATCACGAAGTCTTGGTTACGTTGGCCGCTTGCGGCCCTTTCTGGCCCTGGACAATTTCGAACTCCACCTGATCGCCCTCCTGCAGGCTTTTGTAGCCCTCGGTGGTAATGGAGCTGTAGTGAATGAATACATCCGGTCCATCGTCGCGACCGAGGAAGCCGTATCCCTTGGCGTTGTTGAACCACTTGACCGTGCCTTTCAATCGTTCCACGTGCGCTCCCTTCGTTTTGCGGATGTCGCCGAGAAAAGGCGTTATGCCAGAGGTCCGCAAAAAATGTGTACGCATTGTGCTGCTCAACGGGGGGGCTGTCAAGGCTTCGGATCACATATAAATGGTCATTGTCAATACGGCATTCAGGGTATATTTGCGGACAGGCTTTACTGGCGCGCTGGGCGCGGCATCTGGGCGAGCCAGAGGACGCCGCAGATCGTCTTCGCATCGCGGATGCGGCCCTGGAGCGCCATCCGTTTAGCCTCCGATAACGTGAAAAATTTGATCGCGATCCTCTCGTCTGCCTCCGGCTGGGCTTCGCCGGCCCTAAGCCCGCGGGCCAGGTAAATGGTCATGGTTTCGTCGAGGAAACCGGGGCTAACGTAGAAATGCAAGATTCTCTTCCACTGGCGGGCGCTGTAGCCGGTCTCCTCGAGTAACTCGCGTTTGGCGGCGGTAAGTGCCGTTTCACCATCGTCGATACGTCCGGCGGGTAACTCCCACATCATCGACTGCGCGGCATGGCGATACTGGCGTTCGAGAAGTATGCGTGGCTCGGCTTTGCGGACCGTGTCATCCACGGCCAAAACCACGATGGAGCCGGAATGCCGGATGACATCGCGGCGGGCACGCACGCCCCCAGGCTCTTCCACTTCATCGGTGGTGACGCTGAACACCGGGCCCTGGTAACTGATTCGAGAAGATAGGACGCGAGCCTGCTTGGATTTCGTACCTGCCGCTTTTGCCATAACAATAATATAAGGTCTCGGCTTCCGAGATGTCAGGTCTCGGAGAATTCAAGAACAGCATTTCTCCCCAGATCTAAAGCTGAGACCTGATCACTAAACCTGTTATTCTGCGCCGGTGAGCCGAAAACCTACACCCCCAAAGCCCACCGTAGCCATCGTTGGAGCCGGAAGGCTGGCAACCTATCTAGCGGTTGCCCTGCACGACTGCGGTTTCAAGATTACTGAGATCGTGGCGCGAGATACGCCTCAATCACGTCGGCGGGCGCGCGATCTCGCCATAAAGGTGGGCGCACAACCCGTCACCGCGCATTCCGCTGCGTTGAACGCCACCTTGCTGTGGTTTTGCGTCCCCGACGCTGTTATTCGCGGTGCTGCTTCGGATCTGTCGCTTCAGCTCGCCGCTCGCGCGACTGCTAATAATAAGGACAGGTCTCGGCATAGAGATCAGAATCGATCTCCGAACCGAAGTCAGGGCAAAGTTCGTGTCGCCTTTCACTCCAGCGGAGCGCTGCTCAGCCGCGAGCTCGAGCCTTTGCGCGCGGCAGGCGTCGCCGTGGCATCGGTGCATCCGCTGATGACCTTTGTTGCCGGATCACATCCTTCTTTAACGGGCGTCCCGTTTGCGATCGAAGGCGACGCTGCAGCTACACGCGTGGGGCGACAGATCGTTCGTGCACTCGGAGGCGAGGGATTCCCGCTGCCCGCAGCGCGCAAGGCGGCCTACCATGCATGGGCCACTCTGACGTCGCCGCTGCTGCTGGCATTCCTGGTGACGCTCGAGGAAGCGGCTCGCGCCGCCGGACTCACGCGCGAGGATGCGCGTCGCAAGGGTCTGCCCATCGTCCGGCAGACCTTGGCAAACTACTCGCGCCTCGGTCCTGCGCCGTCCTTCAGTGGACCTCTGGTTCGCGGAGACGTAAAGACGGTGGCGAAACACTTGGACGTGCTGAAGAAGCATCCCGGAGCCCGCGAAGTCTATGTAGCCCTGGCGCGAGCCGCGCTACGCGGACTGCCAATGAAGAATCGGGATGAACTGACGCGGTTGCTGTGCGCCGATCTGAATTAATGTTGATTCCGGCGGCGAGTGAACAGGTGGCCCAGTTTTTCCTGCTTGGTCTTCAAGTATTCCACGGTGTGCTCGGTGGGCGCCACTTCGCAAGGCACGCGCTCGGTCACCTCGATCCCGGCGCGTTCGAGCGCCGCGACCTTGTCTGGGTTGTTTGAGAGCAGGCGCACCTGCTTGATGTCCAGCGCTTTCAGAATCTCGACCGGCATGTGGAACTCGCGCTGATCGGCTTTAAAACCGAGGCGCTCGTTCGCTTCCACCGTGTCGAATCCGCTGTCCTGGAGTGCGTAGGCCTGCAGTTTCGCCATCAGCCCAATGCCGCGGCCCTCCTGCTGTTCATAAATAAGGACGCCCGAGCCAAGTTGAGCGATCATGGAGAGCGCCATTTCCAATTGCTGGCGGCAATCGCAGCGGAGTGAACCAAAAACGTCGCCCGTAAGGCACTGCGAGTGAATGCGCACCAGCGGCGACCCGGTGCTCACCTCGCCCATTACCAGCGCCACGGCTTCTTCCGTCTTAGCGTTGTCTCCCGTGGCCGAAGCCCGGGTCGCAAATCCATGGATCAGAAAATGGCCCCAGCGGGTAGGGAAGTCCGCGGAAGCTACTTGTTTTACTTTGGAAGAGCTCACTCCTAAATTATAGCCTTCGCTTTCCAGTCCAAGCTGTTTCGAGGACTCGATGTCTGCATGGTTGCGCTGTGGTTGGGTGAAAGACTCGCCCCGTTCGTATAGGCGAAATGCGCGACGGCTGTTAAAATCAGAATCGTAAACTCGCCGCCGTGCGGGGCTATAGCTCAGCTGGGAGAGCGCATCGTTCGCAACGATGAGGTCGTCGGTTCGATCCCGACTAGCTCCACCAATCTTCTCAACGGTTTGGCGACAGTTGCAGCCATTTCTGTGACCTTCAAAAACTCGTCTTATTGGACCGTAAAAAAACTCGTCTTATTGGACCGTAATGGACCGTGAATCTTTGGCGAACACCGAAAGCTGTTCAAGCGCTCGGCGTTGCGTCAGAGGTACGATCTGCGCGTAAACGGATCGCACGTCCAGCCCGAACTTCGACGGTGACAGACTTCAACCGGGTGATGCGTGCGATCACCTGTGGCAAAGGAGCCAAAGTCAGACGAATCGAGGTCGAGGGTTAGGGCTCTGCGATGAGTGTCAAGCTTTTCGATGGCTGCCATCGCTAGCATAATTCCGTAAAGTGCTTTGAAAATGGTGGTTCGCAAATCGCGGTAAGCGACTCACCGTGAATTCGAGATAACTGAAACCCTTTCATCTCCAACCTGCTGGATACAGCGAACAAGCATGTTGGCGACAAAAGAATCGCCCGCCTCAGTACTAAACATTGCGTCATAGAGGTGGATCTCTGGCCAGTTCAGCTTAAGGTATCTCTTGACGAAGGCAGCGCGATCTCCGTCAATCGTATCAACGTCCGCTATTGCCTTTTCCTGGGATGTTCCAGCAGTGAT
The DNA here is from genome assembly GCA_050010155.1 of Terriglobales bacterium. Classification (GTDB taxonomy): domain Bacteria; phylum Acidobacteriota; class Terriglobia; order Terriglobales; family Acidobacteriaceae; genus Acidiflorens. The sequence continues at coordinate 14,820 of JBEKLO010000046.1, forward strand.
CAACCTGTGGATCTTAAACGTGCGCGAAGCATAGAGGAACACCCGAAACACATCCTTGCGATCGCGAAGAAAATATTGCGAGCCTCGGCCGACGATTACGCACGGGCCCTCAGAAAGTGCGCGATTCACCGCCAGCTCAGAAACGGCGGCGATGCGGCGGGCATCGAGCAGTTCCAGTCGATGAGTGGGCGGCAGGCCCCCCTCGAAAGCCCCTCTAAGAAAAGACTTAAACAGTCGATAAACCGCAGGATCATTTTTCCATTCTCGCTGCTCGACTGCTTGGGGCGTGCTGTTGGTCAGCCGTGCGATTTCCTGAATCAGTTCATGGTCCCACAGCTTCCAACCCAGAAGTTCGGCCAGCCTGGCAGCGATCTCTGAACCTCCACAACCAAATTCACGTTCGATCGTTATGGCTCGAATCGTCATGACCATCCCTAACCGGCCGCAACCTGGCCGCCCGCTTCGGGGTCATTCTTTTTCAAGAAAAAGGCGAGAACGAACATGACCGAGCACAGCGCGCCTAGGATCCAAAACGTGTCCATATACGACAATGCGTGTGCTTGTTGCTTCACTAAGTCGTAGAACCTCGCGACGGCCTGGTTGTGGGCGTCCGCAGCCCGAAGCCCGGAATGTGCGACTTTTGAACTCAGGCCGTGGAGTGCGGACCGAAATTCAGGCGTATCAGGAGTGAGATGGCCGACGAGGATCTGCTGGTGATATTGCGAGCGCCGGATGATCAGAGTGGTCACCAGCGAGGTTCCTATGCTGCCGCCGATATTGCGCATGAAGTTGATGATTCCTGAGACGCGGTCGCCCTTCTCTGGAGGAATTCCGATGTAACCTGCCGCGGTGATGGGGACGAAAAGAAATCCGATTCCCACTACGTGCGTGACGCGCAACCACGTTGCAAAACGGAAGTTGATGAATAAATCGATCTGGTGGGCCGAATAGAACAGTCCGATGGCGAGACACAGCCACCCCGCCGCTATCAAGTATCTGGCCTGAACCTTTGTCGTTAGCCGGCCAGTGAGGGGCATCATTACCAACAAAACCACTCCTCCTCCGGACAAAACAAGACCCGCGAGTTCGGCGGTGTAACCCATCAGCGTCTGCAGAAATTCGGGAATCAACACCAACGTGCTGAAAAGCATGAAGCCCATCATGAACATCATCAGGTTCGCCGCGGCGAAGTTAAAGCTCTTGAACAGACGGACATCGATCACCGGATCTTTGCGGTACCATTCCCAGACGACCAGTGTGATCAGGCAGACGGTTGCAGTGATTGCCAGGGTGGTGATGAAATGCGAGCCCAACCAATCGTCTTCCTGCCCCTTATCCAGAAGCACCTGCAGCGAGCCAATTCCCAGCACCAACATGGATATTCCGATGTAGTCGACACGGATCCCCCCACTTTTCAGCCGACGGAGGAACGGTGGATCTTCGACAAGTATGTGGGTCAAATAAATAGCAAGGGAAACCACAGGCAAGGTAATAAAAAATATCCAGCGCCAGGAATAGTTGTCCGTAATATAGCCTCCGAGCATCGGCCCCACGGTTGGGGCTAGAACCGCAGAGATGCCGTAGAGAGCAAAAGCGACGCCGCGCTTCTCGGGAGGAAACGAATCGTTGAGAATCGCTTGCGCCATCGGTTGCAATCCGCCTCCACCGACGCCTTGCACAGCTCGGAAGACAAGCAACAGCGGCAGACTCGGCGCGAGTCCGCAAAGCAGAGAACTCAGCGTGAACACAAGGAGGGAGAGCATGAAATACCGTTTGCGCCCGATGATTTCGGCAAGCCATCCGCTGATGGGCAGGACGATCGCATTGGCTGCGAGGTACGACGTAAGTACCCAGGTGCTGTCGTCGTAACTGGCCCCCAAGCCTCCCGCGATGTAAGGCAAAGCGACATTGGAAACGGTCGTATCCAGGACCTCGACAAATGCCGCGATCGAAACGGTGGCGCCAATAGCCCAGGGATTTACCCTGGGACGCCAGACGGCCTGCTCTGAAGGGAAGGTCAGCGTTGCGGTGCTCATCGCAAGTACACTTTCGCCTCGACGTTCATGCCCGGCCGAAGCTGGCGGTCACGATTTTCCCCCGGTTCGAGAATTATTTTCACCGGCACGCGCTGAACGATTTTTACGTAGTTGCCCGTAGCGTTTTCCGGAGGCAGCACGCTAAACAAGGGTCCTGTGGCTCCCGCGATGCTGTCGACATGCGCGTGATAGGAACGGCCATTGGAGTCGCAGGTGATCTTCACCTTCTGACCCGGCCGCATGTGCCCGAGCTGCGTTTCTTTGAAGTTTGCCGTGATCCACACTTCATCCAGCGGAACGACGGTAAGCATTTGTTCGCCGGGGTCGACATTCAACCCCACTACCACAGTTTTCGTTACCTCACCGCTAACAGGAGCAAAGATCCTGGTGTACCCAAGGTTGAGCCGGGCTTGGTCGAGATCGGCTCTTTTCTGCACCACGTCGGCAACGGCTGAAAGCGCGCGCGCGCGCGTCGACGCCACGCGTTGTGGTCCCGCCCGTGCGGATTCATTCCGTGCAATCGCTTCAATAAGACGGCTGCGCGCCTCGTCGACATTCTGTTCCGCGGCCGCCTCTTCTGCTTTGGCCGCTGTTACTGCAGCATTGTCGGTTTGCGCTGCGGCGATCGCATGGTCGTAAGTCTGCTTGGGTACTTCGTCCTTGATCAGCAGAAGGTGGTAGCGCTCGACGTCGTCCTGTGCCTTCACGTTTTCTGCCTCAGCTTCCAGAATGCGTGCCTGTGCGGCAGCAACTTGTTTTTCGCCCGCGGCGATTGCGGCTTTGGCGTTTTCGATGTCCGAGGATGTGAACTTCAGTTGGCTGGTGGTGTCTACCGAACTAATCGGCACATCGATGTTGAGGGCACGAGCGGAGGCTTCCGCAGTTTCGAGGTTCGCCTGCGCTTTCGCGACCGCGACCTGAAAGTCCTTTGGGTCGATCTCAACCAGTGGAGCGCCTTCCTGCACATACTGGTTGTCTCCCACCTGCACCGCTTGCACGTACCCGGAAATCCGTGCGCTCACCGGGTAGAGGTGAACATCGACTTGGGCATCGTCGGTGTCCTCGAAACCCGAGAAGTAGTGCCACAGAAAGACACCACCGACGATGACTACCACCACGGCACCGGCGATAATCCAGCGCTTGTGGGAGCGTCGTCTCGGATAGATGACGGCAGGCACCGCGGTGGGACCTTCCGCTGCCGTACTGTGCGTTGAAGATGTTGGAGATGATGAAGCTTCCGGATTCTTGGCCGTCCCTTGATCGGGCATACTATTGTCCTTTCAAATACTGCGCATAGTTCGATTCCGCGAAACCGATGGCTCGCGCCAAGGAGACTTTCGCGACGTTATAGCGGTAGAGGCTGCCGATATACGTGTCGTTGGCATCGGCGAGAGATTCCTGCGCCTGCACCACTTCGATGTTGTCGGTTACGCCCGACGAGAAGCGATCGCGGGATTGCTGGAGGGTTTGAGCTGCGAGCTCAACGGCATTCTTCTCAACCGACACTTCGTCCGCGGTGGCTTGGAGGTCGAGGAAAGCGTCGCGCACCTCCTGGTCGATGATGGCACTCAGGTTTTCCAGCCGTTGCTTGGCTCGAGTCAAGGCGGAATCTGCGACAAGATTATCTCCGTGAACCCTGCCTCCCTGAAAAATGGGTAACTGGAGCTCCGCGGTTGCGTCCACGGTTCCATGATTCGACGCGAAGTTGGCGCCGATAGAGCCGTAATCCACCAGGGCGGACAGTGTTGGGTAACGCTCCGCGGTAGCCGCCTTCTTTTGCAACTCAGCGGAATGTACTTGCGCGGCTAGGCTCTTATAGTCGGCGCGAGACGCGTACGCCTGCTGCAATGCGTGGTCGAGGGTTGAAGTCGTGAGCGGCTGGTAAGCAACGTCCGTGCTTATATCGAAAATCTGACCGGCTGGAAGTCCAATCGCCCGGGCCAAAACCAACTTCTGCTTCGCTAGATTATTTCGCGCAACGATCAACCGTTGTTCGCGTGCCTGTAGCTCTACATTGGATCTCAGTACGTCAACCGCAGCCGCAAGTCCGGCCTTCTTCTGGTCGGTCGTCTGGTCGAACAGCACTTTCGCAGTGTCGCGCTGAGCCAAAGCGGACTCGACTTGCGACTGATCTGCGATAACCAGCAGATAATTCGACACCACCACCACCACAATCAGTTCGCGGGCATCTTTGTAACTGTACTGAGCGGATTTCACCTGCGCCGCCGATGATCGTGAACGCTCGATCGACTCCCAATTGAAGACCGATTGGTCAAGGTAAGCGCGTGTGTCGAAAACTCCAAACGGACCGAGGATGGGTGGGTGGCCGGGAACATCCTCAATGCCTATGCTCGCCCTGACATTGTTTTGCCGAACGCCGAAACTGGTAGCGGTCGTCAGATTTGGCAGCAGCGCGCTGAGGGCCCGCCACCGCTCGCCTTGTGCGCCAGACAGTGCGTCGGTCGATAGCAGCCCCCCAAGGTTTTGCCGAAGACCACGAGCTACGGCGTCTTCCAGAGAGAGCGACAAGGCCGCCGCGCTGGCTTTGCCCGCGGGAACTCCTCCCAGGTAAGGATTTTGCATCTGAAGATCGGACGTGTCCTGAACAGCAGCCGCAGGGGCACCGTAGGATACTGTTCCTTGGCTCGTAGCAGTCAAATCGGATTGTCCGTAAAGCGGCGCTGCCAGTAAAGCCAAGCAGAGCGCGGCTGGCTTGGAACGAAGCCTCGCACGGTTTGCAGTCAACATTTTTAAAGCCAGGCAATTCACAGTGCCCCCGTTAGACCGCCTGCTTATAGGAAAGCGAGCGAGCTCCAACTTGTAGCGTCACCGCCCTGCGGGTCGCTCGCCATTCCATGACAGCGGCGGATGGCTTGCGCAACACAAGAAGTTTTACAAGGCCGTCAAGGTCAAATCGGGCGACGCAACGATCACACCAGATGTCGGGAGCGCTAACAATCAGACGATGGTATTGTCGATACTTTGGTATAGGTGGAAACCGCTTTGGATATCGCGACGGAGCGCTCCTCGTCCGTATCAGGTAACGCTAAAGTGTCATCAATACCATCGTCCAATTGTTTCATTTCTACGCATCTGCTCTGATGCACCTTGTCGTATCCAGTCAAATCGGATGCGCACAAAGCTCTCGAAAACGGAATTGATTGCGTCTTTCCACGAGTGCATACCCAGTGAAAGTCCCAGATGCAGGCCGACGCGGCGACGGCTCCCGTGACGACGAGCGCTGGGTGAACGTCAACCTGTCGTCCGCTGACACCACGGGCACCGAATCCAGCCCATGGGAGTGGTTCGCCGCCCGGTCGTCACGTCTGATAGCGCGCTTCTTTAAGGCGTTACTTGACTCTTTCCACGGGAGATGAACGGCCAACCGAGGCCCGGTCCTCTCGGGGGCACGTTAGCCGGGAAGTCAAATAGAAAGGCCGTTAAAAAATCCGATTGAGGAGGCTAGCATGGCCGTCACCACGGAAATCGCGCCCAATATCTATCGCATCTCGATCTTTGCTAAATGGGGGAATTTTCAGTTCAACCATTTTCTGGTGAAAGACGAGGAACCGCTGCTGTTCCACACCGGGCTGCGCGGTATGCATGCGGAAATTCGCGAGGCCGTCTCCAAGCTCATTAACCTTTCCGAGTTGCGCCACATCAGCTTCAGCCATTTTGAGTCAGACGAGTGCGGGTCGCTCAATGATTGGCTGGCTGCGGCGCCCAAGGCCGATGTGATCTGCAGTCAGGTTGGCGCCCTCGTCAACATGAACGACTTCATTGGCCGGGAAGCACGTGGCCTCGCCGACGGCGAGACCTTTGCGACGGGGAAGTACCGCTTTCGCTACTGCCAGACTCCCCATCTGCCCCACGGCTGGGACGCTGGCGTCCTCTTCGAAGAAACGCAGAGAACACTGCTCTGTTCGGACCTGTTCCATCATATGGGCGACGTCGAACCGCTCACCTCTGCCGATGTCGTGGGCCGCTCGCGTCAGGCGATGAAGGAATTTCAGGCGGGCATCCTTGCCGAGTATGTCCCATACACACCACTGACAGCGCAGAACTTGAAAAAGCTCGCCGACCTAAAGCCCAAGACGCTCGCCATCATGCATGGCTCCAGCTTTACAGGTGACTGCGCGCAAGCACTCGACGACCTCAATGTGATGTTCCGCGAGGTTTTCGGCCGGCAGAAGTAGGTATGCTGAGTTCCTTGCTCGTCGGATTCGCGGCGATGTTGGGCACGATGGTCATTCATGGCTTCGTGGTCCACACCATCGTCATGGAAATGCGGCGCGATCTGCAACGTGGTCAGCTCGGAGGGCGCCTCTGGGTGAATTTGACATTTATAACCGGCACAACGTTACTCACGCTCGCCGGGCATATTTTGGAGGTCGTTTTATGGGCGTTTGTGTTCAATCTATGTGGTGGGGTCGCCGGTTTCAGCGCGGCCCTGTACTGCTCGGCGGGTAGCTACACTACTGTGGGTTCCGGTGAAGTCGTATTGTCGCCAGGTTGGAAAATGCTGGGACCACTCGAAGCTGCCGCCGGACTGTTGATGTTTGGCGTCTCGACCGCGCTCATCTTCACGGTTATCCAACGCCTGATTCACGTACGGCTTGCTGGCGTGGAGCGCGAGTAAATCCAAATCGGCCAGGCTTTTTTGAGGAGGGCGGTAGGGCGCACCATCCCCATTGAACCGGCAAGAGTCGAAAGAATCACTCTTCACCGTTGATCCTCTGGCAGCAATTTGGTTACATCGTCAGGGAGGAACTTGAAAGCTATGAAGCGACCGAGTTTGATTTCCGCGCTGGCAATGGTTTGACGTAACATCGCGTCTCTAACAATGTCGTTTGCACTCATCGCTACAACACCAGCCGCGATGCTTCTGCCCACAGCTGCTGACAGAGAATACGCGCTGCTTTATCCGATGCCAGTTTAGCCGCTTGCCCCGCCCAGAGTTGCATGCGTTCCGCATCCCCGTCCTTCTGCGCCGCCTCTCGCATCGCGCGAGTCAGCCCCCGCTGTACGGGATAAGGCGCCGGCGGAGGAGCATCAGGAGCACTCGCTGCGAGGACGTATGCGGTCGCGGCACTCCGGCCGGGACGCCCACTGAATGCGCGGGTAATCATGGTGTCGTGCGCCTCGGTATTCGCAAGCCTCTTGGCATAAGCAGGATGCATCTTAGCTTCTGGAGTTCGCAGGAATCCGGTTCCGATCTGTACCGCGCTGGCGCCTAGTATCAGCGCAGCCGCAATTCCGCGTGCATCGGCAATCCCGCCTGCAGCAATCACGGGCACGGTGACCGCATCGACGACCTGGGGCAACAGGGCCATCAACCCCACCATTTGCCGTTCGGCCTGACCGGAATGAAACGCTCCGCGATGTCCCCCGGCTTCCATCCCCTGCGCGACGATGGCGTCCGCCCCCGCCTGTTCGGCAGCTTTCGCCTCAGCCACCGTGGTGGCGTTCGCAAACCATAGAATGCCCCGCGCTTTCATTTCGGACACGAAGGCTGGGGAATACAGGCCCATAATCGAAGAGATGACTCTCGGGGACAGAGCCAACATGGTCTGACATTGAGCCTCAAAGTCAGGAAGGGTCGCACTTCCTGCGTCCGGTCCAACCGGAGGGCCCCATCCGGCTAAAAATTCACGCTGCCGTTTTTCCAGCTCGAAGTCTCGCACAGGCGCCGGTTCTGGAATCCAAAGATTGATTTGAAAATCTCCCTGACTGCCTTGTCGGAATGCAGCGCTCCATGCGCTGATTTCGTTCGGAGTCATCGTCAAAGCTCCGCAAGCCCCAAGTCCGCCAGCGTTAGCAACTTCAATCGACAAAGATGGAGGAGACGCTCCCGCCATGGGAGCCAGGAGGATCGGCAGGCGAATCCCTAGACGACTAGCGAAGGCTTCGGACCGCGCACGAGCCGATGAATCTTGCTTTTCAGGCACTCCCAGATTTTAGACAGCAGCGCTTGCAAACGCCAGCATTTGGCGTCAACAGCGTTTCTGACTTCGACCGTGTGAATGACTTCTTGAGCGCACCAGTCCGTGCCCTCCGAAGAGCGCGCCATACTCCACGTTGACCGCGGAGCGGAGAACCGAAGACAGAGCATCGTTCCTTTCGATAGAGCGTGAGTTGTGATTTTCTTGACACAACCATCGGTCTATACTATTATGTCGATTAGTGTAGTAGGGTTATCGATGTCCCTATCGCCAGTTCCCAACCCCGTTCTTAATTTTCCCGGTCCCCCCGTGGTGCCTTTTAGCCTCAGAGCGTCGGCGCTGGTGTTTGAAGATGTTAAGTCCAAGGCACTACTCGAAAGAATTCACTTGATCGGACCCAGCACCGCCAACGTGCTGGTCACTGGGGAAACGGGTACCGGCAAAGAACTCATTGCCAGACAGGTGCATAAGCTGAGTCCACGGGCCGATGGCCCTTTTGTGGCCGTGAATTGTGGGGCGTTTTCCGAAAGCCTGGTGGAGAGCGAACTGTTCGGTCATGAGCGCGGCTCGTTCACCGGAGCAACGGTAGCCAGGGCGGGATGGTTTGAAGCAGCTCGGGGCGGAACGTTGTTTCTGGATGAAATTGGAGATCTTCCATTCGCGATGCAGGTAAAGTTGCTCCGCGTATTGCAAGAACGCCAGGTGGTTCGGCTGGGTTCGCGCAGTCCCCTGGCGATTGACGTTCGCGTAGTAGCCGCGACCAACGTGAATCTTGAGGACGCAGTTGCGGCGGGACGTTTTCGCGAAGATCTTTATTACCGGCTTCAGGTTGCCACGCTGCACATTCCACCGCTGCGCGAACGGCCGGGCGACATTCTGCCCTTGGCGCAATACTTTCTGGGAGTTTATGGAGAGCGGCTCGGATTGAAGGATCCCGCACTGAGCGCAGAAGCGCTCGATGTTCTTGTGAACCGGCACTCCTGGCCGGGCAATACGCGAGAGTTGGAAAATGTCGTCCACCACGCGCTCTTGGTTTGCCGCGAAAATGTAGTGAGACCGGAAGATTTGAGGCTTTCTCCCCGTGCGCCTCGAATCGCGACGAGTGGCCCTGCGCAGCCCTTCGACGCGTTGCGTGATGCACTAGTGGCAGTTTTTGAGGATGGACGTCCCGGCCTATACGCGGAGATCGAAACGGCAATCACCAGGACAGCCTATGAATTCTGTCATCGCAACCAAGTTCAGACGGCGCGGCTACTCGGCATTAGCCGCAACATCGTTCGGGCAAAGCTGATGCAGTGCGGCGAATTGCCGAGCGGTCGAAAACAGAAAGCCGCCGTCGATCCCTCCTGATACCCTGGCCAGCTAGAGGTTCTCCGGGGCAGTTTGTGCTGAGCTGCCCGATCCAAACAGTTCATCGTGGATTGATTTGCGCACCCGGACAAATTCCCGATCCGTCCGATCGCGGGGTCGCGCCAACCGCACTGGTAATACGTTCCTAATCGTGCCCGGCTGCGGAGACATGATGACAACCCGATCGGCAAGATACACGGCTTCCTCGATATCGTGCGTGACTAGCACCACCGTTGTTTGCTCAGCCTGCCAAATCCGCAGGATTTCCTGTTGTAAGCGCATGCGAGTCAGCGCGTCCAGGGACGCGAAGGGTTCGTCCAACAACAGGACTTCAGGACGTCCCGCAAGTGCTCGGGCTATTGCCACTCGCTGGGACATGCCGCCGGAAAGACGGTGAGGATATTCATATTCGAACTGGCCGAGCCCAACCAAACTGATGTAATGTACAATGTCTTGGCTGCGTTCTACGGGAGGCAGACTTGCGAGTCCAAAGCCAACGTTGTCATGCACCGTGAGCCATGAAAGGAGTCGGTGCTCCTGGAAAACGACGCCGCGATCCAGACCAGTCCCCGTGAGTTTCTTGCCGTCGAGAAAAACAGCGCCTTCATACTCGGTGTCCAAGCCGGCGATGATCCTCAACAAGGTTGTCTTCCCGCAGCCACTACCGCCGACAATGCACACGAATTCTCCGGGGCTGATGGTCAGCAGAATATCTTTCAACGCGACGAGAGTACCCCTGGAACCGCGAAAAACCTTATGCAGGATTTCTATGTCGACCGTGCCGCGCAAATCAAAACTGTTGTTGCCCATAATTGAATTGGCTGACGCCGAGGCCAGCGGAATGGACCGTTCCGCCGACTGCGCGTCAGCGGGCTCTGTGACCAAGAAGCCTGCGGCCGACCGCGTTCATCATCCAGTCGGTGGTCTTCCCGAAGATGGCGAAAAGTATCACGCTGGCTAGGATGACGGCAGCGCGGCCCGTCATCTCGCCATCCACCATGAGGTATCCGATCCCGCTGCTTGCTCCCAAAAGTTCGGCGGCCACTACAAACATCCACGCCAGGCCCAATCCGCTGCGTAGCCCGACGATGTACTCGGGCAAAGCGGCCGGAAGAATGAGTCTGCGAACCATTTGATAACTGCTCAGCCGGTATAGTTTGCCAACCTCGAGCAGCTTGGGATCGACGTGGCGCATGGCTACAGAGAGATTCAGATAAACCGGAAAGAACGCGCCTAGAGCGATCAAAGTAATCTTCGAGGTTTCTTGAATGCCCAGCCATAGCAAGAAAAGTGGAACCCACGCGATCGAAGGAACGCTGCGCAACGCCTGCAATGTGGGATCAAGCAGTTTGCGCGCAACTGGCAGGTATCCGGTAAGACCGCCTAAGAGTGTGCCTGCGCTGGCGCCGAGAAGAAATCCCACGGCCACGCGGGCTAGGGTGATTCCCGCGTGTTTCAACAAATCGCCCGAGACGGCTAACCGATAAATTGTTTCGCCGACGACGGTGGGCGCCGGCAGCCAATTTGCGGGAAGCATCCCCATGCGCGCGAGGAGTTCCCACACGAGCAATACGGTCACCGGAATAATCCAGCCGAGAAGGCGATCTGGGATATGGATTCGTTGAATGTTTTGTGGCGGCTTGGCCGTCAATACCGCCGTCTCGCCCTTCCACACAACCCTTCGGTTCTGCTCCGCGGTACTCATTTTTGCGCCAGGTTTTTGTTGGCCACGGCTTGCCCGTATCGAGGGTCAATGAGATTGTTCACGGTTGCGCTGACGTCGGTAGTGTTGTTGATCACGTCGTTCTGTTTCAACACGTCGCCGGCGGCGATGATTACTTGTCTCTGGTTGTCTCCGATCGTCGAATTGGTGAGGTCTGTGCGCTCCAGAACTTTTGTGATGACAGCGTCGTCGAGCTTCGTGTCGCTGGCAAAGAGTTTGCGAAATTCTTCCGGGTTCTGAAGTGCCCAGAGACGAGCCTTTTCATAGGCCACCAAGACGCGCTCCACATACGCGGGGTATTGCTTGGCAAACTCTTCGCGCACGTTGAGCACACCGTAACTGTTGAAGTTCACATTCCGATAGAAGAGCCGGGATCCGCTCTGAAGTTCGGTCTGCGCCATCATGGGATCCAAGCCAGCCCAGGCATCCACGTCTCCTTTTTCGAGTGCGATCCTACCGTCAGGATGTTGCAGCACCACCATCTGAATATCTCTTTCGGTCAGGCCAGCTTCGTGAAGCGCGCGCAACAGGAATATGTGGGGATCGGTGCCGCGGGTGACGGCCACTTTCTTTCCCTTGAGATCTGCGACTTTTGTGATGGGGGAGTCTTTGCGAACGACCAGAGCGGTCCACTCGGGACGGGAGTAGACATAGATAGCTTTGATCGGATTGCCGTTTGCTTTTCCGATGAGCGCCGCGGCTCCGGCGGTCGAGGCAAAGTCTACGCTCTTGCTATTCAGCAGTTCCAACGCCTTATTGCTGCCTAAGCTTTGCGTCCATTCAACGGAAATGCCGTCAGCGGCAAGATCCTGCTCCAGAAACTTCTTGTCCTTTAACACCAGGCTCACGGGATTGTAATAGGCGTAGTCGAGCCGGATGGATTTCGGTTTTGCGACGGGCATGCGGCTGCAGCCCGCCATGAACACGGCAATTGGAGACAGCAAGATGAGGAGGCTTACGAAGCCCGAGATTGTCTTTTTGTGTGTATTCAAGCTCACTCCGAAAAGCCAACACTCCATTTTGTCGTCACAGATTTTTGTGCAGCGTCTCGCGAGACGTTAGCTCTGTTGCGCCGGCACGGGTGTCGCCGTGCGCGGCTGGTATTCATTGGCGACCAGTTCTCCGAAGGGGCCGGTAACATTGCCAATCGATTTTTCCGACCGCAATGAGATTGGCAGATGCGGAAACAGAAGATCGGCCACGCGATACGCTTCTTCGAGGTGCGGATAGCCTGACAAAATAAATGTCTCGATTCCCAGGTCGGCGTATTCCTGCATTCTTTTCGCCACAGTGGCTGGATCGCCAACCAGGGCTGTGCCGGCGCCTCCGCGAACCAGGCCCACACCCGCCCAGAGATTAGGACTAACTTCCAGCTTTTCGCGACCGCCGCGGTGCAACTCTGCCATGCGGTGCTGACCTTCGGAGTCAAAGCGAGCAAATGTTTTTTGCGCCCGGGCAATCGTATCGTCGTCGACATAGCGAATTAGATCGTTCGCTGCGGCCCAGGCTTCCTGTTCAGTTTCGCGGACAATGACGTGCAGGCGAATGCCAAACCGAACGGAGCGGCCCTGTTCCTCCGCCAGGCGCCGCACTGTAGAAACCTTCTCCTCAACCGCCTGCGGCGGTTCACCCCAAGTTAGATAAACATCAACCTGTCGTGCAGCTAAGCCATAAGCAACTTTCGACGATCCTCCGAAATAGAGCGGCGGATGCGGCTTCTGCACCGACGGATATAAGACCTTCGCGTTCTCCACATGAAGATGCTTGCCGTTCAACGAAATCGCTTTACCCGCCACGGCCTCGCGCCATATCTGAAGAAATTCTTCCGTCACTTCATAGCGCTCATCATGAGTAAGAAAAACGCCGTCACCGAGCGCCTCGTCGGGATCGCCGCCCGTAACGACGTTGATCAGCAGACGTCCATCGGAAAGCCGGTCAAACGTCGCTGCCATTCGCGCAGCCGCCGTTGGCGAAGTGATGCCGGGGCGAATGGCTACCAGAAATTTGAGCTTGGTGGTTACCGGGACCAGAGTTGAGGCCACAACCCAGGCATCTTCACACGACCGTCCGGTGGGCAGCAGCACGCCTTGAAACCCAAGCTGGTCCGCGGCTTGAGCAATCTGCTTCAAGTAAGCGTAGTTGACAGTTCGGGCCTGTTCGGCGGCGCCAAGGTAACGACCGTCTCCGTGAGTTGGTAAGAACCAGAACACTTCCATATTTGCGATCTCTTTCCGGGGGACTTAATTCCACATGAGCTTTGGCAATTGTCTTGCCAACAGAGAGGCGAACATATGTCCATGAATTTCAAGTTTTCACGCGGTTGCGGCGAATGTCAGGGGGTTTGGTCAGCAGGGGCGTGCTGCTATAGCAACACCAATTCAGCAGGAGTGCTGCTGCTGCAGCAGCGGGCAACCGCGCGGACTGTGGGACCCACGCCGGACCACACGGGAGGACAGTAGTGCTTTCTACGGTGAATCACATCGCAGTGAATATTCCGCCCCGGCAACATGCCTTCGAGATTGCCGAGCAATTGGCAGCAGCATTTGCTCAAACTGCCGTTGAACGTGATAAGCGGGGCGGCACGGCAAAGATTGAGAGAGACCTGTTGCGTGCAAGCGGACTGCTCAACGTAACGATTCCGGCAGACTTGGGCGGGTGGGGAATGGAATGGCCAGACACGATGAAACTCATACGAATTTTCGCGCGTGTCGACAGTTCAATTGCCCATCTGTTCGGCTTTCAGCACCTCATGCTGGCTTCCGTGTCGCTCTACGGATCGTGGGAACAGACCGAAGAGCTCTTTTCTGAAACCGTCCGTAATAAATGGTTCTGGGGGAACGCGCTCAATCCGCTCGATAAGCGAACCAGCCTGACGTCCAAGAATGATACGGGCTACGTTGTCAACGGACGCAAGAGTTTCTGTTCCGGCGCGGTCGACTCTGACATGCTGATCGTCTCCGCGATTCGCTCCGTCGACGAAAAGTTCATGGTGGCCGCCATACCTTCTAACCGGCCAGGGATTCGCATTCTTGATGACTGGGATGCTATGGGACAGCGGCAAACAGACAGCGGAACCGTGGAGTTCTGCGACGTTACCGCCAAGCCGGAAGAATTCTTGAAGACCCCGGGCCCGCTGGGGAGTATCAGAGCGTCGTTGCGTTCGTGCATTGCGCAGCTGATTCTTAGCAATATTTTTCTGGGAATCACCGAAGGAGCACTGGAGGAATCGCGCAACTACACGTTGGCGCAAACCCGGCCGTGGATTGCTTCCACCGCCCAGAGTGCCACGGAAGACCCTTACATTCTAGCGAATTACGGCAGGTTTTTTGTCAGCCTTCAGGCAGCGCAGGTCCTAACAGACATCGCGGGCGAGTCTCTGCAGCGGGCGTGGGAGAGCGGAGACGCGATCACTGAAAATCAGCGAGGCAAGTGCGCGCTGGATGTCGCTGCTTCGAAGGTGACCACCAGCAAGGTCGGCCTCGAAATCGCCAACCGGATGTTCGAAGTGATGGGGGCGCGCGCCGCTGCTGGTCCCGCGCGGATCGATCGCTTCTGGCGGAATTTGCGCACCCACACGTTGCATGATCCGGTCGACTATAAGATTCGCGAGTTGGGAGACTGGGCCTTGAATCGCCAGCTTCCGAAGCCGTCATTTTATTCCTGAACATTATTCATCGAACAAGATCGACTAAGGACTGAGACCTATGCGCAATTCTCTACCTGCAATCTTTCACCGCACGATCGTGGCACTTGTCTTGGTCCGCATGACCGTCGCGCCATTCGCTTTGGCTCAGAATCCCGATAACGTTCTGCGCGTCGGATACCAGAAATACGGCACGCTGGTGCTGCTGAAAGCGCGCGGCAGTCTGGAGAAACGGCTGGCGCCGCTGCACGTTGAAGTGAAGTGGACAGAATTTCCGGCCGGCCCGCAATTGCTCGAAGGTTTGAACGTGGGCAGCATCGACTTCGGAACGGTGGGCGAAGCGCCGCCCATCTTCGCCCAGGCCGCTGGCGCGGATCTGGTTTATGTCGCAAATGAGCCGCCGGCGTCCGCGGGTGAGGCCATTGTGGTTCCGAAGGATTCTCCCATCAAGACGGTGGCCGAACTCAAAGGCAAGAAAGTGGCGCTCAACAAAGGCTCGAATGTTCACTTTCTGCTGGTCAAGCTGCTGGAAAAGGCAGGAGTGCGGTACACAGATATAGACACGATCTTCCTCACGCCGGCGGATGCGAGGGCGGCCTTCGAGCGCGGCAGTGTGGACGCGTGGGCGATCTGGGAGCCGTTCCTGGCCGCGGCTCAAAGGCAAGCCGGCGCTCGCATTCTCGCCGATGGCAACGGCGTTGTCAGCAATCATCAGTTCTTTCTCGCGTCGCGGTCGTATGCAAAAAAGAGAGAGGACGTGATTGCAATCGTCATTGATGAATTGGCGAAGGTCGATCAATGGGCAAAGACAGACACGAAGGCGGCAGCCGCAGCGCTGCAACCGCAGATCGGTTTGGATCAAGCGACACTCGAGCTGGCGCTGTCGCGGGGCGGCTATGGTGTGACGCCAGTCAACGATGCCGTGCTGGCGGAGCAACAGAGAATCGCGGACGTCTTTTATCACCTCAAGTTGATTCCTAAACACATTGATGTTCGCGACGCGACCTTGCAGGGAACGTCAACGGGAACTCAGGCCAAACGCTGAGCGGGGCACGATGAACGGAGAACCATGAACCAGCGTCAGAAAAGTCCCGCCATTAGCACCCAACTTCGGCCGAGTGTTTTGGCGAAGCGAGCGTTGCCGTGGGTCGTGCCAGTTTTGCTGTTAATCGTTTGGCAGTGGGCATCTTCTGCGGGGATTCTGCCCAGCCGCTTTCTCCCGTCGCCAAGGGCAGTGGTCAGTTCATTCATCGAACTCAGCGCCTCGGGCGAATTGTGGATGCATGTTCGGGTCAGTACTCTGCGCGCCTTATGTGGTTTCGTCGTCGGTGGCGGGGTGGGACTTTTGCTCGGGTTGCTTACCGCTTCCATGCACTGGGCTGAAATTCTGCTCGACACGACGATTCAAATGATTCGTAACATTCCTCCTCTAGCTCTTATTCCTCTGGTCATCCTGTGGTTCGGCATCGACGAATCGGCCAAGCTATTTCTGGTGGCTCTGGGTGTTTTCTTCCCTGTCTACATCAATACTTTTCACGGGATACGCTCGGTCGACCGCGGACTTCTGGAGATGGGGAGAACTTACGGCCTTTCTGGCTGGCCGTTATACCGCGAGATCATTCTGCCCGGAGCGTTGCCCTCCATTCTGGTAGGCGTGCGCTTCTCCCTCGGGCTGATGTGGGTGATTTTGATCGTGGCCGAAACCATTTCAGCGCGCTCGGGCATCGGTTATATGACGATGAACGCGCGCGAATTCATGCAGACCGATGTCATGGTAGTCGGCATCCTGCTTTATGCGATTTTGGGAAAGCTTGCCGACCTTCTGGCAAAAGGATTGGAACGCTACTGGCTGCGCTGGAATCCAGCGTATCAGGCGGCGCGATAGGGGATCAATTTGCCTGCCACTTGCAGTCCGAGAGAGATCGCGACCGGGGAACATCGCTCATCGCGCGGCGTCTCAGTTGCCATTAGGAATGTCAGCATTGCCTTCGGTGGACGCACTGTACTTGAAAACTTTGACGTTGCGATCACTGCTGGCGAATTTGTTGCGATTGTCGGCCGCAGCGGATGTGGCAAGAGTACTCTTCTGCGGTCAGTCGTTGGGTTGGAAACTCCGCAAGCCGGAACCATTACGTTGGGCAAAGTTGCCGACAATGTTGCAATTCACGACGGCAAGCCGGACGTTCGAGTCATGTTCCAGGACTCTCGCCTGTTGCCATGGCGACGAGTTCTTCCGAACGTCATGCTCGGCCTCGAGCCTGCGCTCATCCCGCAGGCGCGGAAAGTCCTCGCGCAAGTTGGGCTCGCAGAAAGAGCCCATGACTGGCCTGCTACTTTGTCGGGCGGGCAGCGGCAAAGGGTCGCTTTGGCTCGCGCTCTTGTTCATGATCCGAATCTGTTGCTTTTGGACGAGCCCCTCGGATCATTGGACGCGCTCACACGCATCGAAATGCAACAACTCATCGAAGACGTTTGGCGGAGCCGCGGCTTCACGGCCATGCTCGTAACCCATGATGTTGCCGAGGCCATCAGTCTGGCGGACCGCGTCATCTTGATTGAGGGAGGCCGCGTCGCGCTGGATGAAGTCGTAAACATACCTCGGCCACGAACTCGCGGCAGCGCCCGCTTCGCCGCACTTGAAGAACGCATACTCGGCCGCGTCCTTCAACGCCGGCCGGTTGTCGAGGAAAAGATGGTAAACGATCAATGGTAAACGCCTGAGTGGGTGGAGGACTTGATGGCGAAAGACCCAGCTTTACCAATCATTCTGGAAGATGAGCAGAGGATTTGCGAATCTCCCATTCATCCTTGGATTGCCGGTCGGCGAAGCATTCGTGCTTTCGCCTCAACACCTGTCGACCCAGGAACCTTGACCAGCTTGATGGAAGCGGCCCGATGGGCTCCGTCTTCCATGAACGAGCAGCCGTGGAGTTTCATTGTGGCCACGAAGAACAACAAACCCGATTTCGACCGCCTGCTCGGCTGCTTGCTTGAATTCAATGTGCAATGGGCGCAGCATGCTCCGGTGCTTCTGTTGTCGGTTGCGAGGTTGACGTTTGAATCGACAGGGGAACTCAACCGGCACGCGTTCCACGATGTTGGTCAGGCAATCGCTAATCTCACGTTTCAGGCAACAGTGTCGGGACTGTTGGTGCACCAGATCGCCGGATTCGATGTTGAAAAAGCTCGCCGCGAGTATTCGATTCCTCAGGATTATGAGCCCGCTGCCGCCGCCGCCATTGGATATCCCGGTAACTCGGCAGAACTTCCTGAGAAATTACGCAAGAGAGATGCGAGCCCACGAAAAAGAAAGCCGCTGACCAGCTTTGTTTTCGAGGCCGGGTGGGGACATTCAGCGGACTGGACTCGGAGAGTGTAGGACTTGTAGACGAAATCAGGAGATCGGGACCACGCAAGATCGCGAGTAATTCTGGCTTGCGCCGCGCACAGAGGACTTGGGGAATAGAGGTCAGGGGTCGCAATTACACGCAACTTGTGGCGCTCGAGGCTAATGGGAAAAGCAGGAACAAATCGCAGCCTCAGCAAATGCCATGAATCCGCAACGCCGTGTCGCGGGAGTGCTGCCTGTTGCCATCGATGTGCTGCCCCGCGGTAGCCTCCGCGGAGACCCGCATTGCATCCTAAATGAGTGTAATCGCGATCTAACGCCAACGATCATAGCGCCTTGGAACTGGACGGCTATTTTCAGACGGAGCGCATGTGCGCCCAGGAATACTCGAACTCCCGTCCACATTTCAGACAGACTTGGTACGTCCGATTTTTGATAGTAAACACACCGCTCTTTCGGCGGTGACGACATCCAAACACAAAATGGAGAATCCCGAGAACGGATTTCACAAATCTCCAGCTCGCTGCCGCCGCTCACAACTCCCATTGGCATCCAGCCAATCGAGTAATGCGCGCACGCTGGCCCGCGCCAGCGCGATCGCGCAATCCGCCGCTCCGTAATAGATGTTGATCGTGTCGCCATCGGGGTCGATCGTGTAACCGCACGGGAACACAACATCGTCAACGTCGCCGTGGCGTTCGTAGGAGGCTTCGGGCCCAAAGATCCACGAATCGCCCCGCTGCAGGCACTTTTCCGGATTTTCGAGATCGAACAAAGCTAGGCCCAACCGGTACAGGCAGCCGGAAGGAGTGTGGCGCACCCCGTGATAGAACACGAGCCAGCCTCGAGCAGTCTCGATAGGTGGCGGCGATAAACCAATCTTGTTTGCGTCCCACCATGCGCCGCGCCGTGCTTCCAGCATAAGCCGGTGTCTGCCCCAATAACGCAGGTCGGGAGAGTAGGAAATCCACATGTGCGCCCCGAGCGCCGTCATCGGGCGATGGATCAGCGCCCAGCACCCGTCGATTCTGCGAGGCAGCAGTGCCGAGTCCTTGTCGTCGGCGGGCATAATGACGCCGTAGCGCTCAAAGCTTCGGAAATCTTTGGTCAGGGCCAGTGAAACTCCAGGACCACCGCGCGAATAGGAAGTGTACGTCACCACGTATCGCTGCAATTCCGGCACGAAAGTGATGCGCGGATCCTCGATGCCCCAAATCTCCTCCGGATAATGCTGCGCGTCAGGCATCAATGTCGGCTCACGATCGATCTGCCAGCCATCGACCCCGTTCTTCGATCGCGCCGCGCAAAGATGCGACAAGCCGCGCCGGTCTTCGATGCGGCAGAGTAGCAACGTAGTCCCGTCCGGCAACAAGGTCGCTCCGGCGTTGAACACACTGTTGATGGAGTAAGGCCAATCCTTACGGGTCAGGATGGGGTTGCCCGGGTGGCGCCGAAGTAACGACGGGTAGTGCGCGTCTTCTACATTAACCAGGGTTGTTTCGGGAGTCGTCATAAGGGACCTGCCAGCCTTTCCAGTCGATGCCCGGAGCCATGCAATGTGCGCATTTCCAGCAGCGCCATCAGAAAAGAGAGCGTTGATTCCGCTCCCTGATTCTGATTGGCGCGTTCGGGGTGCAAGCCATCTCGGCATCCGCCCGTGACGGAATCATAAAGAGGGAGTTGCAGATCGTTGTCGCCAAGGAACCAGTTGAAGGCCGACCATGCTTCTTCGCGCCAGCAGTTGTCACAAGTTACGCGGAATGCTTCGAGACACGCAGACACTGCGCCAGCGGCCTCAATGGGCTGTTGGTCGAAGCGTGCTTTCTCACCATCCTGGTGATAAAAGCCTTGCGACCCGATGGGCGCAAAGTGTTGGTTGGTTTCGCAATGCTGCACTTTCATGAGCCAATTCAGTGCTTCGAGACCGGCAGAGACCATGCGATCATCCGAGCAAGCTGAGCCCACCACTAGGAGCGCTTGCGGCAATCTCGCGTTGCCGTAGGCGACGACATTCTCGAACCACTTCCACTCCGGCGTGCGAATCGACTCATACATTTCGAGCAGGCGCCGGCTGAGCGTGGATCTTATTTTCTGTGCGTCGCGGTCTCCAGGATACGAGCGGAGATATTCCTGGATCCCAAGAAGTGTATAGGCCGATGCACGCGGGCTATAGAATTCCACGGCTGCAGGGAGCGAAAACTCGAACAGACGCCCAGCCGCACTCCTCAATCCCTGATTTTCGGACCGGCCGAGGACGGTTCCAAGGCTCCACAAGGCACGCCCATGGCAGTCTTCCGAACCTGTAGGTTCGTTCCATCGCCGATCATAGCCGAGAAAGTTTCGGAACCTGCCATTCGCGGGATTGAACGCATGTTCGAGGAACGACAAATAGCGGGCGGAGAAATCCGTAACCGGTAAGTTCCCGGTCTCCTGCTCGTCCTTAGCACTTGCGGCATTAGCCAAGCGCTCCAGCATCACCGTGAAAATAAGTGCTCGCGCATTGTCGTCGGTAGTGTGGCCTTCGCCTCGGTTAGGGATGGTGAAGATTGCATGCTGCAGTATTCCCGTGTCATCGGTGAGCGCGTTGACATGGTTTAGCTTCAATTCCGGCAGTTGATCGAGCGCTTTCGGAGTAGCCCGGGCCGAAAACTGAACCCGAGGATTCTCCATGCGGTCGTTGCGAACTCGAGCGAAACTGTCCATGTAGCCTTGTGCGACTCTTTGCCAGACCATGTCTCGCCCAAAAAGATAAGCGCGCTTGCGCATGGCGTGACGGATCGCGGGAGTATCCAGGAGTTCGACGGTTTTGTGTGCGATGGCCTCGGGGTTTTGAAAGGGCACCAGCGCACCCCGGCGATCGTCTAATAATTCAATCGCGTGCCAGTACGGAGTCGAAATAATCGCCTTGCCCGCCCCCAGTGCATAGGCTAGCGTTCCGGAAACAACCTGCGCTTCATGCTGGTAAGGAGTGATGTAGATGTCGGCCGCTCCAATAAACGCGGCCATATCTTCAGGGCTTACGAAGCGGTCGAAGAAGATCACATTTGAGCCGACTCCAAGCTCCTTCGCCAAGGCCTGCAAGCTCTCTCGATACCTATCTCCGTCGCGGCGCAGCACGTGCGGGTGGGTCGCCCCGGCAACAATGTACATAACGTTCTTGTGCCTGGCCAAAATCTGCGGCAGCGCTTGAATGACGTTTTCGATGCCTTTGTTCGGTGACAGCAGGCCAAACGTCAGCAGCACTGCCTTTCCCTCTACCCCAAAGCGATCCTTGTAGAAATTAGGATCGAGAAACGGAAAATCCGGAACGCCGTGCGGCACCATGTCGATCTTGCTGCCCGGCACCTTAAATATCTCCTGCAAAAACTGAGATGAAAGCTGGCTCATCACGATCAGACGATCGGAGAGTTCCGCAATCTCTTCCATGACCATGAGTTGGTCTCGATTCGGCTCGCGTAGAACCGTGTGCAGTGTGGTCACCACCGGCATTCTCAAGCCGCGCAAGAGGTGCAAAACATGGCTTCCGGCAGGACCGCCGAAGATTCCGTATTCGTGTTGCAGGCACACCATGTCGATATTGTTGAAGTTCAGAAATTCAGCCGCGTCTTGGTACGACTTCACGTCGTCCTGGTTGAGCGACCATCGCACGCGTTCGGGATAGTCATACCCCTCTTCTGTATCGTTGACGGGCATGGCCATCAAACGAGTGGCGCCGTACTCCGCGGATATAGCCGCGCACAGGTCTGTGGTAAAGGTAGCAATCCCGCACTGTCGGGGAAGATAATTCCCGATGACCGCAATCCGACTCGGCAGCGATGCCTTCGCTTGTAATCCTGGACGAGTCTTTGAAGTCTCTTGGGCGAATGCGGCTGGGGGAACGACTTCCAACGGTCCATCACGAAACACGACGACGGGTAATGACATTCGCTTTACTTTCTTTATGCATTGGCAAACAAGCTATTTTCCGATTACTCGAACATCACCGGGTCTGTTTGACTGTCATGTTGTTGGTCGAGTCCACTTCCGGGCTCCGACGCGGCGATCCTGTCCTCGGGTACAGGTCGGCTCCTTACACAGTATTCAATGAGAACGGGCTTGCGGGCTGGTCAATATTGACCAGGCATAGCGCGATATGAGTTCTGCCGGGCTTGAGCAGTTTTGTAAGCAGCGGAAGACATTGCCGCTGATCAGGCCTCCGCGCTGCCTTGCGAGAATCCGGCATCTCTTAAGCTGCCACGCACCACGGACACAGCAGCGCGTTCGATACCGCGGGCGCCTATTACGTCGGGATCTCTAGCCCTCCCTCAGTGCTTATGGGAATCCTCAGAGGAGCCACCCTGCGACGGCTTTTCCGCGGCCACAACCAGCAATGATTCCGGCCCGACCCCGCTCCCTGTCAGATAAGGCACCATTGTGGGCGACACCGATTCATATCCCACATCTTTCGCGGTCTTATAAGGCGCATAGAACATCAAGTGCGGAGGCACGAAACCGCTTTTCTTGGACTCGGAATCATAGACATAGTTTTCGTTCGACATCATGTAAAGAAAACCCGGCCCCGGCACTTTGAAACGGCCATCCTTATATCCCTTCGCGATGTCATCCTTGATCTCCTCCTCGGACTTGCCCTCTGCCCGCAGTTCTTCCCTGCGCAGGTAAGCAACCATAATTGTTCGGCTGCCCTCTGCGTCGAAGCACGCCGGCGCAGACGAAGTTTGCGTTGTTCCTCTGAATGACCGCTCAATCAAACAACTGAAGCCGTTAGTGCCTTCGCGAACTTTCTCGTAGCCTTTGGACCCCAAAATATAAACTGCAGCTTTGCTCGATACCTCGGTCGGGGCCGCGCTCAAGGCCAGGTCGATCTGCCGCTCGCGCGGCGTGGAAGCGGTTACCAAGTGCACTTCCCTCGCGGGTTCCTGGGGCTTGTCTTGAGCGGCAGCAATGCTCGCTAGGACGCCGATCGACAGCACGCCGGCAAAAGTCGTTTTCATCCATCCCGTAAGTTTCATGTTCCTTCCTTCCTCGCAAATAAAACGATCGCCTGTGGCCGCAAATCGGCCCCGCCTCAAGACGTGTATCTGATTCACGCCGACGATCTCAATTCACAACAGCTAGCCTTTGCATTCACAGTCAATATCCGATCAGGAGACATGCCGGAGACATGGAGAGACCATAGTCTCCAACCAGATTTAGCAGACCAATTGGCCTCGTCAGCGTCAAAAGGAAAGGTGACCAAAAATGCTAGACTTTCCGAAGAACGGGAAGGTTACGGTGAATAACGGGAACCGGACGATACGCTTTGGGGCGTTTGAAGCCGATCTCCCCTCCGGTGAGATCCGTAAGTCGGGAAGCCGCATCAAACTCCAGGATCAGCCCTTCAAAGTACTGCAAATCCTGCTGGAACACCCGGGAGACCTGGTCACTCGCGAGGAGTTGCAGTCACGTATTTGGCCTGAAGACAGTTTTGGAGACTTCGACCATGCCGTGAATGTCGCGGTCGGCAAGCTCCGTGCCGCTCTTGGCGATTCAGCCGAAAATCCCTCCTTCATTGAGACCGTGCCACGTCGTGGTTACCGCTTTGTGGCCACCTTGGACGAAAGTCCGGTGGATACGCATCCGCAGCTACCCGCGAGCTACGGCGATCGGCCCAGTAGGGTGGTATCCAAGCGCACGCTCCTCGCACTTTTCGCAATTGGGATCTCCGGAATCCTCGTCGCCTCCGGTGTGTTCCTCGGTCGCCGTACAACCCAATGGCAGCCGCCAGATTTTCAGCGGCTGACCGTTAGTCGCGGCACGGTATTCGCAGCCAGGTTTGCGCCAGATGGTCGCAGCGTGATCTATGCCGCTTCCTGGAACGGTGAACCAACTGAAATATTCTCCACGGACCCGAAAATCCCCGGAGCGCGAAGTCTCGGATTCCCCTCAACTCAGCTGCTTGCGGTTTCCTCTTCCGGCGAAATGGCCGTACTGCAGTCGGTCGATTATCGTTTCCTGTTCGCACGTCGGGGAACTCTTGGCCAGGTTCCACTTACGGGCGGATCTCCTCGTCAGCTCGCTGAAGATATCTACTGGGCTGATTGGTCGACCGACGGGACGACGTTAGCGGTCGTTCGCAATGTAAGCGGCAAACAGCGTCTCGAATTTCCACTCGGCCATATTCTTTATGAAACGGCTGGCTGGATCAGTCATCCGCGGATTTCTCCCAAAGGGGATCAAGTCGCATTCCTGGATCACCCAATCTATCCTGACGACAAGGGCGTCGTCGCGATTGTCGACCTTGCAGGACACAAGAGGGTTGTCTCTACAGCCTGGGAAAGTGTCGAAGGGTTGGCGTGGTCGGCCGATGGAACCGAGATCTGGTTCTCGGCCGCCCAAGCCGGACCCGAACGTCACATTTACGCCGTGGATCTATCGTGTCGCCAACGTCTTATCTTCCGTGCCCCCGGAGGAATCACGCTGCAAGACATCGCCTCCGACGGCAGAGTTCTTGTAACCCGCGATGAACAACGCGTCGGAATGATGGCTCTGGCGCCAAGTAACAAAGAAGACAAAGAAAAGGAGATCTCGTGGCGGGACTGGTCTGTCCCCACTGATATCTCCAGTGACGGCAATACCGTGCTTTTCGACGAACAAGGAGTTGAGTCTGGATCCACCTACACCGTCGCCGTTCGCGACACGCGCGGTTCGCCCCCGATTCCACTGGGCCAAGGGATGGCGGGCCGTTTATCTCCCGATGGAAAATGGGCGTCGACGATTGTTTCGAATGCCCATCTCTTGCTCTTGCCGATCGGAGCAGGCACGGCCCAGCAAATCGACCAGAGCGATATTCAGCAGTACTGGCATGGGGCTAACTGGATGCCAGATGGTAAGCAAATCGTTTTTTCCGGAAATCGGCCTGGGCATGCTGTTCAGTGTTTCGCTCAGGATATAGAAGGTGGAAAACCCCGTCCTGTGACTCCGGAAGGAGTGACTTTCTGCGAGATCTCCCCAGATGGCAAATGGATCGTCGGCAACGGTCTCACCGGTGGTGGAGACTGGTTGTATCCTATGGAAGGTGGGCAGCCACGGCCGATTCCAGGCTTGCAGCCCGGCGAAAGTTTCTCATGGACCTCGGATCCTCGCTGGTTGTACGTCTATCAGTGGAAACAATCGCCGGTCGAGATCTATCGCTTGAATATTCTGAACGGACAAAGGCAGTTTTTCAAAGAAATGACTCCCCCGGACCCAGCGGGACTTCACGACATTTCTTCCATTCATTTCAGCTCTGACGGTCGAGCCTACGTTTACAGATATACACGCCTGCTTTCCGAGCTCTATTTGGTGAAGGGTCTCAAATAGGATTCCGCTTACGGCGCGGATCTGGAGACCGAATTAAATATCTCGACACCCGCCGAAAAGATTCGACACCTTTGCGAAGCTTTCTGAATAGGCGACGCATCCGATGAGGTATGCATTTCTCTCTGGGTTGAAATACCGGGAGAGGCAGCCGCCACTACATACCAAATTTGGGATGAACAGATGTCGATGGTTCCAGCGTCAATTTTTCCGCGGGTAGAAGAGGATCGCTACGTAGCACTGTTGCAAGCGGCCAATGCCATTGCCACTTGCAGCGACTGCGAGGCCACTTCCGATGCGTTGGTTAGCAAGCTGCGCGAAGTCACTCACTTCGACTTCCTGCACCTGGTCGCGTTTGAGAAAGATGCAAACCAGTCATGCTTCTCGTTAATGGACGCGAATGGCAGGCGGCTGGACCACCCGCCCGCCGATGTTCTTCCACTTGATGATTCCCCGATCCAACAAGCTCACGATTCCGGCGAGGCGATGGTGATCCTCGATTGGAGTCTCGAGCCTCGATTCCAAAGCTACGGTCGTTTTCTGAGCCAGCACGGAATTGGTGCGACTTGCACCTTGCCATTAAAGCGAGGTTTGCGCCGGCTCGGGGTTTTGAGCTTAGGACGATGTTATCCAAACGCCTATGACGAAGATGAAATTCGTTTTCTGAGTTTGGCCGCGGACCAGATCGGCCTTGCCATCGATGCTGCCGTGAATTTCTTTATTTCCCAGCGTGTGCAAGACCAGTTGAAATTGATTCTGGACCTGAACAACCAGGTCGTCTCGAATCTGGAGTTCCACGATCTGTTGCAGGCCGCCTCGGGAAGCGTCAGGCGCGTGATGCGCTGCGATGCGGCCGCGATTATGCTGGCCGACGCTGAGTCCAAGAACCTTCGTGTCCATGCGCTCGATTACCCGGACAGCCGTGGAGTTTTTGTCGAAGGCGCATTGATTCCCATCGAGGGTACGACGCCTGGGAACTCTTTCAGGAGTGGAAAGCCTATCGTTATTAATCGTCTCGATGCGGCAGAGATGCCGCCGGGAATGTACGCCAAGGCTTCAGCGGAGGGGCTGAATTCGTTCTGCGATGTGCCTCTGATCAGCAAAAACCGGCTGCTCGGGATTCTGGCGGTTGCGCGTCACGAGGAAAATACGTTCGATGAAGAAGAGATCGCGTTCCTGGTTCAGGTTGCGAATCAGGTCGCCATCGGTGTCGAAAATGCTCTTGCCTATTCTGAGATCGCGGATCTGAAGGATCGCCTGGTGCAGGAAAAGGTTTATCTCGAAGAGGAAATTCGCGGCGAGATGGACTTTGAAGGCATCGTTGGCCAGAGTTCGGGACTTCGCCACGTTCTGAATCTGGTCGAAACCGTGGCTCCGAGCGATTCGACCGTATTGCTGCTCGGCGAAACGGGCACGGGCAAAGAGTTGATCGCGCGCGCGATCCACGATCGCAGCAAGCGCAAGGACCGAACGTTTGTGAAGCTCAACTGCGCCGCGATCCCGACGGGGTTATTGGAGAGCGAACTCTTCGGCCATGAGCGCGGCGCGTTTACGGGAGCGATTTCGCAAAAGATCGGACGCCTTGAGCTCGCCGACCAGGGTTCATTATTCCTGGACGAGGTCGGCGATATTCCCATTGAAATTCAGCCCAAGCTTCTGCGCGCGCTTCAGGAGCGCGAGTTTGAACGCCTGGGCAGCACCCACACCAAGAAAGTAAACGTGCGGCTGGTGGCGGCCACCAATCGCGATCTCGACAAAATGATTGAGAGCCGCGAATTTCGCAGCGACCTGTATTACCGCTTGAACGTCTTTCCCATTCGGATTCCGCCCCTCCGCGAACGCCCGGAAGATATTCCGCTGCTGGTGCGTTACTTCGCGCAAAAGTACGGGCGCCGTATGGAGAAGAAGATCGAATCGATTCCCACCGCGGCGATGAAAAAGCTTTCGATTTGGCACTGGCCGGGAAACATTCGCGAGCTCGAAAACTTCATCGAACGCTCGGTGATTCTCACGCACGGCTCAGCGCTCCAGGTGCCAGTTGGCGAGCTGGGCACTAATAATAAAGCCGTTCCGATACAGGATGCGCGTGCGGCCGACGACCGCAGCGAAATCCTCCGCATTCTCCGGGACACAAGAGGCCGCGTTGCTGGTCCCGATGGCGCTGCTGCGCGCATGGGCCTCAAACGCACAACCCTGATTTCGCGGATGAAGAAGCTTGGAATCGACGCGCGCCAAGTCGTCTGACTTCATTCGCCTGATTCGTTCTCTCTGCGCCATTACTTGGCTTCGGTTATTCAATCTCCGTTCGTCACGCTCGCGCGTTCACTTTCGTCACTCTTCGACATCTGTCGAAGTACTTCTCGACACTTTCGACACTACTGATTTCTGCATTCTGTTCTTACTCAATTCGAATCAAGCACTTGTAGAAAAAATGCCGGCGCTTCCGCTTTGGCATTGGCATTGCATTCTCTCTATGCATAAGAAGCACAGCAATGTTCAAGATTTCAATTGTTGAGACTCAATGTCAGCTCAGGCTGGTTTTGCAAGGCAAGCTGGTTCCTCCATGGACGGCCGAGGTAGAGAGCGCCTGGCGAAGCGCTGGAGAACAACTCAGGGGGCGGGAGTTAGTCGTTGACCTTGCCGACGTCACCGTGATCAGCCCGGACGGAGAAAGCACGCTGTTCAAGCTGATGAAAGATGGGGCGAAGTTCGCTTGCGGCGGAGTTCTGACGAGGCACGTTCTAAAGCAACTGGCGCGGCGATGCCGATGTAAATCGTAGTGTGCGGCCGGCTGACAACAATTTGAACGAAAAAATGGGGCAATAAAAATTGATTGTCGATTTTCCCATGGTTCAAACGACAACCATTTGGAGGAGAAAGTTGAAGATGCTCGGGACAAATCACATTGCACATCACCACTCCACAGCGTACGCATCCAGCGCAGATTTCTGTCGAATTTTCGAGAGTGAGATGGATCGCTTGTATCTGCTTGCCTTTCTTCTGACGGCCGACGACGCAACCGCCGAGAAGTGTTTTGTCTCGGGATTGGAGGATTCGAAGAACGGCAATCTGGTTTTCAAGGATTGGGCACAATCGTGGGCCAAGCGCACCGTTATCGCGAATGCGATCCGGATGATCCACCCGCGCCCGCAACTCGCAACTGTAGACCCAGTGATCGACCATCGGTCCGTGAATGAATCTGAGCCCGAAGAGCACGTTGGCGCGGGTCATTCAACGATCGAGACTCGCCTGCAAACTTTCAGTCAAGAGGTGAAGGCTATCATCGCGTTGCCGTCGTTCCAGCGCTTTGCATTCGTGATATCGGTCCTCGAAGGCTATTCCAATCGCGAGGCTTCGCTTCTGCTGGACTGCTCGGTCACCGAACTTGTCACGGCGCGGACGCACGCCCTCCAACAAATTGGTGGACGTCCTGAGCTTCACCGCAGGCTCGCCGGCATTGATGCCACGAAGGCCTCGCTGGCCGATGCTGGCACCGCCTCTGTAACTAGAGTGATGTCACTTCTCGCGACTCCGGCATAGGACAACCTTCGAACACAAAGTGGGGGGATCATCGGTAAGAAGTAGTCCCGACTACCATCCCATTTGGCGCATCCGTTCAAGGATGCGCGCGCTGTACTGGTTCATGCGCTCGGGCCGTCGCTTCAGCGGAGCCGGCAGAATCGCGGCGAGCCGCGCCCCCTGTTCCCGGCCTACATTCCGAGCCGCGGTTCCGTCGTAATAACGACACGCCGCCTCCGCACCGTAAATACCAGGGCCCCATTCCACCACGTTGAGGTAGATCTCCAGAATGCGCCGCTTGCCGAGGAAGAGTTCGGCAACCGGTACCAGTGTGAACTCCGCACCTTTGCGGAGGACCGAGCGGCCCGTTCCGAAAAATAGGTTTTTTACGAGTTGCTGCGTAATGGTGGAAGCTCCGCGGCTGCGACCGCCTTCCAGGTCGTCTTCGGCGGCGATTTGGATCTCATGCCAATCGAACCCGTGGTGCTGGTAGAAGCGCGCATCCTCCGCGGCGACGACTGCGTGCTGGAGATCGGGCGAGATTTGGTTGAGCGGAATGAATTTATAGCGTTCGTGATACGGAGTGTGGTGAATCCAAGCCTGCAAGCGGCGCTCCATGTGCACCGCGGTTGTCGGTGGGTCGATCCATCGGGCGGCCACAAGGGTCAGCGCGGTAAGCGACCAAACAAGCACCACGCCGATGACAAGCCATCGAATAAAAGATTTTGTGGCAACTTTCATTTAACGCGTCCGGTATGTGCGTCTTTCAAACGGTTCACCATAGGTTTTGACTCAAAATCCTTAGCTCCTCCATTGTCGCCCAGAAAACACCAGTATTGGGCAGCGGCCACGAACCCATTTTCCAGGAATCTGAGTTATAATCCGGCCTCGGAATCATCTCGGGCGGGCCGCGTTTCGCTCGCTTGATCGGTGGAATCTTGCTCCGCATTCTCCGCAGCGACGCCACTCCTGTTCTTCTTGTAGTCGTGCGAAGCAAATTTTCAGGCTGCCCTCTGCAAGGCGGCCACTCGATGATCTTATGCCGCTTGTCTATCAACAGCTTCGCAAACTGGCGTCGATTTGCTTGAGTTCCGAGCGTCCCGACCACACTCTCCGTGCCACCGCCTTGGTTCATGAGGCCTATCTACGCCTGGTGGATGCGGACGTAGCCTGGCAAGATCGAGTTCACTTCTTTGCCGTTTCTGCCCGCCTCTTGCGCCGCATCCTCGTGGACCACGCAAGAGCGCATGGCCGGCAGAAACGCGGCGGCGGCGTGGAAACGGTTTCCCTCGACGAAGCCGTCATGATCGGCCCGCAAACCGCAGGTGAAATCGTGGCTTTGGACGACGCCCTGCAACGCCTCGCGGCGCATGATCGGCGGAAGAGCGAAATCATCGAATTACTTTCCTTCGGCGGCCTCACCTATGACGAAACCGCAGCCGCCCTCAAGATCTCTCCGGCTACCGTAGACCGCGAATTGAGAATGGCCAAAGCCTGGCTGCGCCGAGAACTCACCCAAGACCCGGCCTAGGATCGCGCAAACATGGGAACCTCTCCACGATCCGATCGGTGGGTCCGCATCGAATACCTCTTCTATGCGGCTCTCGAACTGGAGCCGAACAGCCGAGCCGCATTCCTCGACCAAGCCTGTCGCGACGATGCCGAGTTGCGGAAGGAGGTCGAATCACTGCTCCGCATGGAGGGCCAGACCATGGATTTCCTCCGTAAACCGGTACTCGACGCCGCACACCAGATCGCGGGCGGATCGCTCTCGGGCAAACGCATTGGCGCTTACCAGTTGTTACGGCTGCTGGGAGAAGGTGGCATGGGCAAGGTCTATCTGGCTGCCCGCGCCGACGATCTGTATCGAAAAGAAGTGGCCATCAAAACGGTGCAGGGTGGTCTCGGACAAAACCCGGCAATGCTCCTGCGCTTCCGCAGTGAGCGGCAGATCCTCGCCAACCTCGACCACCCCGCGATCGCACGCCTTTTGGACGGCGGAATTACTGATGACGGCCTGCCTTATCTGGTGATGGAGTATGTGAACGGCATTCGCGTCGACGATTATTGCAGGATCAACAAGCTCGGAACGGAACAGCGTTTGAAGCTTTTCTGCGCCGTGTGCGCCGCCGTGGAGTACGCCCACAAAAATCTCGTGGTCCATCGCGATATCAAACCCGCCAACATCCTAGTCACCGCGGACGGCCTTCCCAAGCTGTTGGATTTCGGCATT
This sequence comes from Terriglobales bacterium, assembly GCA_050010155.1. Taxonomy (GTDB): domain Bacteria; phylum Acidobacteriota; class Terriglobia; order Terriglobales; family Acidobacteriaceae; genus Acidiflorens. Next base: position 45,950 of record JBEKLO010000046.1, read on the forward strand.
GCCAAGCTAATCGACCCCGAGGCTGGGCAAATCACCGAGACCCGGACCGCCGAACGCATCATGACGCCCGAATACGCCAGCCCCGAGCAGGTACGCGGCGATCAGGTCACAACTTCCACCGACGTCTACGCGCTCGGTGTTCTCCTCTATGAACTGCTGGCCGGCAAGCGCCCTTTCCAGTTGGATACCACGAATCCTTTCGAGATGGTCAGGATCATCTGCGAACAAGAACCGGAACTGCCAAGCGTAGCCAGCGCTGCAAATCCGGAACTCGCCGCTCCCGATGCCGCCCGAACCGTCAGCGGCGATCTGGACAATATTGTGCTGATGGCCATGCGTAAGGAGCCGGCCCGCCGCTATGTCTCCGTATCCGCGCTTGCGGACGACATCAGAGCCCATCTCACCGGCTATCCAGTTAATGCCCGCACCGACACTTGGAAGTACCGCTCCGGCAAGTTCGTTCGCCGCCACAAGACGGCCGCCGCAGTCGCGGTCGTTATCGCCCTCGCGTTGGTTGGTTTCAGCGTTGGGATGGGCTTGCTGGCCAAACGTGCCACACACGAACGCCTTGCCGCCCAACGCCAGTCAGAATTTCTCAAAGGCATTTTTGAGGCAGCCACTCCCGATCGGACTCATGGCCAGCAGATCACGCCGCGCGATTTGCTCGACGAGGGCGCCAAACGCGTGGACCGCGAACTAGCCGACGATCCGGAGTTGCAGGGCGCATTGTTCGATACCATCGGTGATGCGTATTCCACGCTGGGATTGTACGACCAAGCCGAAATTGTGCTGGAACGCGCCTACGCGTTGCGAAGCAAGACGCTGGGTGACGAGAATACAGATGTCGCCGACACGCTCTTTAAACTGGCAACGTCAATTCGCTTGCAAGGCAAGTACGCGAAGGCTGAACCTCTCTTCCGGCAGTCCCTCGCCATTCGCGAGCGGAATCTCGGCCGGCATAACACCACGGTCGCCGAAAGTCTTTCTGCTCTCGGCGAGTGCCTGTATCTCGAGAACCGGGATGCCGATGCCGAGCCCGTGCTGCGCAAGGCGCTGGCTCTCGACCACGAACTGAACCACGATTCCTTCTCAAGAAACTATCTGGCTCTGCTGTTGAAGCGCAAAGGCAATTACCCGGAGGCGCTTCAGTTGCAGCGAGAAGAGGTTGATTATGAGCGGCAACACATTGGCGCCGACACTTCTGACTATGCTCTTGCTCTGCACAACTTAGGCGGCGCTCTGATCGACGCCGGCGATCTTGCGGATGCCGAAATCACGGAACGCCAAGCGATAGAGTTGCAACGCAGGGTGTTTGGCGACAATCATCCCAATCTTGCATATCCCCTGAACAAGCTTGGCACCCTGCTGTTAGACAAAGGCGACTCGCAAGCGGCCGAGCCTCTGCTTCGCGAAGCTTTGGAGATTCGGCGCAAGTCGATCGGCGAAAGAAGCGCTCAATTCGGAGTCTCTCTTGGCAGCTGGGGTCGCTTGTTACAGCAAAAAGGCGACTACGAGCAAGCGGAAAAGACTCTCAAACAGGCGTTGGAAACAATCACCAAAGCCAATGGGCCGGTCGACTGGTCCGCCGCCATCGTGACCGCTAATCTCGGCACACTCGAATTCGATCGCAAAGACTACGCTGGTGCCGAGCGCTATGCGCGCCAGGCACTCGAAATCGCGCACAAACTGGGCGGCGATGAAAATCCGCAGGCTGCCGCTGCGCTGATCGACCTTGCAGAAGCCAGGCTTTTCCAGGGCGACGCCGCAAGCGCGGAACTCTTGCTGCGCCAGGCGTTCGCAATTCGCAGAAGACAGTTCTCGTTCGGACATCCGAATATGATTGCCGCGGAGGTGCGCCTCGGTGAAGTGCTTACCGCAGAAGGCAAGGCGGCGGAGGCGGAGCCGATTTTGCGTGAAGCGGTGGCGTCGGCACAATCGGCTCCGTATCCGTTGCTGCCGTGGCAAATCGCTGAGGCACAGAGCGGGTTGGGTACTTGCCTGGTTGCGCTCGGCCGTTCCGCCGAAGGCGAACCGTTGTTGAAGGCGAGCCAGGCCGATCTTCAGAAGGACCCGCGGCCTGCTTTTCGCCAGCCGCTGCGGGCAACGGTCCATTGATTCCCCTCGGGCAATCGGGCTCGTCGAAACTCCGGACAAAGAAAACGCGACGGAGTGCCCGTCGTGCTATAGACGGCTATCAAGTCCCCGGTCCCGTTGATAATGTGAATCCGCCCGCTCGCGTTATGTCTTCTTCACCTTCGCGGGAGAAGCCAGCGCCACGGCTGCCTCCGAGGTAAGCAGAAGGAACGTAAATGTCTCCTGCAGGTACAAGTGGACAGTGGCATCTGTGTGGCTCAGATAGCCGATGGAGACGTCCTGGCCAATGTGCAGCTCGAAATCGCCGCCCCGAGTGGTCAACACGAAAGCGCCGGCAATTGCAGGGGCCCAGATGATTTGATCGTTGACGAGTCGTTTGACATGCTCCAACACCGGATATCCGTGGTCGCTGGTCTCGGCAAGTGCGGTGTAGGCATCAGCGCCGAGCAGCACGGAGTAGGGGCCGTTGACACCCACAAGACGCAGCCGGCTCAAGCCTTGCGCAATCGCTTCCGGGTACTCGCGCACGTCGGCAGGTAATGTCGTGATCGGATTGCTCGTTCCCTGGCGGATACCCCCTATACCGGCGGCAGCATAGCCCTCGAATATCGCGGCATCTTCCGCAAAAGCGATTTGCCGCGCGGCATCCTTCGCCGGTTGCCAGTCCGAGTCGTTCGCGCCACGATCAACGTCGTCGATCGCTTGGCGATCCAGTTCAAACGGAACGCGCAACTCGACCAGCGCCTTCACTTCGCGCTGCCTCGCGACGATGCCTTTCGCGGGAGCGGTGATCGTCCGCAGGTGGCCGGTACCGACGGCAGAGAGGCCGGTGCCCGCTGGTCCTTTTAGGTCGACGACGCGCCGTCCGGCAAGGTAGCGCTTCAGCGTGCGCGATGTTTCCTCTTCGATCTGAGCCCATGCCGAATCGGAAATGGGGGCAAGCTCGCGATGCAAATTATTCATGGCGTTTGTCTCCTTTGAGGGAACCGATCCCGAGCGAACCGTCGCCGGGCATGGACAAAGAGCCTTCGGAACCCACCAGCCCTACGGGAGATTCCGCAACCGCAGGCTGGTCTTCACTAGTAGTTTGGTCTTCGGTGACGTTCTCCAGAAACGTCGCTGACGGCACGAAGAACAAATTTCCAGTAACAGCGCGGCTGAAGTCGAGAATACGATCGTAGTTACCGGGCGGCCGCCCAACGAACATGTTCTCGAGCATCTGCTCGATCGTGCGAGGCGAACGGCTGTAGCCGATGAAATAAGTTCCGAATTCGCCATACCCAGGCCGGCCGAAGGGCATGTTGTCGCGCAGGATCTTGATCTCTTTCCCGTTCTCGACAATTGTAGTGAGCGCGCTGTGTGCGGACGTCGGCTTGACCGAGTCGTCTAACTCGATGTCGGAAAGCTTGGTGCGGCCGATGATGCGCTCCTGCGCTTCGGTAGAGAGCGCATTCCACGCGCCAAGATCGTGAAGATATTTCTGCACGATGACGTAGCTGCCACCGGCAAAGTCGGCGTCCTCGTTTCCAACAACTACGGCGTCGGCTGCTGCTTGGCCCCTCGGATTCTCCGTCCCGTCAACGAAGCCCATCAGATCGCGGTCGTCAAAGTAACGAAAGCCCTGCACTTCGTCCACCGTGGAAACCGCGTTCCCGAGACGCGTCATAATCTGCATGGCCAGTTCGAAAGACAGGTCCATGCGCTTGGCGCGGATGTGAAACAGTAAGTCCCCCGGCGTAGAGACCGCATGGCGCCCTCCGGCGCGAATCTCGCGGAACGGATGTAGTTCCGCCGGTTGCGGCGCTCCGAAGAGGCTATTCCACGCGTCGGCGCCAAATCCTATGACGCAGGAGAGCCCTGCTTCAAGGTCGCGGAATTCCACCGCGCGCACCAGCGCGGCAAGGTCCCCGCAGAAAGAACGCACCGCGGCACGATTCTCAGGTCCAGGTTTGAGTGTCGCGACCAGAAAAATCGCCGCGCGGGTAAGCGGCGCGGCTACCGCTTGCGCAAGGGCAGGCGATCGATTCTCGGCTTCGGGCTTGCTCATCGGATCGAGATGGGCGTCGGTCTGCATCGAGTTTCATGCCTCGTACGGTGCGAGGATTTCGTCCTCCGCAATGTCGCGCTCGCCTCGCGCAAGCAAATTCGCCCAGCAAGCTTAAACCCAGCAAGCTTAAATATCGACTGCCAAACTTTCAACTCTCCACCGCGTGAACGTACGGTCAGCGAAGCCGCAGCCTACTCACCTGCTGCGCAATACCTGCCCTGCTAATCCTGTTCGCCGAGAGTTTGCAGGTACGTTTTGCCATACGGATAGAAGAGTTCCTTGCGGCCTTGCTGCCACGCTGTTTTGAGTTCGGGAGTTGTGATATCCCAGTCAGGCCGGCATTTCTTCGTAACCGCGCGCAAGTCCTGGCGTAGCTCTTCAAGTGTGGGCCGGCCCAGGAACCAGTAGCCGTTGTAGATTTTATAAATTACTAGCCCGGGCTCGAGGACAATCACGTGGGGAATCATCGGATTGTGGATAGGGTCGGTGTATTCGGCGATGTCGAGATCTTTTTGCACCACACACCCCGCGTCCGAGAGGAAAGGCCACTGGGCGCCCACTCCGGTTCGATATTCATTCGTCTCAGTAATATTGTCGGTGCTGATTGTGGCCAGCCGGCAATAGGAAACCTCAAGCTCCCGATGGAGCTGAACCAGCCCTTCCGCTTGCCGCCGGTCCTTGGGGCAAAAACCTCCGCGGCTCAGCACCAACACCATCGGATGTTGTCCTTGTAGTTCGGAAAGCTTCCGCCGTTTCGCAGTGTGGTCGGAAAGTTCGTAGTCAGGAAATGTAGCTCCCGGAACAATGTCAGCTCGCATAGGAAATCCTCAAGCGTTGGATGCGGGCCTCATCGCTACCGTTTCACAGATAAAACTGTCCGTCCTCGACTAGTCAAAACCTCGTCTTATTGAACCGCTGTGGACTGTAAATCAGAATCGCGAGGCAATGCCGATGCCAGCACGAGTGCTGTTCCGCCGTAGAGCAATGTGTCAAAGACGTAATTGATCGCCTCCATGATTTCCGGCGTGGTTCCGCCGCGGGCGAGGATCCACATCGGCAGATATAGGAAAAGAGTGAGGAAGGTCATGAGTGCGCCAATCGCGGTCGCGGCGATCCGGGATTTTTTGTTCAGTGCTAACCCGATTCCAGCCGCCAGCAGGATCGCTCCTGTGAGATATCCCCATACGCTGGGGAATGGGACCCAAGAGGGCGTCATCTTTTCCGAAGGAACACCCGGCGCCAGCGCTGGATGAAGAAAATGTTCTACCGCAAAAAAAATCGCAGCCGTCGCGATCACAATGCGCCCAAATAAAATCATCCATTTCGATAGCTGCGGCGACGAGCCGCGAATATACAGACCGGTCAACGCCCACGCGCCTGCGGCAAAAGAGAGATCTCTGAGCACGATTTCCCACTCAAGTTGGTTCTTGGGATCCGAGAGCGCATTCGGTATATGCATCAGGCAGACAAACAGAAAGAACATCAATCCGAGCAGGGTGGAGGACCAGCGTACGAACCTTCTCGCCGTAAGACTGGCCGCAGCCGCGAACAGCGCGCATCCAACAAAATACGCCCAGAACCAGTGCACCGGCATCCACGACGGGACCATATCCGAGATTTTCATCGGGCCCCCGAAATGCTCGGGCGCAAATACCGCTAGTGGGACGGCAATGAACATACAGCCCAAGGCGATGAGTTTGTCCCAGCCGCGAGCCGCGCTGACCTCTTCTCGAAACGTAAATACTCCGGCGACAAAATAGATAAGCCCGGCAAAACACATCCAGAAATTTACCGATGAAAGCATCAGAACCTTTCTCCCGAAGTTGCCGCCGCGGGATTATATCCCGGTCGACGAATGTTGCGAGGAGAAATGGGGCAGGATGTCCGATTCCTGGGTCGAGAACGCAACTTTGCGTGACCGTTCATCTTCTCGAGCATCTGCGGACTTTTTCCTGCCCGCTTCTGTTCGGCTAAACTGATTGGTCATGAATCAGCGTCTAACCGGCAAGATCGGAATCGTCACCGGCGCGGGCAGTGGCATCGGACGCGCATGCGCGATCGCTTTGGCACGCGACGGTGCGCGCGTGGCGCTGGTCGGCAGGCGAAAGGATCGCATTGAAGAGGTTGCTCGCGAGATTGGCGACGCTGCATTCGCGCTCCCAGCCGACGTTTCGAAAGCAAGCGAAATCAGTCGCGTTCTGGAGCAGACCGTAAGCCGCTTTGGCGGACTGAATTTTCTGCTGAACAACGCCGGGGTTTTGCATGTGGGGAACGCAGAGCAGATTACCGAAGCCCAGTGGGATGAAACTTTCAACGTGAACGTTCGTGCCGTTTGGCTGTTATCGAGGGCCGCGCTGCCTCATATGAGAAAAGCTGGCGGCGGGTCGATCATCAACGTGGCTTCCACGCTCGGGCTGGTCGGCGCTCCGAACCGAGCCGCCTATGCCGCATCCAAAGGCGCGGTCGTCCTGTTGACCAAGAGCATGGCCATCGACTACGGGCATGAAAATATCCGCGTGAACGCAGTCTGTCCTTCGTTTATAGAAACCGAACTCACTGCGGCGGTCATTGCCCACGCTCCCGATCCAGCAGCCGTTCGGCGAGCAAGAACCGCCGCGCATCCTCTCGGCAGGCTTGGTCAGCCCGAGGATATTGCCGGTTTGGCGGTCTATTTGGCGAGTGAAGAATCATCATGGGTGACCGGAGCCGTCTTTCCAGTGGATGGAGGCTATCTCGCCGTGTGACAACGCTCATTCTCGGTAGCTCGTCGCTCGCGACTTTTCGATACCATGGTGTCCCTGTCCGGAATGATGCATGATCGAGCGCTTCGACTTTTCCGACCTCCGCGAACTGTTCGCCAAAGCGAATGAGGAAAAGTCTGGCGACCAGTTGGCCGGAATTGCCGCGCGATCCGAACGAGAACGAGTTGCGGCGAAACGAAAACTTGCAGACTTGACGCTCGGCGAAATTGTCCGTCGCCCGCTGATTGATCGTTCCGAAAACGATCCTTCCGAAGACGATGTTACGCGCCTTATCCTCGAAACCTACGACCAACAGGCTTTTCGCGCCGTCGCCAGCATGACCGTAGGCGAGTTTCGCGAGTTCCTCCTCGACGACAGCACCACAACAACTCAGATACAGCAGATTCAGACGGCCATCATTCCTGAAATCGCGGCCGCAGTCGCCAAGTTGATGAGCAACAAAGATCTCGTGTTAGCAGCCGCCAGGATTCGCAACGTCACGCGCTGCCGCAACACAATGGGAGAGTCCGGAGTGTTGGGCATTCGCCTCCAGCCCAATCACCCCGCGGATGACGTCGGCGGTATCCTTCTGGCGGCGTTCGAAGGATTGCTCTATGGCTGTGGAGATGCGGTCATAGGCGTGAATCCCGCCACCGACTCGGTCGCGACCGTCAACTCGATTCTTATGGCATTGCATCGCTTGGTTGATGCGTACAAAATTCCCACCCAGGCCTGTTGCCTGGCGCACATCACAACTCAGTTGGCAGCATTAAATCGCGGCGCGCCGATCGACCTTCTTTTCCAGTCGGTCGCTGGTACGCAAGCCGCCAACCGCAGCTTCGGAATCACCTTGAACATGCTCCGCGAGGGCCAGCAGCAGGTTCTAGAGCATCATCGTCAACGCAAATCCGAAGCTCACTGGGCGGGAGATCAAGTCATGTACTTCGAAACCGGCCAGGGCAGCGCTTTGTCGGCCGAAGCGCATCACGGAGTCGATCAACTGACGCTCGAAGCACGGGCCTACGGTGTCGCCCGCGCCTTCCAGCCTTTTCTGGTCAACAGCGTCGTCGGCTTCATCGGTCCTGAGTATTTAGCGGACGAGCGGCAGATCATCCGCGCTGGACTAGAGGATCATTTCATGGGCAAGTTGCTTGGCCTGCCGATGGGTTGCGACGTCTGCTATACCAATCACGCCGCCGCCGACCAAAATTCCGCCGACAACTTGCTGCTGCTCTTGACAGCGGCGGGCTGCAATTACTTCATGGGCGTTCCCTGTTCCGACGACGTGATGCTGAATTACCAATCCACCAGCTATCACGACGCGTTGGCCGCGCGGCGCCTGTTCCATTTGCGACCGGCGCCGGAGTTTTTAGCGTGGCTCCAGGGCATGGGAATTTATCGCGGTACCGAACCGGCGTCTCTCGATTCTTCGGCGCGGCGGCAACTGATGCGCGGTCTGGAGACGTCGCTGGAAGGTGCTTTGTAAGCCCATGCCTCCGGAAGATAACCAACTCGCCCAGCTATACGACTTGCCCGAAATCGTGAAGAAGGTGCGAGCCCAGACTCCGGCGCGCCTGCTGGCGGGCCGAAGCGGCGCAGCGTATCGAACCAATACTCAACTGGAGTTGCGCGAGGCCCACGCCGCCGCCCGCGATGCCGTCCGCGCCGAGTTGGACCTCCTCACCCACCTCGGCGACGACTTCGTGCGAACGTGGGATTTGTTCGAAGCTTGCTCGCGAGCAACCAGCAAAGATGATTATCTCCTCCACCCAGACTCAGGCCGTCACCTGACTGCCGCCTCCCACGCCGAGGTGAAGCAACGCTGCACCACGGGGCACGATTTGCAAATCGTGATCGGCGACGGATTGTCGGTGACCGCTGTCGCCAAGCAGATTCCCCAGCTATTGCCTCCCCTTCGAGACGGAGCAAACACGCGCGGCTGGAGCGTCGGCCAGATATTTGTGATTCGCTACTGCCGCGTAGGCCTTCTCAACGAGATTGGCGAATTCCTGCAACCCAAAGTCGCCATCTTACTGATCGGCGAGCGTCCGGGCCTGGCAACCGCCGAAAGCCTGTCAGCATACATGGCATACCGGCCGAAAGCCTCCGACACCGATGCCAACCGCAACCTCATCTCGAACATCCACGCGCGCGGCGTGACGCCCGAGCACGCCGCCCAGCGTATCCTGAATCTCGCAGCATTGATGATGAAGAACCACGAAAGCGGTTACCAGCTTCGAGAAGAACTGCCAACTGACAGCCCCAAGTTGTCCTAGCGAAATCCGTGCGCCTCGCAGATCGATGTCGTTTTCGCTCGCAAGGTCATTTCAGATCTTTGCCCGTGGTCGTGATGACGAACTTGCCGTGTTTGACACCGCGCAGACTGAGAATCTGATCGGCAATCTTCCTCAGTGCCGCGCTGCGTCCCTTCATGATCACCACCTCCAAACAATTGTGGTGATCCAGGTGGACGTGGGTGGCGGCCAGAACCTGAGCGTGCGCCTGGTGCTGAATCTCCGTCAGGCGGTCGCTCAGGTTGGGTCGATGGTGGTCATAGACCAGGGTCAGGGTGGCAGCGATGACTTTGTTCTTGTCACCCTCTTCGGAAACCAAATGCTCTCGAATCAGATCGCGCACCGCTTCCGAGCGGTTCTGATAGCTCCGCCGGGCAATCGATTCATCGAATTTCTCCAGCAGGTCGCGCTCCAGGGAAAGCCCAGTTCTTACCAGATCCGCCACGGTTTGCTCCTTTGTGCATAAAGAGTAGATGAAGGCGCGCCGTAAGTGAAATTCGCTGCCACCCTAAGAATAATCGGATCCTGCACGAATCACGGAGGTCTGTGACGCCTGTCACTCTTTGACCGCGTAGCACGATTTTATAATTCGTGTGATAGATTGAAAGGAATTCAGACGGCTCCAGCCTTATGAATGGGATCGCCAGCGAGAAGTCCCGTCCCGGCGCGCGGCACGAAAATTTGCGACGCCCTGCGGCTGTTGCCACGACTCTAAACCCGCTGCGTATTCTCCTCTTTATCATTATCGCGGGCCTGTCGATTCCCCTGCTGGCGCAGGAGTCTGTTCTGAAAGGGCGCATCACCGACCCGCAAGGCAATGCTCTGCCAGGTGCGTCGATTCAGCTTGCCGCCCACGCCTCTTCGCGTCAAGGTGCCGAGATTCGGAAAGAAGTGACGTCCGGCCCCGACGGACGCTTTGAAATCAAATCCGATTTCGCCGGCACTACCGATATCACAGTTGCCGCCGACGGCTTTCGTCCCGTCACCCGCTCCATCAACCTTCGTCCCGGCGCCAATCCCGAAGTTGAAATCAGCATGAGCGAACTCTCTTCCCGGGTAGACAGCGTAACCGTAACCGCGGACGTAAACGACCTCGACGTCCTCTCTCCCGATCCGGCAATGAAGGTTTTCGTGCGCCAGGACCTGCTCGACGCCAACCCCGGCCGTCCGGGCGCACCTGTGTCCATTCCTGGATATCCCATCGAAACCGCGTCCAGCGGAATCAAAGCTCCGCAATATTTCGCTCCGGGCGTGGCCGGCGACCACGGGGAACCGATCGCCCAATACATCGCGGTTGGTACCTACCTCGTCCCCAACAATCTGTCGGCCAACGCGCATGGAAATGGCTACGCCGACCCCAACATCTTTATCCCCGAAATACTCGAGAGCGTTCAAGTCGATGGCGGAGCCTTCAATGTTAGGGAAGGGAATCACTCTGTCAATCTGGCCGCGACCTACGGCCTCCGTTCTCACCTCGATCCATTTGTAACCATCACCGCCGATTACCGCGACCTCGATCTGGTAGCGGGATGGAGCCCGTCGCCGGCGTCGTTTCTGGCCTTTGAAGGCTCTTATGGCAATGGATTCCTCGACCGCCTCGAACATCGGCAACAATACAAATTCACTGGCGAGCGACTTTTTCACGTCGGCCAGCACCGGCTAACTTTATTTGGTATCGGATATTTCGGTTTTTCCTACGTACCCGGACTGGTCCCGATCTTCGCCGAAAATTTGTATGACGAGATGTTCCCGAACTACGGCGATACCATCGATCCCCGGCAAAAAGATCAGACGCACACGGCGCTCGTGGCCTTGAATGATGTCTGGCAACTCAGTGGAAATCAGCAACTCCAACTCTCCGGTTTTTTCCGCACCTACAATCTCTCGCTGTTTTCAGATTTCGGCCAAGGCCTGATCCGGCAGAGTGAGTTTCGCACCGTGGCCGGCGGCAGCGTGAACTATGTGAACAAGCTCGCCGAGTATTTCTCTCTGCTGGGAGGTTTCGACTACGAGCGCGAAGCGCCTCGCCGCGACGATCTCGACCACTATAATTTCTTCAATCCCAGCGATCCCGGCTACTACGGCCCCTTCACCCCGGTGGACGGCAACAATATCACCATTAGCTCGCTCACTCCCTACGCTGCCGCCCAAGGCACCCTCGCCCACTACTTCCGCTACTATCTAGGCTGGCGCCGCGACGAAATCGATGTCGATAACGACGATCTCCTCCACTCCCAGAATTCATTTCAGAAGTGGGTGGGAGTGAACTCGCCCAAGGCTACCGTTTCTTTCCTGCCCAAAGAATCTTGGTACGTTCCCCTGATCTCCCTCAGCTTCGGTCAAGCCTTCTTTACAGAAGATCCCCGCATCGGATTAGGAGAAGGAACCGGCACAGGCACGCCCGCCGCCAGTCCCGTGGCCACGTCGCATTCTTACCAATTAGTGGCCAGCAAGACGGTCCGTCGAACGGATTTCAAAGTCACTCTCGGCCACGTCACCAGCAGCGCGGAACTGGGCAAGATTGACCCCGACACTGGATTGCAATTGAATGAGGGCCCGAGTCGCCTCCGATTTCTGACGGTCGCCGTCCGCCGAAATTTCAGGCAAGGTTCGCTGCTGGCAACTTTTTCCAAAGCCGACGCCCGCGACCTCGGCTATCCGGCGGTTGGGAACTCGCCGGCGTTCCCCCCACAGCCGACTCCAGAAGCCCCGCGTACCCTCTTCGACCTGCTGGGTACGGTACAGAAACTTCCCTGGCATCTCGAAGCTCGCGGCGAGTTTGAATATGTGGGTACCAAACCACTAGGTATCGGATGTTTGCCGGACTTGACCGCCGAATGTACCGGAACCGCGGTGAAGGAGTTTCGCGGGGCCGTGGTGCGGCCCTTCAAGAACGGGCGTTTCACCGTCGGGGTGAATTTCCTGGTAGCCAGTGGTTACACCGGCCAGACCACCGAAAATTTTTATCCGAATCTCGCCGTGCAGGGCACGGTCGTTCAGGAAGCCGTAGGAGTTCGCATCCCCTCTTATGCCAGCGCCACCCTCACCTATCGGTTTGGACGCTAACTGCCCGCTAACGGGCCATTGACAACGTCGCGTCTTGTGGGAGGATTACCCAAGCGCAGAACTTCCGATGAGTTCGGGCGCCTGGCGCTATGCAAAGTATTTTCTTAATTGTGAAATTTTGCTGCTTGGCGTGTCACTTTTGACTGAAGTTCGTTGCGCAACTCTGTTAAGATGAGGCGTTTCCTGTTCTGATTTTTTTGCCCGAATCCATGCCATGTTTTCTGGATGGAGGAAGGCTCAAGAATCAACGAGGTCTCTTTCGTTCCGTGCCCCGGTTGTGGGTAGGAGTGCTGTTGTGGACGATCCTGTTTCGAACGACGTATCCATCGGAAAGCGCACGCGGAGACGGCGGAGTTGGTATCGGCGTCGCCTCCGAATGCGACGAATTCTCCTCGCTGTGGTTTTTGGGACGCTCGTGGCCGGCGCTTGCTGGCAGAATGTGGCAAGCTATTTCTCCTCGCCCTCATGGCGTGATTCTCAGGTTTTGCCCGACTCTTTGTGGTTCCGCGGGAACGTCCACAGGAATCTCGCGATGGCCGCGCAATCTGGCAAGCGCACAAAATTTCTCGCGCGAATTCCCGGCGTTTATCCCTATTCCGTCGTGCCCGGAGGCGTGAAAGATCCCGACGATCTCCGGAATGCCGCGGCGCATGACAACGTAGTTCGCCGCCATTTCTCGCACTTCGACTTTCAAAATGCCCGCCTGATTCGCAACGCCGAAGCCCGCGAAGTGTATCTGTCCTATCGCATTCGCGACACCGTCTTCTGGACCCGCAAAAAGATCCGCCTCGTTCCCGGGGAGTTGTTGCTGACCGACGGCAACATTACGGCGCGTGCGCGCTGCGGCAACCAGATTTCCGATACGGCCAAGCCCGAGATTTCCGAAGAAGAGCCTGAAGAAGACGTGATGGACCAGCCCGTAGCGGTTGCAGACGGTTCGCCCCCTTTCCCGATCCGGCCTATGCTCCCTCCGCCCGACTTGCCGGTCGGTGCCATCAATGCGCCCCAGAATTTCACGGGTGGTGGCTTCATTTTCCCCGTGGTGCCAATCGGCCTCCCGCTTCCTTCCGGACTCTGCAAGCCCGGCGATACAATGTCGGACGAGCGCTGTCACAAACGTCGTAAGCCCGGAACATCTCCCGAGCCCTCGACCCTGTTGTTGCTCGGTTCCGGCTTGGCGTTGGTCCTATGGCGCTATCGAAGAACCGTGCGCCCCGCCACTGCCTAGCCAATCGCGTCTGGCGTTTCTTGAGGATCGCCACTGCACCCCTCCCGTCCCAAGGTTCGACTTCGCCTGATACCATGCGTATCGTAAGCATCAACGGCGCTAGAAGCATGATTTCGCGTTATCTCATCGAAGGCCCGTGGATCGTCTTCGTGCTCTACTGGGCGGCTGGCGCGCTAAAGACTCGTCGCACCGTCAGCCGCGAATCTTTCGTATCACGTTACGGTGTCCTCTTTCTGGAAATCGTTGGCTTTGTCCTGCTCTTTAGTAAAAGCGACAGCGACTCCGGCGAAGTAACCATCGGCTGGCTTGGTCATCATATTTTCCCCCGGACCGACGCCCTGGCGGTTGCGGCCGTCGCCCTCACCTGGATCGGCATCGCCATCGCTCTATGGGCGCGCTGGCACCTCGGACAATATTGGAGTGCCCGCGTCACTCTCAAAGAGGACCACGAGCTCATCCGCACCGGCCCCTACGCATATTTCCGCCATCCGATTTATTCCGGAATCGATCTCGCTGCCATCGGCGGAGCGTTGGCGATCGACCGCTGGCGATGCCTTGTCGGAGTTGTCCTGATCATTCTTGGTTACTGGATTAAAGCGAGAAAGGAAGAATCCATGCTCTCCGCGCAATTCGGAGACGCCTTTCAAGAGCATTGCCGCCACACCGGCTTCCTGCTGCCCAAGTTCTAGGAAGAAGTCGGCGGCCCGCTCTTAGCGATTCGCTCCTGGCTGGAGTCGTGTTTCGATCAGCAGTCACTTCCTGCGGCGGATGCGTTCCGTCCGCCCAGCCCAGCGAACAACAGTGCAAAGGTTTGCGCAAAGCCGCGTCATTACACTGGTTTCAGGCTTGCATTTCCCCAATACACCAGTCATCATTACCGACGGCGTAAAGCCGATCGCTTACAGGAGTCAGTCAATGAAACGTTCCGCCGTAATCTCTATGCTCGCCGGGAGTGCCCTCTTTCTCGGTCTCGCCGCTTCCGCTTTCGCTCAACGAACCGAGTCCGTTTGGAACGGACACAAAATTATCATTCCGGCATCCAGCGTCCCGCAGCCCGGCCGCCCTCACACCAATTATTTCTTTGTCGATTCGGACAAGTTTGTCCCGCAGCCACCCCCGGGAAATGAGACACCCGCATCGCTAGCCTGCGTTTACCAGTTGGTATCGGGACCAACCGGTTGTCCCATTCCGACCAGCACGAATGTTCCGACCGGCGGCGTTGGAGCGATTGCCATTATTGACGCTGGCGACTATCCAACCGCGGCTTCCGATCTCGCCGCTTTCGACGCTCAATTTGGCATACCCGCCGCTGATTTTACCGTCACCTGGCCCGGCAAGCACAAGCCGCCCTCCTATTCGGACTGGCTGGTCGAGGAGTCTTTGGACATCGAGTGGGCTCATTCCATGGCGCCAAAGGCCAAACTTTTCCTGGTTGAGTCGGAGCTCTGCAACTCCGGCAGTTGCGCGACCGACCCGTTCTGGGACGCCGTTACGCTCGGAGCCAAGCTAGTGGCTGAGAACGGCGGCGGTGTCGTCAGCATGAGCTGGGGCGACGCGGAAGCTAAGAAAGAGAAAAACTGGGATAAGTACTTCACCCAGACAGGCGTTGTCTTCTTTGCCGCTTCGGGCGATTCTGGCATCGGCGTCAGCATCTACCCCGGGTCATCTCCCAACGTGGTATCGGTTGGAGGCACCTACTTCAACCGCAATTCGCAAACCGGAGATTTTGAGAGCGAAGTGTACGGCGGCGGTGGCGGCGACCTCAGTCCGTACGAGAAGCGTCCGGCCTATCAGGACGGCATCGAGGGTATCGTCGGCAAGCAGCGCGGATATCCCGACGTCGCCTCTGATTTCTGCTGCGCCGTCATCTACCTCGAAGGTGGTTGGGGTGCCGTAGGAGGCACAAGTTGGGCCTCGCCAACCTTTGCCGGCATCGTGAACGCCGCTGGCAGCTTGCAGCAGTCGACCAGCGACGAGCTGACCATGATGTACAACGAGTTAGCGAATCCAACCGAGTACGCGAACGATTTCAACGACATCACCCAGGGCGCTCCGCAGTGCATGGTCGGATGGGATTTGTGCGCCGGTATCGGTTCCGCTCGTACCTACGCGGGTAAGTGAACCGCACGGTAAGCGGTCGGCTCTAGCTCGGTTCGTCTAATCCAAGGCCACTCGGCCGCGGCGGTGGAGTCTGCGATGATGGTGTCTGTATTTATCGGAACCAGCCTCGACGGCTACATCGCGCGGCCGAATGGCGAGTTCGATTTCCTCCCAGCCGGCGGCGGCGAGCCCCACGGCTATGACGAATTCATCGCCAGCGTCGACACGCTCGTCATCGGTCGCAAGACTTTCGAAACCGTGCTGGCCTTTCCGGATTGGCCATACGGTAACAAACGGGTAGTGATCCTGAGTAGTCGCCCCCTCGACCTCTCCGCCGTTCAAAACGGCGTGGTAGAACAGATGGCCGGCCCTCCAGCAGAGATCGTTGCCAAACTCGCCGCCAGCGGCGCCCATCACCTATACGTTGACGGAGGAATTACGATTCAAGAATTCCTGCGCGCCGGCCTGGTTCAACGTCTCATCATCACCCGCGTGCCCGTGCTGATTGGAGAAGGAATTCCTCTCTTCGGCGCCCTGCCGCGCGACGTGCAACTCCAGCATGTGGCCACGCAGCAGTATCCCAGCGGTCTGGTTAAGAGCGAGTACCGTATCGCCCCCTAGCAAGCTGGGGAAAAACTCGATATTGCAAAGGTTTCGTATCAGGGCATCGCTTTAGCGATGCCATAAGTTCTTAAAACTGAGATGCCCCTTTAGGGACCGAGCAACGCAGCCGAGTTTTCCGCAAGCTCTTGAGCCGCTGAGGTAACGCTTTTCCGCTCGGGAACTATTTTTTCCGCAGTCTCCGACTCGTCCCGGCGGCACATGCGCCCCCTGCCCGTGTCGAACTGGGAAACGGCTCGCTGAAATTCCGTGCCTGCAGCTTGCTGGTGATTTAGCATATCCTGTGGACAGTCATTTCCCTCATTACCGTGATTGCTTTCCAATTCGACGTTTTCAGGCCGAAAAACTGACCGTTTTCTAATTTATGGGCCCGTCGGAAAAAACCCAGAGTGCCATTCGGCGCAGCACGCGGCTGCCGCTGGAAGTCCCAGTTCGGGTGACCAGCCTCAGTGCCTCCATCCCCTTTTCTGAGCAGTGCAACACCACACTGGTGAATGCCCACGGATGTGGGTTGATCGCTCCCAGCGCCATTGCGCTCGGTATTCAGGTGCGACTCGAGATTGTTTCGGCAAAACGTCACACCACAGCTCGCGTCGCCGAGGTCGTGCCCCTCGGCGGCGAGCCCGAAACCTGGCTGGTCGGGCTCGAACTCGACGTTCCCGGCAACTTCTGGGGAATCGATTATGCCCCCACGGATTGGAAAATCGACGAGGGCCCGCCGCCCGCCGCGCCCCAACCTTCAGAGCAAGAGGCGACTCCGGCGGCAAAGGCAGCTCGATTGCGCCGCTGGCGCCTGGCCGACATCAGTGCGGGAGCCTGCTACCTCGACACCTCCGAGCCATTCCCCGCCGAGACTCCCGTCCTGCTCAGTGTTCGGACAGCGGAAACAGAGTGCCTGCTGGAGGGGATCGTCCGTGTTTCGCATCCACAGACAGGAATGGGAGTCGAGTTCACGGGAACACCAAGGGAAGAGCAGCGCGCCCGTGTAGAAGACCTGATTGGCCGCCTGAAAAGCAATCGCGATGTCCCCAAAATCTTTGTGGGGCGGAAAGAAGAAAAAAAACAAACCCGGGCCACCGACCCGCAACCGGCCGTGAACCCCGCATCCGCCGCAACCGAAAGCGACGAACTGTCCGACCCGCTCCTGCAGTTAATCCGCGAGGGCCCTTCGCTGACCGCCGACCAATTTCTAAACGACTTGCGCGCGCAACGCCTCGGCAAGCGCCGCGACCCGCGCATCGATCTCGCGTTGCCGGTACTACTCACGGGGACGGACACCGGTGGCCGTCCCTTGGATCAGAGAGTGATGACAGTCAATATCAGTCGCCGGGGCGCGTTATTGGACGGAATCCACGGACTGCTCAAGCCCGGTGACACAGTTTCTCTCGCGCGCTTGCAACATAAAGAACAGTTTCGTGTCGCCTGGGTAGGCGAAGAAGACACGCCAGCCGCCGGCCAGATCGGGGTGGCCGCAGTCGATTCGAATACTTCGTTCTGGAGCGAGGTGCTCGAAACCATGGTCCAGTCAAGACTCGAGACCGCCAGCTTGCGCTGAAGCAACCGCGAAGCCCCGCAACGACACGGAGCACGCCAAGAAAAAGTCGGCGGCCAAAACCCTTCGTGGCACTTCGTGTCCTTCGTGGTTGGGGGCTGGGTTTGCATGAGTTGCCACGGAGCTGCGTCACAGAGAGGGACCAACAAAGAGTGATACACTCCCTCGCCAGAGGGCTTTGTGTCCAACGAATCTGGGTCATCTGCAAACAGAGAACGTGATCGCGCACTCGGCATGGGTGCGAAGATTACACGCCGCGATTTTCTGAATGGAGTCGCATTAACAGTCGGAGCAGCCACCGTTCACGGCGTCGTCCCTCCGGAAATGTGGGCCGCCGCAGCCGTCGATCTCCAATCCGAAGCCCAGAATGCCCCGCACTACTATCCTCCCGCCAAGACCGGCCTGCGCGGCGATCACGCCGGCTCGTTCGAAACCATGCACAAAGTCCGCGATCGCGCTTTCTGGAACGATGCGCCCAAGCCCGTCGATACAGGCGAATCCTACGATCTGGTCATCGTCGGCGGAGGCATTAGCGGACTCGCGGCCGCGCATTATTTTCGCAAAGCCGCGGGAGACAAGGCCCGCGTCCTGATCCTCGAGAACCACGACGACTTCGGCGGACATGCCAAGCGCAACGAGTTTTCAGCCTCCAGTCGCACAATCTTGGGATTCGGCGGAACCTATTCCATCGAAAGCCCCGCACCCTATAGTCCAGTCTCGAAGGCTCTGATCGAGGAACTCGGCATTGATGTGCCTTCCTATCCCAAGTATGTCAGCAAAGATCTCTACCGTTCGCTCGGCATGAAGCCGCACATCTTTTTCGATAAGGAAACATTCGGCGCCGACAAACTAGTGATCAACGCTGCGCATAGCGGAGGGGATGAGAGCGGCCTCAGCGACGACGCCAGCGAAGCGGCCTTGCGCGAGTTCTTGAAAGACGCTCCTCTAACGGAGAAATCCAAGCAGGATTTTCAGCGTCTCCTGACCGACGAAAAAGATTATTTCCCCGGCCTCAGCTCCGCCGAAAAGAAGGCGCGCCTCGCGCGCATGAGCTACGCGAAGTACCTGACCGATACCGTCAACGTGAGCGACGAAATCGTGAAGTTGTTGCAGGCCTTTCCTCACGGTTTGTTCGGCGTGGGTATTGACGCAGTAGCCGCGCAAGACGCCTGGGGCCTGGGCTTACCTGGATTCAGCGGCCTGAAACTCGATCCCGCACCGGGCAAGGGAATGAACCGCGATTGCATTCGCAACGACGAAGCGGAAAAATATTTCTTCCACTTTCCCGACGGCAACGCTTCGATCGCGCGCTTGCTGGTGCGCAAGCTGATCCCGGCCGCGATTCCGGGCAAATCCGCCACCGACGTGGTGCTGGCGAAGGCCGATTATGCGAAGCTCGACGATCCGTCTTCCACCATTCGCATCCGTCTGAACAGCACGGCGGTCAAGGTCAACCACCGCGGCGATCCGGCCTCTGCAAAAGAAGTCGAGGTCGCGTACTTTACGGAAAACAAGCTCAAGACAGTGCGCGCCGCCAATTGCATTCTGGCGTGCTGGCACGTGGTAATTCCGTACATCGCGCAAGAATTGCCGGTGGCGCAGAAACAAGCGTTGGCCTCGGCGCAAAAAGTCCCGCTGCTCTACAACAACGTTCTCGTCCGCAACTGGAGCGCGTTCCAAAAGCTCGGAGTGAGTGGGGTTTACGCGCCTGGCATGTACCACACCAATGTGAACCTGGATATCCCCGTGAGCATCGGCGGCTATGAATGCACGAAGAAGCCTGACGAGCCGATCGTAGTCCACATGATGAAGGCGGCCTGCAAACCCGGGCGCCCGGCGCGCGAGCAGCATAAACTCGGGCGTATCCAGCTCTATACCACGACATTCGAAACCTACGAGCGCAACATCCGCGAGCAACTGTCACGGATGCTCGGCCCGGGCGGATTCGACCCGGCGCGCGACATCCTGGAGATCACAGTCAACCGCTGGCCCCACGGTTACGCCTATGAATACAATTCGCTCTTCGACCAGTTCTGGCTCGAAGGCACCGAGACTCCGTGCCAGGTAGCGCGCAAACCGTTCGGCCGCCTCGCAATCGCAAACTCGGATGCAGATGCCTACGCCTACACCGACTGCGCCATCGATCAGGCATACCGCGCAGTGCAGGAGTTAAAGAAGTAGTTCGTCTCACGCCTTTCCTTCGTGTACCTTCGTGACCTTTGTGGTTAACGGTTTTGCGAATTGACCCACTACGGAAGAAATGCTGGATGCCGCCCGCATAGATCTGCTCCTCTCTGTTTGGTTATGATTTCATTCGGAGGCTCGAAGCCTTATGGCCAAGCGATCGTTACGGCAATCGTCACCCCGTCCCGTCAAGACGAAGACTGCGCAAACACAGCCTCAGTCAGACCGTCCCTTCGCCCCGGGTTATGGCATTGTCGGAGCTGACAAGGGCAAAGGTTTGCTCCCATGGGCTTGGGTTGCCCAAAAGATGAACCGCTGCCGGACGTTCTGGCTAGCCACGATTCACGCGTCGCAAAATCGTCCGCATGTGATGCCAGTGTGGGGAGTCTGGGTCGACGACGCGTTCTATTTCTCAACCGGACGCAAGTCTCGCAAAGGTCAAAACCTGGCCGTCAATCCCGCCTGCACGGTCACGAATGATGACGGCGAAGAAGCTGTGATCGTGGAGGGCTCGGCAACTCAACTTGAAGATGCCACAGCGCTGGAGCGAGTCGCAAGCGCCTACAAGAAGAAATACAAGATGGATCCGCGAGGCATGGGGGAGCCGATCTTCATCGTGCGTCCGAAGACGGTGTTTGGATTCATCGAGAAGAGCTTTCCAAAGTCGGCGACAAGATGGAAACCCTAGAATGTGCAATGGAAGAAGCGAAATCTCGCCGGAAAAAATTACAAATTACCAATCACCCATCACAAATTCCGCAGTATCCGTCGAGCCGAAAGGTGCGCTCCCGTCAGCAGCAGCATTCCCGACAGGAACGACCAGAACATCAGGCTAACTGAGATCGCGAACGGCCCATACACTTCCGCGAAATTCAGCCGCGGCAGGGCGAAGATATAAACGTACTTCAGTGCCTCCGAGAGCAGTCCCATGATCACCGCCGTCGGCAGCACTCCCCTCGCCGAAACCTTGCCGTTCGGCAACAGCCAGTAAACCAGAAAAAAGATTCCGATGCTGGCCGTGATCGCAAAGATCTTCATGGTCACAAAGTCCACCAGATCGATGTACCACGAGCTGTAGCCGTGCATCGCGCTCTTTACCACGGCAACGTTTCCCGCGGTTAATCCTACCGAGAGCAGCGCGAGCGTTCCGCAGGCAAAGACAAGTCCAAGCGAAATCAGCTGATTTCCCAGGTACGAGCGGTTGTTACGAAATCCCCAAACCCGGTTCAGCGCAACTTCAAGCGGCAGAAAGATTCCCGTAGAAGTAATCAGCAGCATGGCCAGTGAGAACACTTGTGCCCGATGGTGCGCACCCACCAGCGCATTCAGGTTTCGGATCACGAATTCCTGCCCGGTCGGCAGATAGTCGCGCAGCAGATTTTCGAGGACGCTGTACATGACCTTCGAATGAAAGACATACCGGATCAGCGTCATCAGCAAGAGCAGGAACGGAAAAAAAGAAAGAATGGAATTGGCCGCAACCGAGAAAGCAAAGGTGTGAACCTCTGTGCGCAGCATGTAACGTGCGGTAGAGCGCATAAGCCCTTCGGCCGGAGACGCCCGAAGCTCAGCCGCGCCCTGCTTGTCGTCAAGTTCGATGGGAGTGAGTGAAGACACTGGTTTCTCAAATATTATCAAATACTTACAGCTTTCCGTCGAACCTAGGTACCAAGCCTGCTGCCCCGCGGTTTTCAGGTTCCAGGCATCCGCATGAGCTCGAGTCATGCCATTTCTTTCGTTTGAACAACTTCTCTCTTGCCAACTGAAATCTTCCTGCTATGATCTGGTGCTTCGCCAACCGGACACGGTTGGACGATTACGCAAGACTGACGTTTCTGTGCCTGTTGTGCGACATCGCGCCCTAGTTTTCGCGGCTCCACAGCATTTCGTCGCGGGTAACCGTCCGACGGAATGCAAGGGAGCCGTTTCTGTTGGTGCGCTGCCGCAAGAGCACGGAGACGCCAGCAAAAAATTCTTACCTTCGTTTCGAGGGGGTGTCCTGTAGCGCGTGTCCTCTATCTCCATCCGGCATTTTGTTTCCGGAACAGCTGGGCAAACGGTGCAGGGCAAACAAACAAGCGACGGAAGAATCATTCTTAGCGACGAGGCGAAAGGAGTTTCTTTGTGAGAGAGAAGGGTACTGTGAAGTGGTTCAACGGGGCGAAGGGATACGGCTTCATCCAGCGCTCCACGGGCGAGGATGTCTTCGTACATTTCTCCGCCATCCAGGAGAACGGTTACCGCTCGCTGAATGAAGGCGAGACCGTCGAGTTCGATCTGCTCAAAGGCCCGAAAGGCTTCCAGGCGGGCAACGTCGTGCGCGCGGCATAAGATTTCTCCAACCAGTTCGCAACCCTCTCGCTGCAGTCGAGAGGGTTTTTTATTGCCCGCCCTGCGACAGGCCCTCTTGGTGTGGTCTTTGAAAACAAAAGACTTAGAGTGCCATTTCCCCCAGGTCTGAGGAATAAGGACTTAACTGTAAAGTATTTATAAATAAATAGGTTAGGGCCTTACGGCTGGTCATTTTGTGCCGATTGTTCCTTTGTATGTTATTGAAGAATAAATATTTTACGTCGAAATCTGGTTATCGTGATCTTGATAATGTGTACACATGTGTGTATTATGCCTGAGACGTCATGGCTGAATTGAGCTTTGAATGGGACGAAGAGAAGAACGCGGCCAACATCAAAAAACACGGAATTGATTTTCTGGATGCTGCCTTGATCTTCGAAAACCCAACGCTTGAGGCCATCGACGATCGCGCGGACTACGGCGAGATGAGAACTATCGCATTTGGGTTGTCGGGTGAGACGGTGCTGCAAGTCGTCTACACCTGGCGTGGCGAAAACGTCATTCGCATCATCAGCGCGAGGAAAGCAAACCGTTATGACGCAGAAAAATACTACCGTCAGATATTCACTTAGCACGATCAAAACAAGAGCCGCCCGCGGCGCGAGTAAGACACGCGCCAACGCACCGGAAGCTCCGGCTGTCAGCGAAGATTTCTGGAAGCACGCCCGGGTCGTGATGCCGAGCGGCAAGACCTCCGTGCATCTGCGCGTTGACAGCGACGTGTTCGAGTGGTTCAAGAGACAAGGCGAAGGCCATCTCACGCGCATGAACGCGGTTTTGCGATCATATGTTGACGCGCAGAAACGCTGATGTTGTCGGGCCGCTCAACCGGTATTTAGTCTTGAGGTCCTGCCCCGAATTGCCTCGGCCCCGAATTTCCAAAAAGGCCGGGGTGAGGAAAGTGGGGACGCTCGCGGGATCTGGCCCCAGGAGGCAATGAGCCGCTCTTCGCCGTGACCCGCCAAAACGCCGACTCCAAGTTGCACTACCTGACGGCTGATGGCTGACGGCTGACGGCTTTCTCCCAACTGCCGACCAGGTCAACTCTGAAACTGAGAGGACTAGCCCAGCGCCTGGCCCCCACTGTACTCAGTAGGGCACGTCAGGAGCGTCACTTCCCGCGCTTTCCGCGAAGGGACCCGCCAAAACGCCGACTCCAAGTTGCACTACCTGACGGCTGATGGCTGATGGCTGACGGCTGACGGCTTTCTCCCAACTGCCGACCAAGTCAAACTTTCATCACCAGCGGACAGTGCGGGGAGAATGGCAAAGGATCCGAACCGGGGCATTGAGGATATCATGCCCGTCAAATCCGATTTACCTTCCAAAAATCCCCGAACCCATTTCGTTTGTTGGCCCTGCACGGGTGTATGTACACATCAGTATGGAGAAAAATATCTTGTTCGTCCGTTGTTCGCCCCTGGGCGCTTCGCGTTTTGTTCGCTCTCAGGAACGAGAATGATTGGGGCCGGATCACCCTTTCCCACACCTCAACTCCCTGGGGTGTTCCGTCCTTCTGGCTATCCTCCTTGCAGAGACACAGAAGGGTTGGCCGACCTTTGCGCTACCACGACACAGGCCGCCCCCGTCTCGAAGCGAAGGTCCGCGGCAGGCCAGCCTCCTATTTTTCGACCGTCTTGATATCCAGACTTCTCCACAGATACCAGCACGCAATCGAGCGATACGGAGCCCACGGTTTCGCGATCTTTATCATCACGGCGGGCTTCGGCCACTTGCGTTTCTTGTAGTGTTTCTTGATGGCCGCCTGCACGCCGTAATCGCCGACCGGCAGAATATCCGGATGCCGCAACGTGAACATCAGGAACATATGCGCCGTCCAGACCCCAACTCCTTTGACCTGAGTGAGATGCGCGATCACTTCTTCTTCTGACATTTCCGGCATGCGCTCGAACTCCAGCAGTCCAGTTGCGGTCTTCTCGGCAAGATCACGCAGATACGAAGTCTTCTGACGAGACAGCCCCACGCCGCGCATTTCGGCATCGGTCAGTTTGAGAATGCCTTGCGGCGTCAGCGGATCTCCGGCCAGCGCGGTGAAGCGATCGAAGATGGTCGCAGCGGCTTTGCCGTTTAACTGCTGATAGAGGATCGACTCGGCCAGGGAGTGAAACGTGGGCTCGCCAAATTCCAAGCGGCATGGCCCGATGCGCTCGATGATCGCGGCCAGTACGGAGTCGGATTTCTTCAGGTGGGCAATCGCCAGATGATGCTTAGCTTTGGGCATCGTAGCTCGCTCCTAGCCAGACCGGGAGAAAGTCTAGCACACAGGCGAACAAATAGCGAATCAGAAAGAAATCGGGCGATCAGGCCATCTAAAAGGCCAGTTGTTTTCAAAGATGACCCGATCGCCAGATGACCCGATCCCTCAAGATGGGAAATGGAAGTGCACGTCGTGCTTGGAGGCGACTGGCGTGCCATCGAGCGTGGCCGGCTGGTAGTGCCAGCGGCGGAGCGTGGCCTCGATCTTTTCGTCGATGCCGTGGCCGATCGCCTGCACGATTTTCGTCTCTACGACGTTGCCCTGGGAGTCGATGGTCACCTCGATGACAACATCTCCTATCAGGTCGCGCGGAAGTTCGGCACGGTCGACGGGAGGATTTGGATACACGACGGGATACGCAACATGCACTTCATGGCCGGTAATTGGGCCGTCAATCATGGTGCCGAGCGGGGATCCGGCATGCGAATTGTGGTCGCCCGCCTCGGCATCGGCGACGAGGGGTTGCGGCTCTGGAGCAGGCTTCTGCGGCTTGGGTGTCGGACGTGGCCGCGGCGTGCTTTGCTTCGGGAACAGCAGCTTGGCGGCATCGGGCTTGTCTTCATTCGCGCTGGGTGGAAAGTAAATGAGTTGGTAGGAGTGAGCGCCGTCTCCGAAGGCAAGCGATGCAGTGCTTAAATCGAACACCTTGGGATTATGGAAGACGATTGCAGCCAACAGGCCCAGATGCACCGCCACCGACACTGCTACCGCGCGATGGCGACGGAATCCCGACATCGTGGAATGAAGACTCGTGGATTCAAAACCAGTAAACACAGCACTTGTTAGCTTACTCGATTAGCAGCAAAGGGAGAAACGATTTCGGGGATGGATTGGGGCTAATTTGGCCAAAAACGTTCACCACCAAGGGCACGAAGGTACACGAAGAAAAACGCCATCGAAAGAGAGCTTCGTCTCGTTCGCCGGGGACGATAAGCGGAACCGTTTATGCGCCAGCCTGTTGTTCGGCCATGTCGCCGATCATGGGCAGTTTGAACATCTGTCCTTGATAAGCCTTGAGCACCAGAATCAGCCAGATCACAAATCCGGCGAGGCTGAACAGCGGCCATAGCAGCACCGTCGCCCACCCTAGAAACGGAATGTGGGCAATGAACGACAGGCCGATCCAGAGCACGGTCCAGGCGATCGCAAAGAAGATGCATTGAAAGGAATGGAAGCGTATAAAACGTCTCTTGTTGTAAGGCTCCAGCACCAAGAACACAATCGCGGGAACGATAGTCACGTAGGCTAGCGCTCCGGCTACGTTGTCGGTGAGTCCAGCGGCTGCGGACGTGCCCGCGCTTCCAACGTGTACGGTTGAGCCAGCGCACTTCGGGCAGACCGCTCCATCCGCGATCTGCGTTCCACAGGTTGGACAAAAGGCCACAGGAGCCTCCTCTGAGATGACGGCACCTTATCAGAACCCCCGTCGGGACGCAATGGCGGCGGCCTTTTCGTTGTGGCCTTCTTGTTTTGCAGGTTCGCGTTTTTTCGTCTTCGTGCCGTGGGCTCTTCTATCGTCTTTGCCCGATGGCCGGGTTGCACTATGATTTCAGCTGCGGAATCCAAATCTGCGAGAGCAGGGATTTCGCGTCCGTTATTTTTATTTTTCGTTTGTTGAAAGGCACTGATGATCACCATTGTTTCGGGACTGCCGCGGTCGGGCACATCGCTGATGATGCAAATGCTCGATGCGGGCGGGATGGCCGTCCTCTCCGACGGCGAACGCAAGGCTGACACTGACAACCCCAAGGGCTACCTGGAGTGGGAACGCATCAAGCAACTTCCGAAAGACCCGAGCCTGATTGCCGAAGCGGAAGGTAAGGTTGTGAAGATCATCTCGCAGCTGATTTTGTCGCTACCCGCGGGCCACGAGTACCGCATCGTTTTCATGCAGCGTCCGCTGCCCGAGGTGTTGAAGTCGCAGGACGAAATGCTGCGGCGCCGCGGGAACGCGGATACGATCGGCGACAACTCCGCGATCGAAGAGCATTTTCAACGACACCTGGTCGAAGTGAATAAGTGGCTGGCGGGGAAAGCGAACATGCAGGTCTGCCGCGTGCATTATCATCGCGTGCTGCGCGAACCCAAAGCGGTCGCCGAAGAAATCGCTGCCTTCTTGCAAGTGCCGCTCGACATCGACGCCATGGTCGGACAAGTCGATGGAAGCCTCTATCGCAACCGCATGAAGTAATTTGCGACGGCGAACACACGTCAGGTGACGCTCACTTCAGTGTAGATTCCGTAGACCTCTTTTAGAGCCTCGCAGATTTCCCCGACGGTGGCGTAGGCGCGGACGGCGTCGACGATGTAGGGCATTGTATTCGCGTCAGAAATATTGCCGTTCGAGCCGGCGTTGGGAGCTTTAGCGGCGGCCTGTTTCAAAGCATCGAGACAGCGGCGGACTTCGTCGTTCGAGCGGCGGGCGCGCAAGGCTTTTAGTTTTTTCTCCTGCGCACGGGCTACCGATTCGCCGATGTAGAGAATGTGCGGCGAATCTTCCTCGATCACGAAATCATTCACGCCCACCGTGATCTTTTCGTTCGCCTCTACGGCGCGCTGGTACTGGTAGCTGGCTTCGGCAATTTCTTTTTGCGGATATCCGCGCTCGATGGCTTTGACCATGCCACCCATCTGATCGAGTTTCCCGAAGTAATCGAACGCGCCGTTTTCCATGTCGAGAGTTTGTTTTTCGACGAAGTAGCTGCCGCCAAGCGGATCGACGGTTTGAGCAACACCCGACTCGCAGGCGATGAGCTGCTGTGTGCGCAGTGCACTCCGCGCGGCTTCGGCAGGCGGCAAGGCGAGCGCGTCGGCGTCGGCGGCGGTGGGGACTGACTGC
>JBEKLO010000047.1:0-33540 GCA_050010155.1 Terriglobales bacterium
GGAATTCGCCGCTACGGATTTCACGGCATCAATCATCAATATTGCGCAGAACGGGCTCAGAAGCTTTTGGGTAGCCAACCGAAGCGTCTGGTGACTTGCCATTTGGGTAATGGCTGCTCGCTCGCTGCGATTCGCGAAGGGAAAAGCATCGACACGACCATGGGCTTTACCCCGCTCGAAGGCCTCATGATGGGCACGCGCTCGGGCTCGGTCGACCCGGGAGTCCTCACCTACCTGATGCGGCAGAGGCACTTCTACGATGAGGCACTGGACGACGTGCTCAACAAAAAGTCGGGACTCCTCGGGATCTCGGGAATCTCCAGCGATATGCGAGAGGTGCTTGACGCGCGCAAAAGCCGGAATGAACGGGCAAGCCTGGCGTTCGATATGTATGTCCATCGCCTGCGCTCGGGCATCGGCGCCATGGCGGCCGTGCTCGGTGGCATCGATGCTCTCGTATTCACCGCGGGGGTCGGCGAAAACTCAGCCGAAGTTCGCGCTGCGGTCTGCGACCAATTGGCGTTTTTGGGCATGCAACTCGACCCGGCAAAAAACGCACAATCGCCTTTGGCCAAGGATACAGATATCTCCGCTCCGGATGCGGCCGTCCGCGTGCTGGTAATTCATGCGCAAGAAGACTGGATGATTGCCCGCCAGTGTTGGGAACTCGTCAGGACGCCGTCCAAAGCTGTCTCATGATCCGGTAGTGGTGCAGTTTGAATCTGCGTTGAAAGGGCACGCCTTCACAGCCTGCTGAAAAACTCAGGTTTTGATTTGCTTTTTTAGCCGTGGGTGCCCCATCCTTGCGCGTTTTCTGCGCAAGGGTGGGATTCCACGGTGGCCTCCAGCTAGGGCTTTTGAATTTGATTTTGCCTTTGGGTGGCGCAGCGGCTTACCGCTGCGATAACTGTTGTATCTTCACCATCGGCTTTAGCCGCTGGGGAACTGTGTTTTTTCCAAACTGAACCACCACCCATGATCCCGTGACCGCAATCACAGAAGCGATCGTGAGCCTTGGACTATCGTATAGAGGGCCAGGTTCCCTCTATGCCGGCTTCGTCGGAAGTCTCTTCTAACATCGTTGAATCGGCGACTTTCCGCGCTGCTCTTGCCAACTTCGTTCCCCAAAACGCCACGGCTGCGGACAAGATTCGCGCCATTGAAGCCGGCCTGAGAAGCCCGGCTGGCGAAGCCATGCGGGATGCGATGGCGCGATGGATTGTCGACTCAATCGTTCCGGTGGCCAGATTAGTTCCGAAAGCCTATGAGAACTGGCGTCCCCCGGTGCGCGACGCCATGATGTACGTGGTGGCCCATCTTTCGCCCGCGCGTCTCGCCCCCAAGCTTCTGGAACAACTCGAACTCCCGCCGAAAACGACCGTGGAAGAACGTCTGCTGCGCTTGATCGCAAAGGTTCCCGGCCTCCAGAAACTCGGACAAGTCATTGCTCGCAACCAGCATCTGCGTCCCGCGCTGCGAAATGCGCTGGCCCGGCTGGAAAATGGAATTCGCGATGTGCGGCCGGAAGATGTCGTAGCGATCATCCGAAAAGAGTTGGGATCGCGCGTCGAAAAGTACGATGTGAAGATTGCGTCGTCCATACTCTCGGAGGCCAGCGTCAGTGCAGTGGTGTGCTTCAACTGGCGTGATCCGGAGAGCGGAAAGCGCGAACGCGGCGTTTTCAAAGTTCTGAAACCGCACATCCCCGAGTATTTTGCGGAGGACATGGACTACCTGCAGGGACTGGCGCAATACTTCAGCGATCAGCACCACAATTATGGGTTTCCCCGGAACCTGCTCCCCGATACCTTTAAGAAAGTCCAGCGCCTGCTGCGCCATGAAGTCAACTTTGCCCGTGAGCAGAAGACGTTAGTCGAAGCATGGAATCTGTATCGGTCTTTTTTGACCAAAGGCATTCGCGTACCGCGGCTGATTCGGCCGCTGTGTACATCGCGAATCACGGCGTTGACTGAGGAGCGCGGCATCAAAGTAACGAATGCGGCAGCGCGCCTGCCCGCGGCACGGCGCAGAAAAGTTGCTGAACAATTGATCGAAGCGCTGATCGCGGTGCCTCTGTTGGCGGCGCAGGAGGACGCCATTTTTCACGGCGATCCTCACGCCGGCAACCTGCTCTACAACAACCGCACCGGCGAACTGACCATCATCGACTGGGCGCTGCGCGAACGCCTGAGCCGCGAGCAGCGCCGTCATCTCGCGCTCCTGATTCTGATGGTGACCTTGCGCGACCCGGTGGGCGCCGGCAACGAAGTCTTAGCGCTCACGCAGCAGCACATCCGAACCGCTTCCCCGAAGGGCCGGATGGTAGCGGAATTCGTAAAGCATTTTATCGACGATCTTCCGGTAAGGCGTCTGTCCAGTGGCGTCGATGCCATGCTGCTCCTCGAACGCCTCGCCATGAAAGGCGTCAAATTTCCCGGACCGCTGATCATGTTATCGAAAGTGATGTTTACGCTGGACGGAATTCTAGGCGACATCGGAGGATCCGCCACGGGCGTGGGCTTCGGACTCACCATTGCGCGCCACGTGACCGAGCATTGGCTGCGCTACCGCCAGGAGTTCCGTTCACCGCTCAAGAAGCGAGATTGGATTACATTGCAATGCAGCGCTCTGCTTTATGGCAGCCGTTTGTGGTTTAAGGGCGAGCAAGCAATTTTGGACCGCCTGTTACCCGCCCCGTCAACGGCCAGAGTCACGTCAGCGTGAGGCGAGGATACGTGACTTAAAGGGTTTTCCCCTATGTTTCTTCTCCTGTGTACGTTTCTGCTCCCTTTTGTAGGTGGTTTTTCGAATGTGCTTTTTTGGGAAAATCTTGTCAAGCCCCTGTCTGGATGATTTTCCCGGTAAGCCGATGAGTAGACTAGGAAAATAAAGCTGCAAAAGGTGTCCGGCGGCTAGGTAGGAATTGATATAATAGAACTATAGACGTCAAAAAGGGTGCGGACCACTTCCGCACCCTTTTTTCATTTTCGATTCCTGAGCGAAGCGAAGGACCCATGCACCTCGCCTTCGGCCCTCGAATGAGTTCAGCGTAGCTAACTCCTTATTCCGGAAGATCTTACGAACAACCCCTTTAAATCCATAGATTTGGCGGGAGATCGATGCAAAAGAATAATCACGAGAGCAGGCTTCCTGACTTGGAGCGACAGCCGTCGGGCCACGCGACACAGGGTTTGGTGGTGGTCTCAGGCGGCATCGTTCCAATCCGTCTCAGCCGCTGAAGGAATGAAGCTCATCGCGCGTTCGGCCAACGCGGTGATGGTCAGGCTGGGATTCACTCCGAGGTTGGCCGCCACTACTGAGCCGTCGCAGATGTACATGTTTTTGTAGTGGAAGACGCGGTGGTGAGAATCCACGACGCCGCGGGTGGGGGAATCGGCAATCACGCAGCCTCCGATACAGTGCGCGGTTCCCGGAACGTCGAACAGGATTTCCGGCAACATGCTCATCGGGAAGCCGCCAGTCAGTTGCGCGTATTTCTGCGCGAATTCGTTGGCTTTCGGAATGTAGGTCGGTACTTTCTCTCCGCGGCTGACTAGAAACTTCCGAAACGGCCAGAACCATGGACGCTGCCAATTCGCCGCGGACCGGGGCGTCCATTGGTCAGGATGGTGGTCAGAAATCCCATGGCGTCCGACCCCTTTGGGTAACGAACGGCTTCAATGTGCGTGTGCTCGTCGATATAGATGCCTGAGCCAATGGCCACGCCCTGCGAGAGGTCTTCCGCGTAGCCCGGCGTGCGTGCTCCGATTAGTGATTCGGAATTCGTACGCACATGCCGACCCAACTGGCTGCTGATGGCCGGCAGTGAACCCTTTTGTTTGAGCCGGAAAAGAAGTTCCATGGTGCCGAGCGAGGAGGCGGAGAACACTACGCCGCGGCAAGTGAAGCGCCGTGGTTGGCGGCGAAACAATGCCGTAGAGTTGACGATGTCCACTCCGTAGCCGGCGCTGCCATCGTCATCATTAGAAGTGGAACTAGAAGTGGAACTGGCATCACCGATCGGTTTGACGTTGACGACTCTGGTTTCCGGAAAGACTCGGGCGCCGCGCTTTTCCGCCAGATATAAATAGCTAAGGTCCAGCGTATTTTTCGCGCCATAGCGGCAACCCATCATGCAGCCACCGCAGGAGGTGCATGTGGTTCGCGCCGGACCTTCTCCTCCGAAGAATGGATCGGCGAAGGTCTGATTGCCCGGTTCGCCTTCCGCAGCCTGGAAGATGCCGACGTTCGTACAGTAGAAAGTATGTCCAATGCCCGCGGCTTCCGCGGCTCGCTTCAGCAGATGATCGGCGGGTCCGAGGATTCTGTTTTCCGTTACCCCTAACATGCGCGAGGCGGTCTCATAGTGCCGGGGCATCTCGGCGTTCCAATCGGCGAGTCCACTCCACGAACCCTTCGCCCACACCTTCTTAGGAGGAGGAAGTAAAGTGCAGGCATAGGTGATCGATCCGCCACCGACCGCGCAGCCATGGAAGATAGTGGCGTGCCTGAAAAACCGCAGATTGAAGAAGCCGCGCAGCCCCAGGTTCGGACGCCAAATCCAGCGACGGATGGACCAACTGGTGCGCGGCAGGTTGTCCGGCGTCCAACGACGGCCCATTTCCATGACCGCGACTTTGTATCCCTTTTCCGCCAACCGAAGGGCCGACACGCTGCCGCCGAAGCCCGAACCGATCACAATGAAATCGAAATCGAACTGGTTATTTCCCCGCACCACAGATTCCGCGTCGCTACGGTCGGAACCCTTTGTGATCGTCGCATTCACGACTTGACCGTCTCCATATTTGTCTTCCTAATAACTCTTGCATCGATTACTTCCGCGATCCGCCGCAGTGCCTCGGCACTTGGTGGCGAATCGAGTCCAAACAACTGGAAGTCGTGAGTCATGTCGGGCCATGTATCGAGGACGACATCCGCGTTCTGTTCGCGCGCGCGATCGGCGAAGGCTTGAATGCTGGGGTACAGAATCTCGGCGCGGCCCGCCTGTATATAAATAGGAGGGAGTCCGCGCAAGTCAGCATAGAGCGGCGAGATCAGCGGATTCCGGCGTTCGGCGGAGTCGCAGAACCAGTCCGCCCACACTTCGAGCATACGCTTTTCGATCCAGTCAAAACTCTCTTTATCGGCGAGGTCCGCGCGCGTGATGTTCGCTTGAAAATCAGTCGGCGGAGAGATCGCGATCGCGAGCGCGGGTAAGGGAAGTTTCGACTCCCGCGCCGCCAGCAGCAAAGCCAGCGTAAGATTGCCACCCGCCGAGTCCCCCGCAATGATCAGACGGGCGGGATCGACGTCCTGCTCGAGCAGCCAGCGATAGGCACTGAGCGCATCCTCAAGCTGCGCCGGGAATCGGTGTTCTGGCGAGAGCCGGTAATCGAGCGCGAAGGTTCTGGATTTCGCACTGAGCGTGATCAGCGCGATAAAGTGGTCGTAGGCCTGTGGGTAGAACGAGTATCCGCCGCCATGAAAATACAGGACGGTCACGCGTGGCTCGGTTTTCTCACTGGCAAGCTTCTTACTGGTAAACCAGCTGCCCCTGAAATCTCGCTGCACGACCGGCGTGATGTTGACTGCTGACAACTCCACGGAACGAATGACCATGGAGTCAAGATAGCGGCGCGCTTCCTTGACATCGCCTAAGTGGAAGGCAGTGAGCGTCCGGCGTTTCGCGACTTCAGTCGCTACTTCTACATACCAGCTCCAACCGGGTAGGCGTGGACCCTTGAGCGCTCGGCGAGCACACACTTCGAGAACGGATTGGCTTAGATTGGCGGCACTGCGCAGCCGGTATTGAGGCGGGCCTCTGAAATGTATCCGGGCACTCATGCCAAACACCAATCTTCCATGCGCACTTCTACGCGAAGCTTTGCGCGAACCTCTACGCGAACGTCGACTCGAACTTCCAGGGCCTATCCAGCGCGTGATCTGGGAGTTTGAGCAAGGTCGGCGAATCCGGCGCGGGGGCCGCGACTAGCGTTCGCACGATGTCATCCGTCTGTTGCCACCAGCCGTGGAAGACGTGGCCACCGAAGTACAGACCTTCGTTATAACGGTCTTGCCCCACGCCGTTTCCAGGCAAATCTTTTCCTGGCAAATCATTTCTTGGCAAATCCCGGCCAACATAGCGAACGCTCAGCGGACTCCAGCCATTGTGATCGAATGACGGGACAAAGGGAGCGACGATAACGGACCGGGTGTCCAGCCGGAGTCCCGCGCGCAACGCTTTGAGCGCGCTCTCTTTCGCGCTCCACAGCAGGGTCACAAGCCGATTCCGGTTTTTAGCGGGTTCTCGCGCAATTCGTGCTTGTTCTTTGGCCGTGAAGTAATCCGTCACGAAAGCGTGGTTGCGCGGCTCGACCAGTTCCACGTCGCAACCGAGATACACTCCGCGCGCCGCCACTGCGCAAATCGCAGTACCGGACCGGTGACTGAGTGAGATCGACACCTCGGCAGGTCGCCCGCCAACAAACGCCTCCGGTGCGCCATCCGGCGCTGCGCATATCTCGATTTCCTGAAGGCCCCGGAGACCGGTAAGGACAGTGAAGTAAGCCGACAAAGCACACTTCGCCGTCCAGCGTCCCAAGCGCCAGTCGGCGCGGCGTTTCGCAAAGCGCATCGCGTTCAGGCAGACGGTTTCGTTTGGGCTGAGCCAATCATTTTCCGCCGGCACGTCGTCCACGGTTTGTTCAAACCAATAAACGTTCATTTGGCCTACTTTGCATTTGACCCACCTTGCATTTGACCCACCTTGCATTCGAGCCACCTTGCATTCGACCGACCTTGGCCGAGATCAGGCCACAACTGTCACCCTGTCCGGTAATACTGGGTTCTCCGATTCCTCTACCTTCGCCATGCCACGTTCGACGGCATGAATCAGATAGGGGCGCAGCTCTTCGGGCGGAATAATGTAGTTGAGAGCGCCCACATCGAGAGCTCGCTGCACGCTGTGTACACGGTCAAACTCGGCGGCCATCTCTCCCAGTTTTTCGGAGTGCACGACTTTGAAAAGCTCATCCCACTGGGCTCGTAAACGACTCTTCAAGGGGCCGTCAGCGTTTGCCATGGCCTGGCTCAGTTCCTGCAGGCGCGGATCTTTCTTGGCCCTGGCTTCGACCTCACTGGCGAAAACCACGGCTGCCGCCGGAGCACCTCCGATTACCGAGGCATAGGTTCCCTCCAGCGCAGCTACCTCAACGTTTTCATTCAGAGCCCGCGAGAAGACCACATAAGCGCCCCCGTGATAACGCGAGATCACGCAGAAAACGATGGGGCCTTTGAAGTTCACCACGGCCCGCCCGATCTCCGCGCCATACTCGAGCTGTAGCCGCCGCATCGACTCCGGAGAACCGTCAAAGCCCGACAGGTTGGCGAGGACAACCACCGGCCGATTGTTGCTCGCCGAGTTGATCGCGCGCGCGATTTTTTTGGACGATTGCGGGAAGAGTGTGCCGGAAGTCCAATGATCCGGGCCATCGGCGGGAACAAATCCTAACCGCGGCAAGGGTTGGGATTCGATGCCAATCAGACAAACTGGATACCCGCCAAGATGTGCGTCCCAAACGACGGCAGTCTCCGCCGCGCGCATGCCGGCCCAGCGTTCGAGCGGAGCATGATCCTGGTCAACGGCTGCCATCATTACTTTGCGGATGTCAAAGGATCGCTTGCGACCAGGGTTCGTCTCGTCGGACAGGATCTCGCCGACGGTTTCGAATCCAGCTTCGCTATTGCCATTGCCGTTGGAGTTGGACGTGGAGTTGGAATTGCCATTGCCGTTCCGGCCGTGAGGGTAGACTCGCACGTCGCGATCGGTGGGATCGGCGGTTGCGGCGCGGCGAGGGAAACGCTCGCCCGGAGCTACATAGGCGTGGTCATAGTGGCGCAGCAGAATGTGGCAGGCTTCATCGATGTCGCGGGCCCAGTACTGCGCCTGGCCGTTGATACCCATGATGCGGTCGTAACCGCCGATGCCCTGATTATCCTCGGCCGAAATGCTGCCGGAGAATTCCAACGCGCGCTTGCCGGTCAGCACCATCGCCGCCTGGGGCGTCATGATCAGGATGCCCCGTGTGTGCATCAGCATGGTGGCTTCGGCGTTCCAGTAGGGTTGCGCGCCGACGTTGATACCATTGACCACCAGATTTACCTCGCCGCCCGCTTGCGTGAACTCGATCAATCCGCGGAGGACGCGGGCAACCCAATCCATATTTTCAACGCCGCTATCCATCGAGATCTTGGCGCCGGCGCAAAGCGTGAACCATTCCACGGGAACGCTCATCGTTTGCGCCAGTTCCAAAGCTGCGAGGATGCGGCGGCACTCCGGTTCCGCTACGGCGCCCAGATCCTTGCTGGGATCTCCCAGCAGGAGAACGCGAGTCATGCCCTCGGGATATTGGGTGGTGAAGTTGCGGATGATACCGACAATGATGTTGGCTTTGTTTTGACCATAGGGACGATCGACGGGCCCGAGGCGGCCTTGCGAGTCGAGATCGTATTCGATGAAATCGCCGGCAGGAAATGCCGCTCGCGTATGCTCGAGCGCGGGCGTAAGCATTTTGATAATTTCGTAGGGATAGATAAATCCGCGCTGGCGCATGCGAACCACTTTCTGGTCGTATTCAGCCAGCGGTTTGAGGGGCTGCAGTTTGGCATAGGGCCGGAAGCTGATGACCATCCCGGGGCCTCCCGGGTTCGAGATGCGCACCAGCATGTCGCGCAACTCGCCGGTCGCCGCATGAGGAATGCGGACGCGGACGACCACTTGTTCCAATCCCAGGCCTTCGGTCGAGGGTGCCAGCCTGCGCACCAGATCATGCAATTCATCGCGCTCGATGTTGAGCGGCGGCCACACGTTCAGCAGGATGCGATTCCAATAGAGCCGTTGACGGGCCGGACGCCTCGACTGAAAGAGCCGGATGCCAGCCAGCGCCTCGGTTAACATGCGCTCGAGGTGCGGCAGTTGCACAATGCGGCCCGCCGCGTTGCGCACTGGAGTTACGTCGCGGACTTCCGCGCACACAAACAATCGCTCGTCTTTTGGGTTATCGCGGGCGACACCATGAATGAGGTACACATCTTCGACGGACGGCAGTCGCTCGATTTTGAAATTGGCCAGCCTCCAGAGATGCAGGCGCTTGGCCATCAGCGGGTGGACTCCGCGGAAGAACTTTTCCTCTTCATAGGCATTGCCGACCAGGCGATACGTGAAGTGCAGTGTGCCCCCCATGCCGGGCCCGTGACCGGGGCTACCGACTGTCACCGTGATGCGCCTTAAGGGTCGTGGAAAGCCGACTTGGTTGAGTACCGTGCGAATTTCCTGTTGCGTAGCTTCGGGATCGCCGAGTGAGTCCGAATGGAATACGGAGAAGTCGATGGCGATCTCATGGTCGCTCTCACGATCGGGCGCCACCGTTTCGAGCGCTACTGTTTCGGGCGCTACCGCTTCGATCATGGGGAACAACGTCTGCGCAACTTCTGCGAGGTGGGAATAATCGGCGTGCGTGGAAAGAACGTGGATGTGCTTTCCCTCGTACTCGTACTCCGCCGATGCATAACAATGCCCGTCAATCGCCACCGAGTGAAAGTTGGTAAGCTCTCGAATCCGGTAGTACCGGCGAACCAGCGT
This sequence comes from Terriglobales bacterium, assembly GCA_050010155.1. Lineage (GTDB taxonomy): Bacteria > Acidobacteriota > Terriglobia > Terriglobales > Acidobacteriaceae > Acidiflorens. The sequence goes on from JBEKLO010000047.1 coordinate 9,641, forward strand.
TTCTAACATCAGTTGGCGCATGGTTTGATCGGCGCTTGCAAATCGGCCGGAGAACAGGCTGGCCACCGGCTGCGGACATTCGATCAGGGCACGGAGTCTTTCCTGGCGATCGGGCGCATCGGGATGGGCGGCGAGGTAGGTGAGGTTATTCTCCAACTCGTCGTACACACGACGGCGCGACTGCTCGAACAGAGGCTGGTCGAAGTAACGATAAAGCATTTCCCGTGCCACGTCCGTCACCGCGGGGAAGAAGCCATTGGTGATGGAGACGATTCGGCCGAGAAGCGTCCGAAAGGATTCTTCGGCGCGCGGCGATGGCCTATGGATGAATTGCAAACGTCTTTCGAGAATTCGCAGAACCGGTGTGACCTGCTGGTCCACGCGTTGATGCGATTTGTAGATCCAGAGCAAGCTCTCTTCAAGAGCCGGCGAGCGATCGAGGGAGCGGACGCCGTAATGAGCCAGCGCGCGCTCGAGCGCGCTCACAAATGCCGGCGGAAGTCCCTGGCCGTGTGTTTCCAGCATTCGCAGGTAGGAAAATAGATAGACCTCCGCGCTCGGCTCTTCACTGCTGGCGCGATGGTTGACCTCTGGATCACGCCGGAATAGGGAACATATGTCCACAAAAATGTTGAGGATCTCATCTTCGCGCTGTGTGATTTCGTCACTGTCGACGGGGCGATTCTCGCTCCACTCGGCAAGTAGCTGCGCGTTTCGCTTGGGATCTACGTCGAAGCCCAACATGAGTTGGCGGAGCTCGTACAGGCTCTGATGACAGTGGGATGGGATGGATTGCCTGTTTTCATTCGAGGCAGGCGAGGCGGGTGAGGCAGGCGAGGCGGGCGAGGCGCCAAAGGTCACGCGCTGCGCATCCATCGCCGTGTCTATACTGGCGATGGCGTCGATCTGCAGAAGCGGGGCTCCGGTGTCGACCTGCACGTTGGGTATGGTCATTACCTGCCGGACTTTTCCGGAGAACGGGGCCACAACCTGCGTTTCCATTTTCATGGCTTCGAGAACGGCCAGCCGGGCTCCGGCCACAACCGTGTCTCCCGCTTTGACGAGAATGGAAACCACGACCGCTGGCGCCGGCGCGCGCAACACGCCTCCGTCATCACGATCAATGTGGTGCGCTACACCGTCCACCTCGATCCGGTAACTTCGTCCTTGGACGATGGAGACGATTGGAAATCGGCGTCCGAAGACAGTCAGCCAACTTTCGAACGGACCCGAATGCTCGGTCTGGGCGTCGATGCGCGCTCCATCCACCAGCACGCGGTATTGTTGAGGACCGAGCCGATAGGTCTTCGGCGAATAGCAGTGGCCGCGATATCGTAGTTCTGCCGTCCAACCTACTTCGTTGCGGACTTGCGGACGTCCGCGCACTGCCGTCGCACGAAACTGCCTTTGCTCAAGCGCCAACTGAGCGTCGTAAACCTCGATCGCGGCCTGAAGCAGGGCCACGTTGGCGTAGCGCCGCGATAAGTCTTCATCAGTTGCGTTCATAAATCCTCAATCCTCCGATTGCCCGATCGCCGGGACTCGGCGTAGTCAGGACAACCAAGTTCGCTGTTCATACGGCCACGGCATCCAGTGCCATCGCAGCCTGTAGTGCCTTGAATCGCTCGTTATCCCCGGCTTCAGAAAATGCTGCGGTGCGGTAGCCGTTAAGCTGCAGATAGCGGTTTCCCTTCGTATCCACCACCTCAGCATCGAAGCCGCCGTGACTGGAATCGAGAGTGACCACGGCGTAGAGACGTGTGTCGGCCTGCTTCGGTACTTGTAGTAATAAGGATGAAATGCGATCAATGTGCTGCGGCAGACCCATACGGCCCTGGACGCCCATTTCCCACAGGCCGGCCGTTTGGAAGCAGAGCTCAATCAGGCGCGGCGCCATTTCTGTCGGCAGTTCGGATGGCAGATGGTTTGGCGGCAAGTCTTTCGCCAGCAGTCCGACAATCCGCTGTCCGTCCCACCACGCACGCTCCAGCACCTGGTATGCGGGTCCGTGGAAGTAGAGGCGATAGATGTCGGCGGCCTCGATGATGTGTGTGTCCGGTAAAGCCAGAGCGGGCACGGTTGCCGCGTCGGGCGCCTGTTTCGTGAGCCACACCCGGCCGGTGAAGTGTGCTGTTACCTGAGGCTCGGCATGGTTGGGAAGCGTACGGCTTCCGACTAATCGGCAATCTGCCACTAACGTGTTGCCCTGCGGGTGGACGACCGTCTCGACCGTGACTGTGCGCGGTTCGTTGCGATAGAACTTGAATGGAGTCAGGAAGTTTACATCTTCGAGTGCTGCAATATGCCAGCCTGGAAGCAGGCACAACGCAGCTTCGGCAAACGCCTCGATGCCCATCACTCCGGGCAGCACGGGTGTGCCGTCAATCTGATGATCGTGCAAAAAAGGCTGAACGGCAGGGTCCAGCGTCGTCTCGATGGTGACACCGGACTGGATGCTGGCGCTCGCGATTCTGCCGAGCATTACACGTAAACCAGGACCTGAACCAGGACCCTCTGCCGGTGAACTCTTCGAAGTTTCAGCGGACGTATTCAGGCCGCCAGTTGCGTCCCATTCGCTGAGCAGAGCGCCGAGGCGCTGGCCGATGACAATCTCGCCGCGCGTGCTTCCGGCAGTGAGTTCGCGTCGTATCAGAGGAATTCCCGCTTCGGGCGGCAGCATGTCGATGCCTGCCAGTTCCATCATTTTTGGAATGGAACCGCGCGTGGCCATGCCGATGCCGCCCCACGCCGTCCAGTCGATCACGATGCCGCGGGTTGCCGGCCGCGTGGTGCGGAAACTCGACGTGATCTTGCACAACAGGTCGTTGGCCGAGCTGTAATCCGTTTGTCCCGCGTTGCCAAAACGCCCGGCAATCGAGCTGAATGCCACCGTCGCCCCGAGAGGCATGTCGCCTATGGCGTGCAGAAGATTGAACCAGCCGTCGCTCTTGACGTCGAAGACGAGATCGAATTCGCGCGGATCTTTGTCGGGCAGAAAATGACTTCGTTCGATGCCGGCCGCATGCAGCAGCACGTCAATCCGTCCGCTGCGTTCGCGGATTTGCTGGATGACCTTGGCGACGGCGTCTCCGTCGGTGAGGTTGACGCTGAAATAATGCGGAGTTCCGCCTGCGGCTCGCACCGCGGCGATTGCGCTTGCTGCCGCTTGCGCTCGCTCCAGCCCAGCCAGCTCTTTTTCAACCAAGGCTGGTGTGGCACGCTGGCCACGCGCCTGGATGCGTGTGAACAGATCACGCTTCAAGGCGTCCTTGTCAGTCGCGAACAACTTGAGGTCGGGATTTTCCGGGTCTGGCTCGGGCACCAGATCGAGCAGGTAGAACGTGCCTCCGGAGGCAGTTGCCAGATCGGCGGTAATAGCCGACACGATGCTCCCGGCGGCGCCAGTGACGACAAAGACGGTGTTGCGGTCCAGGGTCAATCCGGGCGCGCCATCGGCGGCTGGCTGTTCCTGGAGTCCAACTGTCCAGCGCAGGCCGTCTTTGTAGCCGATTTCGACGATGCCTGGATCGCGCAGGGTTTCCTCAATCAGGATGTCGGCGATTTCTGATGGCTTTCGGTCCGCTTCAAAGTCGACCGCCTTGACCAGAGCATCGAGCCGCTCTCGCTTATAGGTCTTCGTGAAACCCACGACCGCGCCACCTAACGGCGCGGTTGCACCGGCGTCATCGTACCCATGTTGTCCACCGAGTCGCGTTGCCGAGACGAGGAAAGTGCCGGAAGCGGCAATCTGCTCGTACAGAATGCGCATGGTGGCATACAACGACTTGACGCGCACGCGGAGCGCTTCGTGCCAGTTCGCGACGTCCATGATCGCGAGGTCGCCCTCGTTGTCGAGCGCGGGCAGCCAATACACTCCCTGCACGGGACCCGCAGCCAGCAGTTTCTTGAAGCGGCTGGCCAGGGCCTTCGCATCGAACGTCTGGTCTATGCCGAGAACTTCGACGCCCAAATTCTGCAGCCGTTCGGCCAGCGCATCTCCTGCTCCCGATTTGTCGGCCATGAGAACCACTCGCTGACCAGAGCCGAGCGTCACGCATGTTGGCTTACACATTGCGAGCGGAGGTCGCAGGCTAGGCACAGGCACGCGGCGCGGGATGCGATTCGCGGCGTCGAAACTGGCAGGCAATAAGTGTTCAGTCGCAATCGGCTTCGCAGTCGATGACACCGACGCTACTGGTTTCTTCGGCGTCGCTTCTTGTTGCTCTCGTTGCTCGTGTGCGGCAACCGTATTCGCGTCAGGCGTTTTTGCTATGCCGGGCTGCCGGTCGCGAGCGAACTTGATCACGCTGGCGAGGGTAGCGAAATCGCGTAGCTTCAGATTTTCGTCCCGTGGAATGTTATATGCCGCTCGCACCGCCGCGAACATTTCCGCTTGTTTGACGGTATCAATGCCGAGGTCTGCTTCGAGGTCCAGATCCAGATCCAACATATCTTTCGGATAGCCGGTCTTTTCGGCGACGATCTCCAACACTTTCTGGGTAATGGCATCGTCTGGCGCCGGTTGATCGGCGACCGGCGTCGTGGGCAAAGCTGGCTCGTTGACAATTGTGGAGGGGAGGGCGGCAGACGCTGCAACCAAGTCCGGACGCTTCTCGTACACGAAGCGGATGACGTGCGCTAAGGTCGAGTAGTCGCGCAGCTTCAGATTTTCGTCGCGTGGAATGTCGTATGCCGCTCGCACGGCTGCGAACATTTCCGCTTGTTTGACGGTGTCGACGCCGAGGTCCGCTTCGAGGTCGAGATCCAAATCCAACATATCTTTTGGATAGCCGGTCTTCTCCACGACCAGAGCGAGAATACGTTCCTTAACGGCATCATTAGTGGCGCTTGGCACGGATACTGCAGCGCCAGTAGACGGTTCAACCGCAGCGATAGCCGAGGTCGAGAGTTCAACTTCTTCTTGCGCCGTGGTCTGGGTCACGTTGACCAAGTCCGGGCGCTTGTCATACACAAAACGGATGACGTGCGCCAATGTAGGATACTCGCGCAGTTTGCGGTTCTCATCGCGGGGGATGTTGTACGCTGCGCGGATTGTGGCAAACACCTCCGCTTGCTTGACGGTGTCGACGCCGAGGTCAGCCTCGAGGTCAAGATCCAGATCGAGCATGTCAACCGGATAGCCGGTTTTTTCGGCTACCAGAGCCAGTACTCTGTCTTTCACTGGGTCGCTCGTGGAAGCGGCCCCTGGCAGGGGTTTAGGCGTTGCAGCAGGAGCGGGACCGACCCCTTGAACTCCCGGTGAAGGTTCATCGGCAGCGATGAGCGATGGAGACTTGGCCGTGACGAGTGGCGCCAGCGGTGGGGCTGGCGGCGTGTGCGTTGGGACGTTCGCTGTTGTCGTTGCGGTTCGCTGCTGAACGGTTTCGGCGATCGGTGCTAACGACCTTTTATCGTTAGCTCGATCGCTAACTTGATCGCGCACTCGCAGGGTGCGGTGAACGACTTCCAGGTCGGCGGCCGGATGCCCGGCGACGCCGCTCAACCAACTATTCCATGCGCCGGCATCGGCGATACGGTAGGCGTAGCCCAGCGAATTCGCGTTGCGGTGAATCCCATCTTTCGTTTTCACCCAATGCAGCAGCAACATGCTGATCTGCGAACCGAATCCGGCTCCGAGATGAATTGCGTACTCCACCGGATAGGCGCCGCCCTTCGACAGGTTCAACGGTCCCAACTCCGGATCGACTTCCTTGAAATTGGCAACCGGGGGCACGCAGCCGGTTTCGAGCGCTTTGACCGCGACCACATCTTCGATGCCCGTGGCCATGGCATGACCGGTGAAGCCCTTGGTGTTGGCGATCACGATGCGATCCGCGACGTTGCCGAACACGGTGCGTAGAGCGTGAATCTCGGCTGAGGCACTGCCGCCGCGCGCGGGCGTGTAGGTTTCGTGGGAAACGAAGACTGTCTGGGGTGCGATCTGATAGCGCGAAATTCCGCTGCGCGCTTCGGCTTTGGCCACCAAGCTCTCCATCACCTGACCGATGTGCTGCACATCCAGGCGAGTGCCGTGGAAAGCGCTGTTGCCCGTCATGGTAGTCAGTACTTCGCAAATTGGCTGGATGCCTCTTTCGCGCGCAGCATCGGCGCTCTCGACAACGAGAGCGGCAGCGCCCATGCCGATGATCAGGCCGTGCCGCCGGCGGTCGAACGGAACGGCGGCATCCGCAACCACTTCGTCTGTAGCGGCTGCTCCACTGGCCAGGAAACCAGCGCTCATCCAATCGAGCAGATGGTCGGAGGTGACGTCGTCGGCCGAGATGACGATGACGCGCTTGCAGCGGCCGGCGTGAATCCAGTCCTCCGCCAGCGCCACACCTTGAGTGGCACTCGCGCAGGCTGAATTGATTTGGGTGTTAGGACCGCGAGCGCCGATGAATTCGGCGAATTGCGAATGTCCCATGGATAAGACTCGAAGCAGGAAGCGCCTATTGAAGACATACGGATCTTTGTCGATGGCCGCGCGCAATTCGTCGATGCGGCGGTTCATCTCCTGGACCAGAACAGACTGTGGAGCAGAATGACCGTTGTTCTCGACTGCGCGCGCGAGCAGGCCTTCGAGCATGGCCAACTGCTCGCGCCGGTCGTGGTCTAGGTAATAACGTGACATCTCATCCGCGAACGAGTCGTAGCCGGGGAAGGCGGACGCAAAAATGACGCCCGTATCGTCGCGCAGCGAGTCGGGCAATCCCCAACGCTCCGGTAACTGCGTACCTTTTGTCGTGGTCTTGTAGCGCATGACCAGCGGGATGCCGGCGTCGCGCAATGCATCGATGCCGGCAGCGATCGCCAGTTGGGTGACACGATCGAGAGCTCCCACACGTTCGGCGGAAATCCCGAATTCATCTTCCAGATTAAAAGCGCCTCCACGGCCCGCCAGCTTGATGACATCCGCGATGTCGGTGATGGTCTCAAACCTGGCGTCTCCGTTTTCACTCTTCACCAGGCGCGTGATGTGTTTGTCGAGCGTGGCACGCCGGAAACGCGCGGGGATCGAATCGATAAACTGATCGCCGCGCAGAATGCGGGCGATATTGCCATCATCAAAAATATGTTCGGTTCCGGGCAGGCCTAACGCCGCTCCCGTGATCACGACCGGCGCGTCGTTCGAGGCGCCATTGCGGCCATGGTAGATCTCGTGGCCACGATCGAGAAAATCGGCGAACAAACGGCCGAGCTGGTTGTAACGATCGCCGTTTCGATTGTCGTTGAATGCTGCGGCAGGAGCGCCTGACGCCGGCATTGGAGCGGGATTCGAATTTGAAACCTGACCGGGCGAAGAGGGAATAGCAGTCGCCGGCGTGGAGACGGGGTCGTGCGCGGCTTCCGCGGTGCCACGGCCCAAGCCTGCCGCATACAAGCCGCAGAGTGCTTGGTTAAAGGCGACGATGTCGCCGATTTTCGGATGATTGGTAAACAATGAAACCACATCGTTATGGCCGCCGAGCACATCTTCGGCAAAACCCTGTAACGCTTTCTTCGGTCCAACCTCGACGAACATGCGAGCGCCGGCGTCGTACAACGTGCGCAATCCCTTCACAAACTGAACCGGAGCAGCAACTTGCTGCGTCAGGATGTCGAGCATCTGGGGCGCGACATCAGGGCCCATGGGATAAAACTCGCCATTGGTATTGGCGACGATGGGCAGGCGCGGCGATTGGAGATGCAAGCGATCGAGAACTTGACGCAACGGCGCGCTGGCTCCCGCGACGATTGAGGTGTGGAAGGCATGGCTTACCGATAACGGAGCTACTTCGTGGCCGGCGGTTCGGAAGGCTTCGATGGCCTGCTCGACTGCTTTGCTCGTGCCACCGATAACTCCTTGCCGGTTGCTGTTCACGTTGGCGATCACGACGTCGCCTTGACTGCTGATCGTCTTCAGGATGCGTTCGATTTCCTCCAGCGGGGCAAAGACTGCGGCCATGCGGCCGTTGTCTTCCATCGCGACCTCGGTCATGCCGCGGCCGCGGGCGCTGACGGCCTCGAGTGCGTCAACAAAGGGAAGGCCGCCGGCTGCCACCAGAGCTCCGTATTCACCCAAGCTGTGCCCAATGGTGAAGTCGGGCTCGATGCCATAGGCTGCGAGGAGCCGGGTTAGCGCCAGGTCTGTCGCCAGCACGGCGGGCTGAGTAATCGCAGTTTGGCGCAGGTCGTCTTCGGCCTTGGCGACGGCCTTGGGATCGGCATGGTCGACAAAAATAAATTTGCTGAGCGCCTTACCGAGTAACGGTGTCATCACGCGATCGGCTTCGTCAAAGGTTTCAGCCACTATCGGCTCCGTTGCACGCAGGAGTTGCAGCATGTTCACGTACTGCGAACCCTGACCGGTGTAGAGGAAGGCGACTTTGGGAGCCGGACCGCGACCGCGGAAGATTCCTTGTGCGCGCAGAGCCTTCCAGATTGCCGGCTGATTGGATGCCAGAGCCTTGAGTGCTCTGCCTGCTTTGTCCGCCAGGTCGGCGGCATTGGCATAGTCGATGGCCACGCGCTCGGGGGCGCGCAGGTCGGATTCAGTTGGAGCAGTGGGCGCCGGCGCCAGGCCGGCTTTCGCATCCTGCTCGACCGCGCGCAACCGCTCAATGAGCGCCGCTTCGGATGCAGCGCCCACCACCAATGCTCCGCGCAACGGAGCTTTGCAGGAAAAAGAGGTGGTATTTCCCGAGGAAGAACTATGGGAAATATTTTCTAAACTCGTAGCGGACTCTTTCCCGTTCGACGGTATCTCGCTGACTTCCACCCAATGCTTGCCGTTTCCGTTCAGCCGGTGAGGAATATATTCTTCGAGCACGGCGTGGAAGTTGGTGCCGCCAAAACCAAAAGCGCTCAACCCGGCGCGCCGCACGCCATCTGGAGGCATGGTCCAAGATTTCAGCTCGGTGTTGACGTATAGCGGAGAATGGGCAAAATCGATGTTCGGATTCGGATGCTCGCAATGCACGCTTGGCGGCAGCACTTTGTCGTGGAGGGCCAGAGTGGTTTTCAGCAATCCAGCCGCGCCGGCTGCGCCTTTAAGATGGCCGAAGTTTGATTTGACCGAACCAAGCGCCACTGCGTGCGACGGGAGATGAGTATTGCCGAGCACATCGATGATGCTTTGCACTTCGACTACATCGCCTACGGCGGTGGATGTGCCGTGGCCCTCGATCAACGTCACTGTATCCGGCGATAATCCGGCATTTTGCCAGGCGCGCTCGATCGCCATTTTTTGGCCGATCGGGTTCGGAGCGGTGATGCCCTTTCCCTTGCCATCGCTCGATGCGCCCATGCCGCGCAGCACGGCGTAGATTTTGTCTTCATCTCGTTCGGCATCGGCGAGACGCTTCAGCAGGAAGATCGCAGCACCTTCGCCCATGACGAAGCCGTCGGCTCCTTCGGCATAGGGGCGCGTTCCGGTTGCCGAGAGCGCGCCGATCTTCGAAAACTTGACGAAGGTCGAGACGCCCATGTTCCGATCAATGCCGCCGGTGACGGCGAGGTCGAAATCGTTTTGGACCAATCCCTCGACCGCCGAACTGATGGCTGCCATGGCGGATGCGCAAGCGGCGTCGCAAACATAGTTGGGGCCGTGGAAGTTGAAAACGTTGGCAATGCGTCCGGCAATGCAGTTGGACAACTCGCCGGGCATGGTGTCTTCCGTAATTTCAGGAAGGAGATTTCCCATGCGATCATGGAATTGGCGCGTGATGTCGCTGCGGACGGCTTCCGGCAACGCGGCAAAACTGGCGGTTTCGGCGAGTTCGCGCGCATATTCTGGAAAGAGCACGCGCGTCACGGTCATGTAGTGTCTTTCGCCGCCCATGGCATTGCCGAGGATTACCGCCGTGCGGTCGGTGTTCAGCGGGCGCCTGGGATAGCCGTAGTCTTCGAGCGCTTCACGGGTACAGGCGATTGCCCATTTCTGCGACTCGTCCATGGCATCGACGACGCGCGGCGGGATGGCGAGGCGCCACTTCATCGGTTCCCATACATGCTCACGTACCCAGCCGCCGATCTTGGAGTAAGTCTTGTCGGGCGCGCTGTGATCGGAATCGTAGTAAAGCTCAGGATTCCAGCGGGCAGGCTGAACTTCGCTGATGCTATAGCGGCCATCCTTCACGTTTTTCCAGAAAGCTGCCACATTCGGAGCATCGGGTAATACGGCTCCAACTCCTACAATTGCAATGGCGCGATAAGAAGTGTTTTCCATAACAAGACTCCTGCAACGTGCATCGATCGGCGATCTACGACAAACGCTACGCAGCCACTACCGTGGTCTTGGTCGCGCGGCCGTACAGTACGTCTGCTACATGGTCCATGTCTGAAATAAGGCCCGATTGCGCGCGGTGAATGGCGGGCAATCCCAAACTTGTTTCAAAATTGCTGATGTCTGCGGCGCTTGCGGCTTCGGCTCCAGATCCTGCTCCAATGACCCAACGCAAGCCGTCTTCGGCTACCTTGAGCGCGGCATCGCGGGCGAAGATGCGGCTGATCGCAGCGAATGCTGTCGCGTCGAAACGGCGGTTGGCTTTCTCGTTGAGCTTGCCTTCCGCTAAAAGAGCCGCTCGGCGGGATAAACTCCCCGCACATTCGGCATAGGCGATCAACTCGCCTAGACGCAGAAGAATGTGTTGATAGCGGGTGAGGCGTGCCACCCTCGCTTTTTCCATCACCTCGGCGAGTGCGTGCATAGCGAGTGCCGCTATATCCGCGCCCACGTTCGGCTGCCGCGCGTGTAACCCTTCGAACTCTTTTGCCCGCTCGTGATAGTGCTGTCCGCGCGTTTTGAGATGAGATTGCCAGCGGTCGCGACTGATGGTCATCTCCATGATTTCGGAGGTGCCTTCGTAGATTGTGGTGATCCGCACGTCGCGGCTGATTTTCTCCACCATGTATTCGTGGGTGTAACCGTAGCCGCCGAGCGCCTGAATGCTGGCCTCGGCAGCAGCGTTGCCGGCTTCGGTCGCCATGTATTTCGCGATCGCGCCCTCGGTGTTTAGGCTGCCCTCGAGACCGGCGTCGATGCGCTCCGCAGTCTCTTCGATATAGGAGCGCGCAGCCTCCAGACGAACGACGTGCGGCACGATCAGCTTGTGCGTGTATCCCTGCTTTTCAGACAGTGGAGCTCCGGCTTGAATGCGCTTGGTGGAGTAGGGAATTGCTCGGTCGAGCGCGGCCCAGCCAGCACCCAGTCCGAACGCGGCCACCATCAGCCGCGTATAACCGAACACGGCTTGCGCCTGATTTAAGCCTTGGCCTTCGACACCGCCGACGAGGCGGTCGGCATCGACATAGACGTCGCTGAAGGCCAGCGCTGCCGTGTTGCTCAGACGAATGCCATGCTTATCTTCCGGCTCGTCGTGCGTGAAACCCTTCGCGCCTTGTTCGACAATGAACCAGCTTGGACCACCCGGGGTATTGGCTAGCACTGTGTAGGCACCGGCGATTCCGCCGTTGCTGATCCACTGCTTGTTGCCATTAATTTTGTAGCCGATGACGCGGCCGTCTTTAGCGGCTGGATCGGTGACTGGCTCCGCAGTCGTCTTCAGGGAACCCAAATCGCTCCCGGCTTCCGGTTCTGTCGCGCCGTACGCGAACAGTAATCCCTCTTCGGCGATGCGCGTCAGCCAGATTTTCTTCTGCTCGGGGGTGGCGCCGACCGTGATCGGATCGCTACCGAGAAATGTGGCCAGTACTGCGGTGGCAACGCCCAGATCGATACGCGCCATTTCTTCACAGACGCAGTACACGTCGAAGGCATTGCCGCCCATCCCGCCGAACTCTTCGGGAATGAAGAGGAGCTGAATGCCCAGCTTGTCTGGACTGCACATGTGGCGGACGATATCGAGTGGACATTCGTCGCGGGCATCGAGATCGCGGAGCGCTTCGTCGGGCAGACGCTTCTTGGCGAAGTCTTTCAGTGACTTCAAGCTTAACTTTAGGGTTTTGCTGGTGATCATTCTGATTGCCTCACTTCACTAGTTACTTTGCTGCGAGTCACTTTGCCGTGACGGCGTGCATTTCGCGAACTTTGTTGGTCAATTCGGGCAGGAACTCCAGAAGGTCGTCGACGATTCCGACGTCTGCGACCTGGAAGATCGGAGCCTTCGGATTCTTGTTGATGGCGATCAGGAACGGACTGCCTTTGATGCCGGCAAGATGCTGGAAAGCGCCACTAATGCCGCATGCCAGATAGACTTTGGGCTTGACGGTTTTTCCGGATGAGCCCACCTGACGTGACTTTTCCAGCCATTTGGCATCGACCACGGGACGCGAGCAGCTCACCGCCGCACCGAGGGCATCCGCCAGTTCCAGAGCGATCGCGACATTTTCCTTTTCCTGAATGCCGCGGCCGATCGAAACCAGAACGGTTTGTTTGGTGATATCGACATCGCCAGCCTCGGCAACGACGGTTTCCAGATAGCGCCGGGATGCCTTAAGAGTGCCAACCTCAGACGACTTGTCGATGACGTTGCTGTTAGCCGCAGTAGCTTCTACGGCTTTGAACGCGCCCGGACGTATCGTGACCACAGCGCCTGTTGAAATGCTGCAAAGAACGTGCGTACTCACCTGTCCGCCGAATTCCTGGCGAATTACCTTCAGGTCGGCCCCTTCATTACCGGATATGTCCACCACGTCGGAAACAAACGCCGCATTCAGCTTGATGGAAAGACCCGGAGCCAGGTCGATTCCGAAATGGTCATGGGCGACCAGCACAACGCTGTCACTTGGCAGCACCTTCACCAGAGCTTTGCGGACGAGTTCAGCATTGGGATATGCAAGAGCCGGATTGTCGATTTTCCAAATCTCCGGATAAACCGTACCGAGAGACTTGCACGCGGCGTCGAGGTCTGCGCCTGAACCGGTGAGAATGGCCGTTGGTGAAGACGCGGGATCAATCTGGCGCGCGGCAGCTGCAAGTTCAAGTGCGGAATCGTCCACGACTCCACTTTTGTGCACAATGTAAGCGAAGATGCGAGCCATTATTTCAACCCTCCTTTAGCTGCCACTAACTCCAGAACCTTGTCGACGTTTTCTTCCCGGGTGCCACACAGAATTTCAGCGCCCTTGCCGAGCGCGGGGACGAAGTAGTCCACGCGTCGCACTTTCGCGGCTGCTTCTCCTACAGCGCAGGCGCCAATTCCCAAATCTTTCACGCTGAAAGTCGGGATCGCGACTCCGGCCACTTGCCGGATGCCTCGCATGCCGACATAACGCGGCTCATTGATTCCGGTCTGAATGGAGAGCACACAAGGCAGATCAATCTCATTCATTTCCTTGTTACCGCCCGCGATTTCCCGGCTGATTTTCAACTTCTTGCCTTCGAGCACCTCAATGGAAGTAACGAGCGAAGCAAACGGGTAGTCGAGCAGGGCCGCCAGCATTCCGCCGACCTGAGCACTGCCGTCCTCAGCCTGAATGCCGGTAAGAATAAGGTCGTAATGTCCCTTCTCGATGAAGGCTTTCAGGATGGTGGCGATGCCTCTGCCGTCCGATCCGCTGAACGCTTCGTCGGACATCAGCACGCCGCGGTTCGCGCCCATGGCCATCTCGCGGCGCAAGATCTCCTCGTCATCTTCGCCACCCACCGTGGCGACCGTAACCGTTCCCCCGGTTCTGGCCACGATCTGCAGCGCCTCTTCGACGGCATAGTTGTCGGCCTCGTTGATCGAATAGACCAACTCATCGCGCTCGATGTCGTTTCCTTCGCGGTTGAGTTCAATCTCGTTTTCCGAAGTGTCCGGTACTCTTCTTATGCAAACCAGAATTTCCACATTTGCCTCCACAGAGTTGTTAGGCGCTTTACGACCAAATTTGAAAGCTGCAGATCCCTCGCTTTGCTCGGGATGACAAAACAGTTAAGTTTTCAACACGTTGTTACGGCCAACGAATCTCGCACGATTTGCTGGTCCACTAATTCCGCCAAATCGATGGCGGTCATTTTTCCTTCGAGGCCCGCGACCTTGATCGCATCCTCGATATTCACCATGCAGAATGGACACGCGGTTACGATCACATTGGCTCCGGCTTCCGCGGCCATCTGCACTCTCATCACGCCCATTCGTTGATCCTCTTTCGGTTCGTAAAACAGCATCAGGCCGCCACCACCGCAACAGAACGACCGGTCGCGGGATCGCTTCATTTCAACTCTCTTCAATCCGGGAATCGCATCGAGCACATCTCGAGGGTCGTCGTAGATCTGGTTGTGCCGTCCCAGATAGCAAGGGTCGTGGTAGGTGTACACACGGTTTTTGTTTTCTTTATCGTTGTCTTTATCGTTTACTATCCGATTGAACCGGATTTTTCCCGACTTCACTTCGCGGGCAATTACCTGGCTGATGTGCTCGACCGGCGGAACATCTTTGTAGTCATGTTTCAGCGCGTTGTAGGCGTGTGGGTCGGCCGTGACGATCCGCTGGACTCCAGAGGCTTTGATGGCGTCCGTGTTGTGGTCGCGCAAGGCTATGAAGAGAGTCTCTTCGCCAAACCGCCGCACTTCGTGTCCGCTATCTCTTTCGGCCGCGCCCAGGATTCCAAAATTCTCTCCGATGTGGCGGAGGATCTTCGCTGTTGCTCGCCCAATCGACTGCATCCGGTCATCGTAGGAAGTGATGCTGTCGACAAAATACAAAGTGTCCGCGCCGCTGCTCTGGTCCAGGTTCTTGTCGACGTTCTTATCGAGAATCTTGACCGGACATATTTGCTGGAACTCTTTCGCATTGGCCCAGTCCGCCTTTTTCTTTTCCATCTTGCCGTAAGGATTGCCGCGGCTCTCGAGTGCCTTCAGCGGCTTTTGCAGGGATTGCGGCACATTGCCGTCGTCGATCATGCCCCGGCGCAGATCGACGATCTTGTCGATGTACTCCACGAGCAGCGGGCATTCAGCCTCGCACGCACCACAGGTCGTGCACGACCAGATTTCATCTTCTGAGTAAATTCCGGAATCTTCGCCGCTAATCAGAGCCGCTCCGTTGCTGGCGCGTCCAACAACTGGATAGTGCCGGAAAGCGTAATCTCGCGCCTTGATGGTGAGGAACCTAGGCGACAATGGCCTGCCCGCGGCGTTGGATGGACAGTTATCGGAACAGCGTCCGCAGTCTGCGCAGGAATAGAAATCGAGCATCTGCTTCCAGGTGAAGTCTTCAAAGGTCTTTACTCCGAAGGATTTCACCTGGTCGAGATGCTCATCGCGGATGCCCCATCGCACCGGCTTCAGAATCTCGCGGTCTAACTTTGCGAAGTAAATATTGAAAAGGGAAGTTTCGACGTGGAACTGGATGCCAAAGGGTCGGTAGCAGAGCAAGAAGTAAAAGGTCAGTTCATGGAGAAGATACGCGCCGAAGTAGAGCCTCCCAAGAGCGGGCAGGGAAGCGGACGCGAGAGCCTTCTGCAGCATCCACGGGAGCGAAAACGCGGCCAACGCTTCGACCGATTGCCCGGGCATTGAAGGAGCGGCAGCTTTGGCGGCGGCAAAGAGGCTGTCGGCGACCATCAGGATTGCAATCAGTGACAGAAGGAAAATGGCGTCGGCAGTGTGCGCTTTGCCGTACCCGGCCGGTACCGCGTATCGCGCAGGCTTGAAAACCAAGCGGCGAATACCAGCGATGACCATGCAGAGGAAAACAATGGTCGCGGCATAATCCGTAATGATGTTGTAGATCGGGCCGGCGCTCCCCGAAAGGCCGGGCATTACGAAATTCTGGGAGACACCGACAATCAACACCGAGAAAGCGCGAACTGCCAAAAGTATGAAGCCGGCAAAAATGAAAATGTGAAGGGTTCCTGCGAGTTTGTATCGCGGCTGCTTCCACTGGCCCAGCCAGAATTTCAGGACTCTACCCAGTCGCACTAAGGGCTGGTCAAAGCGGAAATCACGTTCGCCGCGGACGAGCGGGACCATGCGCTTGGCCACGATGTAGAAAAAAATCGCGACGCCCAGAACATGAATGAGCAGGAACAGGGATCGGCCTGTAACTAACCAGGACGTGACCTGCGCGGCTGACGGGATGTTTTCCACGTGTCCTACTCTCCGACAATCGTTACGCGATCCATTGCGGTGAAACTTGCCCCTCCTTAACTGGGGGAAGAACTGGTGCTTTTGCAACTTCAACCGAGGCGCGAGGCGGAACAGTGACGGGCAATCGAACCGGCGCCGGTTCGGAGGCGTCCGCTGGCGCTGATACAACCTTCGCTTTCGCGTGGACTTTCTTCGCTGGCTTCCTCGTTTGTTTCTTCGCTTGTTTCTGCTCTTGTTTCTGTTTTGGGGGTTTGACCGCGGCGGCTTCCTTCAGTTCGGTGAAACTCAACTGGAGAAATGTTTCCAAACGCCGCAGATCGGGGACCGCATGTGCGCATCCGCTGAAGCCGAAATATGCCGTTCCGTTATAGGTCAGGATGGCGCAGTTGAGCGGCATTTCGCCGCCGACAGGAACGTAGGGATAACAGTGAAGCATCTCATGGCCGAGCAGGTAGAGCGGTTGTTGCGGTCCCGGCACGTTGGTGCACACCATGTTGAAAGGCGTGAATGGCAACCGGCTTATAATGTGGCCCGCCAGCGCCTGCGCTGAAGTCGGAAACATACCGATCAAACCACCCGCCAGACTCACGACTTCGGCGGCGTGCGACCGTTTGAGGAACTCCGTTCTCCTGTGGACGGCAGCCAGCAGCTTCCGAGGGTCACGGATATCGAGCGGAACCGTCACCGGAACCAGGGAGATGCGGTTTCCCAGTTCGCCCGGACTATCGCTTCCGCGAAGATTGACCGGAACCATCATGCGGAGCACTCGCCCCTTGACGGAGTCACCATGCAGTTCGAGATAGCGCCGGATGCTCGCCGTAACCAACGCAAGGATGACGTCATTCACGCTGGTTCCGCATGTGCTCTTGATTGCCTTGATCTCGGCGAGCGGAATTTCTGCCCAGGAGAACTTCTGCGGTCCTCGATAAGGAACGTTGAACCGCAGCCGCTCGGTGGATGCGCCGAGTTCCGGGAGCAGGCTGGTGAATTCTTCTGTAGCCAGATTTCCGCCGGTGGCGGCGAAGCGCTCGGTCATGCTGGTTACGTCCGCCATCGCGGCGAGAAGCCGTGTGACGAATTCAGAATAGGAATCGACGACGCTGTTGGTCAGTGAAGTCAATGTGCCATCAGGCTTCGGCACGCGGAACCGAAGCTTTCGTCGGGGCAGACGCGGTGCCACCGGGCTAGCGTCCAGGAGCACATTCATGATCTCGACTCCGGCGATGCCGTCGGCCAGGCAGTGGTGCAGGCGGAAGATGAGCCCGCTGCGATTGCCTTTCAACTCATGCACCAGCGTCAGATCCCAGAGCGGGTGCTGCCGGTCCATCACTTTGCTCAGAAGCTTTCCTGCCAGCGTCTTCAGTTCGGTCTCGGAACCGTACTTAAGCGTCGCCTCGTGCACGTGGCGTCGGATGTCGAAGGTTGGATCGAATTCCCAGCTGGGAAGGCCCATATTCAGCGGCGGTGAAACCAAACGCTTCAGGTAACGCGGAATCAGCGGCAGCTTCGACTCGACGAACTGGACGCAATCTTCGAAAGCGATCTCACCCTCCAACACGCAGACGCCGGCCACGTTGAGAGGCATGCCGTCGCGTTCCAGATGAAGGAATACGGTGTCGCCCCAGGAAAGGCGATCACTCTGCTGATGGTTTTGCATGACAACTCTCCTATTCAGTTGCCGAACTTTCAAAATCAAACTTCAGTCGTCGAACGCCTTTTGCATCGTGCATCTCAGCTTACGAAGGTGAAACGCGAAGCGAGCTTCACTAGCTTGAGCACTTTGTAGAGACCGATGTTCACGCCGTGCAACACAACCTTAACGCCGTTTTCGTCCGCTCTACGGGCGAACATTTCCAGCGCGTCGAGCGCACTCGCGTCGATCTGGCGCACAGCAGAGAAATCCAAAGCCGTTTCGCTCTCGCCGCCGCCCAGTTTTTCTGCGGCCTCCTGCAACATCTGGACAACACGCTCCTCATCGATCTTGAGCCACACAGCGATCATCTCCATTGCCATTTCAGCTACCATCCGCTACACGTTTTGTCGCGTCTGTTCCTGCAAGACCGCGGCGACACTTCCCAGGCCTCGCCCGTAATAAGCCTTCCAGAACAGGTCGGCCAATTCGCTCATTAATGGCATGCGAGGGTTCGACCGCCAGGAGGGATCGTCAAACGCGATCTGGACCAGATCCGGCATGGCCCGATCGAACTCTTCTTTCGAGATTCCGAGGTCAGCGATCGAACGCGGGAATCCTAGTTGGTCGAGTAACTGTTCGGTCGCCGCGATCAGGTTCTGCACCTTTTCTTCAATGGCGTGGCCGCCCAGGCCCAGCAAATCCGCGACCGCAGCATATTTCTTGTGAGCGAGATATCCCTGCTGGTATGGCGACGGCAGGAACTTGGTGGGCACGGACGCGTTGTACGCGATGACGTGCGGCAACATGAGGGCGTTGGCGCGGCCGTGCGCGACTTTGAAGCGGGCGCCGAAGGCATGCGCCAAGGCGTGATTCACGCCTACCGACGCATTGGCAAACGCCATCGCCGCAATGCAGGAGGCATTGTGCATCATCGAACGTGCCTCCTCATTGCCAGGCTGCTCGTACGCGATGGGCAGATTCTTGAACACCATCTGGATCGCCTGCATGGCATTGGAGTCGGTGTAGGGCGAGGCGAAACTCGAGACGGCAGCTTCGAGCGCATGGGTCAGGCAGTCGATGCCGGTATCGGCGGTAAGTCCCTTCGGCATCGACATTACGAACTGCGGATCGACGATGGCCACGTCCGGGGTCAGCGAGTAGTCAGCCAGAGTCACCTTGCGTCCGCGTTCTTTGTCCGTCAGGACGGCAAAGGGAGTGACTTCACTCCCCGTTCCGCTGGTGGTCGCGATGGCGATCAACCGCGCCCGGTTAACTTTTTCTGTTGGGTACTGGACCACGCGCTTCCGGAGATCCAGAAACGGCGCGGCCAGTTCATGCAGGTCGGCATCGGGCGACTCATACTTGAGTTTCATGATCTTGGCCGCGTCGATTACTGACCCACCGCCGAGCGCGATGATTTGGTCCGCTTTGTAGAAGTTCAGTTCCTGCACGCCTTGCATTACCACATTGAGCTCGGGCTCGGCGTCGGGAATTATCGTGACGTGGACGTGGGTTCCCGCAGGAATGCAGCGGCGAACAATGTCGACGTGGCCGAACTTCTCCAGAGCCGGGTTCGTAATAATGACGGTCGAGCGCGAGGGGAACTGATGCACGTTCTCCACCGCGTTCAGGTTGAAGTAAATCTGGTTGGGAACCCGGAACCACATATGGGCTTGTGTCCTCCGAGCCACACGTTTGATGTTGAGGTAGTGATAGATATTGACGTTATCGGTAGTGCTATTGCCGCCGCCGGTGCCGCATCCAAAAGAGAAGGTCGGCGGCAGATCGTTGTAAACACCGCCCACGGCTCCGACTGAACCCGGCGAATTCACGAGGATCCGGCCTGCGTTCATCACTTCACTGAACCGGCGGATAATTTCTTCGTTGCGCGAGAAAATGACTGCCGTATGTCCCAGCCCACCGGCGTGATTCACGTCGATGCACACCTTGAGCGCCTCATCGACGGACTCCGCGCGATAGACTGCAAGCACGGGGAAGAGCTTCTCTACCGACAAAGGATGTTCGCGGCCTACTCCGTGAATCGGTGTGATCAGGAGTTTGGTGCCCGGCTTCACGGAAACACCGGCAAAGCGAGCGATATCGGCGGCTTTCTGGCCGACTGCCAGCGGCTGCATAAACCCTGTTTTCGGATCGATTACCGTCCGCGCCAGCAGTTGCGTCTCCTTCTCATTGCAGATGTGCGTGCCCAGATCCGCAAATTTCTGCAGCGCGAGGTCATAAACCTCATCGTCGATCACCACCGTTTGCTCGGAGGCGCAGATGGTTCCGTTATCGAATGTTTTGGAGAGGATGATGTCGGTGACGGCTGTGCTCAGGTCTGCCGATTTTTCCAAATAGCACGGCGTGTTGCCGGGACCTACACCGAGCGCGGGTTTGCCGGAGCTGTAGGCGGCTTTGACCGCTCCCGGGCCGCCGGTGGCATCAATCAGGCCCACGTCTTTGTGCCGCATCAGGTAAGCGTTATCCAGCAGGGTGTGCGACTCCAGGCAGGCAAAAACCCCTTCGGGCGCGCCATGTTTCACCGCGCTCTCATACATGATCCTTACGGCCTCGGAGCAACAACGCCAGGCATTCGGATGCGGACTGAAAATGACCGCGTTGCGCGTTTTGATGGCCATGATGCATTTGAAGAGGACCGTGGAAGTGGGGTTTGTAATCGGCGTGATCGAGAATATAACCCCAATCGGTTCTGCGACTTCCGCGAGATTACGCTCGGGAAACTCACGGATAATGCCAACGGTGCGTTTATCCTTTATGTAGTTGTAGACGAACTCGGTGGCCACCATGTTCTTGATGACCTTGTCTTCCATCACCCCAAGCCGGGTCTCCTCGATGGCCAGGCGCGCAAGGTGCTGGGCCTGCTCGAGTCCGGCTAGGACCATCGGCTTGACGATACGGTCAACGTCTTCCTGCGTGAATTGAGTAAAGACAGCCGCAGCCATTCGCGCCTGATGAACGAGCTTCTCCAGATAGGCAATTCGTTCCGCACTGAGGTTTTCTTCGGCGGGCAAGGCTTGTGCCCGCTCGTTGACTGGTTCGCACGCAATCATTGCTGCCTCCGCGTAGACTCTGCGACGTTTTGCTGGCCGGGGCGTTCTCACGCTTGCAACCTGTCGTGAGGACGACGTGGGCTTCGCTCGGATGCGTCCGATTGGGTATCGACTACCTTATTAAAGTTTTGTTCAGGGGGGAAACTCCGTAAGGCAGGTCACACGGCACTGTGACCACGTTCACAGGCAAGAAAACCCGGGGAAACGAGAATTAAAGGACGGACTACTGTGTATTTGCCTGGAAGGAGCTTGTCATGCCAGATGGCCGCCAACTCAAGCCACTGTCCTCGGGGGACGCTCTTTTCCTTTACCTGGAACGCGAGGGCGCGCCACTAAGCGTGGCCGCAATTTGTGCCTTTGAAGGCACGATTTCCCTCCAGCGTTGTACCGAGTACATAGAGTCGAAACTCCCGCTCGTCCCGCGTTACCTGCAAAGAGTCGTCACTCCGCCATTTAATCTGGGCTTGCCCACATGGGAAGACGACCCGACCTTTGACGTGCATAACCATGTTCGGGAAATCACCCTGAAGTATGGCACGGAAGCCGAATTCAAAGCTGCGGCCGGCCGAATCATGAGCTCCGCTTTGCCCCGGGAACGTCCGCTATGGGACTTCACTCTGATGCACGGGCTTAAGGGAAATCGAACGGGGATGGTTATACGGACGCATCATTGCCTCGCGGACGGAATTTCCGGCGTCGGCTTGATGAAGATAATTCTCGAACCAATCCCGCGGTCAGCGCCAGCGCCTGCCCCGCCCTTGCCGAAAGAGAAAGTACAGGATCAAGCGCCGCCCGTAAGAACCCCGTCGGCCGAAGAGAGCCTCTTGAATTCCTGGCTTACAACCGCGGATCGCGTGCTTACGGCGCAGTTTGAGTTGCTGCAGATGGCCCGTCAACTTATCGCCGCCAGGACACAAAACGGAAACGGCGATCCTTCGAATGCGACCACTCCTGGGGTGGCTATGCCGCCCGAGGACTTGCGCCACCTGATTCCAGAATTCGGATCGCCAACGCAGCGATTGCCTTTTAATGTGGTATGCCGCGGACCCCAGAAGTTCGGATGGGTCGAAGTCTCGCTGCCGGAAATAAAGGGAGTTAAGGACGCCTGCGGATCGACCGTCAACGATGTGGTGCTCACGATACTGACCGCCGCCATTGCGCGCTATGCGGAACTGCACGGCGTGCCCCTCAAGAATCGTTTCTTGCGAATCATTGTTCCTGTGAACCTGCGCAGTGACATGGAAGTTGGTGACCTGGGAAACTGCATCACGTTTCTGCCGGTAAACGTTCCGCTGGACGTTCGCAATCCCCGCAAGCTAGTAAGTGTGGTGCGTGCTTCCGTCGCCCGCGCCCGCAAGGCCGGTACCGCCGAACTGGTGGGCTTTGTGGGAACTTTGATCGAGTGCATACCCACGCCTTTGCAGGCGCTGCTGCTTCCGCTGGCCGCTCAGTTGCCCATCAGTGCATGTAACACCATCTGCACGAATGTCCCCGGCCCGAAGACCCCTCTCTACCTGCTGGAAAACAAGATGCTGTCCTGCTATCCCTACGTCCCGATCGGCGGAGAAATGGGAATGAACTGTGCCGTTCTCACTTATAACGGCACTGCGTATTTCGGGTTCAGCGCGGACGCACATGCCGTACCCGATCTCTCCAAGCTCGAGACATTTGCCGTTCAGAGTTTCGCCGAGTTGCGAAAAGCTACGAGCGTTCGCGCCCAGCGCAAGACCGTGCCCAAGCGACGAGCAGTGGCACCGGCTACCGGAGGAGCGTCGCTCGCCGCACGAGCGTAGGGGGAATTTCGCCGCCCGTTACACGGCGACAGGTGAAACCTTTGACTTAGCGCGCCTAGCTGGCTTCTGCAGCTTCCTGGTTCCCGCACCTTTCGACTTCTTCGCATCCTGCTTCTTTCCCGCATGCACGGGGCGCTCTTCCAGTTCCGCAATTCGTTTCCGCAGCTCCTGCAGCTCATTCTGCACCGGCGGTTTTTCGGCGACCTTGCTCTGAATGAGGTCCTTCACCAATTGCAGCGGTGACCGCGCCGCTGACTGCACCTCGCTCAGGCCGCTCTCCAGCGCATTCTGCACTTTGTGATAGGTGTCGAAAGCCGACTTCAAGTACCACATGATAAATTCCCGCCCGACATGATCCGAGGCAACAATCAGTTGCCGCAGCAGTTCCAGGGGCAATCCTGCCGGCTTGTCCCGGGCGTCGTCCATGATGATCTGGGTAAGGCATACCGGTGTCAGGTCCTCACCGGTTTCCGCGTCGATCACCTGCACTTCCGCGCCCCTCCGGACGGCCACGGCCAACGCGTCGAGGGTCACGTAGCGCTTGGCCGCGGTGTCGTACAGCCGCCGGTTCTTTCCGTATTTCTTGAATACAACTTTGGATGGCTCGCTGTTGCCTTGCACCATGTTTGCAGGCTCCTATTGACATTCACAGGACAATATACTACATTGACTTATGTTGCTATGCAACATGGAGGCACTTATGAAGAATGACACCAAGAAGCACCCCGCAACTCACAATCAGCCCCCTTCTTTTCCCTCCCTGCTCCTGGGCTGGGCACAGCAGGGGTTTGACAGCTTCCTGGCTACGCAGAAGATCCTGATCGATTTTGCCACCGGGAAAACCTCCGGCGCGATCAAGAATCTTCGCGAAGGCATCACCGATCCTGAGCACTCTCCCGCCGCAATTATCACTGAACTGGCCGTCGAAGCGACGGCGAACCTTACCGAAGCACAGCGGATCCTGCTCAATCTGGCGCAGGAAGAAAACGAAATCATGATGAAGGGCGTAAAGGAGCGCCTGGGCGCTTCCGAAACTGCGGTAGCCATCGCGGAGCGCCTGCGCCGGGCAATCAACACGCTGGTCGAGACGGAGCAGGATTACCTGACTACCGCGAGCAAGCACGCGCACAAACGGCTGGAGGCGGCCAAGGCCGGCAAGGGTCCGGACATTGCCTGCCTGGTCGACGCCGCCCGCGATGGAATGGAGGACTTTGTCCGCGCGCAAAAGAAGTTCCTCGATGTCGTCATTGCTGACGGAGCCAAGGTCAAGGGTGCGAAGGTTGAAGAAACCGCCAAAAAGACCGAACTCTCCAAGCTGGCGCGCGAATCGGCCAACTCCCTCATTGATGCGCAAAAGAAACTGCTCGACCTTGCCGGACAGCAGGTGA
>JBEKLO010000048.1:0-30015 GCA_050010155.1 Terriglobales bacterium
CTGCCACTCTCGGATAACGGTTACATGGTTGCCGACTACGTCGGAGTCTCATACGTCAACAGCGATCCCTTCGGAGTCTTCGCCATTGCCAAAGGCCCCTCCAAAGATTTGCTGAACGAAGCGATCTATACGACGAAGGCGCCGCTCCCGCTCGACCAGAACCAGCCGACTTTCAGTTCAAGAAACGATAAGCCCGTACCCAACGCGAAGTCCGACTATGCGCGCAAGGTCTACTACGACGACGAAGGCCACCGTCCGATCCCCGAATCGCGGAGACTAGCCCCCAATCAACAATAACCACGTTGAACGCAACTTCTGAATTCCCGTAGAGACGCGACTTGCCGCGTCTCTCGCGTCTTCTCTGCGTACAGAGCAGACGGGCAAGCCCCGTCTCCACGCAAACACGCGTTGTAAAATAGGGTTGTCCCCATGACCCTCACCGGCTTCGTCGCCAAGTCCGCATTTCGCAATAAGCGGCGCAGTCTGCTGACGGTCGCCAGCATTGCCTTCTCTCTCCTCCTGCTCTGCATCATGCTCTGCGTCTGGCGCAGCTTCTACATCGACAAGGGAGCCCCAGACTCCGCGCTGCGCATCATGACGCGGCACAAAGTTTCGCTCGCCAATTTTCTTCCCATCTACTATCGCGACAAGATCCGCACCATTCCCGGCGTAGCCCACGTCGTTCCCATGACCTGGTTTGGCGGGACGTATATAAATGACAAGCCGGAAAACTACTTCGCTCAGATGGCCACCGACCCCGACGAATATTTCGATGTCGCCGCTGACAAAGTCATGCCCGCCGACCAACTCGCCGCCTGGAAGCGCGACCGCGCCGGCTGCGTCGTCGACTCTGACTTGGCCAGGAAACATAACTGGAAGATCGGAGATCACATCGTTCTGCAAGGCACCATCTTCCCCGCCAATCTTGACCTGACCTTGCGCGGCATTTACACCATCGATCCCCCGCAAAGTAATCTCTACTTCCACACCAAATACCTCGAGGAATCCGTCGACTGGTTCAAAGACACAGCTGGCTTTTATTTCATTCGCGTCGACACTCCTGAGGACATGCCGCGCGCAGCCCGCGCCATCGACGAAATGTTCCACGGCAGCCCAGTGCCCACCAAGAGTGAGAGCGAGCAGGCGTTCAAAGCCGATTTCATTTCCATGCTTGGCAACGTCAAAGCCTTCATCCTCAGCATTTGCGGAGCTGTGGTCTTCACAACTTTGCTCGTCTGCGCCAACACGATGGCCATGTCGATCCGCGAACGCACCCGCGAAGTCGCCGTCCTCCGCACTCTCGGCTTCACCCGCGACAGCATCCTGAAATTGCTGCTGAGTGAATCGGTCGCCATTTCTTTAATCGGAGGGTTGCTCGGCATTGTGCTCGCCAGCGTAGCCATTCTCTTCATGGCCCGCCCCGGCATGGGTCTACCCGTTTCAATGCACATGACCGCCTCCGTTGCAGCGTTTGCCATGGTCGTTGCGGTCTTCGTCGGGGTGGTCAGCGGTGTCATCCCCTCCTACCGCGCCTCGCACCTCAAAATCGTCGAGGCCTTGCGCCACATCGGCTGAAGAGAAGAATCTGGAATTGGTGATTTGTAATTTGCGATGAAAGCGCCTGGGCTTCGCAATTAATAATTATTTTATGGTCTCTCTCACCCAGGCTTCTATCGCCTCGCGCATCTCGCGCAGGCGGCCTTCGAAGAAGTGATCTCCGGCATCAATGCGAACCAACTTCTTTGGCTCGGCGAAGGTGTTGACCAGCGCTTCAAGTTTTCCGGGCGGCCCGAACTGATCGCGTGATCCGCTTACGAACAGTTTAGGCTTCGTGCAATCGCGCAGAAATTCGAAATCGTAGACGCGACCCTCTTCTCGGCCTTCGACCGCACCAGCGGGCAACCCTAGGGCAATGAGAGCGCGAACTCGGTCGTCGGCATAAGCCGCGCGCAATCCGACCGCGGCACCGAAAGAAAAGCCGGCAAAAATAATGGGTAGCGTGAATTCGCGTTGGAGCCAGTCGAGAGCAGCGCGCACATCTTCGACTTCGCCGACGCCGCTCGCGTGCTCGCCTTCGCTCAATCCAGTGCCGCGGAAGTTGAAGCGCAACACCGGAAACCCGAAGCTGTTGAGCGCCTTCATGGCGTGGAAAACAACTTTGTTGTGGAGCGTTCCGCCATACAACGGATGCGGGTGACAGACCACGGCGGCATGCGTCGCGGTGGGCGATCCGGCGTTGAGAAGCGCCTCCAGGCGCCCGGCGGGGCCGGTGAGAAACATGGAACGGATGGCTGCGGTATCGGACGTCACGGAATCAGATTACAACACTTGCATCCGTGCCGATGGAGTGCCGGTTGCCCAGCTGTCCATGATTCCCGCGAAGCCGCGTGTGATACGGACTCGGACGTCTGTCGCGCCATGGGCCTATTCATTTTCCGCCATCCGCTGTTACTCTTCTTCTGCATGGAACTGTTTGCTCTTACCCGACGGCTAGTCGATATCGAATCGATCACTCCGAATGAAAGCGCAGTCGGAGACTTTCTTTGCGACGAGTTGCGGCGTCGCGGCTTCGATGCTCGGAAGATGCCGGTCGAGGGTGCGCGCGCGAATGTGTTGGCCACATGGCCCGGGCATTCTCGTCCGGAAATTGTTTTCTCTACCCACATGGACACGGTGCCGCCATTCATAGCATCGTCCGAAGACGACGGGCGCATTTACGGCCGTGGGGCGTGCGATGCCAAGGGAATCATTGCCGCCGAGATTCTGTCGGCTGAAAAACTGCGCGAGACGGGCATTTTTGTCGGACTGCTGTTTCTGGTGGGCGAGGAGCGGGACTCGATCGGCGCTAAGGTAGCGAACCAGGAACCGATCGGCGCGCGTTTCATGATCAATGGCGAACCCACCGAGAACAAACTGGCACTGGCGAGTAAGGGTGCGCTGCAACTGGAACTGGTGGCGCGCGGAAAGATGGCGCACTCGGCATATCCGGAACTGGGCGACTCGGCGATTGACAAACTGGTGGAAGCGTTGCACCGCTTGCACGCGATGAAACTTCCCGTCGACCCGGAGGTTGGCCCTTGCACGAAGAACGTCGGCTTCATCCAGGGCGGACGCGCTCCCAACGTGATTCCCGATTTCGCCAAGGCTGACCTTTTCTATCGCCTCGTAGGCCCGGCGGAGACGCTCCGCAGCGAAATTATCGACGCGGTGGGCAAACTGGCCGAAGTGCGCTTCACTCGCGAAACTCCTTTCCTGCGGCTGCGCACGCTCGACGGCCTGCCAACAATGATTGCGTCCTTCGGCACCGATATTCCTTCGCTTGAAAATTGGGGAGAGCCACTGCTGCTCGGACCTGGCTCGATTCACGTCGCCCACACGGACCATGAGTTTGTGGAGAAGGCACATTTGCTGGAGGCTGTCGAGATTTATTGTGCGATGGCGAAGAGGCTGAGCTCTTAGCTTGCCTTCGCTTTTGACGCTGGAAAGCAACCGCCGGCTGGCGCTGCTAGGGCGAGACCGTTGATTCCTGGGGGTGAGCCTCCGATATTCCCGACTCTGATGCTCCTTCTGGCCCGCTCTCGCGGTAGACTCTCCTGATGGACACCGGCTCCCACAACTCCCTCGCTCGCGCTTCTTCCTCGTATCTGCGTTCGGCCATGCACCAGCCGATTCAGTGGCATGAGTTTGGCGAGGAGGCTTTTGCCGCGGCGCGTGCAGCCGACAAGCCTGTGCTCTTGGATATCGGCGCGGTGTGGTGTCACTGGTGTCATGTGATGGATCGCGAGTCTTATGACGATCCGGAAGTGGCGGCGATCGTCAATGAGCATTACATCGCGGTCAAGGTAGATCGGGACGAGCGTCCGGATATTGACAGCCGTTACCAGGTAGCGGTGGCCTCGCTTACGGGGCAGGGTGGATGGCCGCTGACGGCGTTTCTTACTCCAGACGGCAAACCGTTTTATGGTGGAACGTACTTTCCTCCGAACGATGGATACGGGCGGCCTGGCTTCAAGCGCGTGCTGTTGTCGATTGCGGCGGCTTATCGGGAAAAGCATGGCGAAGTCTTGGAACAGGCCCAAATGGTGGAGAGCGCGATCTCGCGGGCGGAATCATTGGCGACGGGTGGGGGAAAGGTGTCCGCGGCTGTGATTGACGCAATCTTGGAATCCGCGCGGAAGATGTTTGACGCCGCCAATGGCGGCTTTGGGAATGCTCCCAAGTTTCCGCATCCGGCTGCGCTCGATCTGGTGATGAGCCAGTACGATGCCACGCAAGACGGCGATGAAGAGCTGCAAACTATTTTTGTCCGCACGCTCGAGAAAATGGCGCGCGGCGGCGTCTACGACCAATTAGCGGGGGGCTTCCATCGCTACTCCGTGGATGAGCACTGGACTGTGCCGCACTTCGAAAAGATGTGTTACGACAATTCCGAGTTGCTGAAGAATTACATCCACGCTTATCAGATTACCCAGGACTCGTTCTTCGCCGGAGTGGCGCGCGACATTATTCGCTGGATGGATGAATGGCTGAGCGACCGCGCGCACGGCGGCTTCTACGCTTCGCAGGATGCCGATTACTCGATGGATGATGACGGTGACTACTTCACCTGGACGCTGGAGGAAACGAAAGTATCGCTGACCCCGGAAGAGGAGGCAGTCGCGGCGCTCTACTACGGCATCCAGCAAATCGGAGACATGCATCACAATCGGGCGAAGAATGTCCTCCATCTTCAGGATTCGGACCGGCAAAGCGCAGTGGGACAGATCGCGCGGCGGTTAAATCTCGCATCAGAGCGGGCGGAGACGCTGCTGGAGTCGGCTCGGAAGAAGATGTATGCAGCGCGACTGCTGCGCCCCACGCCGTATGTGGACAAAACGGTTTACGCCGGCTGGAATGCGATGTGCGTTTCGGCTTATCTCGAAGCAGCCAAGGTGCTGGATTTGGCGGAGGCGCGCCAATTTGCGCTGCGCTCGCTCGACCGGCTGCTTTCCGAGGGTTGGGACGCAGAACGCGGGATGAAGCATGTCATCGCCTACTCCGATCCAAAAGCTGAGAAGCGGGAAACTGCGGGCGTGCTGGATGACTACGCTTTCGCAGTAATTGCTTGCCTTGACGCCTATGAGGCGACGGCCGACCTGAGCTATTTTCGTTTCGCGCGGTCGATCGCGGACGCGATGTTGGCTGGATTCTTTGATCCCGTGGAGGGGGGATTCTTCGATACGCGCGCGGCGGCCGGCGAAGAGACTGCGCTTGGCATTCTTGGGACGCGGCGAAAACCGTTTCAGGATTCGCCGACTCCTGCGGGAAACTCGGCGGCGGCGATTGCCCTGCTGCGCCTGCATGGGTATGCGGCCGATGGATCGGATCAAGCCGGGTCGTATCGCGACCGGGCGGAGCAGACTCTGGAGGTATATGCCGGAGTGGCGGGACAGCACGGAATTTTCGCGGCAACCTATGGGTTGGCGGTGGTCCGGTTTCTCCAGTCGCATACCCAGGTAGTCGTGGTCGGAAGGGACGAAGTGGCAGCGGAACTGTACCGGACGGCGGTGCGTCCATTGGGCATGAGTACAGCGGTTCTGCGTTTGGACGCGGATAAGGCTGTCGCGCAGAACCTGCCGCCGGCTCTGGCGGGGACGATCCCGAACCTTCCGGCACTGCAAGGGGGACGATCGTTTGCGGTCGTGTGCGCAGAGTTCGCTTGCCAGCCTCCGATTTTCGAGGCCCGGGAACTGGCGCGAGCGTTGGACACGAAGGCGCATCCGGCGGCCTGAGTTGAGCGGAGTTTAGGGCGTGGATTGTTTCAGATCGAACATTTTGTCGGGTATTGTGTGCGTATATTTACGTGCATCTATTACTGGAAGTGAAACCGAGGAAATGGGTTATGAGGAAAATTTCACTGGCACTGTCCCTGCTACTGATCGCATCCTTTGCGTCAGCCACCGACAAATACATCTCTACTGAATTCGGGTTCGCCGCGTCTTTTCCAGGAGACGTTGTCCATTCACAAATTACGCCAGACGTGTCCCTCTTTGACGCAAGTGCTCCGGGCAGCGCATGGGAAGTTCAGGTGAAAGTAACCAAAAATGTCGCGATGCCAAAAGAGGTAACCAAAGAATTTATGGAAGCGAAGCTGGCTGAAGTCATCAAAAGCGGCAATATGGTCCAGACTGGCGTCACTTCATACACTACATTTCAGGGCTATCCGGCTCTTGTCGCAACGGCGATCTTCACCATCAATAATCGAGACACTCAGCATGTCACTTATGCTGTTGTCGTGGACATAAAACTGATCTTCGTCAAGGACCGGAATCTCATGAAGGGCCAGAACCGCCTTTATTTGGTTGATGGCATGGCGACGCAGGGCAAGGATCGCTCTGGCATCCAGTCGTTCTTCGACTCGTTCGAGCTGAGGTAACCGTAATCCGGAAGTGTATCCGTTGAGAATCAGCCCTCTGCAGGTTCTCAGTGCCGTCTACTTCCCTCCGCGCACAACGCAAGAGAACAGGCAGAGAGTGGTCCCGCTGTTGTTTGATGAGTTGGATGAATTGCGACGGTTCGATCGAACTTGGAATAGCTGGAGCAAGTTAAGCGCCTGGTGTTTTGTGGTCCTATCTTGAGTTTGTCAGCTGCCAGCGGCGACGGATTTTTTGCCCGACTCACGCGCGGCGACGACGAGTTCTTTTTCGAGCGAAGAAAAACGCTGGAAAACTTCGTTCAGACGCAGCGCCATGTTGCGGAGTGCATCGGCTTGCGTTGCGATGGTGGCAGGTAATCCGGGTTCGTGCACTAGAAGTTCGGCGTTGCCGAGTACGGTGGTGAGGGCGTTGTTGATGTTCGTCCTCATTCCGACCATGTAGCGTCCGAGAGTGGCCTCGGCTTGAGCGGCGGCGCAGATTTTTTCAGCTTCCACAGCGCGGGATTCGGCATGACGGCGGCGCAGAATTTCGCTCCCGATGAGCCCAGCTACCAACGGCCAGATTCCGGCATCGCGACGCAACTCGAGCACGGAGCCCTGGAGATTGCAGAAACCACGCGCGCCGTCGGAATGAATGATGATGGCAGGCTTGCCAGCGGCACCAAGCGACTGTTTTAGATCCGTCGGTTTGTTCTTGGTTTTAGGCCTCTCGCTCTTACGTTGTCGCTTAAGTTTTTCAGCGGAAGAAGCGTCCGCGATCGCGAGGTCATAGTGACTGTCCTCAAGATCTACAAAACACTCTTGGTCAAGCACGGTGAATTCCGGGCCGCCGCGATAGGGGTCCTGGGGCCAATTTGCCGTAACCTCCCGCGAGAAGGCCGGATCGCTAGCAAGGATCAGGACGGTCGGGCGATTCATGCTCTCATCGTTCTTTCTGCGCTCCGCTTTCTGTTTTCTGCCCCTCGCTCGGAAAATTGACGTTCGTTGGAACGGGGCAAGCCCCCGCCGAGACAGATAATTATTCTTGCGTGCCGCCGGCGGATTTTCCGGATGCGGCGACGGCGCGTGCACCCAGCGGGTTCTTGTGCGCTCCATTCTGGAGTGCATCGTCGACAGCCGCCCGGAGATCAACCAGCATGCGCAACGGCTGACCCGAGGAGTATTCGGCGTGGAACATAACTTTCCAAGACTGGCAGATCATGCGCAGACGCAAGACGGGCTCTTCAGCAGAAAATTGGGCGCGGCGGCAATCGACGGTGGGGACGCCGCGGCGCTCGAGTTCACGTAGTCCGTCCTGGATGGCATTCAGATCGTCGTGCATGAGGCGGAAAAATATCCTCCGGATCATGAAACTGAAGCGCGCGAAAGCCACCATGGCCGAGGGCTCGAAATAGCGGGCCGCATTCTGCGTCTTCAGTTTGCGTCCTTGTTCGAGGACGCCGCTGTGCAGCAATTCGCTGAGACGGCGGCAATGCGCCGCCGACTGCATGATTGTGTCGAGCGAACTCAACCAAGCGGGAAGCTCCGGCTGTTGCGGTCCGAGGACGGGTTCGAGCACCTGCGCAACGTAATCGAGATCCACGTCGGCGTCTTCCAGGCCCGAAGGCGCGCACAGGGAAAAATACTGGACGAGGAGAAAGTCGGTTTTGTCGCGGTCACTCGAGGACTTCGACGTCTTCTGCATGTGATGTACAAGAAGATGTCGCAGCACGGCTTCGCTGGCCAGAGGCGTCGTTTGCAGAAACTGGCGCAACTGGTGCACCTGAATCTGCGCGTCGACCTGTTGGAACCAGGCAGCGGCGTGCTCGACCGACTCAGGAGACGTCGTAAAATGCTCGTCGACCGGGCAGGCGGAAATTTCAATGACGAATTCACGCACGAGAGCGGCGTAAACAGGCTGCAGGGCGCCGAGCGTGACTCCCTGATCTTCGAAGAACGGCTGAGTTGGGGTAGATGCAGTCATGATTTCACAATCCAATTCGGAACCTGTTGGAGGAAGCGGGCCGCGATTACGGTCCGATCCGGATGATACTGAACCGCAACGACCGAGGCTTCGGCGTGCAGCGAGCCGTCATTGCTTTCGACAAGGACGTGATCGGCAAATTCCAGCGGGTGGTCAACCACAAACAGAACTTCGCGCGGAGTGCCGAACTCGATGACGGTGTTCTGAAAAAAAACGCTGTTGCATTCGCCGGAACCGGCGTTCGTCTGGCCGTTTCCGTTGCCATTTTCACTGGTGCGGCTGAGTCGGATCGGGATCCGCACCGGCGTGGCCTCTGGAAAGAATTTCGCCAAGCGGCTAACGATCTCTGATTCGAGCGCACGAGCGGTTGCCTGGTTGGGCACTGAAACCTCAATCCTGGGGAGTTGAAGCAGTCGAGTCTCCCTTCTTCCCGGTTTGGAAGAGCTACGAGGAGATCCATCCTGCTTTTATCGGTATTCTGTAGTGCACGGGTACCGCCAAAAACTCAAAGGGCATGCCCTTAAGAACAAGTCGAAGTGGGACAAGCACTTAAGGGCGCTGAAGGGCCGGGGAATCTGTCCCATTTTGTGGGCATCGGGAAACCGTGTATCAAAATGACACAGTCGTCTCATTTCTGGGATGTTTAGATATAGAGGAGTTCGCGGGAATACCGAATCACGCCCAACTGGACGGGCTGGTGGGTCGCGTCAACACACGATCTTGGAATTATTGCAATGTAGCGGATTGCGGAGGGTCTTCTCTCACTCCTATGTTGTAGCGTTTGAGTTTGCGATACAGGGTGGCTCGGCTTATCCCCAGCATTTTTCCGGCTAGAGCTTTATCTCCTTTGACTTCTGAGAAAACGCGTTCGATCGTAGCGCGTTCGATGTCGCCCAGATCGGTGCCGGGAGCCTCTCGCAAATCGAGCGGTTCAGTCTGGACTTGCGCGCGCGCGATGGATGGCGGAAGGTCGTTGACCTCAATGATGGTCTGATCGCCGAGGGCGACGGCGCGCTCCAGACAATTCTCCAATTCGCGGACATTCCCGGGCCAATCGTAGGTTAAGAGCGCTTTCATGGCATTGCCGGAGACGGTCACGCCGCGTCCCGGAGCAAGGCGATCAAGGAACCATGCCGCTAGTATCGGGATATCGGAACGGCGCTCACGCAGGGGCGGCAAAGAAATGGTGACGACGTTGAGGCGGAAATAAAGGTCCTTTCGGAAGGTTCCTTTCTGGTATTCGGCATCGAGATCACGGTTGGTGGCGGCCATGATTCGTACGTCTACTTTAACTTTTTGATTGCTGCCCACGGGGCGGACTTCCTTCTCCTGTAGGAAGCGCAGGAGTTTGGCCTGCATCTCGAGCGGAAGCTCG
Source organism: Terriglobales bacterium (assembly GCA_050010155.1). Classification (GTDB taxonomy): domain Bacteria; phylum Acidobacteriota; class Terriglobia; order Terriglobales; family Acidobacteriaceae; genus Acidiflorens. Next base: position 9,754 of record JBEKLO010000048.1, read on the forward strand.
CCGACTTCATCGAAAAAAATTGTGCCCGTGTCGGCCGATTGCAACAGTCCCTGCTTGGAACGAAGCGCGCCGGTGAAGGCTCCTTTCTCATAGCCAAACAATTCGCTTTCGATCAAGGTAGGGACGAGCGATCCGCAATCGACGGCAACAAAGGGACGGCTGGCCATGCTTCCGCGAAAATGAAGGGCGCGGGCTACCAGTTCCTTGCCGGTGCCACTTTCGCCAGAAATCAGAACGGGCGTGCGTGTGTCTTTGAGCCGGGAAATCAGGCGCAGGACGTTCTGAATACCGGCGGAATTTCCAATGATGCCATGGACCGCGGTTTCGGTTTCGGAGCGTTCGCGGAGATAGAGATTCTCCTCGACGAGGCGGACTTTGTCGGCCATGCGGCAGAGAAACAGGCGTAGTTCGTCGAGCGGGTTGAAGGGCTTGGCTATGTAATCGTAGGCGCCTAGTTTCATCGCCTGGACAGCGGTTTCGACCGAACCGTGGCCGGTCATGACAGCGACTTCGATGCGCGGATAAAGACGCTTGGCCTGTTCTAGAAATTCGATTCCGGTCATGCGGGGCATGACCATGTCGGTGAGCACCATGTGCACGGGCTGTTCTTCGAGCAAAGCAAGAGCGGCGTCTCCGCTTTCGGCTTCAAGGCAGAGAAATCCAAGGGACTCGCCGACCGTGATGCAGAGGCGGCGGATGGTCTGCTCGTCATCGATAATCAACAATCGGACGCGAAAGTCGTGCTCCGTGAGATTCTGCGTACTGGAATTCTGCGTCATCATGCGGCCTTGCCCATGGTCTGCTCGACCACGGTGATGAAGTCGTGCACTCGAAACGGCTTTTCCACGCAAGGGGCGCCGGTGCGGCGGAGCGTGGCTGCGGTTTCCTCGTTGGCGATATCGCCAGTGATAAAAACCAAGCGGGTGGCAAGTTCGGGGCGATGTTTGGCAATCCAAGCATAGACCTGAGCGCCATCGACCCCTCCGGGCGTACGCATGTCGGAAATCACACCGTGGAAACTGCGCTCGGCCAAGAGGCGCAGGGCATCGGCTCCAGATTCGGTGGAAATGACAGCGTAGCCGTGGCCTTCGAGAACGGCACGCACCAAAGCCATGACGGCCGGTTCGTCTTCAATCAGAAGCACGGGCGCACGGGCGGGCTCACTTCCTGTCGCAGTTCGTGACTGGGTTCCTGACTGGGTCATTGGGGATTTACTCCTGCAACGGCTCCAAAGGATGCCCCCTCGGTGGCCACCGGGAGACGGACGATGAAAGTAGCTCCTTCAGAGTCGGGGTTGTTGTGACACGTAATCTCACCGCCATGTTCGCGGACGATGCCGTAGCAAATACTGAGGCCCAATCCAGTGCCCTTACCGACGTCTTTGGTGGTAAAGAAAGGATCGAAGATGGGTCCGGGATCAGCGATGCCGGGGCCGTTATCGCGAAAAGAGATTTCCACGAAGTCATGGGCCGGGGCGCTGGTGATTTCAATACGAGCGGGCCGCGCGGTTTCGCGGACCGCATCGTAAGCGTTGTTCAGGATGTTGAGAAACACCTGTTGCAACTGGTGGGAATCTCCGACCACCACGGGCAAAGCTTCATCGAGGCGTTCAATAACCTGAATGCCGTGACTGATGAAGTCGTAAGAACGCAAGTGCACGGTACGTTGCAGGATGGAGTTGAGCTGAACTGGTTGGCGCTGTGGCGGCATCTGGCGCGCAAAGCTGAGCAGGTTTTGCACGATCTGCTTGGTCCGCTGCGCTTCCTGCAGAATGACGCGGAGATCGCGGCGCGCGCTTTCCGGAATTTCGGGATTTTCCATCAAGAGGTCGGTGAATCCGAGAATCGCGGTGAGGGGATTGTTGACTTCGTGCGCGACTCCAGAGACCAATTGCCCGACGGCCGCCATTTTCTCGGCGTGCAAAAGCTTGGAGCGGAGCAAGGCAGAGTCGGTCACGTCGGTCATGACGACGACGATGCTGCTTACGCGGCCGTCTTCGCCACTGATCGGGCTCAAATTAGCGGAAAACTGGGCGCTCACTCCATCGCCCCGCAGGAGGGGCAGATCGAAGTTATCCACTTGCTGGCCGCGCGCCACGGCAGCAAGCGCTTCACGCAGAGCGGGTCGGCGCGGGATAGCGCAGAGGTCCGGTAAGAGATGCGCCAATATCTGGTTCTGCTGAAAACCAAGGCCGCTCCAGCGCCGGTTGGCATAACTGATGACGCCTTCGGTGTCTGTAACGAGAATGAGGCTCTGCGTATGACTGAGAATTTTGCTGGAAAAATCGCGCTCTTTCTGCAATTCGGTTTGCGATTGGTGAAGGCCGGAGACGTCGAGCATCAGGCCCCGGTGCTGCAGGACGTTGCCGTCCAAATCGCGCATGGCATAGCAGTTCATGAATACATGGACGGGCGTCCCATCCTTGCGTCGCAGGACAGTTTGGTAATTGTGCATTTCACCGCTGCGCTTGAGCTGATCCGCGAGTTCCCGCCGGTGTTCGGGCGAAAAATAGACCTGGGTAGGAATGTCGAGTTGCAAGACTTCGTCGCGGCTACTGTACCCGAGGATCCGAACCAGAGCGTCGTTGACCTCAACGAAACGGCCGTGGGGTGTGGAAACGTAAATTCCTTCCTGAATGTTATCGAACAGTTCGCGATAGCGGCGCTCGGCTTCGCTGCGGTCGGTGATGTCCTTGAGAACGTGCACGGTCTGCAACTGCTGGGCGCTGCTCGTTCCCATTTCATCCCGGCCCATTGCGCCAACCCCGTGCGATATGGCCCCCTCGTTGGCGGCATGAATACGCGAGGTTGAAACCAGGTAGGTGCGATCGAGAACGCAATGGACGTATTCGTCCAGCCCATCACCGGTACGGCACAAGGGACAGGAATGAGGTGAAGCGGCGGCGGTCAGGGGATCGAGCCCCCGCATGTTGACGCCGATCAACTGGCCTGGAGCGATGCCGATGAAATCGGCGAGGGAGCGATTGACGCGAAGGATGTTGTGCTGCTCGTCGTGTACCACGATGAAGTCGCTGATGGCATCGAAGACCTCCAGCCAGTGGCGGTTAGCCTGCTGCACGCGAGTGAAGAGGAAGGCGTTCTCGAGCGCGATGCTGGCGTGACCGGCGATGGCGCGCAGCAACTGGTGATCTTCAATCGCGGGCGGCGCGCCACGGTCGGCGAGACAAAGCATGCCGACGAGTTCCCCCGAGGAACTAGCCAGCCGAACCAATGTGCAATCGCTCCATCCCAGTGTCGAGGCTAGAGCGGATCCCAGCATGTCGCTGGCCGTGGCGAAGGCAATCTCGGTCGGATATTTCGGCAGCGCGGCTCTGAGTGCATGGCTGAAGCGACCGAGCAACGCCTTGTCGTTCACCTCGGAATCGCCTCTCATCAGGACCGTATCCATCTCCGCGGTCTGGAAAAGAACAAGAGCGGCGGAGCGGCTGCCGAACAGACTGGCAGCGCGCAGAGCGAAGTTGCGCATGAAATCGGGCAGATGCAAGACCGTATTCAGTTCGAGCGCGATGGTGACCAGCGCTTCAGCGCGCCGGCGGTGCTCCTCGGACTGGTGCAGGTTACGAGTCAGTTCGAGAGCGATGGCAACTTGCGCGGCGAGCGCGCGAGCGCGACGAACGTCTTCGTCGTGGATCGGCCCCGATTCGATGCGGTCGAGAACGCCGAACATCCCGAGCACCTCGCCGTTGGAGCCGAGCAGCGGAACTGCAAGGAGTTGGCGCACTTGAAAGGCTGCCACGAAATCCAGTTTCGCGCCCGGAGTCTTGGCGGCGTCTTCCGTAACGAACACATCTTTTTTCTTGAGGGTCTGGGAGGCTGCGCCATCGTAGAGCGGGATATCAACGGGGCGGGCCACGCCATTTTCCACTCCCCATCGAATGTGGAAGGTTGCTTCTTCCAGTAGGCCAATGAAACAGCGCTTGAATCCGAGGAAACTGGCGGCACGGACGGCCGAAGTCTGCATGAACTCGTCGAGTTTTCCGGCGGACCCAAGTTCGAAAGAGATTTCGAGGATTTCGTGCAGTTCGCGGGCTTGGGCGCGTGCCATGCCATACAGTTCGGCATTGGCGATGGCGACCGCACCGAAACCAGCCAAGGCCGAAATCAGGGTTTTGTCTTCCTGGATAAAGGGTTGGGCGGCACGGGGGTAAACCAGAATTGCGCCATGCGAGCGCGAGGTGCGGAAGGGCGCGGCGATGAGCACGCCGGGCGGTGAGTCCTCGCCAAAATGAGAGGCGCCGTCGATGCTCACAGTAATGCGCTCGCCGGCGGCGACGGCACGGCCAGCGATCTCGAGCGAAGAGCGCAGGTCGTTCTGCTGAAACCGTTGGCGAATCGCAAGCGCGAGTCGTGGCGCCTCGGTCGACACCGCCTGTAACTGAAATAGTTTTTCCTGTTGGACGAACACGAGCACGGCCGGCGAATGCAGCAGCACTCTGAGGCGGTCGGCGATGCTCTCCATTACGGCAGTGGTGTCGGGCAGACCATGGAGAGCAGTGGCAACTTCGAGCAGAATGCTGGCACGGCGGTGCTCTTCGCGGGAAAGCTGGTTCAAACGTAGAGCTTCGAGGGCGGTGCCGAGCTGGGACGCCAGGATGCTGACTTTGGCGACGGAGTCAGCGTCGAAGTCGGCGCGGGGGGCACTGCGTAGGAAAGTGATGGCGCCAAACACTTCTCCTGAAACCCACACCGGGGCGGCTAGAGCGGCGAGCGCGTGTTTTGCGGCCGACCATGGATCACGAGACACATCAAGTGAATTGACAAAAAAGGGGCGCCGTTTCTGCACCGCGTCCATGGCAATGGAAGCATCGCTTGAGCGAATGCGATAACCGCGAAAGGACTCGGCGGCGTCGGAGTCGGCCTCGCTTCCAAGTAGTTCGCCGTCGGAGGAAAGACTCCAGAAATAAGCGCCGCTGGCTTGGTAGTAAGAACGAGTAAGGGCGCAAAAGGAACGAATGAGTTGACTGGAATCGCTGTTATGAAAGGCCGTTCGGGAAAGCTCCAAGAGAAGCTTCTGGAAAGCCTCGTCAGACTGAGACACGTTGCCGAGACCCGAATTTCCAACAGGGGCTGTCAGTGGTCACCAATCTTTGGCTAAGCGATTGAAAACAATTGAATTACATATAAAACCTACGCTTGATTCTCAAATTGAGTCAAGGGAATACGAGAGGGCGGTGCCGACTTGTGAAACGGCACCAAAGTGGCACTGGCGTCTCATTTTGCAATGATTTTACGGTTACAGGGTTTCATGGTTTCAAATCTGAAAACCCGGCACCTGCAAACTTTGAACGTTTTTAAAAGTTCCTGCCTCCAGCTCTAGCGATCACGAAAGTAATGCAAAGAAAGAACTTTTGGTATGCGCGGGTGTGGTCCCTGCTCGAAGATAAGGACAATCATCCGGCAACGAGGAGGTACTGTGTCTTTTCTTGCACTGAATCGTAGGTTCGCGATCGGCTTGTTGCTGATCGGCGCATGGGCAGCGACCAGCGCTCCGCTCGCTCGGGCACAAGGGGAGATCAATCGAAAGCCGAAGATCAAGGTAGCACCGGTGTACCCCGAACTGGCGAGGCGAATGAGTATCACTGGGGTGGTGAAGGTCCAGGTCACAGTCGGCGCCAACGGCATGGTCAAGAGCGCAACGCTCGTGGGTGGACATCCGGTGCTGGCGAATGCTGCTCTGGATGCGGTGAGGAAGTGGCGTTTCGAGGCGGCTCCCGAGGAGTCAACAGGAATCGTGGAGTTCCGCTTTGACCCGGTCCGGTAGGAAGGCAAGCAGAATCCGAAGAGAGCCGAGGAAGGTTGGCGTATGAATATCGGGAAGAAGCTCTATATAAGTTTCGGCGTCATTCTGGCGACGGTACTGGTGCTGCTGGCGATCAACCTGATCGCCGTGCAGCGCGAGCATGAGACGAAGGCCGCGGCACAGCGCACGATTGACATGACCGAGGCGACCTCGTCGGTTCGTTTCCAGATGATGCAGAACCGGCTTCACCTGCAAAACTACCTGCTCAGCGGGGACACTCGAGACGTCGAGAAGATGACCGACGGCGAACACCAGTTGAATGACGCCCTGCACCGTGCCCAGGAACTTGCGAATTCTCCGCAACAGCGCGGCAGTCTGGAAAAAGTGCAGGGATTGGAACAGGCTTGGGGCACCGAGTTCGCCGATCCACTGGTGGAGAAGCGACGGGCCGTGGACAGCGGCAACGCGACGGTAGCCGAACTGCAGATTTTCTATCTCCAAAAGGGTCCGAACTCCTGGGTTACGCGGTCGAGCGATGTTCTGGACGATGTGGACCGCGAGAACCGGCAATTGCTGGACCTGAGGCGTCATTCCGATGAATCGGCAGCGACGTGGACGATTCTGGCTGCCGTGTTCAGTTCCATGATCGCCCTGGCGCTGGGCATCGTGATTGCCTATCGGACGGCCGCCGGAATCACCGGTCCATTGACACGGCTGATTCACGTGGCGGAGCAGATCGGCCAGTCTGGTGATCTGGAGCACAACATCGATATTCAGGGGAAAGATGAGATCGGGCACCTGGCCAGGACTTTCGACTCGATGGTGAAATACCTGAAGGAAATGGCAGCGGTTTCCGAAGCCATTGCTGGCGGCAACTTGGCGGTCGATGTGCATCCTCGCTCTGCCAACGACACACTGGCGAATGCGTTCACACGCATGGTGGATGGCCTGCGCGGCCTGGTGCGCAACGTGCGGGATGCAGCCACCCAGGTCGCGAGTTCCTCCAGCCAAGTGGCCAGTTCCTCCGACGAGTCGGCGCGGAACAGTCTGCAGACCTCCTCGGCGATCGATGAAGTGACCAGCACCATGCATGAGATGAGCGTCAACGTGCAGAACATGGTGAAAAGCACGCAGACGCAAGCTTCGAGCGTGAGTGAAACCTCGGCCTCCATCGACCAGATGGTGACCTCGATTCAGAGGGTGGCAGATACGGCCAAGGTGCTGCTCGATATCTCGAACCGTTCGCGAGAGGAAGTGCATAGCGGCATCGGCACGATGGAGAAAGCGACCGACGGTCTGAATCGGATCAACACGACGATCAGCGCTTCAGGCGAGATCATCGACGCGCTCGGCACGCGCGCGGACAACATCGGCAAGATCGTGGAAGTGATCGACGATCTGGCGGAGCAGACTAACCTGCTGGCGTTGAATGCGGCCATCGAAGCGGCGCGCGCCGGCGAACACGGCCTTGGATTCGCGGTGGTGGCGGACGAAGTCCGGAAGTTAGCGGAAAAGTCGGCGCAGTCGACAAAAGAAATTTCGGAGTTGATCGAGAGCATCCAGAAGGAAGCGCGAAAAGCTGTCGACAACATGGAGAAGAGCACGACCATCGTAAACGAAGGTCTGAATCTGGGGCAGGAATTGAACGCTGCTCTGCGCCGGATATCGAACGTGGTCACCGAAGTCTACAAGTTCGCGCAAGAAATCGGAGCCGCGACCAACGAGCAGTCGCATGGCTCGGCGCAGATCGCGCGCGCTACCACGCGGTTGAACGAAATCACGCACGAGATCAACTCGGCCGTGGAAGAACAGGCTTCTGGAGCGCAAGCGGTAGTGATGGCCATGGAACGCATGCGCGAACTGGTGCAGGCTTCGACTTCGGGCTCGACCGAACTGGCCGCTTCTTCCGATCAGATGTCGAAAATGTCGCGTGGTCTGCTGGATTCGATGGACCGTTTCTCGCTGCACTCGAACGGCAGATCGAACGACAGTCCTCCGACCCAAGGGAAAGCGTCCTGGAGCGCCGCGGCGGGATCTCATTGAGGAGCTTCTAGCCATGAGCCGGGAAACACACATTGTGGGCTTTCGGGTGGGGCGCGAGACCTACGGCGTTCCCATCACCTCGCTGCATGAGATCGTCCGCGTGCCGGAGATTACGGCAGTGCCGGATGCACCCGACTATTTGGAAGGGGTGATCAACCTGCGCGGAAAGATTGTCTCGGTAGTGGATCTGCGGAAACGATTCGGACAGTCGGCCACCGAACTGGACCGGCGCAGTCGGATTCTTGTGGTGGAGCATCGGGGCCGACTAGTGGGCATGATTGTGGATTCGGCGTCTGAGGTTCTGAAAATCCCGGAAAGCGAAATCGAAGCCGCGCCCGCCATGATGCAGGAAGGTGGATTGGACTGCGTGACCGGTCTCGGCAAGTACCAGGAACGGCTGATCATTCTGCTGGATATCGGCAAGGTACTGGCGAAGCGTGAACTGGGAAATGAAGCATCGCCTGGGAATCCGGTGGCAGCCGCGAGCGGCAAACCGGGGACCAAGCCTGCGGGCAGGACCGAGACAGGAACAGGAACAGGGATAAAGAGCGCGTCGGCCGGGAAGTAGCCGGAAAGATCGAAACCCACATGAATACGAGCGAAACACCAGCACTCACCGAAGCGGAATTGAAACTGCTGCAGACGCTGGTCTACCAGGAATGCGGCATGCACTTTGACGAACGGCGTACTCCTTTTCTGGAGGACCGTCTGCAGCGCCGCCTCAAGGAGTGCCAACTAGACTCGTTCTACAGCTACTATCGCTTGCTCATCAGCCAGCAGGGGAAGCAAGAACTGGCGCACCTCCTCGAAAACCTCACCGTCAATGAGACCAGCTTCTTTCGAAACAAGGCGCAGTTGGACCTGTTTCAGAAGGACGTGATGGACGATCTTCTCCGGCGGAAGCAGGAGCGGCGCGACTACGGCGTGAGAATCTGGAGCGCGGGTTGTTCCACCGGACAGGAACCCTACACCTTAGCCATGCAGGTCGCCGATGCGCTGTCATACTACTATTTGCGGAATCCGCTGCCCTTCGAATCGCCGCTTCCGAAGCCACTGGTGCCACCGCCCTGGCGGGTAGAGATTCTGGCCAGCGATCTGAATTATTCGGTGCTTCGGACCGCGCAAGAGGGCTCGTACAGCGCGGATCAAATGTCCGCGGTTGACTATGGCTACCGCTTGCGCTACTTCAACAAAGTGGGCGATCGCTACTCAGTAAAGAAGCACGTCAAAGAAATCGTACACTTCGACTTTCACAATCTGAAGACCGAATACCTGCCGCAACGCAACGACATTATCTTCTGCCGCAACGTGATGATGTATTTCGACGAAGCCGAGCAGAGGCGGTTGATCGAGAAGTTTTATCGCTGTTTGAATCCCCAAGGCTACTTGTTCGTCGGGCACGCCGAAAGCCTCCTGGGGCTGACGGATAAATTTCAGATGGTGCATCGCAACAGCGGAACAGCCTACCAGCGGGTCGAGGTGAAGATGTGACCTCTCCCCCTGAAGACCGGATGACGGAACTCCGCCAGCTTTTTTTTGAAAGCGCGGGAGAACTCGTCCAGAAGCTGAACGACGAAGCGATGCGGCTGGAGAAATCGCCGAGCGACGCGGAGATCGCGCGCAGCCTGCGGCGTACGGTACATACGCTAAAGGGGGACTCGGCGGCTTGCGGCTTCCGCGAACTCAGCGAACTCGCCCACGAATTCGAGGACGTGCTCACTCTTGGGAACACGGCCGCAGCCGCCTTGGTTCCCGAGATCGCGTTGCGCGCGGCCGACGTGTTTGCGGCCTTGCTGGAAGCGTATCGCAATGGGACAAAGCTGCCGAGCATTCAGTCGTTGCGCACCGACATTGCCCGTCTGGCGCACCCGGCGACTGCGGGCGACGGCGCTCTCAAAATCAAAGCAAAAAGAAAGAAGGCTGCGGCGAAAACGAGCCGCTGGTCGGAGTACGAGCAACTCGCGATAGCTGGCGCAGTGGCGGCGGGCAAGCGGGTTCACCACGTTGTGGTGGAGGTCGATCCACAGTGCGGCATGCCCATTGCCGGACGTCAAATGATCCAGTTGGCGCTCGCCGATCTGGGTGACGTCCTGGCTCTTTACCCGGTCGAAGGCAGTCACGAACCCATCACTCGCATCGAAGCGGCGCTCGCATCGGAAAAAACGGCGGAGCAGATCCGCATGAAGTGCAGCATCCCCACGATTGCGCTGAGCGTCCAAGTCACGGCGGTTCGAAGCACGCCAGTGGCGTCACTGGCGCCAACCCCGGTTTCCGCTGGCGATTCTAAAGATGCACACGATGCTGAGCCCTCGGCCGCCACGGTCACGGCCAGCCCCATTGCTGAAAATGACGCGTCGCCAGCCGCGGGGCCACCGGCAGCACCCGGCGTGCCAGCCGGTCCCGACACCTTGCTGCGCGTAGACGCAGAGAAAATCGACAGTGTACTGAATCTGGTCGGCGAACTGATCCTGGCGAAATCGATGTTGCAGCAGGCTCTGCTGGAATTCGGACAGCGCTTTCCAAAGGACATCTTGCGAGGGAAGTTCGCCGATGCCATGACGTTCCAGGGACGGGTACTGAATGATTTGCAGCACTCGGTCATGAAGATTCGCATGGTGCCGGTCGAGCAGTTATTTCGACGCTTCCCGCGCATAGTGCGGGACGTGGGGCGGCAGTGCGGAAAAGAAGTCGAGTTAGTCGTGCGTGGCGGGCAAACCGATCTCGACAAAAGCATTCTGGATACGATCGCAGAGCCGCTCACTCACCTCGTGCGCAATGCGATTGGACACGGTCTCGAAAGCCCGGCGGAACGGGTTCGGGCCGGCAAGCCGACCATGGGAACCTTGCGGCTGGCTGCTTATCATCAGGGGAATCAGGTGGTCATCGAGGTCTCCGACGACGGCGCGGGCATTGATGCGGAAAAAGTGAGGCAGCGCGCTCTCGCCCAAGGACTATTGCAAGCCGAACAGGCCGCCCGCTTGAGCGAGAGCGATGCGCTGGAATTGATTCTGCAGCCCGGATTCTCGACGGCGGAAGAGGTCACCGAAATCTCGGGACGGGGCGTGGGATTGGACGTGGTGCAGAGCGTACTGGGACGCCTGAAGGGAACGATCCAGATCGAAACAACTCGAGGACGGGGCACAACCTTTCGGCTGCGCCTGCCGCTGACGTTGGCCATAATCCGGGCGTTGATGTTCCGTGTGGAACAGCGGCTTTATGCATTGCCGCTGAACGCGGTCGCGGAGATTGCCCGCACAATCGAAGAAAACATCCATCAGGTGGAGCACTACGAGGTGTTGCAACTGCGCAACGATGTGTTGCCACTGCTTCGTCTGGGCTCCGCGCCTATGCGCGGGCCGGAAACGGCGCGGCGTAAGGTTTTTGTGCTCGTGATTCACAGCGGCGATCGCAAGTTCGGTGTCGTGGTCGACCAACTGGAGGGCGAAGACGAACTGGTGATCAAGGCGCTCGACGACCAGTCGATTACGACCGACCTGGTGAGCGGGGCTTCGATTCTGGGAGACGGGAGAGTGGTTCTCATCCTGAACATGATTGCGCTGATGGATCGGTTTACCCGCGGACGGGCGGATGCCAGTGGCCCGCGAATGGCGGGGCTGTTATCGGGTGTCGGACCGATAGGTACGAGCGGCGGAATGCAGATGGGTAAGACGCAAGCGCTCGGTGCGGGGGGGTATCAGGCGTGAGAAAACCGGTGCGAGTGCTAGTCGTGGATGACTCGGCTCTGATGCGCAAGCTGATCCCCCAGATCCTCGAACAGGATGACTCGATCGAGGTCGTGGGCACGGCGATGGACGGCCATTTCGCATTGAAAAAAATTGCGGATCTGGCTCCACAAGTCGTAACGCTCGACCTGGAAATGCCCGGACTCAACGGGATTGATACGTTGAAAGAGATCATGCGGCACCGGCGGGTGCCGGTGATCGTAGTCAGTTCGCACAGCACCGCGGGGGCTTCGATCACGCTCAAGGCGCTGGCGCTCGGTGCCTTCGACTTCGTGGCCAAGCCGCATGATGTTTTCGCGCACATGCCCGAAGTTGCCGGCGAGTTGATCGGCAAGATCCATGCCGCGGCGCAGAGCGCGGGCGTGCAGTCGCAATTCCTGCCGCGGGACACGCACGGGAATCTGCCGGGCAAGCTGCCACCCCTGGCGCCGACGCACATCGTAGCCATCGGAGTTTCCACCGGAGGTCCGAACGCGTTGCAATACCTGTTTTCACATCTCCCGGTGGAATTTTCAGGCAGCATCCTGGTGGTGCAACATATGCCGGACGGCTTCACCGAGCTTTTTGCTAAACGGCTGGACGAGTCTTGTCCCATACGGGTGAAAGAAGCGCAATCGGGCGATTTGCTGGTGGCTGGGCGCGCGCTGATTGCTCCGGGCAACCGGCACATGAAAGTGAAGAAACTTCCGTTAGGTAACGTGGCCTTGCTGGGGGAGGATGGTCCGGTGAACGGACACCGGCCTTCGGTGGATGTACTCTTCCACAGCATCGCACAGGAGTTTGGTCCGCAGGCCATGGCCGTGTTGATGACGGGCATGGGAGAAGACGGGGCCTCGGGTCTGGGCGAGATCCGGGCTGCGGGGGGATTCACCGTGGCACAAAGTGAGCAGACATGCGTGGTCTACGGAATGCCCAAAGCGGCCATTGAACGAGGGTACGCGATGCGCATCGCGGACCTACAGGATTTGCCCAGTATTTTGCAAGCCCAATGCTCGCCCGACCGGAGCCGTGGGGACATGGGCGTGAAGCGGGCAAGCGGTGCCGGAAGTAACTAGAGTTATCTATCGAAAGTACGTAGAGTCGTGTTTAAGTTGATAGTTGGAGGAGTGCCATGGAAAAATTTGCGCCCGTAACTCGGAGCGAAGACGGACAGCCAGTGCGCTATCTGATTGTGGATGATTCCGTATTCGCCCGCAAGAACCTGGCCCGGATGGTCGAATCCTTCGGGGGCCAGGTAATCGGCGAGACTGGCGACGGGGTTTCGGCGATCAGCGAGTACGAACGGCTGACGCCCGACATCGTTCTGATGGATATCACCATGCCACAGATGGAAGGCATCGAAGCGGCGGAGAAGATCGTACGCGATCATCCCGGCGCGCGGATCGTCATGGTATCGTCGGTCGGATATCAGGAAAACATCGTCGCCGCCTTGCAGCGCGGCGCCCGCCATTTCGTGCAGAAACCGGTCAAGCCGGAAGTTCTCTATGAAGTGATCAAGTACGTGATGCGGGACGACGGAACGACTGCACGCAGCGCCGGAGCCGGAGCCTAGTCATGCGGATGGACCTGATTCAGCCTTTCATCAACTCGGCCGACGCCGTGCTGGCGCAGGGGCTGCAGTCGGCAATCTCCATTGAGAACCTGACGATGGAAGAAGAGGCCTACCGGCGAAAAGGAATCGCTGCCGAGGTTTGCCTGACCGGCGAGGTGGAAGGGCGGATTATTTTTGATGTGGATCTCGGAGCGGCGCTGCAACTAGCCAGCCGCCTGGCCGGCGTCGAAGTATCCGAAACCGATGAGGCTCTGGTGCGCGAGGCGGTCCTGGAATTGGCCAACCAGATCATTGGCAACGCTGTCACCACGCTCAACGATCAGGGATTCCACTTTCACGTTCGTCCTCCAGTTCTGCACACTGCCGAACAGGGCAGCAAGAGCAGCGAAGACACCGAAGCCCTGGTGATGGGCTTCAATACCTCCAGTGGGAACGTGTTCATGAATGTGGCGCTGCGCTACCACCGGCGCCGCGCGCCGGAAACCGCTGCCGCCGCGGGATAGGAACTCCGTCGCTAGTCGTCGCCCGTCGTCCCTAGTCGCTTAACTGCCCGACTCACCTTATCTTGTTGTTCGCGGTCAACTTCGACATGGCAACTGTAATCATCCTGAGTGAAGGATGACACTTGGATACAGCGCACGCTAAGGTCCAGCCAGCAGAAAAATCGTGTTCTGGGGTGGGTTCTGCGCGTCTGGCGGAATCGGAGGGCGCGTGCCAACTGGCTCCGGTAGATTCAGGATGTAGGTGTCGGTGGCGGTATCGATGATGTCGACGACGCCACCATCGCAACTGGAGAAGTACGCACGAGAACTGTCGCCGCCAGGGGCCATATTGAAGCGGAAGCCACCACCGGTTGGTCCCCCCTTTGGTCCTACGAAATCTCGGGTGGTGGCGCAGACCGGAACGTAGAACAAGCCTTGCAGATAATTCTCGTTCGTCGCGTCCGGAAAGCCGGGCAGCGCGGCCGTGGTCTTGATGGTATTGGAGTCGGTCCAAACCACAGTGACCTGTGGGAAGACATTGCTGCCGCTGGCAGAAACCGACACCGGGGTCGGCGCGAGCAGGTTGGTATTTGGCACCTGAAAGCATGTGCCCGGACAAGCCGTCGTACCACTGATGATCCCGCCGACAAGAAGGTTCCCATCGAATCCACTCTGGCCCGTCCCCATGACGGTTACGCTTACTCCAGCGGTCAGGTTCTGTCCTGCCGTCAAAGTGTAGGCGTAGGTGGCGTTGGTTCCATCTCCGGAGACCGAGGTGACATTGAAACTGCTGGGCAGCACCGCATAGGAGGAAACGTAGGCGCGGGTCCCATCGGGGAGGTCCGTTACGGCCGCTGCAGTGGCGGGGACTGGCGCGGAATTCAGTGGAGTAAACGGCGGGATGTTAATCGTGCCTAAAAGCCCAGGCGGAGATTGCGAAACATCGACGATCTCCATCTCCTGTCCGCCGGGAATATATAGCCGGTTTAGATTGCTGTCGTAGACCATGTACGTCGCGCCCGGCACGTTGATGTTGGGATACTCGGTCAGGCTGTCGGGACCGGCCGTCGAAGTCGTAGTCAGCGCGGCCAAAGTGCCATTGAATTCCAGCGCGTAGACCATCTGGCTGTCGGAACGTGCGGATAACCAGATCGGAGGCGAAGTGGTGCTTGTCGGGGAATTCACCCTCGGCGTCAGGTTCCCAGTCTGTGTATTGAAGCCGCTGATCGTGCTGTCGCTCTCGTTAGCTACGTATAGCTTCTTGCCATCCGGAGTTTCCGCCATGGCTACGGGACTGCTCCCCACCGGAATGCTTGTCACCAGGGTATTGAGGCTGGTGTTGACGATGCCGACCGATGGAACGGTGTAGTTGGGCAACAGCACATACGCTTGCGCGGATTCGGTGCTCGCCACGAAGCTCGGGGCCGAATTCACCGGCATAGTGATGGTGGTGGAGCTGAAAATAACCGGGGAGTCGAAGATCAGCTTGGTAATCGAGTCGGCCTGCGCGCCGGCGATGGATTGGTTTGCTACCAGGACTACGCTGGCGGTTTGCTGCACGGCATGAACTGGAGCGAGACCGACGTTGGCGATGCTCTGGTCGGTATCGCCGGAGACATCGACCACCATGGCGGTTCCGGGAGACTCCGGTTGATGATTTAGTGGGGCGTTCGCGTTAATCGATACCACGGTGTGCGTTGCAGCGGGGTTGGGAAACGTAGGAGGATTCGGAAGGATAATCGGGCGGAAAGTGTCGCCACAGCCGCTGCAGATCAGATAAAGAAACAGCACGGACCCCAGCCAGAGAAACCGCTTCATTCGAACTCCATAGTAAATGTAGTCTTGCGTGGAAACCGATATTGTATCGGGAACCGGGCCGCGAGGGGAAATCAGGAAAGAAAACGGTAGTGGCTCATTTTGCTAAAACGTCCACCACAAAGGGCACGAAGGCCCACGAAGGAAAACCGGAGAACAAAGAACTTCGTGGCACTTTGTGTCTTTCGTGGTTCAGGGTTTTTGATGGCTCATCGTCAAATTGAGCCCCTACCAAGAAAACGGCAGCGTCTAAGTCTTACAAGACTGCTAGAACCCAAAGACACGGTCCGTTTGGGTTGCTCCGCGGCAGGTCTTTGAGAAGCAAAGACTTAGCGGCGACCGGCCGAGGTTTCAAAGATGGGGAGTCGCAAAAGAACGTTTTTGTTCTTGGAAGCTTAGAAATCCTAAAAAAATGGGGTTTATCACCCGCGCTTGCGGCGCGTTTTTGGCTCACTGGCGTCGGACATCTGCGTAACTTTTTCCGATCCGGCCGGCTTCTTCGTCTGGGCCAAACTTTCTTTCAGCGCTGCCATCAGATCGACCACCGGGGCCAGTTTCTTCGGTTGTTCGACGGCTTGCACTTCCCCGCCCTCCAACTTCGCCTCAATCAGTTTCTTCAGATTTTCTTGAAAGGTGTCGTGATACTTCTCGGGGTCCCACTCGCCGGCCAGCGCCTCGATGAGTTGATGGGCAACTTTGATTTCGGCATCTTTAATCTCGACGTCGGGCGCGCCAAACGACTCCACCTCGCGAACTTCCTCGGCGTAGTACATGGTGTGGAGCATCATTCCGCCTTTATGCGGGCGCAGGAAAACGGTGTATTCGCGGTTGTGCATGGTGAGCTTGGCGATGGCGACAAACTCACTTTCTTCGAGCGCCTTGGTCAAGAGCGCATAGGGACGGCGGCCCGCTTCTTCCGGAACCATATAATAGGACGACTCGAAGTACACCGGATCGACTTCGCTCGTTTTTACGAACTCGAGGATCTCCATCGTCTTCGCGGTCTTCGGCTCGATCTTCTTGATCTCCTCGGGATCGATAATGACGTATTCGTCTTTGCGGTACTCGTAGCCCTTGACGATATCGCTGCGCTCGAGCACCTGGTTATCGAGCGGGCAAATGAGCTGTTGCTTGACTCGGTGGTGGTCGGTGCGGTGAAGCTGGTTAAACGAGATGCCACTCGAACGCGCGCCCGAGAACAAGCGCACCGGCATCGAAATCAATCCGAACGTTAGATAACCAGACCAGACTGAGGCTGCCATTTTCGCTCCCTGATAGAGACGAGGTCGCCTCGTCTCGCCATCGGAGACGCGGCAAGCCGCGTCTCTACAGAAACCTTCAGATGCCCGAACCCCGCCGAGCGTACAGAAGTGTAGCGTAAACGAGGCATAGTTGCGCGGCCAGATTACCGGCGGAATCCAAAGGCCAAGCACTACATGACGCGGTCGCACAATGCACGATACCGAATATAGTGTTATCGAGCGCGGAACACGCAAGCTCGGCCGCCGGTTGTCAATTGTCAGTTGTGAGTTGTATTGGTTTGAACTCGACCTTACGTGCAGGGGTGAGAGGTTCCACGTAAGGGGAATTTGAATCGGTATTTATCAACAATAACCCTCCACAGCAATACTCCAACGGGTGATGAAAATTGCTCGACACAGACGGGAACATTGACTGCAACAGGTCCGAGCAGCGCAAAATCTTTCACACTATCCCGAGCACATGAGATGGAGTAGACTGGCGGCTGTTCTCCCCCGCCAGAAGCGGATTCTGGCTACATCAGCCATGTCAACCAGATTTGAACGTGAGGTTCTGGTGCCGTGGTACGACCATAAAAATCTTCCAGGATGTTCTTCAAGGAGAAAGTATGATTCGAAAGTTGAGTGTGTCATTGCTCGCGATCGTTGCAATTGTGGCGGCCGTGAATGTCGTTTGCCAGGCAGAGTCACAGACCCTTTTGACGAGCCAGGTGCGTCAGGCGGTACTTAACGGGCAAGCAAAATTAGTCGGGCAACTCCCCGAAAATCAAACCATTCACTTCGATATCGAGCTGGCGCTGCCCCATCAGGCGGAGTTAGATCAATTCGTACAGCAAGTTTCGGATCCCTCCAGTCCCTCCTACCGGCACTTCGTCACGGTAAAAGAGTTTACCGAGAGGTTTGGTCCCAGCCAGGAGGACTTTGACGCGGTCGTCGCGTTCGCAAAAGCGGGCGGCTTTAAGGTGACCGGCGGCTCTCGCGACAGTTTTGACTTACAACTCGCGGGCTCGGTGGCGAACATCGAGAAGGCTTTCCATGTGAGCATGGGCGTCTACCAGCACCCGAAAGAAAACCGCACTTTCTACGCTCCCGATCGTGAGCCCACGCCCGCAGTTTCAGTGCGCCTTCAGCACATCTCGGGCTTGGACAACTATGCCCTGCCGCACCCCCTGCTCCAGCATAGAGATATCCAGGAGCATCCCGAGACTACGGGCTCCTGTCCCGGAGGTTCTTTCTGCGGCAGCGACATGCGGGCGGCTTACTACGGATCAACAGCTCTGACCGGCTCCGGCCAGAACATCGGATTGCTGGAGTACGCCGGATTTGACATCGCCGACGTCAACACCTACTACAAGAACACTGGCCAAACCAGAACGTATGCGGTCACCGGTATTTCCGTGGACGGGACCAGCATCAACTGCAGCGAACCCAGCTGCGACGACACCGAACAGACCCTTGATATCACACAAGCAGGCGGCATGGCCCCCGGCGTGACCACGATATACATGTACGTGGGGTCCAGCGATACCGCACTGTTGAGCGGCATGTCTTCGGACACCCCACTGCCTTTGAACTTGAGTTCGTCGTGGTACTGGGGCGCGAACCCCAGCGGCGACGATCCCTATTTTGAGAAGATGGCGGCGCAGGGCCAGACCTATTTTGAAGCCTCCGGCGACAGCGGCGGGTATACCGAAGACTCTCCGTGGCCGATGAATTCTCAATATGTCAATACGGTCGGCGGCACCAGCTTAACGACCAGCGGTCCGGGCGGCGCCTGGTCTTCGGAAACTTATTGGTCGTACAGAGGCACTTCGTACGGTGGCGGCGGCTGGGGAACGAACGTTGAACTTCCCTCCTGGCAGGTCCAGGCGGCTACCACCTGTGCCAATGAGGGTGGCGAATGTTCCACTACCTATCGCGACGTTCCAGACGAAGCGGCCAACGCGCAGTTCAGCTTTTACGTCTGCGCCGACCAAAAAGCCTGCACTGAAAACGAATACGGTGGGACCAGTTTTGCCTCGCCGATGTGGGCCGGCTACATTGCTCTGGCCAATGAACAGGCCGTTACCAACGGAAGTCCGGCACCCGGCTTCCTTAACCCAACCATTTATCCCCTCAATCTCGGAAACGGCGACGCCGATTTCCACGACATCACCGCTAACGGCGGGGCGAGCACCTTCCCGTGCGTAGCCGGCTACAACATGTGCGCCGGATGGGGCAGTCCGAATGGAGATGCTCTGATCAACGCGCTGACCGGACCCGCAGGGCCAAACTTCACCTTGTCCGCCTCGCCGAACAGCGTGACCGTTCAGCAGGGCACCAGCGGCACCAGCACCATCACCATTACCCCGGAGGACGGCTTTAGTGGCAGTGTCACTCTTTCTGCTTCTGGCCTGCCCAACGGCGTAACGGCGCAGTTCAGCCCGAATCCCGCAACCACAACCAGCACCTTGACCTTGACGGCCAGCGCT
This sequence comes from Terriglobales bacterium, assembly GCA_050010155.1. Taxonomy (GTDB): domain Bacteria; phylum Acidobacteriota; class Terriglobia; order Terriglobales; family Acidobacteriaceae; genus Acidiflorens. Next base: position 28,879 of record JBEKLO010000048.1, read on the forward strand.
TCGGCCGCCACGGGCACGGTCACCGTGACCATCCAGGGCGTGTCGGGTAGTCTGACGAATAGCACGACACTCAGCCTCACCGTAACGCCGAGCGGACCCGTCGTCAGCCTCAACCCGACGTCGATCAACTTCGGCAAAAAACTCGTGGGCTCAACCAGCGCGGGTAAGAAGATCATTCTTACCAACACCGGCGGCTCCCCACTGAGCATCACCTCGATCGCCACCAGCGCACCTTTCGCGCTCAAAGCGGTCAAACAGACCAAGAAGGTAACTCCTTGCGTTAACGGGGGCACAGTAGCGGTGGGCGCGACGTGCGAGATTGAAGTCACGTTCAGTCCGACGGCAGTGCAATCCTACACAGGTGATGTAACCTTCACCGACAACGCCAATCCGACCACGCAGCAGGTATCGCTGTCCGGAACCGGCAAAGAGTAACCTGCAACTGAACCAGCGGGCGGGACTTCGGTCCCGCCCTTTTTTATTGCTTTGAAGGGTTTTACGCGGGCCTGCGCGAGATCGGCCAGCTTGGTTGCACGAGAACCATCGAAACGGCGGTCGCAAGAACAACTTGCCGACCTAATCATGCGCACGAGAACAGTCGGTCACGGATGAATGTGATAATGTGGTTCGAAGAATTGTCCGGACGCCGTTAAGTTCTTGATTTTCTGGCGTCCCCGATGGGATTTGAACCCATGTTACCGCCGTGAAAGAACGGCGCATGCACGACTTTAAAGGACTTACAAGAGGCGGACGACCTGTAAGTCGTTGGAAATTCCCGGTAGCGGGAGCAGAACCGTAGCGTAATCCGTAGTGCGGCGTAGCCAAGATGAGCGTCGGATCCGAGCACTGTGACAACCGCTGGTATCGCGAGTTTCGGCCACGGTTTCTGGAGAATCGAGATTCGTCGAGACTGAAAGTATGAACCGACAAACGCGACATTGACCGCATCGGCAAGACGAAGACGACAGGCTCTGCACCGTGGAATTCTTGCCCACTGACCCCGAAGGCCGAGTGTTTGCAGCAGACATCGTCGGCTATCTGTTTGGCTGCTTCGTCGACAGCATTGATTCCGAAGTCCGTAGTTCTGAGAACTCTCGTTAACTTTCCTTCCGTACCCGGTAAACGATAGTTTTCCCC
>JBEKLO010000049.1:0-29637 GCA_050010155.1 Terriglobales bacterium
GGTAAGCATTGCTCGCACATCTCTAGCTTGTGCTTTCGGACTCGTCGTAGTTTAACATGAAATAGCTCACTTCTGAGGTGCAATGCGTAAGTGCTATGTACCTGTTAGTTGGCCAAACTTGGTTTCATCGGTCTGGGTGTGATGGGCGGCAACATGGTAGCCCGCCTGCTCGAAAAAGGGCACACCGTGACCGGATACAACCGGACGCGCTCGAAGGCGCAGTGGTTGATCGACAAGGGCATGAAGTTTGCGGATTCTCCGAAGTCCGTGGCGGCTGCCTCGGATGTAACGTTCACCATGGTAACGAACGCCGCCGCGCTCACGGCCGTGACGGACGGGCCAGACGGACTGCTGGCGGGCGTCGGTCGTGGAAAGTTTCACATTGACATGAGCACGGTAAGCCCGGAAGTGAGCCGGGCGCTGGCGGCGAAAGTTCGCGAGAAGGGCGCGGACATGGTGGACGCTCCGGTTTCGGGAAGTGTCATCACGCTGCAACAAGGCAAGTTGTCGGTGATGGTTGGAGGCCGCAAAGAAACCTTCGAGCACTTGAAGCCGTTGCTGCTTGATATCGGGCCCAAGGTGACGCACGTCGGTGACAACGGCGTGGCACTGTCGATGAAGATTGCCTTGAATCTGCAACTAGCCGTGCAGATGCTGGCTTTTTGCGAAGGCGTGCTGCTGGCGGAGAAGAGCGGGATTGCGCGGGAAGTCGCGGTGGATGTGATGGTGCACAGCGCGATCGCGTCGCCCATGATTCAGTATCGCGGTCCGTTTGTGTTGCAACAGCCGGAAGAAGCGTGGTTCGACGTAAACATGATGCAGAAGGACATGCTTCTGGCGATGGAAATGGGCCGCAAGTTGAATGTGCCCCTTCCTACGACAGCGATAAGCAATGAGTTCCTGACCGCAGCGCGCGGGATGGGCTGGGAGAAGCTGGACTTTGCCGTCGTGTTCGACGTTCTGGCACGCATGTCGGGAGTGCAGAAATGACGATTGCGATCCAGTCCAGAGAAACTTCAGAAAATGTTGAGTTGTGGCTCCGGATGTACCGGCAGATGGTTACCATTCGTCAGTTTGAAGCGCAGGTCAATGAGCTTTACACGCGCGCATTGATGCCTGGACTGGCTCATCTTTACATTGGCGAGGAAGCGGTCGCGGTGGGCGTTTGCGAAGCGTTGCGGAAGACCGACTACATCACCAGTACACATCGCGGTCACGGACATTGTTTGGCGAAGGGCGCCTCTCCCGATCGAATGTTCGCCGAACTGTTGGGCAAAGAGGCCGGGTATTGCAAAGGCAAAGGTGGGTCCATGCACATTGCAGACCCGGCGACCGGCAATCTTGGAGCGAATGCAATCGTAGGTGGGAGCGCTGGCATTGCCACCGGAGCGGCGTTTACCTCCCGCCACTTAGGTACGAATCAGGTATCGGTATGCTTCTTCGGAGAAGGGGCGCTGGGGCAGGGCGTGCTTTACGAAGTAATGAACCTGGCGAAGATTTTTCAGCTGCCCGTGATCTACGTCTGCGAGAACAATCTCTATAACGAATACACGCATTATTCGGAAACGACAGCGGGAGAGATTCTGGCGCGGGCGGCGGCCTTTGATATCGAATCGACGACCGTGGATGGGCAAAATGTGCGCGCCGTGAATGGGTTTGCACAAATTCTGGTGGACCGCGCCCGGCGCGGCGGGGGGCCGGGATTTCTGCTCTGCAACACTTATCGCTATCACGGCCATCATGTTGGAGATATTAATCGGGAATACTACCGCTCGAAACAGGAGGAGCAAACCTGGAAGACGGAACGGGACCCGATAACGAACTTCGGGAAACTGCTGCTGGAACAGCAACTCACGGATCAGGCAACGCTCGATGCCATCCATCGAGAAATCGACACGGAGATGAAGAAAGCGGTTGAGTTCGCCATCGCCGCGCCGTATCCGACGGTCGATGAAGTGGGTGAGGACGTGTATGCCTGAGACGGGGGATCGCGAACTGACATTCGCACAAGCGATCCGCGAGGCACTGGCGGAAGAGATGCGCCGCGATCCAACCGTGTTCATTCTGGGCGAAGACGTGGCGGAAGCGGGCACTCCTTTCAAAGTTCTATCCGGCCTGCTGGATGAGTTCGGGAAAGAGCGCGTCGTTGACACTCCGATTTCGGAGGCGGGCTTCACGGGGCTGGCGGTGGGCGCGGCGATGACCGGACTGCGTCCGGTGGTCGACATCATGTTCGGCGACTTCATCACTTTGACCATGGACCAGATGGTGAACCAGGCCGCCAAGGTTCATTACATGTCGGGCGGAAAGTGGAAGGTGCCGATGGTGATGCGCACGACGATGGGAGCGACTCGCCGTTCCGCTGCGCAGCACTCGCAATCGCTGCATGCGTGGTTCTGCCACGTTCCAGGGTTGAAAGTGGTTCTGCCTTCGACGCCTTACGACGCCAAAGGGCTGCTGAAGGCGGCGATTCGCGACGAGAATCCGGTGGTCTTCTTCGAAGACAAGATGATGTACAAGCTCAAAGGCTCGGTGCCCGCGGATGATTACACGGTTCCGCTGGGGGTCGCGGATGTGAAACGGGTGGGCGAGGATATCACGCTGGTGGCAACGAGCAGCATGGTACAAGTTGCGTTGGGCGCGGCGACGTTGCTGGAGGAAATTGGAGTGAGCGCCGAAGTGGTGGATCCGCGCACTATGTGGCCGCTCGATGAGAAAACTCTGATTGAATCGGCGAAAAAAACGTCGCGGGCGATTATCCTTGACGAAGGTTACGAACGCTATGGCGTCACCGCCGAACTTGCGTCGGTGATCGCCACAGGCGCATTCTACGATCTGGACGCTCCGGTCAAACGCATGGGCGCGATGCATGTTCCAATTCCATTCTCGCCGCCTTTGGAAGATGTAACTGTGCCGACGGAGCAGACCGTCTTCGAAGCGGCGCGCAAACTCTGCGGACGGTAGCGCCGGCGTCCCGCCGGCTTCACGAAGCAAGGAGAATTTATGGCTTTACCTACGTACGGAACCATGGCGGTGGATTGGGAAAACCGGGTTGACTTCGGTCGACTGCGGCGCGAACGACTGGCGAAGGCGAAGGATCTTCTACAGAAGTCGGAGATGGGAGCGCTGTTATGCTTCGACATGAATAATGTGCGCTACCTGACGGCGACCCACATCGGCAGCTGGGCACAGGACAAGGCAAATCGCTTCACGCTTCTTCCTCAAAATGACGAGCCGATTTTGTGGGATTTCGGATCGGCAGCGAAACACCATCAACTGCATTGTCCCTGGCTCGGAGAGCGGTCGCGCGCGGGAATCTCGATGTTGCGTGGCGCAATGACGCCGGAGATGGGACGCGCCGAAGATGTCGCCAAGAAGATTCGTATTGAGCTCGAAATGCGCGGACTCCATAAAGAACCAGTCGGTATCGATATTATCGAATTGCCGGTGCTGTTCGCATTACAGAAAGAAGGAATCAAGGTCATTGATGGGCAAGCGCTCATGTCGGAAGCGCGCCTGATCAAGACGCGGGACGAGATCACGTTGCTGAACACGTCCGCCATGATGGTAGACGCCGCTTATGACGAACTCTATCGCGCCATGAAGCCGGGCATGAGCGAAAACCAGGCCGTGGGGCTGGTGAGCAAGGTGCTCTACGATCTCGGCTCCGAGTACGTGGAAGCAGTGAATGCAATTTCAGGGGAACGGTGCAATCCGCATCCGCATGTTTTTTCGGATCGCGTGCTTCGTCCGGGAGATCCCGTGTATTACGACATCCTCCACTCGTACATGGGATACCGCACCTGCTACTACCGTTGTTTTACCGTCGGCTACGCGTCGCACGCTATGAACGATGCATATAAACGGTGCCGCGAATATCTCGATGCGGCCATTGAACTGGTACGGCCGGGACGGACGACAGCCGAGATTGCCGCGGTGTGGCCGAAAGCGCAGGAGTTCGGGTTCCCGAACGAGGAAGCTTGCTTTGCGCTGCAGTACGGCCACGGCATCGGACTCGCCATATGGGAGAAGCCCGTGATCAGCCGCCTGGTGTCGCTCGATCATCCCTGCGAAATCAAGCCGGGTATGGTGTTTGCGCTCGAAACGTTCTGGCCCTCGACGGATGGCTGGAGTGCGGCTCGCATCGAAGAAGAAATTGTGGTCACTGAGACCGGCCACGAAGTTATTACGCGGTTCCCTGCTGAGGAACTTCTGGTAGCGGGCAGACATTATTTCACGGTGGATGGTCCGCTTTCCGCGATACGAGAAACCGAAACGAAGCCGAGCGCGCGCGTGCGCGAGATGATCGAAGCGAGTTCGAAGCAGGAACGTGTTGGCGTAGGAGACTGAGAAGTATTCCGGTAGAGACGCGGATCGCAGCGTCTAAGGCCAACCACGACTCACAAGCTTTATCACCGCGCATAAGAGTATCTGCAGTCTGAGACGAGGCAAGCCTCGCCTCTACGAAAGTTCCGAATGGTTCTCTGACTATGGCGATCAGTGTGGTTATGCCGGCGCTAGAAATGGCCCAGGAGACTGGCAAGCTCATTTCGTGGCTGAAAAAAGAAGGCGAGGCCGTGGCCAAGGGCGAGCCTTTGCTGGAAATCGAAACCGACAAAGCGGTCATGGAAATCGAATCCCCCGGAGATGGAATCCTTGCTGGGATCAAAGTTCAAGCCGGAACCGAGGTGCCGGTGGGTCGAATCATTGCCTGGATCGTTGGTCCCGGAGAAGTTCCTCCAGCCGATGAAATCGAGGCCACGTCCGGTCGAAAGACCACCGCTGTCGCGCATTCCTCTTTATTTTCAACTCCGGCTGCGAGCTCAAGTCAGCCGTCATTTGAGTCGGTCAGAATTTCTCCCAAGGCGCGGCGGCTTGCCGGGGAACGCGGAGTGAATCTCGGCGAGGTGCGCGGGTCAGGCCCGGGCGGAGAAATCCTTGCTTCCGACATTTTCGCGGCGGCGGAATCTAAAACTGCGACTCCGCGCGGTGCGGTTGACAGCAGCAGCGCCATCTCACGGCTGATGGCGGAACGCACCACGCAAAGTTGGACGACGGTCCCGCATTTCTTCGTCGTTCGCGAAGTGGACGCGGGCTCTCTGAACGAGGCGCGGCAGCAGCTTGGGCCGGGGATTGAACGGTCGCGTGAAGTGAAACTCACCCACAGCGATCTACTGGTGGCGTTGGTCGCGCGGGTTCTCCAGAAGCACCCGCGGATGAACGCGAGCTGGACCGGCACAGGTGTTCGCACAAATGCCGAGATCAACGTTGGACTCGCGATGGCAGTGGATGACGGCGTTGTCGCACCGGTGATTCACGGTGCAGACAAGGTTGAACTTGGCGAGATCGCAGTGCAACGGCGAGACATGGCGGAACGCGCACGGAGCGGGAAGTTGCGTCCGGCGGATCTTGCGGGCGGCACTTTCACCATCAGCAATCTCGGCATGTTCGGGGTCGATGCCTTCACTGCGATTATCATCCCGCCTCAAGCCGCGATTCTGGCCGTCGGAACAATCGCGGACCGGGTCGTGCCGGTGAATGGACATCCTGGCGTCCGTCCCGTGATGACCTTGACGCTTTCTAGCGATCACCGGGCGGTGGATGGTGCGCGGGCAGCGGAATTTCTGCGTGACCTTGCTGCAGCAATCGAGAATCCGCAACCGTTTTTCAACACCTAGCTCGCGTGGAACCTTAACTCCACAACACGCCGGAGCAAGGGTTTGCTCAGGTGAAAAGTTACCTCACTTCACCGCACCGAGTAGCGCCTCTGCCACAATCTTCCTGGTCTGCTCATCCAACTCGGACGGCCCAGCCTTCCGGTTGGCTTGCATGGCCAGGCGCTTGTCTTTGATTCCGATGTAGACGGCGTTGTAAGCGGTATTCCCAAGGTTTTCCACCTTGTGCTTGAAGGGCGGAAACCACCGGGGTTCGCCGGGCTGGGCAAAGACCTCTTGCACCTTGCCATTTTCATCCGTGAACCGGAGATGGCCGGCAGTGAGAACGACGACCACACCTCCTGGATGCGCGTGCAGCGCCGATTTCTCGTGCGGCCCATAGTGGACGTTTACTACCTGCACGTACTCATTTTCGAAAGCCAGCCTGTAGTGGGTTGGCTCGACTTTGATGGGATCTTGCGCAAGCACGACGGTGGAGAGATACAAGCATAGCCACGCGGCGCAGAGTGCTCCGCTGTACGCAGGTTTCATGAGAGATGGCCTCGCAGAGTTTCCGTTTTCTGTGTTCAAGCTTAATCTGGCTCCTGAACAAGTGTCACGAACGGAAATGGGGTTGGGACCAAACTGATAAAACGAGCGTGTATTGAAATCATTTGGTCAGCCCACTAACCGTCGTTAGGGTTGATAGCTGACCGATTGTGGAAATGCAGGCTTGCGCGAGGTCGAGACCAAACACGGATCCCTGTTCCACCGCGTGAGTTAACGACGCGCGCCTCCGCCCGAAAGAGTGATCGCGAGCACAACCACGTCCGGATTCCCGGGCAGACTTACACTCTGCACAGTCTTGGCCGGGTTTATTGCAAACTGGTACCCATACAGATTGAAGGTGCCCAGATCCTTGGTGCCGTTCGCAGTATCCCGGTACGACATCGCCACTGCTTCGAGTTCGCCTGGGAAATTCTGCGGCGAGGACCAGTCGCTGAAGCTCTGCACGAATTGCGCGTTCGTTCCGTCGGTGTAGTTGACCGTAATCGTCTGCGCGGATTGACTTCCCTGCACTCCAGTCGCTAACAGCGTGATTCCGGAAAACTGGCCCTGCGGCAAAGTAAGCGATTGGCCATTGCAGGCGACGGCGTCCGGCGCATTGGGCGGTCCAAACTTAGACGACACGAGGTCGAGGATCCGCAACTTACCCAGTAGTTCCGCCGAATACGAGTTGCCGGAGCCATCGAGTCCTCCGGTGGAATAGGTCGTTCCGTCGGTGTAGATTCCGTAAACGTTGAAGGCCGAGGACAAATCAACTTCCTGGCCCGACCCCTTACCCTTCGTCGCGGCGCTCACGGCCAATGTGGTTGTAAAGTTCTGCGTGATTGACCCGGACGTACCGTTGATGGTTACGGAGGCGAATCCAGTCGTGGCCTCGGGGGTCGCTTTGAAGACTACCTTCTGGCTGTCCCCCTCGCCTTCAATCGAAGCGGTGACCCCGTTCGGCAAAGATGACAGACTTAAACTCACTGTGCCTTTAAAGCCGCCAAGGTCTTCGATTTTGACTGCGCCTTTAGCCGTTGCATCCTGGTTCAAATAGACCGTGGTGGGCGCCGACAGCGCAAACCCGCTGTAGCCCACGCCGACATTAAAGGCCTGTGCGTATTTCGCCGCGAGTCCCGTGCCAACAATATCGTCATAGATCCACAAGAAGCCGCCAGAAATTTCGCATTCCTTGTGCCAGCCACTCATGATCGTTTGGACTTGCTTGTAGCTGTCTGCCTTGTCATACAAACCCGGAAAAACCGGAACACTCCCGAAATTCCATTCCGAGGAGCACGGGTTGTTGCCGGCGCCGCCGGCGTAAGCCTGAAGGTGAACACCGTCCACGGTGCCTGGAAGTTCGCTGTTAATTTCCGAGACCACGCTCGTCCAATAGGTGCTGTTCGTGTAGGCATCGGGCAATACGTGATAGCCGAGGTTGCCGAGCATGACGCCAAACTGGACGGTAGTAGCGAGGTTGTAGCTGTTTTCATCGTCAAAATCGATCGCGTCCAGTGCGGGGATGGCAGTCTTCAGAGCCTGAAAGTCCTGATAAAGGATGCTGCCTGGACCGGTGCCCTGCGCTTCAACCAGTGCCGTGATGTTTTCCCAGTCCCCGTAATTCGAAGAGCCAATACTCAAGGTGACTCTCTTGACGTTGCCTTGTTTGAGGAGCGTCATGTCCCCGGCGAAGTTGGGATAAGTCTGGTTGCCAATGTAGGAACCGCCGGAGGTTAAAGGAAACTCGCCGTTAAGGTTCAAGTCGCCAGTACTGCTTACTTCGACGCTCCAAACAATAGCCTCGGTGAAGCCGGAATTCTGTAGTTCCTGGATGTTCTTGGCCGCATTCTTATAAAACGGGCCACCACCAAAGATTCCCGTATATCCAGTCTGGGCGAACGCGGATTGGGCGGAGAATCCGAATCCCGCCAGCAAAAGAAACAGAACGGTTGTGCAATATGCAACGGCCGGGTGCTGGCGACAGTATTCTGAACAAGGATTGGTTGATCGCTTCATGGTTAATTCTCCGAAGGTTTGCTCTACAAAATTCCGTCCTTAAGGGATCGGCCACTCGCGTTTTTTGGTAAAGGCTCGTGACAGATTTAAGGCAGTCACGGTCTGCCGGGGGTAGCAAACAGACGAACATTCTAACTCAATCACTGTCACATCGTTCTCTTAAAATTTGGTGTTTTAACTCGGAGCATGGTTACAAGTGCCCGGTCGTGGGCCCTCTGAAGGGCGCGCCAGTAGCCTTGAGTGGCGGACCAAAGCACACGCCATGTGCAGGTTGCGAGTGCTGTGCGGAGGCTATAAGCACCGTCGCTGCCAGGCTTGACAGCCCCGGGGAGTCACCCGAAAATGAAGTCGTGCCGCAGTCAAAGAGTGCAAACCAGAGTGAGAAGCTGGCGGAAATTGTTTTGCCGGACTCCGAAGGACAACTGGTCAGGCTCGGCTCGCTCTGGACCAACGAACCCGCAGTGATCGTTTTCCTTCGCCACTACGGATGAATCTTCTGCCGCGAGCACATCGCGCAGTTGCGCGACCATGAACAGGCATTCCGCGATAAAGGCGCCCGACTGGCAGCCATTGGCTTGGGCGACGCATACTACGCCCAAATTTTTCGCGAAGAGAGTCGAATCACTTTCCCCCTTCTGGTCGATGCGGACCGGCAAGCCTATCGTGCCATGGGTCTGCTGAACGCCTCGTTATTACACCTTCTCCGCAAGGAGAATGCGATGGCACGGGAACGAGCCCGAGCAGCCGGACACCGGCAGCACAAGCTGGGCAAGAACCCGTTTCAGCTCGGAGGGAGTTTCGTCTTCGGCCCAGGCAATGTCGATTTGTACGGACACGTCAGCCAGACGTTCGGGGACAACGCAGCGACCGCCGATTTGCTAGCCGCGATTCCGTAAATCAGCTCCGAGAGACCAGCCGCATTGGTGTGCTCGCAGACGGTGGGTCGCGGCCTGGCTGAGAGCTTGTGTATATTTGTGGGCTGTCTGGTTCGATCTTTCGCGATGACTTTTGGAAAAGGGTGACGGATGAGACGCTTTTCGGGGCATTGCCGGGTTCTTCTGTTGGTCACAGCTTTCTTCCTGATTCCGATGGAGGCCTACCTGTGCGCGCAGGGAAGTTCCACTGAGCGGATCTTTTTTCATGCCAAAGTCTTCACCGGCGACGCACAGAACCCTTACGCGGAGGCAGTTGCGATTCGCGGAGACAAGATCGTCGGGGTGGGCAACTTCCGGGACGTGGCAAAGCTTCTATCCGAGAACGCCGAACGCATCGATCTGGAGGGCAAGAGTCTCTTCCCCGGGTTCATCGATTCGCACAGCCACTCGATCGACGGTGGCCTCGGCCTGATTTCTGCCGATGCCAGCGAGAAGGTGCAATCCCTCGATGATCTTCCCCCATTTGTCGAGGACGCGAAAAAGACGGGCAAGGGCATGCGCGGCGATATTCTCGAGATTCTTGGTGTGCCGCTGGAATTCTGGTCGCACTGCGATTTTCTCAACGCGAAGTTCAGCACCGGAACCTATGAGAAGCAAAGCGTTCTTTTGCGCGGAATGGATGGGCACACTGCGTGGGCCAATCACGCCTTGTTGCGGCGCGCAGGTATCACGGCAGATTTTCTGAAAAAGCTCACCGCGGAGGAGCGGAGTTACTACGGCGTGGATCAAGACATGCAACTGAACGGCTTTCTGGTCGACGCCGGCACGGAGAAGGTCGAGCCGCTCTTGCCACAGCCCACTCCCGACAGGCTGCTACAAGCGGGCCGCGCCGCATTGGCATATAACTACCGCCTAGGCATCACGGCGTGGCTTGATCCGCTGGCCGCTGATTATGTGTTGCGGGCTTACAAGATGCTGGCGGACCGGGGGGAGCTGATTTCGCAAGTGGTGGCGTTTCCCCAGGTATTGGCGAAGAATCCCGTGTCGGAACTCGCGGCGGTACAGAAGACACGCGACGCTTACAAGGGGGTACCCAATCTGTACGTAAGCGGAATCAAAGTCTTTGCGGATGGAGTGGCGGAGTATCCGTCACAGACGGCGCATCTCAGCAAGCCGTACAAGAACACGGGGCGCAACGGGGATCTGCTGTTTGATGCGAAGAAATTTGCCGAGTTGTGCGTGATGGCCGACAAACAAGGGTTGATCATTCACGTGCATGCGATCGGCGACGGCGCGGTGAAGGAGGCGCTGGATGGGATTGCGGCCGCGCGAAAGGCCAACGGGGATTCCGGGCTGCCGCATACGCTGACGCATGAACAATTCGTGCAGCCGGAGGACTTTCCGCGGTTCCGGGAACTGGGCGTGGTGAGTGCGTTGCAGCTTTTGTGGGCGGATGCAAGTCCAGACACGATTGAGATTCTGAAGCCCTATATAGATCCTGAGATTTACAAGTGGCAATATCCAGCACGGTCAATTCTCGACCATGGCGGGATCATTTCCGGTGCGAGCGACTGGCCGGTTTCGAGCGCGAACGTGTTGTGGGCGATCTACCAGGCGGAAACGCGCAAAGGATCGGAAGGAGTGCTCGATGCATCGCAGGCAATGCCACGCGAAGCAATGTTCTATGCCTATACGCGGAATTCGGCGCGCGCTATGAATCTCGATTCCATTGGAACGATCGCCGCCGGCAAGCGCGCAGATCTGGTTTTGCTGGACCGCGACGTATTGACGATTTCTCCGGAAGAACTACGGAACACCAAGGTCCTGTGGACAATGGTGGCCGGGAAGACGGTGTATCAGGCAAAGTGAAGGTGCAGCAGCCCCGACACTTCTCAGGGTAAAAAACACTGTTTTCCCCAGTATTAAACTGATTTAATATGGTAATCTCTCCGCCGGGAGAGATTGCTGCATGCCAGCCTGTTTGTCCCAATTTCGTCTCGCTTCAGCGGCCGGCATCCTACTCGCCCTGCTGGCGTTCAACCCTCCCGGCCGGGCGCAAACTGCTTATGTCCGCGTCAATCAGATTGGTTACGAAGTTGGCGAAACACCTTTTCGTGCGTACCTGATGTCGAGCGCGGCGGCAAGCGGAGTTCGGTTCAAGGTGGTCAACTCGAAGGGCGTCACTGCGTTTTCGGGCAATGTTGGTGCTTTGCTAGGCACATGGAGCCATAGCAAGACTGTGACCTACGATGTGTACGCCCTCGACTTTAAGGTTCCCGGCGGCGGTCTCTACACCATTTCGGTGTCCGGAGTGGCATCGGCGAATTCGCCGCAATTCGCGGTGGATAGCGCGGATACGCTCTATTCCGGCTTACTCCTGAACACTTTGTTCTTTTATGAAACCGAACGCGATGGCGCGAACTTCATCCCCAACGCGCTACGCACGAGGCCAGGACATCTCAAAGACAAGAATGCGCGGGTTTACGAGACGCCTCCGCTCGACAGCAACGACTTTATCGATAACGTGCCGCCGACACCGCCATTGGTATCGGCGCAACTCCCGAACATTGATGCCGCCGGTGGCTGGTGGGACGCCGGCGACTACATGAAATACGTAGAAACGGTCAGCTATACGGCAGCGCTGATGCAGATTGGGATTCGGGATTTTCCGAACCAGATGGGCGCTGACGCTCCGGTAAAACCTCCCACGCCGCCAGGGTCTGTTTCTTACGCGGGCAACAGCGGTCCGGGAGCGCCGGCGTCCTCGGACTTCACCGGCGAAGCGATGTTTGGGGTTAACTGGCTGATGAAGATGTGGGACGACAAAACGCAGACCTTGTACTACCAGGTGGACAACAGTCAGGACTGGGATTATTACGGCGAGGGGGATCCCAGTTCGGCCACCGGCAACTGCGGTGGAACGTACCAGACGCCTTATTGCCTGATTACCGAGTACGACATTTGGACTCTGCCACAGGCGGCTGATAATTACGAGCAACCCGGAGATCCGGAACCTTGCGATCCATACACGACATTTTTTATCTGCCGCCGTCCGGTATATGTGGCTGGTCCCGCAGGCTCGCCAATCAGTCCGAATCTGGCGGGGCGTTTGACGGCGGACTTTGCGCTTTGTTACCAGCTCAACCGAATTACGAATCCTGCTCTGGCGAAGCAGTGTCTTAAAGATGCCGAGGATGTTTTTGCACTCGCGGATACTTCGTATCCGGATCCTGCGGCCACGGTAGGTTCAGGCACGTGCGCTAATTGTCTCCTTACAATTTCTCCCTTCGACGGCTATCCCGAAAATGTGTGGGAGGACGACATGGAGCTGGGCGCGACCGAACTGTATTTTGCGCTGCAATCCGCGGCGGGAGCACTAGATTTGACGACAAAGGACCTGCCATCGGGGCTTCCAGATACGAATGCAATGGACTACCTGCGGCAAGCGGCGCAATTTGCCCGCGGTTACATCACGAACATCTACGACACAGGAAACACAGACACGTTGAATTTGTACGACGTCAGCGGGTTGGCACATTTCGAACTGTACCGGGCTCTGAAAATGGCGGGAAATCCGAGCGGCCTGGCAGTTTCGCAGGCGGGCATTCGCAAACAATTGTTGCGGCAGGTTGGCGATGCGATCCGCCAAGCCCGCAACGATCCCTGGGGCTTCGGCTATGAATGGAGGAACGGGGATACGACTTCGCACGGTGCTGGTTTGTCGGTGATGGCGAGCGAGGCGCATTACCTGACTCAATCGAAGAGCTACGACACCTACGCACAAAGATGGCTGGCCAACATTCTGGGCGCGAATTCATGGGGCTCGTCATTCATTGTTGGCGACGGAAGCACGTTTCCGAATTGCATTCAGCATCAGGTGGCGAACCTCGCTGGCGCGCTGGACGGGACTTCGGGTGGGACGCCGGTGCTTTGGGGTGCCGCTACCGAAGGTCCGGCCGGCTATGCTACTTCGGGCGTGGTCGATGGCATGATTCTATGCCCGGCAAACGGCGACGATCCGTTCAAGCAATTCAATGGAAACGCAGGCGCCTTTGATGCGTCGCAACGAGCTGTGTATCGGGACAACACTCAGTCTTACAGCACCACCGAACCGGGGATCGACCTCACCGCGACATCGTTTCTGATGTGGTCGTGGAGACTGGCTGGGCACCCTGAGTTCTGAAACGCCTTCCACGCTTTTGACTCGCTCCCGAGTTTTCACGAAGGCCCCGCAAGAATCGTTTTAATGCAGGCTTTTTTGATTGACAGAATGGCCCTTCCATATAGAATGCGAGTTGGTTTTGCGGGACCGCGGCAGGGTAGCTCTACACCGTGAACGCAAGTGCCTTCCCCCAAACCCCGTTATCTCCGAGGATAATGGGGTTTTGTTTTTGAGAACGTGATTTGAGAACCTGAATGAGTTCTACGCCCAACCCTGCTGACGTCCCGCGCCTGCGGCGCTCGCTTACCCTTTGGGATCTGATCCTCTACGGCATCATCGTAATTCAACCGGTGGCGCCCATGTCGGTGTTCGGCGTGCTCAGCGACCGCGGACGCGGGCACGTGGTGACGACGATTCTGATCGCGATGGTGGCGATGCTCTTCACCGCCATCAGCTATGGCCGCATGGCGCGAGCCTATCCGAGCGCCGGTTCAGCCTTCACGTACGTCGGCCAGGAAATTAATCCTGCGCTTGGATACGTCACCGGTTGGAGCATGGTGATGGATTACATGCTCAACCCGATCATCTGCACCATCTGGTGCAGCCAGCAGGCGCACGTGTTTGCTCCGGGCGTGCCGTACTGGGCGTGGGCCGTTTTCTTTGCGCTGGTGTTCACGCTGCTGAACGTCCAGGGGGTCAAGACCTCGGCGCGCGTAAACTCGGCGCTGGCGGCGGGGATGGGTGTGGTGATTGCGATTTTCTTCGTGGTCGCGGCCCGCTACATCTTCGGGCATCCGCACGACGGCGCTGACTTCTATACGAAGCCTTTCTACGACCCGAGTTTGTGGAATACGAAGGCCGTGCTGGGAGGGACATCGATTGCCGTGCTCACCTACATTGGCTTCGACGGCATCTCGACACTGTCGGAAGAAGCGGAGAACCCGCGCCGCAATATTCTGCTGGCCACGGTGCTGACCTGCCTGGTGATCGGCATTCTGTCGGCGGTGGAAGTGTATGCTGCGCAGTTGATCTGGCCGGCGTCGCAACCTTTCCCAGATGTTGACACTGCTTTTGTTCACGTCGCAGCGCGCGCCTGGAAGCCGATGTTTGGCATTATCGGATTCACGCTGCTAGTCGCTAACTTCGGATCGGGCATGGGCGCGCAGATCGGCGCCGCCCGCTTACTCTACGGGATGGGCCGAAGCAACGCGCTTCCGAAATCGTTTTTCGGAGTGGTAGATGCTAAACATCGCGTGCCGCGCAATAACGTGTTGTTTGTGGGCGCGATCGCACTGATTGGCGCGTTCGTGATGAGTTACGGTCTCGGCGCCGAGATGCTGAATTTCGGCGCGCTCATCGCTTTCATGGGCGTGAATGCTGCCGCTTTCGTGCGCTATGTGATGCGGGAACGAAAATGGACGGCGTCGTTTATCGTGCCACCCGTCCTCGGCTTCGTGATCTGCTTATTGCTCTGGCTCAGCCTCAGCACTCCCGCCAAAATCGCAGGCAGCGTCTGGATGGCAGCCGGAATCGCCTTCGGCGCGTGGAAGACGCGCGGTTTCCGCGGAGACCTCGTCAACTTTGATGTGCCCGCGGACGAGTAGAAGAAATTTTGTAATTTTGTAATCGGATAATTTTGTAATCTGAAAACTTTCGGACTCGCCCGTTCTATTTCAAGAAAAATCCCAACTGCTCGGGGGCGGGCAGGTTCTTTGTACTGTCATACTGACGCTCGGCTTGTTGCACGGCGACGATTTTCGCCTGCACCTCCGACGTCAGATTATCGTAGCGAACCAGAACGTTGTCGAGCCAGTAAGGATTGTTCTCGCGCGCCCAGCCTTCCGCGTACATCTTGCGCATCTCGGTGATGGAATCGCGCAGGCTCTCTAATCGCCCGTTGATATCGACGATTTCGTCCAGATCGTTTTGTACGCGAACCTTGTCACCCTGGTTCTGATAAGCGTCCCAGTAGAAACAGCTAATTTCGGATGTGAACTGGATCTTCAAGCCCAGGGTGTCGAGATGCCAGGCGGCCAGCAGCATGTCGTCGAGAGTTTCAGCATGAAGGTGTGCTTTCGCTCGATTGCGCAGGAGAGATTCGGCGGCGCGCTCCGCGCTGACGCGCAGATCGTGGGTAACGGGCAACGCTTTGGCGGCCGTGCTGGCGCCGACCTCGCTGAAGGGATCGGACCAAAAGAGCTCGTGGCTCGCGTTGTCCAGTTTCACTCCGGCGAGAAGCGTGTGCGAGCGATCAAGGTTCTCGATCACCTCAGCAAAAGTTTTGTTGCCATTGTTATTGCGGTAGAAAGCCCAGTCGTAGCTATTTTTGAAATCATCGATGCTCGACTCGCCAGGCTGCCAACTCGCGGCTGCGCCAAAAATCAGGGCGGGCCATGTCATATCGAGAAGGGATTCGCCGTCGTCGTTCCAAGTTGTGTTGAGCGCGCCGATCGCCTGATGCTTCTGGCCGTCGCGCACAAAATTTCGGATGTTCACGAACGAACTTTCGAGGTCCGGCCACATCACGCCCCAGTTGCCTGCCCCGGGCGCGACCATAACGCGCAGCCCGGCATTGGTGTACGGGGTTATGAGATTTTCGTAGCTCGGTTTAGGGGTGTACTCCCAGGGAACGGCGATCATATCTTTCGGAAGGATCGTTAGCAACTCGGGATATTTGACCGCAATGTCGCCCCAGAACATGAGTTGCTTGTGATAAGGCTGCATGATCTCGAAGATTTTCTGAAGGTGTTCGAGATAAACGCGGCCGAGGCCTTGCTGCGCAGCGAGAGCTTGGGTCTGGCCGAGCCCAAGCTCGAAGGTTTCGTCGGCTCCGATGTGAAAGAACGGGCCGGGAAACAAGGGAACGATCTCGCTGTAAATCTGACGAATGAAATCGTAAGTTTTGGGGTTGGTGGGAGTAAGCACGTGTCCGTGAGGTGTTTCGGCGAGGTCGGAATAGATTTCGTACTTCAGAAACTGATGCAGATGTCCGAAGGCCTGCTGCTCGGGAAGAAGGGTGATGTAGTACTTGCCGGCGTAGTCGACAAGTTCTTTGATTTCGGCGGGAGTGAATGCGGCTGGTTTGGGCGGAACGAGCGGTTGGGTCTGGAAGTCGAAGACGTGTTCCAGATTAAAACCGACAAGGTTGATTTTGTACTCGGCCAATGTTTGGATCTGCATCTTCAGATAGTCGAGCGTAGGTATGGGGCCGCGGCTGATGTCGTCGCTTACGCCGCGCCACTCCATGCTTGGCCAGTCGCGGATGACCAGAGCGGGAACCGTCAGCGTCTTTGTTTCGGGGTTTTCCGGGCGCAACAACTGACGCAACGTTTGCACGCCATAGAACAGGCCCTGTGCGCCGTTTGCGGCGACGAGCATGCCGGACGGAGTCACACGGATCACGTAAGCTTGTTTGTCAAGATCAGGGTTGCCGGTTCCGTCTACGGCTTTTACTCCCTGCGATTCCAGATAGGATTGCAAGCCCCGGTCGGTCAGGCGCCCAAGCGAAATGTGCCCAGTAGTTTTCGGCGCACTGGACGCCGTTTCGATTGGCAGTTTCATGCCGGAGCGGTCGCGGATTTCCCTTTGCAGCATTTCCGCGGCCGTCCGATCTTCATCATTGCTGACGAGGATCGAAGTCGAAGGCTTGATCACAAACCTGCCTTCGAATTGTCGAGCTTCTTTCGGCGCCGGCAGAATTTTGAGCGCACGAACCGCATCGCTGACCTGGGCGTAAGACCAAAGCGGCAACCAGGCAAGGCAGGCGAGAAATATCCATTTTGTAATTTTCATTGGCGAAGGCCGAGAGTAGCAGGTGCGGTGCTGGTTTCAAAGTAGCCAACTACCGAAACGCTCCGTGTGTCGGTTAACTTCCGGTGGCCAAGTATCCCCTTTGCGCGGACGCGGAACAGCAATTCCGCTTGACATAAAACCTGACATCCATCAATATTCATACGTTTTAATAAAACATTTTACTTCACAGAGAACCTGGCGGCAATCCTGGAAGGTGGCGCGCGACGTGATCGGCGGAGTTGACATTGGCGGCACCAAGATTGCGGTGGGAGTAGTCGACCAGTCGGGCCGTGTTCTGGCGAAAAACGAGTTTCCCACGGAGGTAGCGCTGGGCTTCGATCACGCCATGCGGCAGGTAGCGACGCTGCTCCGTCAATGCGAGAAACAGGCCGGCATCAAGTTGCGGGGGATTGGGATCGGTTCGGCTGGCCCCCTCGACAGCACGACAGGCATCCTGGGCAACGTGAATAACCTGCCGGGGTGGAAGGGTGGCAATCCGGTAGAAATTTTGTCGCGGCAGTTTGGCGTCTCGGCAGCTTTGGAAAACGACGCGGACGCGGCCGCGCTAGGTGAACTGCGCTGGGGATCTGGGAAGTCCAAAACGCGCTTTCTCTACGTGACGGTAGGAACGGGCATTGGCGTGAGCGTGATTCTCGACGGCATTGTCTACCGCGGCGTGGACGGCTGCCATCCCGAAATCGGGCACCATATCATCGATCCCTCCGGACCGCCTTGTACGTGCGGCGTGCGCGGGTGCTGGGAAAGTCTGGCAGCGGGGCCGGCGATGGCGGTATTGCTCAAGAAAGATTCGCCCGCAAGCTACGGAAACAGTAATCTCAATGCCCGCGAAATCTGCTTGCGCGCGCAAGACTCCGATGAATGGGCGCAACATGCGGTGGAGCGCGAGGCTTACTATCTAGGACTCGGGTTGGCCAATCTCATAACCTTGTTTGCTCCAGAAGTGATCGTACTGGGTGGCAGTGTGATGAAAAGCGCACACCTGTTTCTGGATCGCATGCGGGAAGTGATCCGGCAGAATTGCAAACTGGTTCCCGTCGACGGGGTGGAGATTATGCTGGCTTCCCTGGGGGCCGATGCTGGGCTGATCGGCGCGGCGCAGGTTTGGCACCATCGTTTCGAGCGAGGTGGGGGTGAGGTTGGACACGAATACGCATCCGATCATCGAGGGCCAGTATCTTCGTGACATTCTGGATCAGCCGCGCGCATTGACGGCAACGCTGGGGCAACTGGAAGTTCCGAAGGAGCTGAGTGTCCTCGCGCGGCGTTTGAAGGAAGGCCAGATCAAACGCATCGTACTGACGGGCATGGGCGCTTCTTTTCACGCTCTCCATCCCCTGTTCCTGGAGCTGAACGAATACGGTTACACCGCGGTTCGGATCGAAACCTCGGAACTGATTCACTCCGTGCAGCGCTGGTTCGAACCGGAGACATTGATCATTGCGATTTCGCAGTCTGGACAAAGCGCAGAAGTGGTTCGCCTGATCGAAGAAAATCGCAGCCGGGCAGCGATTGTAGGAATAACTAATGACGCCGATAGCGCGTTGGCACTCGGAGCCAATGCTTCGATCCTCACCATGGCCGGGGAGGAATTTTCCGTTTCCTGTAAGACCTACGTAACGGCTTTGATGGCGCTGCGGCTGCTTGGGGGGTTCCTTTGCGGATGCGATGCCAGTCAGACGCGAGAGGAACTGGCGCAAAGCGTGCCCGCGGTTGCATCGTACCTGCGCAACTGGAAGAACCACGTTTTCGAGTTGACGGCGGAGATTGGCCGAATCCACCATTTGTTTCTGCTGGGACGTGGGGCGTCTTTGGCAGCGACCGGCGAGGGTGCGCTGATCGTGAAGGAGTCCGTCCGGCTACACGCGGAAGGAATGAGCGGCGCAGCTTTTCGTCACGGCCCACTGGAGATGGTCAACGGCGAAACCTTCGCGGTCGTCTTTGCGGGGGTGGATGCCACGCGAACGCTCCAGGCCAGGCTGCTGGATGATATTCGCCACGCGGGAGGCCGGGCCGGCTGGATTGCTGAAGACTCCAGTCCGGGTCCGTGGAAACTGCCCGAGACGCCGCCTGCCGTGCGCCCCATAGTTGAAATCCTTCCAGTACAGATGATGACGCTGGCGCTGGCGGCGGAAGCGGGCATGGAGGCGGGACGGTTCGCTCGCGTTTCGAAGATCACGACGATGGAGTAGGGCTCAGGTGCGTAACGGTTGGTTCGGCTCGCGTTCAGGAGTCTTTGGAGGGGGGTAGTACTTTGGCGAATATTCGAAGGTGCGCTGCCTCGTTTGAGCTTTCGCAGTTTGATCTTTCGCGCTTTTTCTTCATCAAGCTGCGAATTCAGTTGCTCGCTTCGGCCGGCCTGTTTCTCGCCGCCCTTTGCATGTGGGCCAGTACCCCGGCTGACGCTCAGTCTCCGAAAACA
This sequence comes from Terriglobales bacterium, assembly GCA_050010155.1. GTDB lineage: Bacteria > Acidobacteriota > Terriglobia > Terriglobales > Acidobacteriaceae > Acidiflorens. Next base: position 19,489 of record JBEKLO010000049.1, read on the forward strand.
CTTCTCACGGAAAACTGGCAGATTCAGTCGTCGTGCGATGTGAAAGCTGACGGGCGGCAGATTTCTACCGCCGGTTTTCGTGCGGATGGTTGGCACAAAGCCAGCGTGCCTACGACTGTCGTTGCGGCGCTGGTTGCAGATGGCACCTATCCTGATCCTTATTTCGGGATGAATCTGAAATCATTTCCCGGGATGGACTACTCCTCCAAATCCTTCTTTGCCAACCAAGCGATGCCGGCAGACAGTCCATTTCGCTGCTCTTGGTGGTACCGGACTGAGTTCAAGCTCCCCTCGGAGGCAAATCCGACGACCACTTGGCTGCATTTTGACGGAATCAACTATCGCGCGAATGTCTGGCTGAACGGCGAGAAGATTGGTGACGCTCGGGACATTGCCGGCATGATGCGGGTGTTCGAGTTGGAGGTCAGCAAGAATCTCGCATCCGGGAAACCCAATGCTTTGGCGGTGGAAGTCTTTGCGCCCGACAAAACCGATTTGGCGATGACATGGGTGGATTGGAATCCAACTCCGCCGGATAAAGACATGGGGTTATGGAAAGACGTCTACCTGACGACGAGTGGCGCGGTTCGTTTGCGCCATCCCTTTGTGGAATCCAAGCTCGAACCGGGCTACGCGGTAGCAACTCTTACCATCACTGCTGATCTGCGCAATGCTGATGCACGTCCGATCACCACGATTGTTCACGCTGCGATCGAGGGGTCTGAGGTAAGCCAGAAAGTGGAACTGGCGGCCTCGGAATCGAAGATGGTGGTCTTCGCGCCCGATCAGTATCCGCAACTGCGGATTGCTCATCCCCGGCTGTGGTGGCCGTATCAGATGGGCAAACCCGAACTGTACACGGCCCAACTGCGGGTCGAAGCGGACGGTCAAGTCTCCGATTCGGCGAGCGTGCAGTTTGGCATCCGTGAAGTAACGTCGCAGCTGACAGAAAAAGGACACCGGTTGTTCAAGATCAATGGCCGGAACCTGCTCATCCGCGGGGCAGCGTGGGCTCCGGATATGCTGCTGCGCTGGTCGCCTGAGCGGGCCACGGCGGCGATGGACTACGTGCGGGGCATGAACCTGAACGCAATTCGCCTGGAAGGGCGAATGGAGCGAGACGAATTCTTCGACATAGCCGATCGCCAGGGCGTTTTGATCATGCCCGGATGGACCTGCTGCGACTTCTGGGAGCAGTGGAAGAAATGGACTGCGGAAACTACCAAGATCGCCGTCGCATCCCTTACCGATCAGGCTGTTCGTCTGCGAAATCATCCGAGCGTGTTCGTTTTCCTCTATGGAAGCGATAATGCGCCGCCTGCCAAAATCGAAACGCTGTACTTGCAGGTCTTAAAGGACACCAAGTGGCCTAACCCCACGATCTCCTCCGCAAACTCCGAGCCCACCAAGGTGACCGGCGCTTCCGGCGTAAAGATGTCGGGCCCCTACGACTACGAGCCGCCGGATTATTGGCTCACCGACAAAAACGCCGGCGGGGCATTCGGATTCAATACTGAAACCAGTCCGGGCCCGGTGATCCCAACGCTTGAGAGCTTGAAGCGATTTATACCGGCCGATCACCTGTGGCCGGTTGACGATTATTGGAATTTCCACGCCGGCATGGAACGGTTTACCAACATCGACAAGTTTGTGAATGGCATGGAACATCGTTACGGCAAAGCCGCCGACCTGAAAGACTTTCTGCGCAAGTCCGAAGCCATGAACTACGAAGCCCAGCGGGCGATGTTCGAGGCTTATGGGCGCAATAAGTACGAATCTACGGGCGTGATCCAGTGGATGCTCAATAACTCATGGCCTTCCATCATCTGGAACTTGTACGACTACTACCTGGTTCCAGGTGGCGCATATTTCGGTTCGAAGAAAGCCTGCGAGCCGCTCCATGTGCAGTACTCCTATGACGATGATTCTGTCGCGGTCGTGAATGGTGATGATCACGCGTTCACCAGGGTGAAGGTCAACGCAACACTTCTCGACATAAACGGAGAAACAAAGGCGCGGCAGGATGTGACACTCGATATCCCGGCGGATAGCAGCGTCCGGGCGTTGAAGTTATCGAAAGTGAACGATATCTCTGCGACTTATTTCTTGAAACTCGAACTGCACGATGCTGCTGGCAAGCTGGTGAGCGACAATTTTTACTGGCTCTCGACTAAGCCCGATAAGCTGGATTGGGCGAGGAAGTTCGAGGAAGTCTACACGCCTCAAAGCGCATACGCCGACTTGACTGCGTTAAACACATTGCCGCCGGTGACACTCACGGTTCACAGTTCGCTTTCCCAGGAGGGGAAGGAATCGGTAGTTCATGCATACGTCGAAAACCGGAGCTCCAGCCTCGCCTTCATGGTTCATCTGCGGGTGGCCAAGGCCAGCAGTGGCGAGGATGTTGTGCCTATATTCTGGGACGATAACTATGTCTCGCTCATGCCCGGGGAAAAACGCGAACTCAGCGCCCGCTTCGAATCTGACAAAACCAATGGTGGACTGGGGCTAACTGTCGATGGATGGAATGTGGTAGCGGCGAGCGATTCGATTGCAGTCGAGGGGAACCGCTGACGCTCGACCGTCTCGCGAGGTGAGTAACCGCGGGCGAGAATCGGGCGAGTATGATCGGACGAGTATGATAAGAAGGCTTGATCATGAGAGCTCGCGGTTGAAGACCGAATTGCGGGAGCAAGCGAAACACCCGCTCGACACTCTATCTTAAGGTTTCAGGCATGGTGACAATTCGCGATGTGGCGAAGGAAAGTGGATTTTCCTCCACTACGGTCTCCATTGTGCTGAACAATGCTCCCCTGGCCCGCTATATACCTGCCACCACGAAGAAACGCATTGAAAGCGCCGCCAAGAAGCTGGGCTACCGCCCGAATCTGTTTGCCCGCTCGCTGCGCAGCCGCCGCAGCCACACCATCGGAGTGATGGTGTTCGACATGACCGACCCGTTCTGCACGCTGGTGTTGCGCGGCATCGAGAACTCGCTCTACCAGGCATCGTATCTGCCCATCCTTACAGACGTTCATAACGAACGAGCGCGCTTCGAACGCTATCTCGAGATGCTGCTCGACCGGCGTGTGGAAGCGCTCATTGTGCTGGCCAACTGGCTGTTCGTGAATATCGATGTGCTCGGCGATCTGGAAAAGAACAACATTCCTACGGTGATGATTGCTCGGGAATTGAAGAATGAAGCGATTAGTTCGGTCATCGTCGATAACGAACTGGGTGCCTATACCGCCGTCGAACATTTGCATTCCCTTGGGCATCGCAAGATTGCTTTCATTCGAGGCCCCAAAACTTTGGACGACAGCGCTGCCCGCTGGAAAGGCGTGCGCTCGTTCGCGAAAGCGCGCGGGCTGGAATTGGATCCGCGGCTGATTGTGGATCTTCCTGAGTCGCGCGACCTGATGTCGAGTTTTGATGCGGGCTACAAATTGACCGAAGAAATGCTTAAGGCGAAGCGCCCTTTTACGGCACTCATGGCGTTCGACGATATGACGGCGTTTGGAGCGGTCCGCGCGTTGAGCAAGGCCGGACTCCGGGTGCCGGAACAATGCTCGGTGATCGGGTTCGACGACGTGGCGGCATCGAGCCTCTGTACGCCTCCTCTGACTTCGGTGCGGCAGCCCATGGAAGCGATGGGTGCGCTAGCGGCCAGCATTGCCCTGGAAGGAATCAACGCCGCGCTGGAAAAGCGCGACCTGCCAGCGGTCCATCGCAAATTGGCTCCGGAGCTGGCCGTGCGGGATTCGACGCGAAGCCCAGCGTGAAGGGCTGCAAAATAGAGTTACGTTTCACGTGAAACGCTTTGCAGTTGTTTTTGTACGTACATTATTGTAATTCTTTTGTAATTCATTGATAAGACTGACTCCTGCGCCTCCACTCGCAATCATCAGAAGCTAAATCTCGCCCCGAACTGGAACTGGCGCGGGGTATTGACGTTCATGGTGATGGCGCTGTATGGCTGGTTCCCGGTTGACGTCAGATCCGCCAGGGGAGGCATTCCATATTGCGCCCAGTTGGTTACATTGTAGGCGGAAACGTCGAAGCGAAGGTTCTTGCTTTCTCCTATCGGAAAGGTTTTGAAAAGGGAGAGATCGAGATCGCGCGCTCCGCGGGTGCGAACGTTAGCAAGATAGGCGGGGGCGTTACCGGGAATTAAGAAATTCGCCGTGCCGCCGTTCTCGGTGCCGGGTATTGCGAAGCAGCTGTTGTTGACCCAGTTCGCAGACGTCCGCTGAAAGCCCTTCGAGGGATCGCAGATCAGATCGGCTCGCTGATTGAAGTAGCCCGGACCTGCGCCCGACGATGGCGACGGGATGGGAACACCGGTGCTGAGATAGACGATGGCATTGGTGGTCCAGCCTCCGAGAAATGCGTTCGAGACGCCATGCAGATTCACTCGTTGTCCCTTGCCGACGGGCAAATCGTAGGATACCTGTCCGGTGAACTGAAACTTGACGTCCTGCGGACTGATGGAATGCTCGTACCGCAGATTCCTCCAGTCCTGAGGTCCGCCTGCGTTGTGAGAACCCACGAAGCCGAGGGGCGGATACCCGTCGTCGGTCATGATCTTTCCCCAGGTAAAAGTGGACAGCGTGGTGAAGTGACCCGTGAGCCTTTTCTGCACCTTGGCCTGCAAGGAACTGTATTCCGAATCGCCCGCAGGGTAGCCGTAGGTAGCGATGCCGTTACCGGTGCCGTAGGAGCCATCGCCGAATTGCGGGAACGCCTGGAGAATTGCCCATTGAGGAACGGTGGCTTGTCCGCTGAAGTTTTGGTTCAGGCTCACCGGCCCGGTGTTGGGCACCATGCAGCTCGGCGCAGGGATGATGCACAGCGAGCTCCCGTAGCGTGCGATGGTGGGCAGAGGAAGCTGGTTGAGATCGACGTTGTTGAAGGGTAGGAAAGCCCCCCGGCTGCCGACGTAGCCGACAGTGACCACGACCTGATGCGGCAGTTCATACTCCAGGGCAAAATTGTAGTTGTAGATCGTGGGAGTGCGCTGGGAGTGGAGCACGGTGCTCAAGGTAATGCCCAGGTTGTTGGCCAAGCCCGTGGGCGGAGTCGTGAGAACCGGGATAATTCCCCCGGGTGCACCGGGCGAATTGGGAAAGGGGTTACTTATTGAATAAGGCCCGGTGTAGACGCCGGGGGCGGGGGTGGGGCATGATCCGCCATTCAGTCCGAAAACCGAATTGCCGTCGGCGTTAAAACAGGTACCGTTCCAAGGGGTCCCGGAGGAGAAGCCATCGGTGTTAATGGCGTTGGAGACGTTGTGGGTACTGGGCCCGTAGTAGAAGCCTGCGCCTCCCCGCACCACGAGATGGGTGATGGGCTGCCAAGCAATCGCGAGCCGAGGTCCAAAATTGTGCAGATTCGTGGTGAACGGCGAGCGATTGCTAGCGTTGACGTAGACTTCCGCACCGGTATACGAGACGCCGTTCAAGGTATTGCTGATGGTGGGATTGAAATATTCCTGGCGGTTATGGCGCTCATTGCGGCCTCCGAAGATGTCCCAGCGCAGACCGGCGGTGATCGTCAGAATTTTCGAGGCATGGTACGTATCCTCGACAAAGGCCCCGTAGTACGGGTTCGACTCGGCTAAGAAGACGTCCTTGGTGAAATTCCCCGGGTAGCCAAGATTGGCCTCGGACCCCGGCGACATACCCATGCCGACGAGGATCGAAGCGAAGTCGCTGCCGCCTACCGGAAGGCCCGACGCGGAGGTGGGTGTGGTTTGTTGATCGGTTGCGCTGAGGTCGAACCCGTACGCGCCCGCTGGCGCCGGCGGCTGGCCGACGTTGAGATATCGCTTCATGTATTCAAAACCAGTCGCTATCAGATGCTTGCCCCAAATCTTATTGATAGCGGCATTGGCATCGCTGTTCTCGCTGGCATAGACAAACAGGTTGTAGTTAGCGGTGCCGCCCACTCCGTCGACGCCCAGGGGGGGATAGTCATTGAAGATCATGAAGGGAAGCTGTTTGAAGACCTCCTGCGCGGCCAGTGATGCGGGAAAACCAACGGGGGCGCCGTTAACGGTACCGAGATTGGTGAGATCGGTGTTGCTGTAGGCGGGATTACCCTGATTCTCATGATGCCGGGTAAAGGAATAACGCAAATTCAGAACGGTGGTGGAATTGAGGGTCAGGTCGTCGGCCAGGATAACGTTACGCGCGTTGGTCGTGTTCTGGGCATAGTTTGGATCCCAGCCGCTGGGGAAAACGTTGGCCGTGGAGAAGATCAGCTTGTCATAGGAAAAGCGGGTGAAGAGGCGTTGCCGTTGACTCTTAGCCCAGTCGACGCGCACATCGAAACGGTGGGCATTGAGTGGATCAAGGCCGGGCAAGCCGAAATTATTGGTTTGGTCAGCCGTCGCTGAATTGCAGGTGGAGGGGCTTGGGAAGTTACAAAGCGGCATTTTCGACAGATATAACAAGCCGATGGGATTCGGGTTGGTAATCTTGTTCCCCGGAAACGCCTGCCGACACATACCCAATGTCCCGGGAGGGCAAGCGACGTCGGGCTGGGTAGGATCGTAGATCTGAAAGCCCATGGCTGAGAAGTCTCCGGTCCTTTCGGCGGTGGTAGGGACGGTAAACGTGTCTATACCCTCGAACTCCACCTGCTGGGTGTCCTCGTAATCCGCAAAGAAGAAGAGTTTGTCCTTCTTAATTGGCCCGCCGATGGCTGCACCCTCCTGATAACGGTGGAAAGCAGGAGGCGTGTTGGCAAGGCCGTTCGAGAGCTCGCTTTGTTTGTTGAAATAGTCGTTCGAGGCAAGAACATTGGGCCGAAATATGGCAAAAACGTCGCCATGGATTTTATTGGTGCCAGACTTACTCACCAGGCTGATGACCCCGGCGGCACCGCTTTGGTAGGAGGCCGGCGTATTCTGCGTTTCCACACGAACCTCTTCGACACCATCCTCCGGGATATTCATTGCCGGAATAATGGCGGCGGAATTATTCTCGGCAATCCCGATCGGACTGCCATCGAGCATGTAGTAAACGGAGCCCACGATGGCGCCGTTGATCGTGTCGGCAGAAACGTCGACTCCCGGGCGCCCGGACGATATGTTTTGGATACTCGCCATCGAGTCGCTGGAGTTCGGCGAACCATTGACCGGAATCACGCCGGCGCTCAATTGCACCAGATCGAAGACGTTACGGTAGACCAACGGGACGCGATCGATGGTGGCGGAGTCAATCAACTGGCCTACGGTGGAGTTGCTCGTGTCGACCAGTTCGGGCGCCGTCGACACGGTAACGGTTTGGGTCACGGTGCCGACTTGCAGAGCGATATTCACGGTGCTGACTTGATCGACAGTTACCAGCACGTTGTCTTGCGCGACGCTCGCAAAACCTTTCTGACTGGCCGTGACTAAATAGGTGCCGGGAGTCAGGGATATAAAGCTGTACAGGCCGCCCGCGCTCGTAACGGTGTGGAGGGAGACTCCGGTGGCAGGGTTGAGAGCGGTGACGGTGGCGCCACTGACGATAGCTCCCGAAGGATCGGAAACCAGTCCACTAATACTGCCTCGACCGGCTTGGGCGAATGCGGCAGAAACGGCACAGAGAAAAAGAATACAAACCGAAAGAAGATTCCACATTGTCTTGAAGATTGAATTTCTGCGATTCATGAACCGCCTCCTCATCCAGAGTCGCAACACTTCCCTGCACCCCGTCACAAAAACCGTCAAATACCTTTATTAAAACGTATCAATACTGCCCCAGGTACTTTACTCTGTCAACAGAAAATGAACGGTCGCAGTCGGGTGAGCTCGTTTGCGAAGTGCCCAGGATGTTTAAAAATTGGCCACCATAGCTTGCGCCACTCAAACGAGGCCTCGCTAGACGCTGTGAAGACGCGGCGCAGCGCAATCGCTCTCGGAATTATTCGCCGGAGACAATACGGGGGCTATTGCATTCTTTAGCGGGAGCAAAAGAAGAAGCGGTCCAGAAACATGGAAGATTTGCCGACCGGAACCAACGGAGAAAATCCGGGAGGGTCATTAGTTCAATGAAACTGCTTGGGAATAAATGGTCGGGGAGAGAGGATTTGAACCTCCGACCCCCTGGTCCCGAACCAGATTCCGAAGCGTATGGAAGTTTATTGAAATCTATGGATTTTAACTGATTGACATTGAGCCTGTTGCACGCTCCTTATTGAAAACTGTTGATCGGTGTTGAACGTGGAGGCTCTGACCGTCACAAAATCGTCTACAGTTTTCTGGGGTGTTGAGCTCCTATTTAGACGATCTCCTTTGCGACACTTAGTAGTTATTCATCTCAGTCCAAAGTGAATCCATTTCAGTCTGCAGCTGACACGAGTCGCGACCCACGAGGGTGATACCTAGAGAGCGCGACGGCCGCGCCCAGCTTGGATGCGCAGCAAAGTTGCGACCAGTGCGTCTACGTCCTCGTAGGTGTTGTAAAGCGCCAGGGAAGGGCGAACCGTGCTCTCGACACCCATGCGCCGCAGAATCGGCTGAGCACAGTGGTGGCCGGAACGGACCGCGATTCCTTCCTGGCTTAATGCTGCGCCCACATCCTCGGTGCGAACGTCGTCCAGAACGAAAGACAACACGGCTGCCTTTTCGCTCGCAGTACCAATCAGCCGCAACCCCGGGACCGTGAGCAGCCCCGCGGTCGCATAAGTCAGGAGTTCATGCTCGTAGGCGGCGATGCTTTCCCTTCCAATCTCATCTACATAGTCGAGCGCCGCGCCCAATCCCACGGCATCGGCGATATTTCCGGTTCCGGCTTCAAAGCGCGCGGGAGCGGTCTGGTAAGTTGTCTTCTCGAACGTGACATCGACGATCATGTTGCCGCCGCCATGCCATGGCGGCATGGTGTTAAGCAAGTCCAGCTTTCCATAGACCGCGCCAATTCCGGTGGGAGCGAAGATCTTGTGTCCCGAGAAAACATAGAAGTCGCAGTCGAGAGCCTGCACGTCGACGCGCATGTGGGAGACGGCCTGTGCACCATCGACCAGCACGCGCGCTCCGTGACGGTGCGCCATCTCCACCATCTCGCGCGCGGACGTGATGGTGCCAAGGGCGTTCGATACCTGGCTGAAGGACACGATCCTTGTGCGGGGGCTCAGCAGCTTTTCGTATTCTTCAAGGATTACTTCGCCGCGATCATTCACCGGCGCCACGCGCAGGCGAGCGCCTTTTTCTGAACATAATTGTTGCCATGGCACGATGTTGGCGTGGTGCTCGAGCCAGGTAATGACGATCTCGTCGTCCTTCTGGACGTTGCGGCGTCCCCATGCCTGGGCGACAAGGTTAATGCCCTCGGTGGTGCCGCGAACGAAAACTATCTCACGCGAAGAAGAAGCATTGAGGAAGCGGCGGGTTTTTTCGCGCGCGCTTTCGTAGGCGTCAGTGGCTCGCGCTGCCAGCGTGTGCGCGGCGCGATGGACGTTGGAATTTTCGTGCCGGTAAAAATACGACAGGCGATCAATGACCGCATTCGGCTTCTGCGTGGTGGCGGCGTTGTCGAGCCAGATCAGCGGTCGCCCGTTGACCCGTTCCTGCAAGATGGGAAAATCCTGGCGGATCAACCGCGGATCGAGTGGGCGCTTGGCGATTCCAAGATCCGCCGGCGAAACATCCGGCCTGAACTCCACGGACTCGACTCCTGGTGGCAGAGACGTAGTCTGCGACGCCGTTCTCTCTGTATCGGGGATATTGGCGGACGAACCCGGGATCGGTGAGGCAACTGCCGGAGTACCCGGCGATGCGGTTGGCAAGGTCCGAAAGTCGTTTTCGGTGGCTGGGTTCGCTGATATTGAGGAGGGCAGCACCGGAGCGCCAGGAGGCGATTGGACTCCGGGCACTCCGGGAAAAGAAAACAGCTCGCTGATCGTGGGAAATCTCGCCGCGGAGCCTGGGTAAATGGATTTTTCCGCAGCGGCGAAATCGGCGGGGGCTGCCGGAACTGCCAATGTCGGAGCGGACTCGAGGATACCTGGTGCAGATTCCGGCGCCTTGGCCCCCGGTGCAGCCGAACCCGCGGGTGCGATCGTGTTGGGATCGGGCTGAGACGCAGGTATGCTAGGCTGCGACGCCTGCGCCGCGGGCACGGCGGGGACCGATGCGCCGGGCACACGAGGAAAAGAAAATAC
>JBEKLO010000050.1:0-40183 GCA_050010155.1 Terriglobales bacterium
CTCACCGAGGGCTATCCCACCTACGGAGGCCTGGCCGGGCGCGACCTTGAAGCGATCGCGGTGGGAGTGCAGGAAGCTCTGCATCAGGACTACCTCGAATATCGCATAGCCTCCACGGCATACCTAGGCAACCACATAGCGGAAGAGGGTGTGCCCATCGTGCAGCCGCCCGGTGGCCACGCCGTTTACATAGACGCCCGCGCCTTTCTACCGCATATTGCGCCGGATCATTTTCCCGCCGTGGCGCTCGCCAACGAACTCTATCTAGAAGGCGGCATCCGCTCCGTCGAGATCGGCACCTTGATGTTCGGTGCAGCGGCGAAGATGGACCTCGTCCGTCTGGCGATTCCACGCCGCGTGTACACCCAGAGCCACATCGACTACGTGGTGGAAGTTATCCTGGAAGTCTGGAAGAAGAGCCAGCAGATTCTTGGCATGAAGCTAACCTACGAAGCGCCGTTCCTGCGTCACTTCACGGCAAAACTGGAACCGGAGCCGGCAGAGGTAGCAGCCGCCGTGCGCCGCTGATTTTGCGTCGTGTTGCTTTACAATTTCTGCGCTCAGCCGGACTGTGGTAACGGCGCCGACTCCTATTCTCCCTCGCCTCTGATTACGCCGCTCCTTAGTAGGCAATTGCTAGGGAAGACATTGTGGGCAAGAATTTGACCAGTGGGTCTTTGCCTGGTGGAGAGCTCAAGAAAGACTGTTGCCCAAGTCCGCGAACTTGCGATTACGTACTCGTCGGAAGGCGGCGACGCCATTTCTGCGCTGGATGGCGTTAGCATCGACATTCGCGCCGGAGAAGTCGTCGGAATATTGGGAGAGTCCGGTTGCGGAAAAAGCACGCTGGCAAGGGCGTTGCTGCGGTTGCTGCCGCCGAATGGGGCCTGGACGCGGGGCACAATTCTGATCGACGGCCGCGATCTGCTGCATCTGTCAGCGACGGAATTGCGTTTGATCCGCGGGCGCGTGATCTCGTTGATCCCGCAAGATCCGGCCCTGGCGCTTAATCCGGTGCTGTCGGTGGGTTCGCAAGTTGCCGAGGTTCTGCGCGCGCATTTGCTGCTGAACGCTCAGCAGCGGCGGCAGCGAGGCCTGGAGTTGCTGTGGGAAGTCGGTTTCGAACACCCTGATCAAATCTATTCCGCTTATCCGCACCAACTCAGCGGTGGACAAAGACAGCGGATTACCATCGCGCAGGCCGTGGCTTGCCAACCGCTTCTTCTGATCGCCGACGAGCCAACGAGCAAACTGGATGTGACCCTTCAGGCAGAAATCATTGCGCTGTTGTCACAGATTCGGCGGCAACACGGAACGGCAATTCTGGCAATCAGTCACGATCCGGCTTTGTTTGCAGGCTTTGCCGATCGCATTGCGGTGATGTATGCCGGCCGCATTGTGGAAGTCGGAAGCAGCGCCGAGATCTTTGGGCGCCCACTGCATCCATATACTCAGGCGCTGGTGCGAATCGCGACATCGACCGCGGTCACGGGATCCACGGCACGGTCGCGACTTCCTTCGATTGAAGGCGAATCTTTCGATCCCACTTGCGTGTCGGTCGGCTGCCGGTTTGCCCGCCGTTGTCCCGAGCGCATGGAAGTCTGTTCCCACCGCTATCCGGGTGAATTCTTGCCGGAGCCGTCACGCCCGGTCAACTGTTTCAAATACGGGGAGTAAATTGTCGACTTACTTGCCGGCTAACGTGCCGAAAGAGGGAGAGCCAATTCAAGACTTGCTGGAAGTGAAAGGGCTCTCGAAACGATACGTCCGCGGAGGCCTGTGGCGGAAGCGCGTGCCCATTGCCGCAGTGAGCAAAGTCGATTTCGAGATTCCGAGCGGCCAGACGATGGCGCTGGTTGGGGAGTCGGGATCAGGGAAGTCCACAGTGGCGCGATGTGTGACGCGCCTGGAAAGGCCGGACTCAGGCCAGATCCTTATTCAGGGCGTTGATATCGCACACCTGCGCGCGCGCGATCTTGCTCCTTTTCGCACAGGCATTCAGATGGTTTTTCAGGATGCAGTTACCGCGATGAACCCGCGTTTCTCCGCCCTGGAGGTGATCGAAGAACCTTTATTGATTCACGCTCGACAGGGCCCTCATAGCGGCAACCGGCAGAATCGTCGCGAACTGGCCAGCGCCCTCATGATTGAGGTGGGGCTGTCTCCCGATTGGATGGACCGATCGATTCTCCACTTCAGCGGTGGGCAACGCCAACGGCTCGCGCTCGCGCGGGCGCTCGTTTTGCGCCCGCGGCTTCTGGTGCTCGACGAAGCGCTCTCGGGCTTGGATTTGTCCACGCAAGCGCAAATTGCCAACCTGTTGCTCGATCTGCAAGCCGTGCATTCGCTGACCTACCTCCTCATCTCTCACGATCTGACGCTGGTGGCCCGACTGGCCGACGTGATTGGAGTTATGTCGAAAGGAAAGATGGTAGAAGTCGGGCCGACTCGACAGATCCTGTCTGACCCCAGCCATGAGGCGACAAAGATGTTGCTGGCCTCGGCAAAAGCATTCGCATCGAACCTCGCAGCAATGACAACGACTGGGGCATCAGAGTGAGTTACATCCTACGCAGGCTGGTACGCGCGTTGCTGTTATTGGTCGGAGTGTCGGCGCTCTGTTTCCTGTTCTCGGAAATGGCCCCGGGAAGTTTCTTTGACGAAATGCGCCTCAACCCGCAGATTTCTCCAGAAACGATTCTGGCGTTGCGTTCTCGGTACGGTCTGGACCAGCCGCTGGTTGTGAGATACGGCCGCTGGATGAGGTCTGCACTGCATGCGGATCTTGGATATTCCATCGCGTACAACCTGCCCGTCGCGCCATTATTGTGGAGCCGCGCGAAAAACACTCTACTGCTCACGTCGACGGCGCTGTTTCTGACATGGCTCATCTCCGTTCCTCTGGGTGTGTGGACGGCCAACCGGCGCGGCGGAATGCTGGACAAGGCGGTCGGGCTAGTGAGTGCACTCCTGGTCTCTGTTCCAGAACTCGTGATTGCCGTGGGGTTACTTGCCATCGCGGTTCGTTGGCGATTTCTGCGCGTCGGTGGAATGATGTCGGCTGACTTCGACGACCTCTCGAGCTGGGCGAAATTGCAAGACGTGCTGCTTCATCTGGCTTTGCCAGCGTTCATCCTCGTGCTTTGCGAGACGGCAGTGATCGTTCGGCACGTTCGCGCCAGCGTGCTCGAAGTGCTCGGCGCTCCTTACGTCGAAGCCGCACGCGGATTTGGAACCGGGCCAACCAGACTCCTCTTTCGGCACGTGCTGCCGGTAGCCGCCAATCCTGCCATTTCGCTTTTGGGATTTTCTCTGGCGGGACTACTCAGCGGATCGCTCATGGTGGAAGTCGTTTGCGGGTGGCCGGGGTTGGGGCCGTTGATTCTGGAGGCGACGCTGTCCCGTGATCTCTATCTGGTGATCGGGGGAATCATGTTTTCGGCGCTTTTCATGATCGGCGGGAACTTCGTTGCCGACATCATGCTGCTGGCATTGGACCCGCGAATTCGGCATGAGGAACCCGATGCGCGCTAAATTGCGAAATGGTTTACAAACCAAGACCGCCATCATGATTGCGGTCCTTGCAGGTCTGCATCTGGTGCTGCTGTTCGCCGGTTTTGTCGCGCCATATGATCCCACTACCCAAGACCGCGAGTTGCCGTATGCTCCGCCGACGCGAATGCATTTCAACGACGCCTCGGGTTTCCATTTGCGCCCGTTTGTCTACGCATTGACACCAGTGCTCGAGGGCGACCAAGCGGGAAGTTATCAGGAAGACCGGCGCCGGGCTTATCCTGTCCGCTTTTTTGTCCGTGGGACGAGTTACACAGTTCTGGGCATTTATGAATCCACTGTGCATCTGTTCGGCGTCGCCGAGCCAGCAAAAATCCTGATCTTTGGGACGGACGGCTACGGACGGGATGAATTCTCTCGCGTTCTGTTCGGTGGCCAGATTTCAGTGGCCGCTGGTATTACGGCAACCTTTATTACACTGCTGGTCGGCAGCGTTTTCGGAATCATTGCCGGATACTACGGGCGCTGGATTGACGAGTCGTTAATGGGAGTGACTGAACTTTTCCTCTCGCTGCCGTGGCTCTATTTTCTGCTCGGGGTGCGCGCATTTTTGCCATTGCATCTGAGCGCGCTTCGCACGTTTTTCCTGCTGACGGGAGTCATCGGCTTGATTGGCTGGGCGCGGCCGGCCCGGCTGGTGCGGGGAATCGTCCTCAGCTCGCGCAATCGCAACTACGTTCTCGCGGCTCGGGGCTTTGGCGGCTCTGATTTCTACCTCCTGCGGCGACATATCCTGCCGGACGTGTTCGGCGTGCTGTTAACCCAGGCCGCGCTGCTTGTTCCGCGGTATATTGCCGCCGAGGTGACGCTCTCTTTCTTTGGCCTCGGAGTCAGTGAGCCGGTACCGAGCTGGGGTAACATGCTGAGTACTCTCGAGCAGTACAACGTGCTGGTCTCCTATGCATGGCTACTGGCTCCGGCCTGCGCTTTGGTGGTTACTTCCGTACTCTATAGTTCCCTCGCTGATGTGCTCCATTCGCGGTTAAAATTCTCTTAACCTGGAAAAGCGTTCTGTGGGGTAAGGGGTCGTTTATGAAAGTAGTGATTCGCCTCGCCCTGCTCTACGTGTGCCTGCTCGCGGGTACGTGTTTTGCCACAACGCCCGCTGCACAAGCGGCTCAACCTGGCGAAGAACTTGCTCGTCTGGCGGACGTCTCTGGCCACTACGGCGGTCATCTCACCATCGGCCAACGTTCCGAACCGAAGACGCTCAACCCGGCAACCGCCACCGATGCGATTTCACGTGAGGTGATTGGTCGTCTTATGGGCGATCTGATCGAGATCAACCGATCGTCGCAGCAGACGGAACCCGCCCTCGCGAAATCCTGGAAGATCTCTCCCGACGGCCGCACCTTTACCCTGCAACTCCGAAAGGGAATTCGGTTCTCTGACGGGCATCCCTTCGACGCCGACGATGTCGTTTTCTCTTTCACCGTCTACATGGATGAGGCGGTGGATTCGCCACAACGCGATCTGCTGATCATCGACGGCAAGCC
Source organism: Terriglobales bacterium (assembly GCA_050010155.1). GTDB lineage: Bacteria > Acidobacteriota > Terriglobia > Terriglobales > Acidobacteriaceae > Acidiflorens. The sequence goes on from JBEKLO010000050.1 coordinate 5,070, forward strand.
CATAGCGGTTACCAAGATCGATCCCTACACGGTTCGGTTCACGTTGCCGCGTCCCTATGCGGCAGCCGAGAGGCTGTTCGACGGATTAGCGATGCTGCCGAAGCATCTGCTGGAAAAGCCATATCGCGAGGGCCACTTCGCACAAGCATGGTCCTTGAATGCCCAGGCTTTCGAAATCGCTGGATTGGGTCCATTTCGCCTCAAACAATACGTGCCCGGGCAGCGCATCGTAGTGGAACGCAATCCGTATTACTGGAAGGTTGATCGCGAGAACCAGAGGCTCCCTTACTTGGATGAACTCGTGTTTCTGTTCGTCGGCACCGAAGATGCCCAGGTCATGCGTTTCGAGGCCGGTGAAACCGACATAATCAGCCGGCTTAGCGCAGAGAATTACAACCTGCTCGCGCGCGAGAAGTCACGGATCGGGTCGCAACTCGCGGATATGGGGCCCAGTCTCGAATACAACTTCCTGCTATTCAATCTGAATGACCTCGGTGGAAAGAAACTCGAAGAAGTGTCCGGGAAGCAGGTGTGGTTTCGCGATTTAAAGTTTCGTCAAGCGGTCTCGGCGGCGGTGGATCGTGAGTCCATCGTGCGTCTGGTCTATGGGGCGCGCGGCGCGGCCTTGTGGGGCAATGTAGGTCCGGGCAATAAACTGTGGATCAACGCGGCAATCCCGCATCCGGCGCGATCCGTCGAGATCGCACGCCAGTTGCTGAAGTCCGCTGGTTACTCGTGGAACTCGGCCGGACAACTGCTGGATTCTCGTGGACGACCGATCGAATTCTCGATCGTCACCAACTCATCGAACGGCCAGCGCATGAAGATGGCGACCCTGCTGCAGGAAGATCTCGCGCATCTCGGCATGCAGGTGCATGTTGTTCCGCTCGAATTTCGCGCGCTGATCGATCGCGTATTTCAAAGCTTCGATTACGATGCCGCGATTATGGGATTGGGCGGCGGAGATGCCGACCCAAATCCGGAGATGAATGTGTGGACCTACGCCGGGACATCGCACCTATGGCATCTCGGCGAAGCTCAGCCGGCAACGGATTGGGAACGCGAGCTAGATCAATTGATGCAACAACAGATGATCACGCTCGACTATGCCAAGCGCAAGCAGTTATATGATCGCGCGCAACAATTGATCGCCGAGAACCTGCCGTTTATTTTTCTGGGCACGCCGAACATTCTGGCGACCGCCAGCAGTCGCGTGGGCAATTTTCATCCGGCAGTCATTGACCCTTACACGCTCTGGAACGCGGATGAACTTTATGTTCGCGGTCCCATCCAGAACGCGGGAGTGCGATGACCGGAACCGCAACCAGAAGGGCTCCGGAGCGGCCCGATGACTCTTCCGACGAACGCTTGATTGGGCGTTGCCTCAACGGCGATCAGGAATCGTGGTCGGCGTTGATTGATAAGTATAAAAACCTTATTTACTCGATTCCGATCAAGCTCGGGATGCATCAGGATGCAGCCGACATTTTTCAGTCAGTCTGTGTAGACCTGCTTTCCGAGCTGCCAAACCTGCGCGAACACCGAGCCCTACCGAAGTGGCTGATGCAAACCTGTTATCACAAGTGCTTGCGCTGCCAGCGTGCCGCGGAGAGGATGGTCGCCCTTGCGCCCGAAAGCTCCGACCCCGAGGTCATGCTCCCTGCCGCTAGCGACGATGACCTGCCTGAGTACATCCTGGTGCAACTTGAACAGGAACAAATACTGCGCGACGCCATTTCCGGATTACCCAAAAAGTGCGAGCAGATGGTGCGATTGCTGTTTTTCGAAATCCCTCCGCGCCCCTACGAAGATATCGCTGAGCAGTTGGGTATGGCGACCGGTTCGATCGGGGCAATCCGGGGTCGTTGTCTCGCACAGCTCAAAAAACAACTTGAGAAGAGGGGTTTCTGATGAGCGTCCAGGCGGTTCAGAAGACCGAAGCGGATGCCATCATTGAGCGTCTTTTGGCGCTTGACGATGCCCCGAGCCGTGCGCGGTTGGTTGCGGACAACCCGGCCGTTCAATGGGATGAAGTCGTAAAGACGCTCACCGAAAAAGTTTGGCAAGAGGTCCGCGTCGACACGCACCGTGCCAAGCGACTCGCCGAGGCAGCCTTGGATGTTGCCCAAACTCTCGGGAATCCGAGCCTGCTGGCACGAAGCTTCCGTGCGAAAGCCAACGCTATGTATGCGCTCGACGAGCATACGGAAGCCGTCTATCTGCATGAGCAGGCCATCGTCCTCTTTGAACAGGCTAGCGACGAAGCGGAACTTGCCCGCACCCTGAGCGGATCCATTCAGTCGTTGCTCCTGCTGGGCTGGTACGACCAGGCGCTCGCTGCTGGAGAGCGCGCGGGCGCAATTTTTCGGCGACAAGGCAACGCTCGCCGGCTCGCTCGCTTGGAAATCAATATCGGCAATATCTATCACCGGCAGGATCGATTCACCGAGGCTCTGGCGTTTTACGAGCGCGCGTATGAGCAGATGCTCGCCCATGATGATGCCGAAGGATTGGCTGCCGTGCTCAGCAATTTGTCGCTTTGCCACATCAGCCTGAATGATTTTCCGAAAGCATTAGAACTGCACAGAGTCGCGCGCCAGCATTGCGAACGAAAGAACATGCCGATTCTGGTTGCCTACGCCGACTACAACATCGCCTACCTGTACTTCCTGCGGGGAGAGTACGGACGATCGATCCAGATGCTGCGGGATGCATCCGTGAGCGCGAAGAAAGCAAAGGACGCCTATCAGCTTGCGCTCTGCAATCTCGATCTTTCCGAAATCTATCTCGAATTGAATCTGAGCACGGAGGCCGGAGAACTAGGACGCGCGGCGAATGAAGGCTTTCAGCAACTCGGCTTTGGTTATGAAGCCGCGAAAGCCCTGGGTTTCGCCGCCATAGCGGCCAGCCGCCAGGGACAGGCGTTTGAGGCCGTCAAGCTGTTTTCTCGCGCCAAAGAAATGTTTGTCCGAGACCAGAACCAGGTCTGGCCCTCGCTCATCGACCTGTACGAGGCGCTGGTCCTCTTTACCGAGGGACGGTTGTTTGAGGCGCGCCGTCTTTGTCTGGCGGCTCATGAATTCTTCCGCACGTCGCCAATGCGGGGGAAGGCGGTGCTGGCCGAACTCTTGCTGGCGCGAATTGCGCTCCGCCTGAACGATACCGCCCTGGCAAAGAAACATTGTCAGACGGCGCTCTCGGATTTAGACAAACTGGATTCACCCACCCTGCTCTACCAGGCTGAGTTTCTGCTCGGCGAAGTGGAGCGGGTAACTGGGAACGAGGACGCGGCCTACGAATCGTATTGCCGTGCCAGAGCGGCGGTCGAGCGCCTGCGCAGCAGCTTGCGCGGAGAAGAGCTTAAGATCGCGTTTTTCGAGAACAAACTTGAAGTCTATGAGAGTCTGGTCGACATCTGTCTGCGCCGCCAGAACAGTTTTGAAGAAGCGTTTGCCTACATCGAACAAGCCAAATCCCGGACCCTTATGGATTTGCTGAACCAGCCCGTGCACGTTCCGACGGCAGCCGATCCCAGCCAAAGCGAACTCGTGCGTTCGATCCGCAACCTGCGAGAGGAGCTGAATTGGTACTACAACCTGATCGAGCGCGAACAGTTGCGCCCGGAAGAGCGTTCCCAGGAGAGAGTGCAGCAGCTCGAGCAACAGGCTCGATCCCGAGAAGCCGATTTTATGCGGGCGGTGAAAGAAGCCACGCTGGCGGAAGCGAACGAAGCGGGCGTCCAGGTTTCCTCCGCGATGTCGCTCGAGGAGATCCGGTCGGTCCTTCCGGCCGATACCGCTTTGGTTGAATTTTTCTGCACCCACGACCGGACCGTTGTTTGCGTGCTGACACGCGGCAAAATGCACGTCGCTCCCGTCACGGTGCAGCCACGAATTCAAAAGCTCCTGCAGCTTTTGCAATTCCAAATGTCCAAATTCCGTCTGGATCCCCAGTATGTAGCCACATTCAGTCAGGCCCTTCTGGAATCGACACAGGCGCACCTCAAGAGTCTGTATCAAGAGTTAATCGCGCCCATCCGGCACCTGCTCGAGGTTCGCCACGTGGTGTTTGTACAGCACGGCTTGCTGCACTACGTTCCGTTTCATGCGCTGCACGACGGTTCGTCGTACCTTATCGATCAATTTTCGATTTCCTACGCTCCGAGCGCCAGCATTTATGCCCACTGCCAGACGAAACCTGTCAATGTGGCTGGGCATTCTCTGATCCTCGGAGTCCCCGATGAACGCACTCCCGCCATCCGTGCGGAAGTCGAGGCGCTCGCCCAGATCTTGCCGAACGCGAAGCTATTCATGGGTGAAGCGGCAACCGAAAATGTACTGCAAACCTATGGGCCGAGTAGTAAGTCGGTACACATCGCGACCCATGGATACTTTCGCCAGGATAACCCAATGTTCTCGTCGATTCGCCTCGGAGCATCCCATCTAAGCCTTTACGATATGGCGCACTTGCAACTGCCGGTCGAACTGGTAGTGCTCAGCGGCTGCGCGACCGGATTAAATGTGGTTACTCCCGGCGACGAGTTGATGGGCCTGGTCCGGGGACTACTTCAGGCTGGAGCGCAATCACTCGTTTTGAGCCTGTGGGATGTCCACGATGACAGCACCAAGGACTTCATGGTCGAGTTCTACACTCAGCAGTTACAAGGGCGCTCCAAAGCGGAAGCGATGCAAACGGCGTCCATCTGCCTGCGCGAGCTTCGCCCCCACCCCTATTATTGGGCTCCTTTCTTATTGATAGGAAAGGGGTAACAGAATCTCGAAAATTATTAGTCGAAACTGTATTTTTTGAGCCCCTGCCATCCCTTTTGTACTAGAACCCCCGAAGCTTGCGAGGACAAGTAATGGAGCACATTTCAGAACATCGCTTGGCTGATTTTGTACGCGGAGTTGGCGGACTCGAAATCAACACGGACATCCGGACACATCTTGGTCAGGGATGCCCCAAATGTAGCACGGCTCTTGATGCCTGGAGTCGGATTCGAAGGTTCGCAACCGAAGAAGCCTCCTATGCTCCGCCGGAGGATCTGGTGCGACTGGTGAAATTGGGCTTTGCCGGCAAACGGGCGCAACGACCCCTGAAATGGAGCCTGGCCAATGTGGTCTTTGACAGCTTCCGACAGCCGCTGCTGGCGGGCGTGCGAAGCGGGGCACTGAACGTATGGCAGGTCATTTATGAAGCCGAAGGATTGACCGTCGATTTGCGATTCGGACGTCGAGCGCACTCCAAAGACGTGCACTTAATCGGCCAGGTGCTGAACAAGCAGGAAGCGCGAGCGTGGCAGAACGCGACCATTGAGTTGTCCAATGGCGAAGAGCGGTTGGTCGCAACCACCGCAGTGAACGCGTCGGGAGAGTTTCAAGTTGAGTTTGAAGCCAAGGATCATCTCTGGTTGTCGATTAAGGCCGAAAACAAAAATACGGTGCGGATTCCCCTGACGAACCCAAGATAAGGTAACAAACTATGGATTACCAAAGAAAGCAGCGCGAGTTACTTCAGAAAGAGTACCGGTGTAAGTGGAAGGCGCCACGATTTCACTCTACACTCGCAGTCTGGGACAGGGGCCAAAGGGGACAAACAATGGGTAAACTTAACTCAAACACGAGTCTGCAGCGTGCGGGCATGCTAGCTTGCCTGCTCTTCTTTCTGGTTGCTTTTTGCGCGCCGGCGGCCCAGGCTCAAACGCGTCTGATCGTACGGGACTCGCTCGGACTACCAGGGATCAACCTCACCTGCTTATTGGCAGGGTGCAGCGTTGTAGGTGGCCTTGGAGACCCCAACGGCCAGTTGTTCCTGGTAACTTTCCCCGCAATTCTCAATCCAGTTACAGGCTTGCTTCGTTTGAGTCTCGAGACCGGCATTCTTGACGTCGAAATTGACCAGCCGGTAAGTTCGGCTCCGGCGTATGCGGATGGCGACCCCGGATATCTAACGGACGAGTCGCCCACCGCCTATTATGGCGCGACGGTTTGGCACGGCTACCTGGCACAGCCGGCGAACGAGTTAGTACGCACAGCTCAAACCCAAGCGGCATTTAACGTTGCGGGTGCGGGGACCACGGTCGCGATTATCGATACCGGCGTCGATCCCACCAACCCCATTCTGAAGAATGTTCTGGTCAACGGATACGACTTCACCACCAATACCAGCGGCGGTTCGGAAATGACGGACGCTCCCGCTGCTCCTAATCTCAGTGAGGCGCAACCGGCTGTGCTGGACCAGCGGACGGTAGCCGTGCTCGATCAGCGCACCGTCGCAGTTCTGGATGGCACTGCGTACTCAGACTTCGGCCATGGAACCATGGCGGCCGGCATCGTGCACCTCGTCGCACCCGAGGCAAAGATTATGCCGCTCAAAGCGTTTACAGCAGCGGGCGCCGCGTATGACTCCAACATCCTGCGCGCTATCTACTACGCCGTGAGCAACAGCGCGAATGTAATGAGTATGAGCTTCAATTACACGAGTTACTCCGCGGAATTAGCGACGGCGATCAAATATGCCAACAGCCATGGTGTCATCTCAGTCGCATCCGCAGGCAACAATGGCGAGGAGACCATGGTTTATCCAGGCGGCCTTCCCGGAGTCATCGATGTGGCGTCGACCTCGAATACCGATGTCCAGTCCACATTTACGAATTACGGCGCACCGCCGGTGTTTATGGCTGCGCCGGGAGAAGGCGTCGTCACGACTTATCCTTGGGGAACCTGGGCTGCCGGATGGGGAACGTCATTCAGCACGCCCTTCGTTGCCGGTACGGCCGCTCTCATGTTGGGGAATAACGGCAAGTGCCCCAGCTGGGCTGTTCCCGACGGATTGGCGAATGCCGATTACATCGGCAACCTGAATCTCGGGTACGGACGCTTGGATACATATCAGGCAGTGCAAACCTGCCATCAGGGGCTGTTAGAAGTTCGATGACGGTGCGGGCAGCATGCCCGGCGCACCACCAGGTAAAGAGAGTCCACGACGATATGGCGGCAATCCCCAATTCGGGTCTGGACGTGTCTGGGCTCGCGCTTCGCGTCAAGGAACTGGAAGAGCAGCATCTCGCTTTCCGCAACTCAGTGGTGTGCGCCTTCAACCAGATGCTCGACCTGAAGGACATCAACACCGGAGTCCACAGCACGCGATTGGCGGAATGGGCGCTGCGTGTGGCCCGGAAAATGGATATCCCGGAAGAGCGGCTCTACCAGGTGGAAGTCGCCGCGTTGCTGCACGACGTCGGCAAGATCGGCGTGCCCGATGCGATTCTCAGAAAACCCGGTCCTCTAACGCCCGAGGAACGCGCGCTGATTAATCGCCATCCCGAGTACAGTTGGTCCATCCTGCGCCTGTTTCCTGGACTCGAAGAAGCAAGTCTCTACGCGTTGCACCACCACGAGAGCATCGACGGAAGCGGGTATCCAGCAGGTCTCAAGGGCAACGACATACCACTAGTTTCCCGAATCATTTGCGTGATCGACGCTTTCGACGCAATGGTCTCGAATCGCTGTTACCGGCAAGGCCTTCCGCACCCCGAAGCAACTGCGCGCTTGCTCCGCAGCAGTGGCACGCAATTTGATCCACAGGTGGTGCAAGCCTTCATTCCGATTGCGGAGCAGGAAGCCGCCGACGTTTTTGCCGCTGCAGGAACCAGCATGTCAGCCGTGCTGTAGCGGCCGAGCCATCGGCAACCATTCCGGTCAGCACGACGCTCTGATCTTCGACCAGCCATTCAATGCCACCCTCGGCTTCCGAAATCTAAGCGCCCAGCCTGGAGGGCGCCGGAGCGGTCATCACCCGGACTCGGCTCCTAGCGCGGCCTCGACCGCGTTGCGCATAGGTTTTCTAAGGCCACTCCGATTCGTCTTTTCATAGATACTCATCGCTCGGATTCGGTTTCTAGTAGATTCGGCAGCGTTCCGCGAGCGCCTCATCACAAAACTCACATCTGAATCACGTCGAGTTGTAATTCCCATCGGTACGCCCACACCTGAACGTTGTGTTGCCATAACTCCCATACCTATTCTCGATGTTGATGGTGGACCGATTGCATTCGAGCTTGGTAAGGAGAAAAAGACAATGCGATCGAACACATCGACCAAACTTCTTGTTCTGATAGCGACGGTGACTTTGTTGCTACCGGGCCTGCTGCTAGGGCAGAGCACGACGCAAGGCGCCATGAGCGGCACGATCACCGACCCAACCGGCGCGGTCGTAGCCAATGTGACCGTCAAGGTCACGAACCTGAACAAAGGTTTCTCGGCGGAAGTAAAGACCAATGCGCAGGGCATTTATCAGTATCCCCTGGCCGACCCGGGCCCCTACTCGATTGAAGTCACTGCCGCCGGATTCAAAACCTATTCGGCAAAGGCCGAGATTAACGTCGGACAAGTGACGGTCGTGAACGCAAAGCTCGAAGTGGGTACTGCATCCGGAACCGTGGTTGAGGTCAGCGCCGCGGGAGAAGTACTGCAGACTGAAGCCGCTGACATGACCACCAACTTTGACAAGAACCTGGTCGAGAACCTACCCAATGGCGGCAACGACCTAACCGCGATTGCTTATACGGCGCCAGGCGTACAGATGAACAACGCCGGCGGTATGGGCAACTTCAACGTTAACGGATTGCCCGCTACGTCGAACGTATTCACGATTGATGGCATGAACGACATGGACCCGTTCCTCAACCTGAACAACTCGGGTCCCACCAACCTCACGCTCGGCAAGAACAGTATTGAAGAAGCAACCGTCGTCACCAACGCCTACGGCGGCCAGTATGGACAACAGGCCGGAGCCCAAGTCAACTTCGTGAGCAAGGGTGGCACCAACAATTTCCACGGCAACGTGCAATACCAGTGGACCGGGCGCGTCCTCGATGCCAACGACTGGTTCAACACCTTCGCGCCAGCGGGCTCCGGTATACCGGTCACACCTCGACCCTTTGCCAACAATAACGAGTGGGCAGCTTCTTTGGGCGGCCCGATCAAGAAGGACAAGACTTTCTTCTTCCTCGACACCGAAGGCATTCGTTATATTGTGCCGTCGACAGTGCAGGTCTATACCCCCACGGCAGGCTTCCTGACTGACACGATCGCGAACTTGGAAAGCAATCCCGCGGTTTCAGCCGCTACCGTTGCCACCTATAAGCAAGCCCAGGCCGCATGGTTGGCAGCTCCTGGCTTTTCGAAGGGTGTTGCCATCCCCGCGGTCGGCGTCCCGCCAAACCCCCCAAGCTCGGGCAGCTGTTACGATCCTTTCACGGGAGCCCTTGTCGACTCGGGTCCAAATGTCTCCGCTGGCTGCTTCCAGTCGTACTCGGCAAACCCAGGCGTGCCCGCGCACGAATGGTTGCTGATCGGCCGCATCGACCAGAACATCGGCAACAAGGATCGCGCTTTCTTCCGCTTTACCATTGACCGTGGCATTCAGGCCACCAACGCCGACCCTCTCAGTCCCATCGCCTTCTCCGCTGCCAGCTTCCAGCCGGCTTACAACGGCGGCTTCACCTGGAACCACACCTTCAGCGGCACAGCGACCAACCAGTTCAACGCCTCCCTCCTCTGGTATAGTGCGACTTTCCAGGAGAATACGAACGGGCCGACTTCGCCGTTCCCGTACTCCCTGTACTTGGACGCCAATGTCCCCAGCACCAACATTTTCGGTGCTCCTGGCCCCACCGGTCTGAACGGCGCCAACTTCGATTTCCCCCAGGGCCGGAACGTCACCCAGAACATGTTTGTTGACGATTTCTCCAAAATTCTTGGGCGGCACAACATCAAAATCGGCGCAACGTACCGCCGGTTCGACATCACCAACTACGACGCTGGTGTGTTGACAACCCCGCTAGTAAACTCCGATTTGGCTAACTTCTACAACGGCGGTGCTGATTTCTACCAACAACAGAACCCCATTAGCCTTACGGCGCCCGAGAATACCGGCGGTTTCGGAGTCTACGGTCAGGACGAGTGGGCAGTCACTTCCAGATTGAAGCTGACCGTTGGTCTGCGCTTGGAGCACAACTTCAACCCGACCTGCGATACCAGGTGCTTCACCAACCTGGGCGCTCCGTGGCCTACACTCCTGGCGACCCAGACCGATAGCACCCCCTATAATCAGGCGCTTCTCATCGGGCGCAAGGATGCCTTTAACTCTACCGACGCTGTGAACCTGGCTCCGCGTTTTGGTTTTACCTGGTCGCCTATGGCTGACAGCAAGACCGTGGTCAGCGGCGGCGTTGGTTATTTCTACGACGCCTTCCCGGCGTTCATCACCGACAGTTTCGTCAACGCTCCTTACCTCGTTGGCGTGACCCTCACCGGTCCTGCATTCGGCGGGGCGACCCCAATAAACTGGGCCGATCCGGCAGGCGCCGCAGCCACCGTTTCCAACACCGCGAATGCCATTCGAAATGGCGTCCCCTCGTCCGGGACATGCCCCGGCGGGGTTCCTTCCCTTGCCAATGGCCTCACGCTGGCGCAACTTGAAGGCCCGTGCGTAGGAGGCGCTCCGTTCAATGTAACTGGGTTCACGAGCAAGCTTCGTACCCCGCTCTACCAGGAATGGAACTTCCAGATCCAACGCGAACTCGACAGCAAGAGCCGCCTTACCGTTGCCTATGTAGGGAACCACGGCATTCTCGAAGCGTATCCCAACAATAACGGGAACGCCTCCAGTCCGTCCGGAATTGCAGGCCTCCCGGCTGCTTCGCCCTCGAACCGCTTCGCCGAAGTTACCCAATTTCAGTCGGGTGCCGTGTCCAATTACAATGGCCTGACCGCAAGCTTCAGTCGCCGCATGACGGCTGGCTTCGTGATCAATGCCAACTACACCTGGTCACACTCCTTTGACGAAATCTCCAACGGCGGCCTGCTGGGCTATGGCGTTAGCGCCATTCAGCAGCAACTCAACCCTGACTGCTTCCGCTGCAATAACTACGGCAACGCCGATTACGATATCCGGCATAGTTTCAACGCCAACTATGTTTGGACGGAGCCGTTCCACTTCGGGAACCCAATCCTGAATGCCATCGTAGGGGGTTGGCTCGCGTCGGAGAACTTCGTCGTCCGCAGTGGTGTGCCTTTCACCGTGACCGACAGTACCGTGGGCATTGACAACGCGGGCAACGCCGCCGTAGCGCCAGCACAACCAATCGGGCCGGCGCAGGGAAGCTGCAGTTCCGGACTGAGCAAGTGTTTCAACTCTGCCGAGTTCACGAGCGCCGCCGGGTTGGGGTCTTACCCGACACAAATCCGCAACCAGTACCGTGGCCCGGGGTTCTTTGACTCGGATTTCTCGGTCAATAAGAACTTCAAAATCAGGGAGCGGATGACATTCATGGTAGGCGCCAACATTTACAACGTGTTCAACCACCCGAACTTCCAAAACCCGAACCATGGGTGGACTCCCGGGTGCTCAACAAGCCTCCAGGCCAATGGTTCGCCGAGTTGCGGAAACGTCGTAGGCCAGGCATCTCCGCCGACCGGACCGTACGGCTCGTTCTTCCAGGGTCTGCCGGCTGGCCGCGAAGGTCAGTTCCAGGCCAAGATCACCTTCTAGATCATGGAGCACTGGGACAAACGGCTCTCCTCGCCTGGAAAGATCCCCCTCGGGGGATCTTTTCATAGGAGGGGAAGAGCCTAAGTCAGGCTGGACGACGGCATCACGGGGTGAAGGGAGTTACGGAAGGTTCGGAGACCAGTATTGCCGCGTAATTACGCATCAAGAAGTTGGAAGGGTGCAATTGGTTTCGACGGGATCGTCGTGAATCGAGATCAAAATACAGATCAAAATACAATGTCTGAGAGCACCAGCAAGAAGCGTCTGGGAATGACGTTTTTAGCTGTGCTTTTATGGTTCGTCGGTAGTGCGACGTCAGCGCTCGGGCAAGTGGATTTGAAGGTGCACCCGGCGCCTGATTTCGGAGCGGGCGGCATATGGCTCGACCAGGGTGCGCCGGCAGCTCATCATATCTCTGAATATCACGGCCGTGTCCTTCTCATTGATTTTTGGGAGTACACCTGCATCAACTGCATCCGGGATTTCGGCGTGGTAAAACGCTGGTATGCCAAATACCACCAGTACGGCTTCGACGTTATCGGAGTGCATTACGGCGAATTCGATATCGGGTTCAACGTAGACAACGTTCGCGCAGCGGCGCAGCGCTTCCAGTTGCCGTGGCCCGTACTCGCGGATCAGAAAGGCTCGACGTGGAAGGCGTTCGCCGCCGATGGCTGGCCCGATCGTTATCTCGTGGATCAGCAGGGCAACATCGTCATGAAAGTGTTCGGAGAATTCGCCAATCATGAGATGGAGGTGAAGATCCGCGAGTTACTCGCGGTCGCTCATCCCGAAGTTATGAAGATTCCACTCGATCCGGAGGAGGACAACCTCAAAGCCGCCTGCGGAGTTCCGACGCAGGAGACATTCGTGGGCGAGATCTACGGGCGCAGCGCCATCGACGACATGGCCGGGCATCATGCGGGAGAAGAAGCAGATTTTCAGCCGGCACATTCGGCGCCTGACGGTGGAGTGATGATGGTCGGGCGCTGGCGCGTTGAACGCGACGGCGTGATCTCAGCCAGTCATGGCGTTGCTGCCGAAGTGCGCTACCACGCACGATCGCTCTACAGCGTACTCAGTCTTGCCGGGGCGAAAGCGATTCGCGTCAACCTTTTTCAGGATGGCCTCCCCTTGCCCAAAGAAAGCGCCGGCGCCGATGTGAAATTTGACGATAAAGGAGCCTATATCAACGTAACCGAATCGCGCATGTATTATCTTGTCCGGAGTCCCGCTTTCGGAGCGCACCTCGTCGCACTGCAACCAGAGAGTCCAGGGTTAGGACTGCACTCCTTCACCTACGGCAACAATTGCCAACTGGAAGATCACCCTTAGCATATCTGCGCATCATGATGCGCGAGTTATTCGGTAAGAGACCTGCTGCCGCCGATCCAGAATTCGGCGATAGACTTGAGATTCTTCTTGTAAGTACGTGTAACTGTATATTCTCTTCCGCCCTTGACCCGGAGGCCATATTCTCCCGTCAGATACGGCTTGATCTCCTCAACAAATGAGGTATTCACTACCACGGATCGATGGATCCGAATAAATCCGTATGGCTTGAGCTTCTCCGCCAGCTCCGAGATCGACTCGCGCAGAAAATAGGATCCGGACTCGCGCTGCAATAATACGTAATTGCCCTCGGCCTGAACCGCGACCACGTCGCCAGGGTTGATAAACAGAATTCTCCCCTTGGCCTTAATTGCGATTCTCTGGCACTCAGGACGAGACAGGTTTTGCAACTGGGGCAAGACTTCGATTAGCCTCGCGGCGCGCTCGCCCTCCGCTCGGTGAGCGGCCCGATCCAGAGCTTCGCCGATCCGCTCGTTCGAAAACGGTTTGAGCACGTAGTCCACAGCGCGTTTCTCGAAGGCTGCGATCGCATGTTCATCGTGCGCCGTTACAAATACGACCGAGGGCAAGGGTTGGTCTTGCTCCCTTAGCCGATCTACAAGTTCTGTGCCCGACAGTTCCGGCATATTGATATCGAGAAGCAAAACGTCGTAGGAATCAGACGCCAGTTTCTCGAGCGCTTCGATGGCGTCCTTCGCCGAATCAAACCGCTCGACGTCGTTCCTTGTCGCCAGAATATTTGCCAAAGCCGTCTGGGCCAATGGTTCGTCATCCACGATCAATACGCGCATGGGCTCCCTCATTCAACTCAGTTGTGACTGGCAAATGCGGATCGGTGGACCGCTTCGATTCGGAGCCTAATGCCGGCAACACGATGGTCGCGCTTGCCGTGTGGTTTCCAGATTCGGCAAAAGTAAAGACCGACTCATCGGCATACAAATACCTGAGACGAGCATCGGTATTTTTCAGTCCCACGCCCATGCCGGCCGTGCGCTTGCCTCCGGTGCTATTTTGAATACAAATCTCAACCGCGCCAGAGCGCTTCCTGGACGTTATCTCAATCCAGCCTCCATCTCGTGAACAGGCGATTCCGTGTCGGATAGCATTCTCCACCAGCGGCTGCAGGATCAACTGCGGAACCAGTGTTTGCTGAGTCTCGGGGTCGATGGACCAGGCTACGGTAAGACGCGTCCCCAGACGCATTTTTTCGAGTTCAAGGTACTCTCGAATGAACTTCAGTTCTTCGCGCAGCGGAATCAGATCGGAGCTCCCGTGTTCCAGTGCGCAACGCAACAGCCCGGAAAGCTTGACCACCATGGCTTTCGCCGTAGTCTGGTCGGTATCGATCAAGGTCGAAATGCCGTGCAGCGTGTTAAACAGAAAGTGGGGATGCAACTGCATTTTCAAGGCCTGGAGTTCGCTCGCTGCCAGTGCTCTCTGAAATTCGCACTTTTCCATCTCCTCTTTGCGCAATCGTTCGAAATACTGATAAGCATGCGCAGCCACTACGATGGCGATGTAAATCGTAATCTGGTCGGCGAAGCCGGAGCGAATCAATGCGAGCGGCCCTATTGCGGATCGAGACACATACTGCTGCAGAGCGGGGTCCCACGGCGGCAGAACCACCCATCGGATGCAGGCATACAGCACCATAAATGGCCCGGCGCCTAGGCAGTACCCCAATACGTAGCGAAATCGGTCCCGAGTGCCAGCAATCGAGCGGCGAGCGAGATAGAAGATGGGCGGCGTCAACAGCGCAAAGGCGAAGCCTCGCGATTCTGCCAGCAGCAGCATGTCTGACAGCGAGGAGTGGATGTTCAATTCCTTATCGAATATCCGGTACTGCAAACCCGTCAACAGCGACAGGCCGCACCACAGAAGAATCGACAGGCCATACGCACGAGCGACTGGCCGGAATCTCACATTCATGCCCTGCATTCTATCCCCCTGTTGTTGCCCATTTACGGCCGAGCTACGAAACAACAAGAAAACACTCTGAGCGTACACGGACTGGATTCGTGATGAACCTAAAGATCGCAGAATAGGAGAATCCGCCTTATCGCTGAACGCGCACTGGATCATGTGATTTCAATCACAGCGCCTTGTCATCAACGGCATTCATGCTAAGCAAATGACGTGGGCGACAGAATGAACTATCCCATTTGGCACCTTGGATTTCCTGGCGGTCTGCTGATCGCGGCGATCGCCGTGCTTCACGTTTTCATCTCCCACTTTGCGGTCGGCGGCGGCGCTTACTTGGTTCTCACCGAGCGTCGTGCCTACGCACGCAACGATGCGGCGCTACTACGATACATCCGCCATCATTCCAAATTCTTTGCGCTGCTCACTGTAGTTCTCGGTGCAGTTACCGGCGTTGGAATCTGGTTCACCATCGGATTGGTCAGTCCGGAAGCGACTTCTTCACTCATCCACACCTTCGTTTGGGGATGGGCGATCGAATGGGTCTTCTTCTTCGTCGAGATCGCGGCTGCACTCATCTATGCCTACCACTGGGACACGCTGGACCGCCGAACTCATCTCATCATCGGCTGGATTTACTTCGTCGCTGCCTGGGCGAGCCTCGTGGTGATCAACGGCATCATCACCTACATGCTCACCCCCGGACGCTGGCTCGAAACCAAGAGTTTCTGGGACGGCTATTTCAATCCCACTTACTGGCCTTCGTTGTGCATTCGTACCGCAATGGCAGTAGGTTTGGCGGGTATTTTCGGTTTGGTCACTGCGATGTACGAACCTTCTCCTTTGCGGGAACGCGTCGTGCGCTGGTCGGGATGGTGGCTGTTCTTGGGGATCGCGACGCTGCTCCCTTTGAGCCGCTGGTATTTCAATGCCCTCCCTTCCTACTCGCGAGCGTATTTCAGTGGAACTTTCGGATCAACCTATATAGCAGTCCGTCATTCCCTTCGCGCAGCGGCCGTTTGTGCCTTCGTGGCCCTATTCCTGACGCTGGTGTTCGCGCTTCTCCGGCCGAAGATGATGAACCCAGTGGTCGTGTGCCTGCTCCTGATTGCAGGGATCGGCGTCATGGGCTCGGGTGAATATCTCCGCGAATTCAGCCGCTATCCCTACGTCATCAACGGCTACATTTATGCCAACGACATCAGGGTGAGTCAGGTGGAGGGTCTCGTAGCGAACGGGATCGGCAAGAGTTCGCCGTGGGTCCAGAGCCGCGTCGGCGGTCCACATGCCGATCCGGATGCCTATGCCCAGGAACTCTTTATTACGTCGTGCGGCTCTTGTCATTCCGTCGATGGCTATCGCGGCATGCGCAGGTTCGCCCGCGGATGGGACGCGAAATTTGCCAGCGAACTTCTCTTACACCTTCCGGTGGTTCGCCCAACCATGCCGCCGTTCTCCGGCGACGCGCATGATCGCGCAGCCTTGGGCGGTTATCTTGCTTCGCTCGCACCAGCCACAGCGTCTGGCACAAACGACAAAGAGCTTGGGCAGCAGGTATTCGCGATCCACTGCGCCCTGTGTCACAGCATCGGAGGTCCGCAACGTCCTCTGGATTTGAAGGGAACCGATCCCGAGGCAATTTCCGGAATGCTTGGCGCCCTAGGCGACATCAATCCAGACATGCCTCCCTTTACTGGTACCGATGCAGAAGGTCGCGCATTAGCCGCCTATTTAAGCAATCCCGCGCACTAGCAGTTAGCAGTCAGCAGGAGGATTCTTTGTCATGAACGTGCCCATTCCTCATCTCGATCCCATACCATTGCCGGCCCCGGTCTGGCTTCTGCGCGCCCTACTGCTGCTCACGTTCGCTCTCCACGTAGTGTTCATGAACTGCCTGTTGGGAGGCACCGCCATAGCCCTCATTTGCACATTGCGGCGCAAGAGCTCGGCATTTTCTGCGCGGCTCGCCGGGGATCTTGGCCGTCTCCTGCCCTCGATTTTTGCCTTTACCATCACTCTGGGCGTGGCGCCGTTGCTGTTCCTCCAGGTGATATACGGGCAATTCCTTTACGCCAGTTCAATTCTGATCGGAGTGCCATGGCTAGCCATTATTGGTATCGTCATTCTCGCGTATTACGGCGTCTACTTCTTTTCCATGCAGGGGCCAAGCGGCAAGACGACGTTCGTTCTGACTTTCGTGTTGCTGTTGCTCGCCTCGGCTGCTTTTGTCTATAGCAACAACTTCACCTTGATGCTCGCGCCCGGAAATTGGCTGGACTTCTATCGCAGCCACGCGAGTGGCTGGAATCTGAACTGGTCAGAGCCCTCGCTTTTTCCTCGGTACCTTCATTTTGTGCTAGGCGCGTTGGCAGTTTCCGGCTTGGCGTTGGTAGTGATGGGTCTTCGGCAGCGCGAAGACGGATATCGCCAGTGGCTCTTTGAACAAGGTTCCTTCCTCTTTGCTGGTACAACCTTACTGAATTTTGGCGTAGGTTTCTGGTTCCTTGCGAAGTTGTCGGGCCCCGCGCGACTCGCCTTTGTCGGTGGCAATGGATTCGCGACAGCACTATTAGGAGTTGGAATGTTTCTTCCGCTAGCGGCGGTAGCGCATCTGATTCTGGCGAAAGCCAATAAGTCTCCAAAGCGTCAACGCGTGATCGGCGTGGCCTGCGGCTTGCTAACCGTGGCCGTTATGGTCGTGATGCGCGACGTGCTCCGAAACCTTGCGCTCGCGCCCTACTTCAACCCAAACCAACTGCCGGTCGCGCCGCAGTGGGCCATCATTGCGCTTTTCCTGTTTTTGTTCGTAGGAGGGCTAGCAACGTTGTATTACATGCTCCGCAAGGTCGCGATCGCAACCCGGATGCAGCGGCAGTAATGCAGAAGAGTCGACGGAACCCTACACCCCAGCCGAGACGCCGAGAAGAATCATAACTAGAGTTATCATCACCTCGAGTTTGTAATCACGTCGAATTTGTCATCCTGAGCGAAGCGAAGGACCTGCTTTTTTGTGGGTATATCCGTCGCTTCGCTCAGGATGACAATTGTGTTTCGTGCCGCGAATCTGTGGGACTTAGGCGAGCACGAACAAACTCGACAACTTCCGGCGTCACATAGTCTGGCGGGCGGATCGTGAACATAGGACGGTCAATCACCGGTTTGAGTGAGACCTGTTTCCAGACAGGGTCTTCAGAGCCTTCGACGGAGTGCAGCAGCACCGCATCGGCCCGGTCCAGGTAGTTTTGCGCGGAGGCTTTGAAGTCGGCAGTCTGCGGGTCGAGCACGGTCAAATAAAGATCCGGCTTCACAAAGCGCAGAATGCTGTTCGATTCGATGATCGTATGATCGCTTGCGGCCAGGATCTTGCGGATGCGCGGCATGGCTTCTGCAAGATGCCCTTGCTCCGTTCGCACCCACCAGGAGTGATCGGCTCCGGCAACCAGAAAACGTGAAGTGTCGGATTCGCCGGAGCGGTCTTTTTCTTCCGACACAGCCCACGAATGATCTGCGGTAGCGCAGTCGCACGCTGCGCCGTTGGCGGAGCAGACGCCGTGTCCGTATTGCGTGACTTTGAGAGCGGTCCAGTGAAAGGCGGGCAACGCGGCGATAAGTCCGGCAACGACGCTGGTCTTGCCAACGCTGCGTGAGTGTCCGCCAATGACGACGATGGGCATAGGACAGCTTTTGGCCCTTAGCTGTTGACTCTTTAATGTCCAATCGTTAGAGAGATTGCCTCTCTAAGACAAGGATGCGTTTGCGCCCGGCGAAGAGCGAACATCGAAGAGCTAAAAGCAAAAAGCTAAAAGCAAAAAGCAG
Source organism: Terriglobales bacterium (assembly GCA_050010155.1). Classification (GTDB taxonomy): domain Bacteria; phylum Acidobacteriota; class Terriglobia; order Terriglobales; family Acidobacteriaceae; genus Acidiflorens. Next base: position 23,715 of record JBEKLO010000050.1, read on the forward strand.
TTCTAAATTCACCTTTCCTTCTTTGCTGCTCGCGACACAAACGCCAGTTCCTTAAGATACTCCCGAATCGGGCGCGCCGGCGTTCCCCAGAAAACGACTCCTCTGCCGCGAATCACTTTCTTGCTAGGAATGCCGCTCTGCGCGCCCAGAATCGCGCCTTCTTCGATGCGCACGTGGTCCGCGATCCCCACCTGTCCGCCAATGATCACATTACTTTCGACCATCGCACTTCCGGAGAGGCCAGTCTGTGCCGCAATGACCACATCCTCGCCAATGCGCACGTTGTGGCCGACGTGAACGAGGTTGTCAATTTTAGTGCCGCGGCAGATGCGGGTCTCGTCAAGCGCCCCCCGGTCAACCGTCGAGTTGGCTCCGATTTCCACGTCGTCTTCGATGACCAGCCGTCCTACTTGTGGGAATTGTTCGTAGTGTCCCGTTTGAAAATCGCGGACATAGCCAAAGCCTTCACTTCCAAGCACAGCCCCAGCCTGTACGACGACGCGGTCACCCAGAGTTGTGCCGGCGTAGATGGTGACATTCGCGTCGATACGGCAATGGCTCCCGATCACTACGCCGTCTCCGATGACTGCGCCGGAGCCGATGGTTGTCTCATCTCCGATCTTCACGCCTTCGCCTAGCATCGCGCCCGGCCCGACTCCCACGTTTCCGATTTTGGCAGACAACGGAACGATGGCAGTCGCGTGAATGCTGCGGTGGCGGCCGGGGTCGCGCAGCATTTTCGCGGCTCGCGCAAAAGTAAGGCGTGGCTGGGCAGAAATCAGGATGGGCTTTGCGGTGACGCTGGCGGCGAAGTCTCCCGCAATCACGGCAGCTGCAGAGGATTGGATCGCCGCGTCAAGCTGTTTGCCGTCTTCCACAAAGACCAGACTTTCGCTTTTGGCAGTTTGCAAACTCGAAACGCTAGCGACAACGGTGGAGCTGTCCCCAAGGAGCCGGCAACCAAGCTTCTCGGCGAGATCGTGCAAAGTTCGCTTCATGGTTGTCTATTGTCGCTTTCCGAGGCGGGTATGCACAACGCCAGCAGCTTTCTCGTGTGGAGACGGGCCTCCGCCCCGTCCAAGCCGGTGGAAGCCCGGCTTCCGCAGGAGAGGAACATCAATACAAAGGAGGCTGTCCCTGCGGCCGCGTTTTCCAGCGGCGATGAACCCATAGCCACTGGTCGGGATAGCGGCGGATGAAGCCCTCGATAACCTTCGTGAATCGTGCGGTGTTGGCGACGATGTCGGCTTCGTTGTCGCCGGTGCGAATGAGTTCGACCGCAGGATCGAACCGCAGAATGTATTTCCGTAGTTTCGAATCCCAGACCGTGAAGCCCGGAACGACGGCAGCGTCTGTGCGCAGCGCAATCCGCGCGAGTCCGCTGGCGGTGCAGGCCGGGATGCCAAAGAAATCCACGAACACTCCCTGCGGCGGAGTCATGTTGGTATCCATCAGAATGCCGACGGTTTCTCCGGCACGCATGGCAGAAAGCAGCCCGCGGACGAAATCGTCTTTGTCAACCGTGCGGTTGCCATGCATGGTGCGGTAGCCCTGCAGAAGCGCGTCGACGTAGGGGTTGTCCAGCGAGCGCATGACGATAGACAGCGGATGCCCTTGCAAAGAGTGAGCGAACGCCGACACTTCCCAGGCTCCGAGGTGCCCGGTGAGAAACAGCACCCCCTTGCCGCGAGCATACGCGCGCTCGAAGTTTTCAAAGCCGTCGTAGACGACAATACGGGAGACGTTTTCGCGAGTGTACCGGGGGAAGAGGCAAACTTCGGCGAGTTGGCGCCCCAGCGAAATGAATTCCCCGCGAACCAACCGCCGCCGCTCTCGCGTTGGCATCTCAGGGAAAGCCAGAGCCAGGTTGCGCAGCCCCACGCGTCGCAAGCGTCCATGAACCGCATAGACGGTAAGCCCGAGTGCGATTCCAAAAGCGCGGGCCATCGGACGGGGGAGCAAGCCCAGGATCTTTACCCAGGGCCAGACTAGCGCGAACTCAAGGCGTTCTCGCAATCGAACAGTTCTCAGTTTCCCGGTGTAGAGATGGGGCTTGCCCAGTCTCCCGCAGCAGAAGAGACACGACAAGCCTCGTCTCTACACTGCAAACTGAGAACTTTACTACTTGGCGGCTTCCTGTGCCCACTTCGCCAACGTGCTCAGAAATGGATACGCATCCTTGGGAGCTTCGATATCGCCCCTAAGCGAGGTTTTGAACGGCACCATCCGCCCATAGAAGTCGCGGGTGCTGTCCTTGTCCTGCTTGATAACGGCGCCGTTGAGTTCGAGTCCGGCAAAGAGGCCGCGAGAGCGCGAATAGGTCAGAACCTCTGCTCGCATTTTCCAATCGGTATCGGCGGCGGCGTGGCGTCCCACCGGTCCCGCCGCAGCGCTGGCATCGCCGCCGAGCTTGAATTTACTGGAGAGCAGGTCATCCATGCCGTGCTTATTCATGATCAGCATGACGACATCAGTTGCCTGGCCGCCGATCTGCAAGCCAAAACTGCCCCCACCGATCATGAAGAAGGCGGGTGCGCTCCAGCCTTTGGGAGTGCGGCAACTAGCGACGCCTCTGCCATAACGTGCGCCAAAGACGAAGCCTCCATTCAGCAGCGAAGGAACTACCGCCACACATTCAGCCGAACCGAGAATCTCTTCGGGGATACGCTGGTCGGGCGCAGCCTGAATTTCATCCAGCACCGTGCCGGCGGCTTCAACGCGTCCGGAAGCCTTAGTGTCGGGCTCGGGGGCCGTGGCTGCGCTGGCGGGTGCGGCAGCAGTCGTCCCTGCCGCGGGTTTGGCATCATCTTGAGCAGCGGCCGAAACAAGCATTGCTTGGAAAGAAGTCAGGAAACAAACAAGCAGCAGTAGTACGAAGGACTTTCGCATCATGCCTCACCTGGGAGATAAAGTGTCGATTTCGTTGTCTCTGATTCTATTCGATGCAAGGCGCGAAAAGTGGGATATCCGGGGAGTAATCAAGGTGAGTCATGCAATCAACCGATTGCCGAAAAACTGCGGTGACACCGCGGCGGAGTCCCAAGGAGCGCAAAGTTTGCGTTGTCATCCAGAGCGAAGCGAAGGACCTATGTACCTGACCGCTGCAATCCGCCGGACTCCGCCCCGCTCAAGATGACGAACTTGCTTTTGGGTAGGTGGCGCAGCGGTTTACCGCTGCGATAATCAGATTGCTTTTCAGTTGCGGCTTTAGCCGCTGAGGGCGACTACGCTGCCGCACGGAGTTCTTCTGCCATGGAACTTTCGGCTTCCGATCGGCTTCTAAGTTTTAGAGGATTAACTCGCAAGTTCCGCCGGGACAAAAAAAATGCGGGGCTGAAATCGGCGACCCTAATCTCCGTTTCCAACCCCGTCTCCCAGGTTCTGTGGTAGGTGAGGCGAGTATGCGGCAGGTCGCGATACCGGACAAGATTACGAGGGTCACTGTACTTAGGTAACCGCGGAGGGAATTGCTCACCGCCGGATCATCAGTGAAATCGCGACAATTACCCCAAGATCGCAGCCAACCCACCGATGCCAAGCCTTGACTAAAGGCAAGATGCCGCCTGGGAAAAAGCAGTTCCTCATCAAGATCGCGGGTCACAGCGGGTCGGGACGGTTCATCTCTTCCTGCAATTTCTGCAGGAGTTGGGCTCGCTGCTCGGTGCCCAGTTCACGCCGCAGTTCTTCTAAGGCCAAGGCTATGACGTGATAGTGGTGCGTGCCAGCAAACTTGGGATCAGCCGTGATCTGGAGCCATAGTTGGTGCATCAGCTCCACGTCCTGCGGGCGCAAGCTGGGAGTGTGCGGACCAATCATGTACTCGCGAACGGTTCCGTCAGGAGCGCAGACTTCCAGACACAAGCGCGGACGGGGCTCGGGCATGCGCTCCCAGGCATCGCCAGTAAGCTTAGCCTGCTCGTCGGCAGTGAGTTTATTAGAGAGACCACAGATAACGCGAGAGGACTCGATGCGCTGTGCGGTGACCAGAATGGCATCGAACACGTCGTTTGCCGGGACCACCAGCAGAGAAATCGGCTTCCCCTCTTTTTCGGCGACCGCGACGGCTGCGGTGAATAGTTCCTGCTCGTAAGTGTCGAAAACCTGGCTGGTTTCCATGACCGAGCTGCCGCCAAAACTGGGCTCACGATGGTAGAGGCGGGCACTCATTACCACTACATCCTGCTTGCCAGTATTCGTGTGGCTAAGAATATGGCGCAGGTAATAGAGATTGCGGGGATCGCGCACGGCGACCAGAATATTTCCCGGGCGTACGCCCATGGCGCCACTGCCCAGCTCCTGGTTGCTGTAGACGCGGAATTGGTCGAGCTGTTCCGGCTTTCCGTGGCGTTCCTTGGTGACATGGCGCTCAGAGAGCGTGAAGATGGTGAAGAAAGCGGCGCTGAAAATTACTCCGGCGATCGTGGCTTCGTATTTGGTGAAGAGGTTTACGATCGCGGTGATCAGCAACACAGCTGAAATTAGAATCAATCCCACCGGGATCTCGGTCTTTCCAATGTGCAGATTGCCCGGAACCTTCCATGCCCGGTTCTCCGGCTCGGTGAAGCGTAATACGAGCACGGCGATGGACTTCATGGCGAAGCTCCAGATCACGCCGAACGCGTAGAGCGCGGCCAGCACGTACACATTGCCGCGGCTGAGAATGATAGTGAGTAACTGCAAGCCCACGATCAGGTTGATGATGCGGTAACTGGTGCCATAGTGGTCGTGCGGCTTCTGAAACCAACTGGTGAGCACACCGTCTTCCGCCACTCGATTCAGAACGCCATTGGCTCCCACGATGGAGGTATTCTGCGCTCCTGCCAGAATGAGCACGCCCACTAACACAACGAAACCGTGAAAGATCAGCTTTATGCTCTCGGGCCCGGTCAGGTACATAGCGATGCCACCGATCAGGTTGGCAAAGTAATCGGGGCGAACCTTATCGGGAATGATCATCACCGCAAAAAACGAGACCAGGGAGGTAAATACCAGGCTGTAGACAAAGATCACCAGGCCTGTCTTCTCGAGGTTCTTCAGCTTCGGATGTTCAATCTCACGATTCACCTGGGCCAGAGTTTCTTCGCCGCTCATAGCCAGAACGGAGTGTCCGAAGCCAACGAAAAGGATGATCCAGGTGATTTGGCCGAACCACGTTCCGTTGAGCCAGCCCAGAGACTCCTTGTTCAGCGGAATTACTCCCGGGTGTAGCGGATTGGGAGGCAGCTGGATGGCAGGTGCGCGAAAGACCGTGATGGTGCACCAGAAGAAGTAAAGCACCACGATGACGGCTATTCCTGCGGCGAAATGGTCGTCGGAAAATTGGAGCGGCCGGTGCAGGTACACGCCCATGTCCTTGATGAAGCCTGCCAGGTATTGCCCCGCGGAGACGGCGCTGATGGGCCCGGTCAGCACGTAGTCGAATAGCAGGGCCGAAACTGAGAACTTGGCCAGCGTTCCGCCCATGGCCTCCTTGACCACACGGTAAACGCCACCCCGTACGAACATGCTGCTGGATTCGATGTAGAGCGCCCGTACGGCATAGCTGAACAGCATTACCGCCAGGATGAACCAAGGAGCGCTCTTCCCGATCACCTTCTCGGCATCGCCGCCCGCATAGTAAGCCGAGGAGGCCAGATCCGACAAAACTATCGCGGACGCACGCCAGAACGAGATGAAGGTCAACATCACCGTGGTGGCGACGAAGACCTTTATTGCTGGTTTGGAACTCTCTACCGGTTCAGCCATTCTGGGAAGATTACGTTATGAGCTCAAGCATTTGAAGATAGCACAGCGTGTGGGGGTCCGTTGAATTCCCGACCGGCGATGGCACGGACCGGAGCGCAAGTTAGATCACCGTCGAGATAGGCGATAGCGCTCAAAATTCTGTGACTGTCCCTTTGGTTCCAGACTGCTTTAGATCCTAAATATTGCGCGAACGGACCTTGGAGACATTCCCGGTTTTGTCGGGGAACAGACGCATTCGAGGATCTCACTTTCAGGAAGTTCTCAGGAAAATCTCGGCAGTGGGAAAAATCAGAGACTGAAAACGCTAAAGTATTTATTCCTCAAAGACCTAGCGGGAATTAAACCGGAGAAACTGTCCAAAATTCAAGCTAACTCATTGATTTATAAATACCTTGCGGGTAAGTCCTTATTCCTCAAAGACCTGGGAAAATAAATCCGCCAAGCCTTTGATTCCAAAAGACCGCATTGGGAGGGGTCAGAAGCGCGGAGATCGCTTGCGCCCAGAACCAAGCATGAAATCGAGTTGTTCCGCAGGTCGCGAGAGCCTACTTCGCCGTAACCAGCGAATGCGTGATCGCATGTACAGAGAGCGCAATGCGGTTCTGCACTCCGACTTTGCGCATCAACTTCGCGACGTGCGCCTTCACCGTGCGTTCTTCGATGCCAAGAGCAGAGCCGATCTCTTTGTTGGAGCGGCCAGCGACCAGCATCTCGAGAACTTCCTTCTCGCGGTCGGTAAAGGTAATGCGTCCAGCAGGGAAGATGCGTCCCGGAGAAGTGCTGACGCGTTCAATGAAAGTCGAGAGCACGCGCCGCGGCGCCCACACCGAGCCCTGATGAACAATACGGAGAGCCTGGATAAACTCTGCGGGTGAAGCAGCCTCGTCCACATACCCTTTGGCGCCCGCTGCAATGGCCTTGAGCACGCTTTCATCGTCCATGCCAGAGCCGGTTACGATGATGCGCAGATCAGGCCGCACAGCTTTCATGCTGGCCATGATGTCGTATAGGTTCTGGCCGCCACGATTGCCCAGCAGGACCAAGTCAATGGCCTGCAACTGGCCCAGATCGGCCAGCGAGGCGGAGACCAACTCGAGATCAGGTTCGGTATCAAAGAGGGCCCGGAATCCCACAAACCGCAGCGGATCGCTTTCCACTACGGCGACACGAATCAGCGGCTTTCTGGCAACGGCAGCTTTCATTAAGGTTTCCCTGTTAGGATTGCATCCTGTTCAAGCTTGCCTGAATCAGCATGGAATTGGAATGATTGCTGACCGAGACAAATTACGGGAGTAACGTCCCAGAAAGCCGGAAACAGAGGAGGGTTTCGCCGTGAGCAGAAAGCGGATACACAGGTATTTCGCGGGGATTCTGGCGCTAGGCGTGTTAGGAGCGGGATTCTCGTGGGCGCAAGCTCCAGCGCAGCCATCGCCGGAATACAAGCCGCAGTTTGCGGACGACCCAGCGCGGTCGGATTCGGAAGCGCAGGCGCTCGGCTACATGCGGGTCGTGCTCCGCGCGCAAAACACATACAAGAAGCGCCACAGCCACTACGCAGAATCGCTGCATGCGCTGGCGGGGACAGGATCGTTCACGAAGCGGATGGCTCAAACCACCGATCGCGGGGATTACACGGCCAGCTTTCTTTACCGCCGCGAAAGTCCGGATCGCGAACAGTTCGCGCTCACGATGACTCCGAAACATCTGGACAGCAGTCATCGTTCGTTCTTCGCAGAAGAAGATGGAGCCATTCACGCCGACGACCAGAAGCCCGCGAGTCTGGATTCGCCAAAAGTGAGGTGACCGGTCGGCGTTGTCACGGCCGCTTGCTCGAAGCTCGCAGCTTCCTTCTGTTTGCTATTCTGATGCGTGCTGAAAATCCATCGAAGCGCTTGGGGACTGGTGCTGTTGTCGGCAGCCCTGCAGGTTGTGATCTTTCCGCTGCCAGGACTGTATTGGCTGGCTTGGATCGCGGTTGCGCCATTGCTCGTCGCCATCTTGCGGGCGCGCTCTCCCGAGACTCTGCAACTGGATGGTCAGGCGCGTTTGCTGCCCGCGAAGCCGTGGCAAGGGTTCGTGCTCGGCTACGTGTGCGGAATTCTGTGGTTTGCCGGAACCTGCTACTGGATCTTCGATACCATGCATCGCTATGGCGGGCTCCCGATTCCCGCCGCTACCTTGGCGCTGGTTTTGTTCTGCATGTATGTAGGGCTTTATCACGGCATGTTCGGGCTGCTGCTGGCACTCGTCGCGGGATCCAACAACACTCGATCCGACAAGTCTGGATTCCAGCGCGCCGCGTCGGGAGCAGCGATTCGGCGCGCTCTCGGGGCAGCTCCGTTTCTTTGGGTCGCGGTTGAACTGGCCCGAACGCGCATCACCGCTTTTCCCTGGGAGCTTTTGGGATACTCGCAGACCGGAAATTTTGCCCTCACGCGAATTACGACTCTCACCGGCGTTTACGGCCTTTCCTTTGAAATCGCGCTCGTCAACAGCGTGTTCGCGGCAGCTTTTCTGGCTCCGGGGAAGGAGCGGCGAAAATGGCTGTTGCTGGCGGCCTGCGGCGCGACGCTAATCCTTCAGGCGGGACTTCTGGTGGTGCCTCCTCCGCTCGCAGCCGACCACACTGCCCTTTTGGTGCAGCCGAATGTTCCGATTCTCGAAGGTGCAATGTGGACAAGGGATTACTTTCAGGACACGCTGCGAGACTTGACCGCGCTGAGTTTGCATCCGCCCGGAGAAATGAAGGACTCTCGGCGGCATGACTTGATCGTGTGGCCGGAGTCGCCTTCGCCGTTTTATACGAACGATCCCCTCTTCCGCGAAGCCGTGAGCGCGCTCGCGAAACAGTCGGGAACCTGGGTGGTGGCGGGCGCGATTGGGGTCCAGCCGGCTATGCACAGTAGCAGGGAAGCCTCGCAGATTTTCAATTCCGCCGCGCTGGTCAATCCTCAGGGTGAGTGGGTGGGACGCTACGACAAAATGCATCTTGTGCCCTTCGGCGAATACTTACCCTTTCCGCAGTTGTTTGCGTTTGCCGGAGGCCTGACCAAGGAAGTCGGAGAATTTCAACGAGGGGCATCGCGCACTCCACTGGATGCCGGAGGCGAGCGCTTCGGAACATTTATCTGCTACGAATCGATTTTTCCCGACGAAGTGCGGCAGGGACCACTGCACGGCGCGCAAGCTCTATTGAATATCTCGAATGATGGCTGGTACGGCGACAGCGGGGCCTGGAAGCAGCACCTGCAGCAGACGGAAATGCGGGCGATTGAGAATGACCGATGGCTGCTTGCTGGGACGAACACGGGGATGACCGCGTCGATCGATCCTTATGGGCGGATCGTTGCAGCGACTCCGCGCAAGGTCCGCACGGCGCTGGTTGCTCCGTACGCGCTGATTTCCGGAACCACGTTTTACACGCGATACGGCGATTGGTTTGCGTATCTGTGTGCGATAATTTCTGCAGGCGCACTTGTAGTGCGTTTTGTATTTCCAGATCGTGCGCCGTAAGCTAAGCAGTTCAAGGCGGCAACGAGTGATGAAAAATGTTGGATGAACTCGAACAGCAATACACTTCGTTAAAGACCAAGGTTCACGACCTGCGGGAGTATCTTTGACGCCGGCAAACTGCGCCAGCAGTTCGCCGAAATCGAAAAGCAGGCGTCGGACCCCAATCTGTGGTCGAATCCTGAAAAATCGCAGCAAGTAATGCGCGAGCGGAAGCGCCTGGAGAGCCTGTTGTCGCTGGAAGGCGACTTGGCGCGACGCAGCGACGACATCGCGACCTATTTTGACTTGGCCGGCGAAGGTGAGAACGTCGTCGCCGACCTACAGCGCGACTTGGACTCTCTGCGCGAATTGGTGGATCGAGTCGAAACCGAGACGCTACTGTCGGGTCCGACCGACGGACTGAATGCGATCATGACCATTCACCCCGGCGCGGGCGGAACGGAATCGCAAGACTGGGCGGAGATGCTCCTGCGTATGTATCTGCGTTGGGCGGAGCGGCAGGGGTTCAAGACGGAGATGTACGACTACCAGCCCGGAGAAGAAGCGGGCATCAAATCCGCGACCTTCTCAGTGATTGGCCAATATGCGTTCGGTTATTTGACCGGCGAGATTGGCGTGCATCGGCTGGTGCGGATTTCGCCGTTCGACCAGGCGAAGCGGCGGCATACGTCGTTTGCTAGCGTGTATGTTTCGCCGGAGATCGACGACAGCATTGAGGTCATCATCAAGCCTGAAGACATTCGGATTGACACTTACCGCTCGAGTGGTAAGGGAGGACAGCACGTCAATACGACGGATTCGGCGGTCCGAATCACGCATATCCCGACGGGCCTGGTCGCCAATTGCCAGAATGAGCGCTCGCAGCATAAGAACAAAGAGAAGGCGATGAGCATGCTGCGCTCCAAGATCTACGAATTCGAACTGGAGAAAAAGCGCGAGGTCACAAAGAAGATTGAAGACTCAAAACTGGACATCGACTTCGGTTCGCAAATCCGGTCGTATGTGCTCCAACCTTACCGCATGATCAAGGATCACCGCACGAAACTGGAGATCGGCGATGTGGATCGCGTGCTGGATGGCGATTTGCGGCCGTTGATGCAGGCGTATCTGCGGATGCGGCGTGGCGAGAAAAAATCATGAGCGCCGGCTTGCGACGCGTTTCAAAAGTCCAAGCGTTAAAACTTCGCCCGCCGCATCTCGGCCCCCGCCTGCAGCGCGCCTTCCGCTATGCCGCCGACAAGCATGCGGGACAGACTCGCAAACAGTCGGCGGTGCCTTATCTCTCGCATCTGATGGCGGTGACGTCGCTGGTGCTCGAAGCCGGAGGTGACGAAGATATGGCGATTGCGGCACTGCTGCATGATGTGGTCGAAGATTGCGGCGGCAGGCCAACGTTGCGCGAAGTCCGCGAGAAGTTTGGCACACGGGTGGCGAGGATCGTGGAGGGATGCACCGATTCCTTCGGCGAGCCCAAGCTGGAATGGGCGGAACGAAAAAAAGATTATCTGCGGGAAGTGAAGCATGCCGATGCGGAGACGCGCCTGGTTTCAGCGTCCGACAAATTGCATAACGTCCGCACGATTCTGGCGGATTACCGGCAACATGGGGAAGCCATCTGGACGCGCTTTACGGGAAAGAAAGAAGGCACGCTCTGGTACTATCGCGCTTTGAGCGACGAATACCAGCGGCGAAGTCCGAACCGCAACACGCGCGAACTCGAAATTGCCGTTGCCGAGTTGGAGTTTGCGGTTGGGAAGAAACCAGGGCGGTCGAAAGAATCAAGGAAACCATTCAAGCGGAAGTTCGCCAAGAAAAAATCCACCGCAAATTCCGGGAGATGAACAATGCCCCGTATGGTTGATCTCGTCCGCAATTCGCAGGTTCCATCAAACCTGATGCAATCGGCCGCACGCGGAGCCCTTTCGGTGCCGCCGGCGGAGACGATAGAAATCCTTGTCCACCTCGCCCTTCACAACAAATTGTTTAGTGAACAGGCGCGTCTGACTCTGGCCGGTTGGGATGAAAAAGCTAGCCTGGCCGCCGCTGCTGATCCGGAGACGAGTGCCGAAGTACTGGAATATTTTGTTTCGCTGGAAAATCTGAGGACGTTCCTGCTCCCGGCGCTGGCGGAGAATCCGTCGGTGAAGGAAGAATTGCTTTGCGTCGTTGCCGTATCAGGATCACGTTCGGTCGTCGAAGCCTTGTTCAAGAGCCAACGGATGATGAGCTCTCCACGGCTGTTGCGGGCGTTACAGTCGAACGCCAACCTGCGCCCCAATGAGCTCGGCGAAATTGCAAGCAAGCTAGCCGCTTTGGAAACCCGCCGCGCAGAAGATCAGGACGCAACCGAAACGAATATTCCGGACGAGATTATCGAAAGTACGGTCACCAAATATCTGGAAGAGAATGCGGCGGAGCTGGCAGCCGAAAAAGATAAAGCCTTCGAGCCCCTGGGCGCGTTGCACGAGGACGCGGGTGTCGAAGCCGCTGCGAGCGCGGCTGCAAAAGCGGAAGCGGAGAAATCAGCCGCGGCCAGCGCGGCAAAGTCTGCGGCGGCCGCTCTTGCGAAAAAGCATGCCGTTCCCGCTCACGCGGACCGGCGCGACAGCACGCTGCAGAAGATTTCCAAGCTCGACATCAAGGGCCGAATTGCGCTGGCGATGCGAGGCAGCAAGGAGGACCGGTCAATTCTGATCCGCGACTCCACCAAGCTGGTGCCCCTGGCCGTGCTGGACTCGCCCAAGGTTTCCGAGTCCGAGGTGGAAGCTTTCGCCCTGCAGAAGAACGTACTGGAGTCGGTGCTGCGAGCGATTCCGATGAAGCGTAAGTTCGCAAAGAATTACAATATCACGCGGAATCTGGTCTTCAACCCGCGCACCCCGCTCGATCTTTCGCTTGGACTGATGAAGAACCTGCTCGTTCACGACCTTAAGAATCTGTCGGGCAACAAAGAGGTTTCGGACACGATTCGCAAACTGGCGCTGCGGATGTTTAAGCAGAAAGTGGAGAAGAAAGGCTGAGAGGAACGTCGCTCTTGAAGCAATCGGATCCGATTTTCGAGCTGTTATCGCGGGCGAAGACGATCGCCGTGGTGGGATTGTCAGAAAGCCCGATGCGGCCGAGTCACGGCGTTTCTGCGTACATGCAGGCGTCGGGATACAAGATTATTCCGGTGAATCCGCAGATTACCGAGGCGCTGGGTGAGAAGGCATATCCGTCCTTGCTCAAAATTCCTGTCGAAGTGGTGAAAAAAATCGATCTCGTGGATGTGTTCCGGCGGTCCGAGTGCGTGGACGAGATCGTCGACCAGGCAATCCAGCTGAAGATTCCGGCAATCTGGCTGCAGGAAGGCGTGATCAATGAACCTGCGGCGGAGAAAGCGCGCAAAGCCGGAATTTTTGTGGTGATGGACCGCTGTATTTTGAAAGAACACCGCGCGAAATTCGGCTAGCAAATCGTAAACTTGCCTCAGTCGTTGCGGCTGTGGCCTGATTCGGCTCCGAGCGCCCTCACAAGGATCACCGTGGCATCATCCCGCAGCCCAGGTCCATTCGTGAATTTCCTGACATCTGCAAGCAGACTGTCCGGGGTAACGTCGGGTGACTGCATCTGTGCGAGCAGGCGTTCCGCGCCATATTCTTCGCCACTGTCGATGTCTGCCTCAGTGATACCGTCGGAATAAAATGCGATGCGCGAATGCTCGCCGAGCGTCACCGCTGTCTCCGAGAACTTGCTCGCAGAAATTCCCAGCGGCAAGCCGTGCTCGTGATTGATCCAGCGGTAGCCGGATGGGTCGACCAGCAGTGGCGCCAGATGACCGGCGTTGGCGATTCGCAAAGTGCGGATCGATGGGTCGAATTCGGCATACACCATGGTGACGAAACGGCCACTCGGGAAATCCTCGATCATCATGTTGTTGAGACGCGTCAGGACCTCAGCGGGTCCCGAGCCGGTTTGTGCCAGCGAGCGCAACATGCCGCGCGTGGCCGACATGAGCAGGGCCGCTGCCATGCCCTTACCAGAGACATCCGCGAGAACCAAGCCCCAGCGTCCGTCCGCGAGCGGAATGAAGTCATACCAGTCGCCGCCGACCGAGCCCGCCGGAATCGAAAGACCGGACACTCTAAACCCAGGAATCAGCGGAGAACTGCGCGGCAACAGGGCCTGCTGAATCGAGCGCGCTTCCTCGGCCTCGCGGCTCATGCGCTTGCGCTGTTCGCGCTCATCGCCAAAGCGACGTGCGTTGTGCACCGCGACGGCGACGTGAGCGCACAATCCTTGCAGCAGCCGTAGTTGGTCAGGGCAGAAAGCGTCGAGTTCGCAATGGGAAGCGGTGAACACTCCGACCAGGTCGCCCTCGCGCTGCAACGGGATCGCTACCTCGGAGCGCGTATCCGGCTCGCAAGCTATGTAGTAAGGGTCACGAGTCACGTCAGGGGCATAGTGCATTTTGCCCGTGGCTGCGACGTGTCCCACCATTCCCGCTCCCGGCTTGAGGTGGTGGCCCTTGCCATAGAGGGTGCAGCCACGAACGCCGGTCAGTACGAATTCACTCTGTTCAGTATCTCGCAGATAGATGTTGATTTCGACGCAGCCGAGCGACTCCGCAACTTCATCGACGATCCGCGGAACGAGTTCCTCGATGTCAAGAGTGGAGGTGATCCGTTGTGCAAATTTCTGCAGGCGCACCAGTTCTGCGATCCTTCCTGCGGACGATTCGGGTAGGGGCTGACCGGGGAAGCCGAAATCCGTGAGCGGGGCGGTGGACACGACGAAACCCTCCTGCCGATTCGGTTGCAACTGTTCTATGAGATTGCAAGAGTCAGGCTTCAGATTCTCTTTTTGTTCGGCTCGCCGTTCGCGTTGACGCTGGATTTGATGTGCGGCTGGAGGCCAGGCTGCTTCAAACGTTTGATTTCTTCCAGGCGTTCGCGGATCCGCTTTTCCACTCCTTCATTGGTAGGGTGATAGTACACGCGGTCGCGCAGACTGTCGGGCAGGCACTGCATGTCGGCCACCTTGTTCTCGGCGTCGTGGGCGTACTGATAGTTCTTGCCGTAGCCCAAGCCCTTCATCAGGCTCGTCGGAGCGTTGCGCAGGTGCAAGGGGACGGGTTCGGCGGCGGTTTGCTCCACGTCCTGCTGAACCGCTCCGTACGCGGTGTAAAGGGCGTTCGATTTGGGTGCCACCGAAAGATACACAACCGCTTGCGCCAGCGCGAGATTGCCTTCAGGCATGCCGATGAAGTCGACCGCGTCACGGGCTGCCATACACAGCGAGAGTGCATTCGGTTCGGCGAGGCCGATGTCTTCGACCGCCATGCGGACGACTCGGCGTGCGATGTAAAGCGGATCTTCTCCTGCTTCGAGCATGCGGGCGAGCCAGTAAAGAGCGGCGTCGGGATCGCTGTTGCGGACCGATTTGTGCAGCGCGGAAATGATGTTGTAATGCTCTTCGCCGCCTTTGTCATAGAGCAGAACCCGCTTTTGGACGGCTTCCTGGATGGTTTGTTCGGTGATGGTCGTGCTCGCGTCGGGAGACGCGGCTAGCCGCGTCTCTTTGTCGGTTGAACCGGATAGGGCGGCGGCTACTTCCAGAACGTTGTAGGCGCTGCGGGCATCGCCACTGGAGTAGGCGGCGATTTTGCGAAGAGATTCGTCCGAGGCTTCCAGATGCATTGTGCCCAGACCGCGCTCGGTATCGCTGAGGGCGCGGCGGAGCAGAGCGACTAGCTCATATTCGGTCAACGGCTTCAGCACGTAGACACGGCAGCGCGAGAGTAGCGCGGAATTGATTTCGAACGATGGATTTTCAGTAGTGGCGCCGATCAGACGAATGCTGCCCTTTTCGACGTGCGGAAGGAAGGCATCCTGCTGCGCTTTGTTGAAACGGTGAATCTCGTCGACGAAGACGATGGTGCGGGTACCGTACTGGCGGGCGCGGTCGGCATCGCTCATGACCTGCTTGATTTCCTTGATACCGGCAAGCACGGCTGAGAACTCGATGAAGTCGGCCTTGGTGATGCGGGCAATGATCTTGGCGAGCGTTGTCTTGCCGGTTCCCGGAGGCCCCCAGAAAATCATCGAGGTGGGATCATCGCGTTCGATTTGCACCCGCAGCGGTTTGCCCGGTCCGACCAGATGTTCCTGCCCGACAAATTCATCGAGTGTGCGCGGGCGCATGCGGTCAGCGAGGGGACGCGCACCTACAGCGGCGGGATCATCGTTCGGGATGGGCGCGAAGAGATTCATGAATTTGTAATTAGTAATTTGTGATTTGTAATTTGAAAGCAATCGTTGCCAATTTAATTTCGGTTTTCAATTACCAATTACAAATCGCAAATTACAAATTCCTCACTTTCGATTTCTCGCAGCTTCATACAGTACGATGCTTGCCGCGACTCCCGCATTCAAAGATTCGACTTGCGCGGATTGCGGGATTGCCGCCGTTTCGTCCATCTGCCGGACGAGTTCATGGGACAGGCCGGCACCTTCATTGCCGATGAAGATAGCGAGCGGCAGCGTCCACGAGACGTGGGGCAGTGGGGTTCCCTGGTGCGACGAAGTGGCCAACAGACGGACACCGCTTGAGCGCAAAAGAGAAATCAGTTCGACGGAAGAGATCTGGAGGAAAGGCAAGCGAAAGATAGAGCCCGCTGAACCCCGCAGAACCTTCGAGTTGTAAGGGCTGACCGTTCCCTCGGTCAGAAAAACGGCCGCAGCGCCAAAGGCTTCGGCGGAGCGAAGAATCGTCCCAAGGTTGCCCGGGTCTTGCAAGCCGGAGGCTATGACGAACGGACCGTGACTCTTGCGGTCGAGCAATTGCGCGGCAGAGAAAGTCGCCAACTTGAGCAGTGCCGCCACTCCCTGGGGCGCATCGCTCGGCACGATCGAGTTGAAAAGCGCTTTCGGTAAAACGAGCGTTTCCGTGCGGGCGTTAATCTGGAGCAGAAGTTTTTCGGCTAGAGGGCGAGCGGAGTCGCTGAAGAACACAGTGTCCAGATGCTGGCCGCTGCGCAACGCTTCCTCCAGCAGTTTTACACCTTCAATGGCACACTCACCCTGAGCAGTCAGTTCGGCCCGCCGGAATGCTTGCCGCAATTCTTTCAGTCTCTGGTTGTGACGGCCGGCAACGGGGCGCAACCGGTCCGCCTGATTGCGAGGTCGATCGGCCTTCACCTTTTGCTTCATGGGTTGGTTCCAAAGCAAGAA
>JBEKLO010000051.1:0-66357 GCA_050010155.1 Terriglobales bacterium
CATTTTTTGTGCCGCTGGAAATTGTAAACGACGGCTCATGGCCGCATCCTTCGCGCCTTCCCCTCGGAGCGGGATGGACCGGAAACTGCCTTGCCTCGGGACAGGAACTGCCGGCCTCCGACGCCCACGTACGGGAATTCTGCAATCTTGGGAATGCCACTCGATGTCCGCATCTTCCCGCAGACCGAGATTGGGATGCGGTACGTTTTTCGGTTGCCAACACGAACGCGAGTCAACTGACATTGTGGTATGCATGCGAGCGTCGTCACGCTCCGATCGAGCACGGCAAGTTGACCTTCGACCTGGTGAGCGAGGCTTGGCTCAACCCGCACCCGGATCCGCGCATGCTCAGACTTGCAAGCTGCTATCTCCAGGCTTATCGCGCCCGGCAAGCCGTTCCGATCGTTGTTCCAATTTAACGATTGATGCATCGTCGACGGCACAGACCGAGCACTGACATTCTCTGAACGCGCTTTGAAAAAACTATGAACGAAAACGACACCGAGAAGTTCACCCGTCCCCGGCTGGTGCGCGAATCGATCTCGGAAATGACCGAGCTCGTGCTGCCGAACGATGCCAATCCGCTGAACGCGCTGCTCGGCGGACGCCTGATGCATTGGATCGACTTGGCCGGTGCGATGGCCGCCCACCGACACTCGCGCGCGTACGTGGTCACCGCTTCCATCGATCATCTGGATTTTCTTGTGCCGGTTCGTGTCGGAGATTTCGTGATCCTGCGCTCGTCCGTCAACCGCGCCTTCCGCACTTCGATGGAGGTGGGTGTGAAAGTGTGGGTGGAAAATTATCGCTCCGAACAGAGCCGGCACGTCAGCTCCGCCTATCTGACCTTTGTCGCGATCGATGCTGCTGGAAATAAACTCATGGTGCCGCCGGTCGTGCCGGAAACTGACGATGAGAAACGCCGCTACGAGGGAGCCCTGCGCCGTCGCGAGGCACGGCGTGCCGAATCGGCACGTAAGACGAGTTAGGTATTCTGGATTTTTAACTAATAAACAAAACACTTACGCCGCATTGCTGCTAAGCTGGAACGTTCAACTTAGCGAGCGCAGCGTTTGTCGTTTATTTCTAAAAAGTCAACGGCAGCGGGCGAGGGCGCCCGCTCCACACGATCAGGAAACATGAGTTCTAACTTATGGAGAGCGCACTTTTAATTCACCGGATTCACTTCGCCTTCACCGCAACCTTCCACTATCTATTCCCCCAGCTCACCATGGGGCTGGCGCTTTTGATCGTAGTGCTCAAGACGATTGCCCTGCGGCGGAAAGATCCCGTGTACGACCAGGCAGCGCGTTTCTGGGCAAAGATTTTTGGCATCAACTTCGTATTGGGCGTGGTGACCGGCATTCCGATGGAATTCCAGTTCGGCACCAACTGGTCCGTCTTTTCGCGATTCGCTGGCGGCGTCATCGGCCAAACCCTCGGCATGGAAGGTATGTTTGCCTTCTTTCTCGAATCGGCGTTTCTCGGACTATTCCTTTACGGAGAAAAGCGCCTGAGCCCGCGTGCCCACTGGCTGTCAGCCGTCGCCGTTTTCGTGGGCTCGTGGCTTTCGGGTTACTTCATCATTGCCACTGACGCTTTCATGCAGCATCCGGTCGGCTATTTCACCGCTCCCGATGGGAGCTTGCAACTGACAAGCTTCTGGAGTTTGGTACTGAACCCGTGGGCGGGATGGCAATACGCGCACAACATGAGCGGGGCGGCGATCACGGGCGCGTTCATCATGACGTCGGTGGGCGCATTCTATCTGCTCTCGGGCAAGTGGACCGCGCACGCACGCATCTTCGTCAAGACGGGCGTGATTGCGGGTTGCGTGTTCACCGTTCTGCAGATTTTTCCAACCGGCGACCGGCAAGGCAAGATGGTCACCGACCTGCAACCCGTGACTCTGGCCGCGATGGAAGGATTGTTTCAGGGCCAGACCAGGGCGCCGTTGCTGATCTTAGGTCAGCCCAACGAAGAGCAAGGTAAGATCGATAACCCGCTGCAAGTTCCGGGCATGTTGAGCATGCTGACTTACAGGCGCTGGAATGCTCACGTCCACGGACTCGACGCTTTCCCGAAACAAGATTGGCCGGGCAACATTCCGTTGCTTTATTACAGCTACCACATCATGGTTGGCCTGGGGACATTCTTCGTCGCGATCATGGTGGTTTCTTTGTTACTGCTGTGGCGCGGCACACTCTTTCACACCAAGTGGATGTTGTGGATTCTCATGCTCGCAGCCCCGTTCCCGTATATCGCCAATACCGCCGGTTGGATGACCGCCGAACTCGGCCGACAACCATGGTTGGTGTACGGACTGATGCGCACGGAAAACGGCTTCTCCAAGCTGGTCTCGGCGGGTAACAGCATGTTCACCCTCTTGGGATTCATGGGGATGTACCTGGTGTTGGGCGTCCTGGGGCTGTTTCTGCTCTGGCGGGAAATTGAGCGCGGCCCTGTGGAGGGGCACGACTCGGTATCCAATTTAGTTCGGGCGACGGAGGCAAAGTAATATGGCGAGCCTTTGGTACTGGATTGTCGCAGCCATGGTGGCGACGTACGTCGTGCTCGACGGATTCGATCTCGGCGCGGGCGTGATTTATCTGATGGCGGCGAAGACCGACGAGGAGCGCCGGAAGGTGCTGCGAGCCATCGGACCGGTGTGGGATGGCAATGAAGTCTGGTTGCTGGCGGCCGGCGGCACGCTCTACTTCGCGTTTCCTCAACTTTACGCGTCGAGCTTCAGCGGGTTCTACCTTCCGCTGATGATGGTCTTGTGGCTGCTGATGCTGCGCGCCGTGGGCATTGAATTCCGGGTGCACTCCGAAAGCCACGTCTGGCAGGGCTTCTTTGACGTGGTATTCAGTGTTTCCAGTATTTTGCTGGCAGTGTTTTTTGGGGCGGCGCTAGGCAACGTCGTGCGTGGAGTGCCGCTGGATGCGACCGGCTATTTCTTTGAGCCGCTATGGACTGACTTCAAACTTGGCCCGCAAGTGGGCATTCTCGATTGGTACACCGTGCTCATCGGAGTGATGGCGCTGGTGACCCTGACTGCGCACGGGTCCTACTACGTCGCACTCAAGACCGATGCTGACCTTGGCCGCCGCGCCCGCGGTTTCGCCTTGCTCTGCTGGCCCGTGCAGTTTTTCCTGACGGTCAGCGCTCTGGTTGCGACTTATTTCATCCGGCCCGACGTGATGACGAACTATGGGAAGCACCCGATCGGAATACTGGTACCGATCGTCGTGTTCTCCAGTTTGGCGGTTATGCTCTGGGCCAATCCCAAGGGCAAAGAGAAACTCGCCTTCATCGCCTCGAGCCTTTATATCGCTTTCATGCTGGTAGGCGCAGCGTTCGCGCTCTATCCCGTCGTTCTGCCCGCGCGGGACCACCAATACGACCTGACCATCTACAACACCGCCGCTGGTACCCACGGATTAAGCGTCGGCCTGGTTTGGTGGTCGTTCGGCGCGGTCCTGGCGCTCGGGTATTTCGCTTTTGTCTATCGCATGTTTCGCGGCAAGGTGCAGCTCGGGGAAGGGCACTACTAGGCGGTCAGCTATCAGCTATCAGCCGTCAGCCGTCAGGTAAACAGGTCTGCTTGAGGGCTGCGGTAAATCTGGACGGCTGATGCGCATTGGTTTTCCTGATGGCTGATGGCTGAGGGCTGACGGCTGATCCCTTCCTTCTCCCTCCCGTATAATCGGACGATGAGCGCTCATTCCCATCCCGGCCAGCAACAGCCCACTCCGCAACCTTTACCTGGCGTCAATGCCATCATCGCCGTCGGTTCCGGCAAGGGCGGAGTCGGCAAAACCACGCTCGCAGTCAATCTGGCAATCGCCCTCACCAAGATGGGGCACAAAGTCGGATTGCTTGACGGCGACGTTTATGGTCCCAACGTTCCACTGATGCTCGGCACCAACGAGCAACCGAAAGTGATGGGAGAAAACCAGATTGCGCCCATCAACTCGCATGGGCTGAAGGTCATCTCGGTAGGATTCCTCAACCCCGGAGACAAGCCGCTCATCTGGCGCGGTCCGATGCTGCATTCGATCATCAAGCAGTTTTTGAGCTCGGTGCAGTGGGGACTGCTGGATTACCTCGTCATTGACCTTCCTCCTGGCACGGGCGACGTTGCCCTCTCGCTGATCCAGACCGTCCCGCTGACCGGTGCCATCGTGGTTTCTACGCCGTCCGACGTTTCTTTGCAGGATGCGCGCAAAGCCATTGAGATGTTTCGCCAGATGAAGGTGGACCTCGTCGGCATGGTCGAAAACATGAGTTACTTCGTCTGCCCGCACTGCCAGCACGAAATCGATATCTTCTCGCGCGGTGGCGCGGAAAAGACCGCGAAACAGTTTGACATCGCCTACCTCGGCGCCGTCGAGCTCGACCCCGAGATTCGCAAAGCAGGAGATGGCGGTACACCGGCCGTGCTCCAGGGAGAAAACTCGCCCCACGCGAAATCGTTGTTCGCGTTTGCCCGCAAAGTGGTGGAGCGCGTGAGCGAGATCAAAGCGAACAGCTCGGAAAGCGTGATACAGATTCAGTAGGCTGGCGCTCGTGTTCCAGTGCCGGGAACGTCAGTTTCCCGGCACCGTGAGATGTGCTAGAACACCGGATATGAGTTCAACTGTAATGCGGAAATCGACTGGCGATGCTCCCGGTCTGGCAACTGCGCCGGCGGCTCCGAAGAAAGATGCATCCTCGATCTGTCCCAATTGCTCGACCGAGTTGAGCGGACATCGCTGCAAAGTAGTTTGCAAGAAATGCGGCTTCTACTTGAGCTGCTCTGATTTTTACTGATCCTCCCAAGTCCAAGGCGGCTATGATCGCGCTACTGGCCGATTTGCCTGCTTACCATTCCCATCCATTGTTTCGCTTCTTCCATCGAAAAAGAGACGAGGATGTTGCCGCCCTCGGGGCGCAAAATTCGATGAATATGAGCAGCATGGATTTGAGCCTGGCTTTGAACCACGAATGCCCGCCTGGATTCGGGCGCGAACGGATCGACAGCATCAGCCAGGTTCATGGCCTGTCTGGGGCTCAGCTCAACTTCTTCGACGCTACGCAAGTCGACGACTTCTGAGAAAGTTGGACGGAACTGCGGATCGGCGCGGAGATTCACAGCATAGTCTCGAATGTCCTGGAAGGTGATTGTCCCGGTGAACTTCACCAGGACGAACCGGCTGTCGAGGTCAATGAAATAAGTGGCAGACCGCAACCGCCGAGCGGCCTCATTCGCCTTGCCGTCACTATTCTTTGCCAAGGCCCGATTGCCCGTCTTGTCGAGTCTCTCATCCAGCTTGTGCATAGGGCTTGGGTCCGTCACGATATAAGGCATGACGCCGAATCCGCCATGATGTTCATCGGCCGAAACTGCCTGGGGCTTTACGTTGGGAAACGGTCGAGGCGAAAATGGCGGGCTCAGGGATCTCGTCGGCCGCTGTGCGTTGACGGAGTTCCCCTCTCTCCTTTTACAATAGGTGCGGCTTGATTTCTTGATCGAGGAGATTGGAATGCAACGCAAAGCGAGTGCAGTTTGGAAGGGCGGTTTGAAGGACGGAAAAGGGTCGGTTTCGTCCACCAGCGGCGTTCTGTCGAATACGCCATATTCGTTTGCCACACGGTTTGAAGGCACACCGGGTACGAACCCCGAGGAATTAATTGCAGCGGCACATGCGGCGTGCTTTTCGATGGCGCTGTCGGCGCAACTGGGAGGCGCAAACCTGACACCAGAAAGCATCAGCACGTCAGCCACGCTCACCATGGAGAAACTCGAGGCAGGATGGGCGATCACGGCGGTTCACCTGGACGTTGTCGCCAAGGTGCCGGGCGCGAGCGCGGACGCGTTCAACACGGCCGCACAGAATGCCAAAGCAGGCTGCCCAGTATCGAAGGTGCTGAACGCCAAGATTACGATGGACGCGAAGCTGGGGTAGGGCTTCGGCTTTTGTCATCCTGAAGCCGTCAGTTTTTTTGTCATCCCGATGCCTTAGGTTTTTGTCATCCCGAACGAAGTGAGGGATCTGCATGTTGCGGCCAACTGCAGATCCCTCACTTCGTTCGGGATGACAATTCGTTATTAGCTGGTCAGCTAGCTTTGCGAGCGCAAAATCTGGCGCAGCTTTTGATTGATTTTCACCGCATCCTGCGAAGCCTGGTCGATCAGTTCGACCCAGCGGCGTGTGTTCTCGGGCGGGCCTGCCTGGGAGATCAGGTAGGTGGCTTGCACGATGGTTTCGAGCGAATTGCTGAGATCGTGCGCCAAGGCGCGGAGTTCCTTCGCCGTTTCTGCGGGAATTTTTTCGGAGGGAGTGTCCATCGTCTTTCGGCGGTCGTCTTTCGGCGATCTGGCGCTGGGCTTTCGTTTGACAGCGGGCGTCAGCCAGTAGATATTAGTGTAGTCCCCCTAATAAAGGGCCTGCCGATTTTTCTTCGTTTACGTATGCGGATATGGCGGAACTGGCAGACGCGCTAGGTTCAGGTCCTAGTGATCGCAAGGTCGTGGAGGTTCGAGTCCTCTTATCCGCACCAACCCCAGCTGTCAGCTTTTAGCCGTTAGCTCTTAGCTTGAAGCGCGTTGCTAGCGGCTTTTTCTCACGCGCCTGCGGACAAGCGGTGCGTGCTGCGGCTTTGCGCGATTCCGTATTGGCGGATTTTGTAGAGCAAGGCTTTATAGCTGATTTGCAGCAGTGCCGCGGCTTGTTTGCGATTCCAGTTCGTTTCTTCGAGAGCCCGGGCGATCGCTTCGGCTTCCGCCTCATCTTTGGCATTGCGTGACAGCGACTTCAGCCCGCCGGCGGAATCGGCACTCGCGGCTGCAATTCTTCCGGGGATATCCGCGTGCATTCCTGCACCGCCATCGGGCCTGGGCTGCAATTCGGACGCAGCCAGGGTTTCATCACCCAACACTAAATAGCGCTTGATGAAGTTGCTCAGCTCGCGCAGGTTGCCCGGCCAGGAGTGCTTCAGGCATGCCTCCATCAAGGGAGGCGATAGCGGCAACGGCGAACGCGCGTACGACTCCGACATGCGTGACATGAAATGCTTCAGCAGAATCGGGATTTCTTCCTTGCGTTCGCGCAGTGGAGGCAACGACATGGTGAAGGCGTTCAGACGGTAGTAGAGGTCTTCACGCAGCCGCTTGCTGGCTAGCGCCTCGGGAATGTTGATGTTGGTGGCGGCCAGGATGCGAACATCGACCTTGATCACGGTACGGCTGCCGAGACGGGAAAAAGTCTGGTCCTGCAACACGTGCAAGAGCTTGGCTTGCAAGAGCGCCGGCATCTCGCCGATTTCGTCGAGCAGGATCGTGCCCTTGTTGCACAGCTCGAACTTGCCCGGTTTCGGATGGTTGGCGCCGGTGAAAGCTCCCGCTTCGTAGCCGAACAGTTCACTTTCAAGCAGGTCTGCGGGCACCGCCGCGCAATTCACTTTGAGAAAAGTGCGGTGGGCGCGCGGAGAAAGTTTATGGATCAGGCGGGCGAGCACTTCCTTGCCTGTGCCGCTTTCCCCCAGCAGGAGGACCGGAATATCGACGTTGGCGACGAGCGCGGCTTGCGAACGGATTTTCTTCATCGCCGGGCTGGCAGCGACGAAGAACACATCATCGCAAAGTTCTTCGATTTCGCCAGAATAGCTCTCCGCTTTGGCCGTGTTGCTCACACACTGCCCAATGACCGCGTCGAGTTCGGCTTTCTGGAACGGCTTAGTCAGATAATCGATGGCGCCGAGCCGCATGGCCTGCACCACTTTGCGCGTGTCATTCACGCAAGACAGCATGACGACTTTCAATCCGGGCTTGAGATGGCGGAGTTGCTCGAGAGTCTGTAATCCGTCGATGCCGGGCATGAGCAGATCGAGGAGGACCAGGTCGGGCTGCAAGCCTTTCTGAACGCGCTCGACCGCTTCTTCGCCGGTGCTGGCGGTTTGGACTTTGTGATCGTCCACTTCCAGCAGCGTACGGATGTAGCGCAACATTCCCGGTTCGTCATCCACCAGCAAGATGTTGGCGGCTTCGCTCATTTGGCTCCTCGTGGCGGATTACTCAGAATTGGCTTCATGGGAATGAGAAGAGAAAATTTACAACCGGCGCCGGGCTCGCTTTCCACCCAGATCTTGCCGCTCATTCCTTGCAGCAGGCGGCGGGCAATGGCCAGCCCGAGGCCCATCCCCTCGGCCGATTCGCTGCCCGGCAGACGAAAGAAGTCGTCGAAGATTTCCAGGTGAAACTCCGGCCGAATTCCGGGGCCAGTATCGGCCACACTGACTTTGACCGCATTCGGCACGGTACTCGACTGGCGGCGGCGTTCTCCCGGAATTCCGGGGGCACTCACTCCGCGACGCTCCCACATGTGAGGCTCGGCGTGCAGCCAGACGGTGCCACCCTCAGGTGTGTACTTGGCAGCATTTTCCAGAAGATTGGAGATCACGCGCTGAATCTTGGGCCCGTCGAACGCAAATGGCGGCAGTTTGTCATTGGCCAGGAAATACAGGGCGAGACCGCGCGCCTGAAACCGGGCCGACCAAAGCCGGCAAACTTCCGAGAGGCAGGCGTTCATGTCGCCTTCCACGAACTGCATGCGCAGCTCGCCGGTTTCGAGCACACTGAATGTGAGGAAGTCGTGAATGAACTGCTGCAAACGCTGTCCGCTGGAAAACATGTCGCCCATGACTTCTCTCTGGCGATCATTCAGCGGTCCAAGTTTTTGGCTCTGCAGGAGCTCTATGTAGCCATTGAGGATGGCGAGGGGCGTCTTGAGGTCATGGGCGGCGGAGGCCAGAGCGTTTGTGGTCTTGCGGAAACGATCGCGCAAGTTTTCGAGCTCGCGGGCTGTCTCGTCCGCAGAACTGGGCGCGCTGGCCTGAGCCGCGGCCGTGGACAAACGATCTTTCGCACTCGTACCCAAAGGGACAGTGGCTGGACTTTTTTCAGACATTGAAGACATGGAGATCCCCAAACTCGAAATCAAATGGGGAGGGAAACACTTACTACCGTCCAGAATTGGGGATTGAGGCGATCATATGTCAGTCATAACAGGCTGTCAATTGCAAAGCACCCCCGTACGCAGTGCGAAAAACATTGCACTTTAGATATAACCATAAGTCATACTAATGTCTTCAGCCAGTGACGGTAGATGGGTGATCTCCGTGATGGTAGCGAGGTTTGGGACATTCCGGGCAGGGTCGGTTTCTTTGGGAGTTTGGCCCATGAGATGCGGTTCTAAGACAGTAAATTGCCGGTTAAGGGGTGGGTTCGACAGGTGTCTCGCACGATCTCTAAGAAGGAAGAACGGAAGTGGCCGAGGCTACAACTCGCCATTCCGGTTTTTGTCCGCTCTCGTGACGGAGGGGGCAAGGATTCGCTGGAGTTTGCCACGGCGATCAACATCTCTCCCGGGGGCGCTTTGGTGGTAATTCGCCGATCTTTGCCCAAATCGGCGGTGATTTCACTGGAGATTCCGAGCGCCCCGGTCGGGCCTATCCAGGGCATAAAGACCGCTTCTCGAGTGTTGCAGGCAAAGGCGGTATGGGTAACGCACCTTGACGACTATCATCTTCTAGGGGTGAAGTTCGCTCGCCCCCTCGGTACTGATGCCGCGTCAGTTTCGGGTAAGCATTTGAGGAAAGCGACTTCTGAAGTGTGAAAAGTTTTTCCCTCCCCATACCTTCTAAGGCATGGCACTTTGGTGCCATGCCGAAGGTTCGCGCTTCGGGCATATGATCCCTGTAAGCCGTTACCCCCTGAACGTTTAACGGAAAGGATCCGGAACGTCCAGCTTCCTTCCCCAGTTTGGTGCTTGAGATGCACTTTTAGTGCATGCGGATGAACACAAACCGCAACGGGGCATTCACTCTTATGACCACTCTTTCCGTAACTACTCTGGCGCAGTCGCTGGGCGAGGTTCCCCCTGACAACATCATTTTTGGCCACTCCGAGGTTATGCAGTCGGTTCGTTCGCGGTTGGGGAAAGTGGCCGCCGCCAACGTTCCGGTCCTGATCACCGGCGAGAGCGGAACGGGGAAAGACATCATCGCGCGGCTTATCCACAGCCTGTCGCCTTGGAGAGTCGGGCCATATGTAAAGGTGAACTGCCCGGCGATCCCCGGGACCTTGCTGGAGAGCGAACTGTTCGGCTACGAAAAAGGAGCCTTCACAGGCGCGGTCGGGTCGAAGCCCGGACGGGTCGAGATGGCGCACCGCGGTACCTTGTTTCTCGACGAGATTTCCGAGCTGGACCCCTCGCTGCAATCGAAGCTCTTGCAGCTTTTGCAGGATGGACAGTTCTGCCGCATCGGCGCGCAGGAAGACAAGAAGGTTGAGGTCCGAGTGGTGTGCGCCACGAATCGCCAACTGGAAGCGGAGATCGAAGCGGGCACTTTCCGCCAGGATCTTTATTACCGCATCAACGTGGTAAATATACGCATGCCGGCGCTGCGGGAACGCCGCGGCGACATCGAAGACCTGTGCAGCTACTTCCTTGAGTACTACAACCGCAAGTTCAACTGCCGGGCGCGGCCTCTGTCGAACGAAGTGCTGGCCGTGCTCCAGAAATATCACTGGCCGGGAAACATTCGCGAACTGGAAAACCTGATCAAGCGCTATGTGATCCTGGGCCACGAGGAAGTGATCACCAACGACCTGGTAGCCCGCGAGCCCGACTTTTTCAGCTCGGAGATTTCGCTGGACGGTCCAATTTCTCTGAAGAAGCTGACCCGCCAATGCGTGCGCGAACTGGAGCGCAAAGTCATCCTCAAGGTGCTGCAACAGCACCATTGGAATCGCAAACAGGCAGCGCGCACGCTGGGCATCAGTTATCGAGCCCTGCTTTACAAAATCCGCGATGCCGGCTTGCCCTCCAACCGCGCACTACGCTTGCGGCAGGCGGAGAAAAACGCCCTCGCCGCTGGCACTCCTAGCGGAGTGGCGGCAGCCGACTGAAAGCGAAACGATTGACTCGTAGACCGTTGGATCATGGTAGTGTCGTCGTTCGATCGACTTATGATTCAACGACTCAAACCCTCACGAGTTCCATCGTGGCTAGGCTTCAGGTCATCTCGTCTTTCGCAATCAGCCATACCGTATAATGCAATCAGATGAGACCCGCAATCAGAGTCGACAGCGCGTTCGCCACGCCTTATGACACCGCCAGGACTCTCGGTGTATCCAAGTCTCGAACGGAAGAATTGATCAAGATCGCGAGGCGGTACACCGATCGCATTCTTAAGAACCAGGCATCCAAAGCCGGTTCATCCGTGGAAAAGCCCCATGCCAGGAGAAAGGCCGCAACGAGCGCCGCAAGAAAGAGCAGTGGGCCGAATGCCGGCACGAAAATTTCAACAACAAGATCGAAGGCAGCGAAGGGCAAGCGTTAAGAAGGCTGATGTTTTTCTGAACATCCCCTACGACGGCCGCTTTGAGAACCTCTTGCTGGCCTACATCGCGGGCATCAGCGCTTTCGGATTTTCCCCACGAGCCACGCTCGAAATTCCTTTCAGTCAACGGCGCCTGGAGCGGATTCTTTCGTTGATCGCTTCATCGCAATACTCGGTCCACGACTTGTCGCGGGTCGAATTGGATCGAAGCGCTCCCCGCACGCCACGATTCAATATGCCATTCGAACTAGGACTGACGGTGGGCATGGGAAATCCGAAACATGCCTGGATCGTCTGCGAAACCCGCCGGCACCGCGTCAAGAAATCCCTGAGTGACATTGATGGCACCGATGTCTATATTCACGACGGCACCGTGCGCGGCGTCTTTCGCGAACTCCGCAATGCATTCGTAAGAAACCGGCGTCAGCCAAGTGTGGTGCAGATGATGCAGATCTACCGGATCCTCAGGTTGAATTTTGCAGGCATTTTGCAGAAGGCGGGAGCAAGAGATCCTTTCAACGCACGCGTCTTTCTGGACCTATGCGTACTTGCAAGTGCAACCGCCGACGACCTCGTGATCCCTTGAGGCCTTTGGTATCGTGGCCGGATTCACCCGCTCAGTCTTGATTCCAGTTCGCGGAGCGATGCATTCCATTCGTTCAGCCCTCCCGCCTCAAGCCACAAGTCCTTAAGTTCGGAGTTGGTCCGCACCTTATAAACAGCAAGCCGCGCAATTTCTGACATTTCGGCGCTCGGCGCGCCTTCGATCTTGCCCACCCACTCCGCGATCTGACTGGGCACCGCTTGAGGAGCATTGCCGCGCGCCGTGGCAACGATCTCAGCGGCCGCAATCACGGCACTGCTTTCGGGAGCATCCAGATAGTCCTGATCGGCGGCACGGGCCAGCATCTGCCTCAGATCGTCAACGCTCACAGAATTGAGTTGCCCAAGAAACTTCTGCGCGTCCTCGTTCTCGAAACTGCCCGTTCCCCATCCGCCCATGAAGCCTCCGAGGAGAATTATAGAATGCGCGAACGGTCCGGTTGCGTCCCAGTTCATTACCGACATTGCGCGGCAGCATCCGAATTGCGGAGCCCACCCTTTGCACCAAACGTCCATTGATGCAACGACGATCCCGGCGCCCGCGTCAGCCCCACCGCTTACGCCGGCCTGCCGCTCGCATCCGACCGAACGCCGATCCCCCTTGATGCCGGTATTGTGTATTGGTACACTTTACACGTGCTTAAGAGCTATCGGCACAAAGGAATCAAGCAGTTCGCCGAAACAGGCTCGAAGGCTGGTATTCAGCCGGAACATGCTAACCGCCTCCGAAGGCTCCTGTCCGCCTTGGATGCGGCTACCTGCCCGGCCAACATGACGCGCCCGGCTATAGCTTGCACTCGCTCAAAGGCGAGATGGAGGGCCATTGGGGGGTGCGGGTGAGCGGAAACTGGCGGCTCACCTTTCGGTTCGATGGGTAGGACGCGGTTCTCGTCGACTACAAGGATTACCACTAGGAGCTAAGTATGCTTTTCCATCCATCCCATCCCGGCGAAGTTTTGAAGGACTATCTGGGCGACATGACAGTGAAGGAAGCGGCCCGGCGTCTGGGCGTGACGCGGCCAAATCTCTCCCGGATACTCAACGGCCGCGCCGGCATTTCAGCGACGATGAGCGTGCGGCTGGCCAAGGCAATGCCCTACACGTCTCCCGAGTTTTGGCTGAAGATGCAGCTCAATTACGATCTTTGGAAGGCCCAGAAAAACAGGCTGCCAAAAATCAGACCGTTCCCGGTCCGGCTGCAAAAAAAACTTGTCTCGGCCTGAACTGGACATCTCGACTCAACCGTCGAGCCGCGCAAGATGCGGCCGATCGTTTTTTCACACCCAGTAGGTGCGATCCAGCGTTCGGTACTGAATCGCCTCGGCGATGTGCTTGGGTTCGAGTTGCGGGAAACCGTCGAGGTCGGCAATTGTGCGCGCGACTTTCAGAATGCGGTCGTGGGCGCGGGCGCTGAGTCCTTGTTGCGCCATGGCGCGTTCGAGCAGTCGCTCGCAATCGGCCGAGAGCTCGCAGAATTTGCGAATCAACTGGGTCGGCATCTGCGCATTGCAGTAGACCTTTTCGCGCGCGGAAGAGAAACGTTGCAGCTGGACATCGCGGGCGCGGATTACGCGCTCCAGGATACTTGCCGAACTTTCTGCCTCTTTCGTACTGCGCAACTCTTTGTAGTTCACCGCCGGAACATCAATATGAATGTCGATGCGGTCGAGCAGCGGGCCTGAGATCTTCGACATGTAGCGCTGGATCATGGGCGGAGTGCAGTGGCATTCGCGGGTGCGGTCGTTGTGAAATCCGCAGGGGCAGGGATTCATGGCAGAGGCGAGCATGAAGCGCGCCGGGAAAGTCAGCGACATGGCGGCGCGGGCGATGCAGACCGTACCATCTTCGAGCGGCTGGCGCATGACGTCGAGCACATTGCGCGGGAATTCGGGAAATTCGTCAAGAAACAGTACGCCATTGTGAGCGAGCGAAACCTCGCCCGGCCGGGGAATCGCGCCCCCGCCGATCAGGCCCGCGTCGGAGATGGTGTGATGCGGCGCCCGAAAAGGACGCAGACCAACGAGTCCGGCGTGGGCATCGAGCACGCCTGCCACACTGTGAATCTTGGTGGTCTCAAGGGCTTCTTCGAAAGTAAAGGGCGGCAATATGGTCGGCATACGTTTCGCGAGCATTGTTTTTCCCGATCCCGGAGGGCCGATCATCAGAATGTTGTGGCCGCCGGCGCAGGCGATCTCGAGGGCTCGCTTGGCCGTTTGCTGGCCGCGAACGTCTTTGAAATCCACATGGAATTGCTGCGCCTGGCTCAGCAGTTGCCCGGTATCGATTTGTATGCGCGAGATGCCGTTGCCGGAATTGATGTAATGAATCACATCGAGCAGCGATTTGACGGGGTAGACCTCTACGCCCTCAACCATGGCGGCTTCGCGAGCGTTGACTTCGGGCACAACCAACCGCTTCATCTTGGTCCGACGGGCCTCGATCGCAATCGGCAAAGCGCCACGCACTCCGCGAACCCGTCCGTCCAGCGAAAGCTCGCCGACAAACAGCGCGTCGGGTACCTCTTTTTTATTCAGACCGCCGTAAGCGCCGAGGATGCCGAGCGCCATGGGTAGGTCGAAGCCCGATCCTTCCTTGCGAATGTCAGCCGGCGCCAGATTGATGGTGATCTGGGTGGGCGGAATGTCGTAGCCGCAGTTTTTCAGCGCCGAGCGCACCCGGTCGCGGCTTTCGCGGACGGCAGCGTCGGGCAGGCCGACCGTGTGAAAGTGGTCTTCGTTCATTTTGACGCCGGAAACATCCACTTCTACTTCAATGATGTTGGCGTCAATGCCGTAAACGGCAGCGCTCAGCGTTTTATAGAGCATAGGAATACCTGTGAGCACACGAAGGGAACAGCGAGGATGGGAGATCCTTTCCGACATGATACTCGGCCGAGCATCGAAGCCGATGTGATGGCCGTCACCCGGTTACCGTGATGGAACGTGACCGAACGTTGTATCGTGAACCGCCGCTTTCAGTGCTACGCTAGGGACAATCTGGCGGAGACAGTGGAACGGAGTTGAGACATCCGCTCTCGCGCCAGAGGAGTCTCCCATGCCCGACGAAGATCCCCACCGACCCGCTCCGCCGCCAAGCCGATTGGAGCGCGAAGAGAGCCAGTTGTGGCGATGGGCACTCTGGCTGCTCGTCCTTTTCGCGGCGGCAGTGGCGGCGCTGTCGTGGCAGGAGCTCAAAGACCTTCCCTACCGGTTGTGGGCGATTCCCGCTGGGCTCTTTGTGCTCGCTGTCTTGTTTGCGACCTATGCCTTTGGGCGCAAGCGTGAAGTCTCTGAGCTCAAGAATATTCTGAGGGGGTTTCAGGACCGCGCCGGGGTTACGCCCTCGGAAGAGCAACTCGATCAGCTCGGCCAGTTGATCATGCGCTCGCAGCGCAACTTCAAGGAGCTGATCGATTCTTTGGATGATGTGGCGCTCGCCATCTCACTCGATGGAACGCTGAGAACGGTAAACCGGCGAACCACTGAAATTCTCGGCGCTCCTTATGCCCAACTCGTCGGTCACAAACTCGAGGAATTCCTGGGCGCGCCGCTGCATGCGGAGGGATCCGCGAGCCTGTCAAGATTCCTGGAGAAGCGGAGCTGGTCGGGAGTGGTGGAAATCCATCTGAAAGGCGACTCCCGGCGGCATTATTACGACTGCGTGGTGAATGCCATCATCAAGGGCGACGACGTCACAGGCGCCAGCGTGCTGGCCCGCGACATTACCGGTCATCGTGAAAAGGAACAACGCTTCACCCAGCTCTTCGAAGCTCTGCAAGAAGGCGTGTACATCAGCACTCCGGATGGCAAGCTGCTCGAGGTGAACCCCGCACTCGTCTCGATTTTGGGGTATGAGACGAAAGAAGATTTGTTGGCCCTCACACCCGAACAACTCAGTACAGATCCCACTGGCGACCCGGTACTCGGCCGCAGCGGAAGCCAGAGCGGCCGTACCCGCACGCGAGAAGTGCGCTTGCGCAGGAAAGATGGCGGAGTCGCCGTGTGCGTGGATACCTCGAGCGGCGTCATGGAGGAAGGCCGGGTGGTGCGTTACCAGGGCACGCTGGTTGACGTCACCGAGAAGCGCGCGCTGGAGCACAAGTTGCGGCGCCAGGAAGAGTTCCGGCGTCATCTGCTGGAAAGTTTTCCGGATCTGATCCTGGTGCTCGATTTGAAGGGGCAGTACACTTTCGTGAGCGCACGCATCGCCGAACTTCTGGGCTACGGGCCGGAGCATCTCCTGGGCAAGAACATCGCGGATGCCGAAAATACTTCCGCGGATCTCGCCGCACTCTTCCGCTCCGTCGCCACCGGTGAGAGTTCGCTAACCTCCTGCGAATACGGCTCGCGGCACCGCGACGGCAGTTGGCGCACGATGCTCGGCATGGCGAGTCCGCTGCTCGATGCCGAAGGCAAACCCGCGGGCGTGATCATCTCCGTTCGCGATGTGACCACCGAGAAGAAACTGGAGCAGCAGATTATTCAGAGCGAACGTCTCGCGGCCATGGGACAAATGATCGGCGGCTTCGCCCACGAGCTCAATAATCCGCTGACCAGCATTCTGGGCATGGCGGAGTTGCTACAGGAAAGCGAACGCAGCGAAGCCGGGCGCAAACAACTTTCCATTTTGCACAAGGAAGCGCGCCGCGCCGCCGAGATCGTGCAGAACCTGCAATACTTCGCGCGGCCGCCAGCTCCGGGACGCAGCCAGGTCAATCTGAATGAACTGGTCCAGCGTATTGTGCAGATGCAGGCGTATCCGCTGCGCAAGAGCAACATCACCGTGGACTTCCTGCCCGAACCGGCCATCCCCGCCATCGTGGCCGATCCCAATCAGCTGATGCAGGTTTTCTTGAATCTTCTGCTGAATGCGGAGCAAGCGATCCGCGAAACCCGCGAGAAAGGCACGATTCGTATTCGCATCGGACGCAAGCCGGACTCGGTGTGGATGGTGTTTCAGGATGATGGTCCAGGAATCACACCCGAAAATCTGGAGCACATTTTTGATCCCTTCTTCACCACCAAGCGCCCCGGCCGTGGCACCGGCCTAGGGCTGAGCATCTGCAAGACGGTGCTGCGCGAGCACGGAGGGAACATCGAAGTGACGACGGCCCCGGATGGAGGCGCGGTGTTCACGATTACGCTGCCAGTCACGGCGGCGGAGTCCACCGCGACCGCGGGTTAGAGAACGAAGAAGTTAAGCTTTAGATTGTAGGTTTACCGCTCCACCGCCATAGCCACCGCGTTCCCTCCGCCCAGGCAGAGCGCCGCGATCCCGCGATGCACGTCGCGGCGGATCATTTCGTAGATCAGGGTGACGAGGACGCGCGCCCCGCTGGCTCCGATCGGATGGCCGAGAGCGACCGCGCCTCCATTCACGTTTACGCGGTTCATATCGAGCCCCAGTTCGCGGCAGACTCCGAGGGCCTGCACCGAGAAGGCCTCGTTCAGTTCGTATAGATCGACGTCGTCGTTCTTCCAACCGGTCTTCTGCCAGATTTTCTGCACGGCGCCTACGGGAGCCATCATGACCCACTTCGGCTCGACTCCGCTGGTCGCTTGCGCAACGATACGCACCATGGGCTTCGCGGCGAGTTCCTTCGCGCGATCGGCGCTCGTCACCACGAGCGCGGCCGCTCCATCGTTCACCCCGGGTGCGTTGCCGGCTGTGACGGTTCCATCTTTCTTGAATGCCGGCTTCAGCGAACGCAAAACCTCAGCGGTGGTGTCTTCGCGCGGACCTTCGTCCTTGTCGAAGATTATGGGCGGCTGACCTTTTTTCTTGGCGGGAATTTCGACAGGAACGATCTGCGCTTTGAAGCGGCATTCTTTTTGAGCGGCTATGGCTTTGCGATGGGAGTTGACGGCGAACTCGTCCTGCTCTTCGCGGGTGATGCCGTATTTTTCGGCAACATTCTCGCCGGTCAGTCCCATGTGATAGTCGTTGTAAATGTCCCAGAGTCCGTCGTTCACCATGGCGTCGACGAGTTGTCCGTTGCCCAGGCGGTACCCCTTGCGCGCGTTCGGCAAAAGGTAAGGCGCGTTGGTCATGGACTCCATGCCGCCGGCCACTACGATGGAACTGTTGCCGGTTTGGATCGCCTGCGCCGCCAGTGCGACCGCTTTCAATCCTGAGCCGCACACCTTGTTAATGGTCATGGCACCAACTTCGGGCGCGAGCCCGCCGAACAACGCGGCCTGCCGTGCCGGATTTTGACCGAGTCCCGCGGAAACGACGTTGCCCATGATGCACTCGTCGACGTGCTGCGGTTGAAGATTCGCCCGCTTCACCGCTTCGCGCACGGCGACCGCACCGAGTTGAGGAGCCGTCATATCGCTGAGGCTGCCTTGAAATTTTCCGATTGGCGTGCGGCATCCCGCGATGATGACAACATCAGTAGAACTGGCCATGATTGAGCTCCTTCAAATAATCGACGCTGCTAAATTCGCTTTTAATTATAGATGCCCGGAAGGCTAAGAAAGTCGTTGGTCGCTAGTCGCTGGTCGTCGGACGGTTTGCTGGCGACGAACGACTGTCGACCAACGACGAACCACGAACGACGAAAAACTTTTCGCGCGCACGATGCGTGAAGTGACTTTGGTACAGCATTGCATGTATGCGTTATGATCATTTTTCTCTTGACTTCGTTCTGCGTTGACTCTATACATTCAAACAGTTGCAACAGATTACCGTTGCGAAATTCCATGAAGAATGGAAAGGGAGAATAGATCCATGGCAACCAAAAAGAAAGCAAAGAAGAAAAGCAGCAAGAAGCACTAAGAACGGCAACAGGCAACGACAAAGGGGACGCGATGAGCGTCCCCAAAGTTTTTTTAGCAGCTTTTAATCTTCCGGAGCCTTAGTTCAAGCGGGCGTTTGATTTTTTCTGCGCAGCCACGACCTTCTCCGTCGCGGGACAAAGATTGCGGTAGGGACAAAATGCGCATTGATACCCGGGATTCGCAGGGAACTCTTTCCGGACAATCTTCTCTGCCACCTTCAGCACACGCAGCTTCGCCCCTTCCAACTCACCATCTGTCCGCGCAGTGCAAATGGCCGAATTGTCTTCGAGGTTATGGAAGATGAGGCGATCGGCTCGCTTTCCCAGCTTCTCCTGGGCCGCGATCGCATACAACGAGAGTTGCAGGCTGTCATCGGCGTCCTCTTGTGATTTCGGTTTCCCCGTCTTGTAATCGACAATGGCCACCGTGTCCGGCCCCGTGCGATCCATGCGATCCATGCGCCCGGCCAACTTCGTCGCACCCAGCTGCAGCTCAAACTTGTGTTCGGTTTCGAGCACGTCGGGTGGCTGCAAGCTGCGAGCGGCCTCGAAAAACTGCTGCAGTTGCTCGCGCCCTTGCCGCAGATAGAGTTCATATTGATAGCGGTCCGCGATGCCGCGTGACGCCAGTTCCGCCCGGAACTGTTCCAACAGATCCTCGTCGCTGACTTCGCGTTGAAAGCGCTGCGCGTCGTAAAAAGTCCGCAACACCCCGTGCATCGCTGCGCCGTTGTGCAGCGACGCCGATACCTCGCGCGGCAAATTCCACTCCCGTTCGAGTTTGAAACGCAGCGGACACTGTTCGTAAATTTCGATCGTCGACGCGCTCAGCCCCGTAAAAAAATCAACCGACGGATCCATCAGCAGCCAAGCCGCCACATTCGAGTGCTCCAAGGCGACGCGCTGTTCTTCCTCGGCAAATAGAGTGTCCTGCACCGCCGCCGCCGAATGTGTGGACCAGAAATTCTTGTAGGCGGGGTGAATCATGAACTCGCGCAGAAATTTTGTCGGCTTCGGATCGCTCTTACTCTTGCCCTCGTTCGCATAGATCGCCAGCGTGTCTTTGGCGCGCGTCATGGCTACATAAAACAACCGCCTCTCTTCCTCTTCATGCAGCGCCTTATCGTCGGTTGAAACGGCGTCCGACCGCCGCAGTTCCGCGGGAAACGCCACCAGGGGTTCCCGATAAGAACAAGGAAACGAGGTGGACGAACCGCGAATCACGGCCACGTGCTCGAACTCAAGTCCCTTGGCCGCATGGGCGGTCATTAGCTGCACGGCGTCCGCTGTGCTGCGCGGCAGCGCAATCCAACCATTGGCTTCGACAAAATAATCGAGGTATTCGAGAAATTCCGCAGGGCTGCCGGTCTCGACAATTGCCTTCGTATGCCAGCCCTCCACAAATTTCACGAACGCAGCCACCAATGGCGTTTCCGGCAGCTCAAAGTGCCGGGTCACCGCCTTCACCGCGTCGTGGGCGCGAACTCCCTCTTTCTCCACTTCGCGATGCACTTGTTCCACCTTTGCCAGCACCGCCGCTCCCCCCGGCAATCGTCCCAACGCCGCGCGGAGATCGAGCTCCCGCCGCATCGCTCTCATCGCCGCCCTTAATTCTGCGGGATCGATTTCAAATTGGGGCAGGGCCGCAATACGGAACAAACTACCGGCATCGTTCGGCGAGACGGCTGCCGTCAGGCAAGCGACCACATCCCGAACTTCGGGAGTATCCAGCACGTCCAGACCCTCGATGGAAAACGGGATGCTGCGCTCGGCAAACTCCTTGACCAGTTCGTCGCGATGAGTGTGCTGGCGATAGAGCACCGCGAAATCCTTCCACCCGCAGCGCTCGGCTTTTCGCTTTTTCTGGATTCGCCGCGCCAGATCCGCGGCCTCGACCTCCCGGTCTCTCCAGGTAACAATTTCAACGAGCGGCGCCGTCGCCGTCTCTCCTCTCTTTGTTTTTGCCGCCTCCTCGTCGCGCGAAGATTCCAACGGCGTTCTCTGATATGCAATCGCTGGCTTCGCGGTTGGAGCCGTTTTCCCAAGCGTTTTTCCAAACGTGTTTGCGAAAACCGCCGGGTTCTCATTCACGATGCCAAAAGCGCAACGGAGAATCGGCGAAAGGGACCGCCGATTCTTTCCCAACACGACCACTCGCGCCGCCGGAAACTTGCTGGCGAACAAAGTGAATGCTTCACTCGAAGCGCCGCGAAACTGGTAGATCGCTTGATCCGGATCGCCCACGGCAAAAACATTTGCCGCCGCTCCGGCCAGAAGCGAGAGAATTTCGACCTGGGCAAAATTCGCATCCTGAAACTCATCCACCAGCAGGAAGCGTGTGCGGCACCGTTCTTCCTCTAGCAGCGCGGGATCGTCCTTCAGCAACTGATAGGCCCTGGTGATCATGTGGCCGAAAGTGCCCAGGTTCTTCGCGCGCAGGATATCTTCGACAGTTTCGAAAACGCGCGCGATTTCGTGGCAGCGCTCAAGAATCTCCGTCTTCCCGAGGTCCGCCTGCTTTTTTGACTTCGCAACCCGAGGCATGGGAATCTCGCCGCGTTCGAGGCGCTGCACATAACGCAAGTATTCCGCGGGGCCGACCAGTTCATCCTGGCAGCGGCGTATGAACTCAAGCAGGCTGTCGAGGAACTGGCCAACGTTGGCAGCGCGCACAAAGTGTTTCAGGCGCAGATCGCGAATACGGCGGCGCAGGAACACCCAGAGGTCCTTGTCGTCGAGCACGCTGAAACCGGCACCGCGACGCTGCAGCAGTCCGTTGCACCAGGCGTGAAAGGTGGTCGTCTGCAGTCCGTCGATGGCGATGCCCTTCAGTTCTCCGCGGACGCGCCCCATCATCTCCGCTGCGGAATTGTCGGTATAGGTAAGAGCAACGATTTCGTCGGGACGGGCATGCCCTTCACGAATCAGGTTGGCAACGCGCTGCGTGAGCACAGTGGTCTTGCCGGTGCCAGCGCCCGCGATGACGAGCATCGGGCCATCTATATGGTCGATCGCCTGTTGCTGGCGTTCATCGGGAATGATCTTAGTCGCAGGTAAGACGGTAGAAGCCACTTGAGAACTCGCTAACCGGAGAATATCAGAGGTGGGTTGTGGAAGACTGTGACGAATCAGCGCAGCGCTTCCATCGCCAGCGCAGTGGCGACAATCGCCGCCGTTTCGGCGCGCAGAATCGTGTTGCCGAGCGAGGCTGCTTTCCATCCCGTTTCGCGAAACCATGCAAGTTCCTCGTCGGCCCATCCGCCTTCGGGCCCGATGGCGAGCGCCACCTCGGCGGATTGCGGCTGCAATACATCTCGAAGCCTCGCGTCTTCTTCCGATTCTGCGAGAACAACGCGGGCCACTGAGCCGGCCGAAATCATGTCTCCGCCAAGGTCTTTCAATTTGACTGGCGCGGCAACCTCGGGAGGCGCTGCCCTGCGCGATTGTTCGGACGCCTGACGAACGATGCGCTGCCATCGTTCCTGGCGCTTCGCAGCCGCGACGGCTAGATGAGCATCGGTCCGCCGGGCGATTGCGGGAATGATGCGAGAGACTCCGATCTCGGTACACTTCTCGATCGCCCACTCCATACGGTCGAACTTGAAGATGGCGAGGACTAGAGTGATCTTGGGAGCGGCAAACGATCCGGACTTTTGCTTGCTGGGTGGCTTCACGTCAAGCGCGAACTCAACGCGATCGTACGAGACGAACGTGATCGTTCCGCGGCGAACTTCTTCTCCGGCAGCGATGTCGAATTCTTGGCCGACTTCTGCGCGCAGGACACGAGCGAGATGAGCCGCGTGGTCACCCACCAGAGCGGCTGTGTTGCCGGTTACTTCATCAGCGATCCAACGGCGGCGGGTCATGGGGACGTTATGTTTGGCTCCGAAAGCATTATCTCCGCTTCCCTGTTGAAGCGGCGCTCCAAGAAAGAGCTTTTACTGAGAACTGACAGCTGATAGCTGAGAGCTGTTCTATACAAACATGTCCTTCACGCGCCCCAACAGCGACCGGTGCTGCGGCTTGTTTTCCACCGGAGACAATTCGCCCAGTTCGGCTAACAGTTCGCGTTGGCGCTTGTTCAATTTCCCGGGCGTCTGGATTCGCACTTCGACATAAAGATCGCCCTTGCCATGACCGTTGAGCACCGGCACGCCTTTGTTCCGGATGCGAAACGAGGTGGACGACTGCGTGCCTTCGGGAATTTTGAGCTTGTGATCTCCCTCCATCGTCGAAACCACAATCTCGGTGCCGAGGGCCGCTTGCGAAAACGAAATCGGAACCACGCAGTGCAGGTCGTTGCCCTCGCGCTCAAAGAAGGGATGCTCTTTTACGTGCAGGACAATGTACAGATCGCCGGCTGGCCCGCCAAACGCACCCGCTTCACCCATTCCCGTGAAACGGATTCGCGTCCCGTCCTCAACTCCCGCCGGCACCTTCGCCTCAACCATGCGCTCGCGCAACAAGCGGCCTTCCCCTTTGCACTTCGGGCAGGGATCGGTGACTACGCTGCCCGCGCCCTGGCAAGTCGGGCAGGTTCGAGCGATGCTGAAGAAGCCTTGCTGATACCGGACCTGGCCGTGCCCATTGCACGAGCGGCAAGGGACCGGAGCCTTACCGGGTGCAGCGCCGTTTCCGCGGCAACTGTCGCACATCTCATGGCGACGCACATTGACTTGCTTCTCGGTACCGAACACCGCTTCGTCAAATTCCAGATGCAAGTCTTCGCGCAGATCGGCTCCGCGTTGGGCGCGGCTGCGACGGCGTCCGCCTTGGCCGAACATATCGCCAAAGCCGAAGATGTCGCCAAAAATGTCGCCGAAATCCTGGAAGATGGCAGGATCGAATCCGGCCGGACCTCCGCTGCTCCCGCCGACGCCGGCGTGCCCAAAGCGGTCATACAAAGATCGTTTCTCGCTGTCCGCGAGAATCGCATACGCTTCGGTGATTTCCTTGAACTTGTCTTCCGAGTCAGGATTATTGGGATTGCGGTCGGGATGGTACGTCATCGCGAGCTTGCGGTATGCGCTCTTGATTTCAACGTCGGTGGCCGTACGGGTCACACCGAGCACTTCGTAAAAATCGCGTTTTGTGTTTGCGGCCAGAAACTCCCCCCAGTACGGTCGTTCGTCGTTGGTCGTTGGTCGTTAGCAGAACCAGCAAGCCCCGAACGATTAACGATCAGCGACTATCGACCCATTTATCCGTGGCTATTGCGAGCGACCCGTACCATCGCGGGACGCAGCAGACGATCCTTATACTTGTAACCGCGCTGTAGTTCGTCGAGGACGTGATGATCCGGAACATCGCTCGTATCCACCATTTCAACCGCTTCGTGAATCCGCGGATCGAACACCTGTCCCACGGTCGCTATCGGCTGGACCCCGATTTTCTGCAGCGCATCCTGAAATTGCCGGTAGATCAGCTCGATGCCGTTGCGGAACTCGCTGGAGTCAGCATTGCCCGCCTTTAGGGCGCGCTCAAAGCTGTCGAGCGTCGGCAGAAAGTTCTTGATCACGTCGGCCGCGGCAAATTCGCGGAAGTCCTGCTGTTCGCGCACCGCGCGCTTGCGGGCATTGTCGAATTCCGCCTGCAGACGCGCCAAACGATCGAGGAGCGCGTCACGCTCAGCCTTGAGCTTTTCCGTTTCCGATGCTGCACCTTCGTCTGCCTGACTTGCGCTCGCGCCCGCCGCCGTCTCTTCTCGATCTTCCGCAGCCGGAAGTTCGTGATCCAAATCGAAGCGCGCTTCGGTTTTTCCGTTTCCTTTACCCATACTGCTCATTTACTCCGATTCATTCAAAAGTTTGTCGAACAACCGCGCGATGTATGACACCGCCGACATCGTGTGTTGATAATCCAGACGCGTCGGCCCAATCACTGCCAGCGACCCCATGACCTCGCCGCCCACGCGTGCGGGTGCGCCAATCAGCACGAAGTTCTGCAGATTCGAAGCAGGCAGCGCTTCGTCGAGCCCGATCACCACGCGCACCGCTTCCTGCCGCGTGTCGAGATAAGCGCCCAGCAGCTTCACAACTTTTTCCTTTTCCTCAAGTGTCCGCAACATTTCCTGCAGACGCTGCCGATCTTCCTGCCCCGTGATCAGGTTCGCGGCGCCTTCCACGAATACAGCCTGCGTGTCGTCGGTCGAAGCCAGGGCTCCCTGCTGGTAGAGCTGCTCGATCGACTTCATCAGCCGGTCATATTCACTGCGCTCCTGTTCGAGCCGCCGCGCCAGCTCCGAGCGCATGTCGGCCATCGTCCAGCCGCGAAAGTTATCATTGATGTAACGCGCCGCTAAATCGAGATCGGATTGCGGAATATCCAAGCGCAGCACACGATCGCGCACCACTCCCGAGCGTGTCACCACCACCGCCAGCACTTTCTGATCGCCGAGACGCGAGAAGTAAACGTGCTCGAGCGCGTTGCGCGGTCCGCTGGTCGCTACCGTCACCCCGACGCTGTGCGAGATCAGCGAGAGCACATGCGAAGTGCGCTCCATGAACTCCTCCACGTCGGTAACGCCGGTCAAAGTGTCCTGGATGATGTTCTGATTCGCGTGGGAGAGGTGGGCCTCACCACTGAGTTGCTCGACATAATAGCGATATGCCTCGGCCGTAGGCACACGCCCTGCCGAAGCGTGCGGTTGCTCGAGAAACCCGGCATCGGCGAGGTCAGCCATTACATTGCGAATCGTGGCCGCACTCAATCCTTCGCGGCTGGAGCGCGCAAGCGTCCGCGACCCCACCGGCTCTCCGCTGGCAATGAATGTTTCGACGATGGCAGTCAGGATCTCGCGTTCCCGTCCACCGGCTGGCCCTGCTGGCATATCGATTCGAGTCCCGGAGCTGAACTACCCCTGTAAATACTTTAGATGCAGTGGCTTAGATTAGGATTCCACCACGCCTAATGGAATTCTAGGGAGCGCTGGCTAGGGTGTCAAGGATGACCCGAGAGCGACCGAAGAATGGCGGGAGCAGATTGGGTAAACCTTAAACCACGAAGTCTCACAAAGGTTTTGGCCGCAGACGTCTTCTTCGTTCACATCCTGACTTCGGCGGTTGGAGGGGGCAGTTGGAGGCGCGTTGCCACAGTATCTAATCCGACTCCGCTTCCCACTCCTGTAACTGCCGCTGCACAATGCCGTAGCATGCGCACGCTGCCTCCTCGAGCTTTTGCCGGTTCAATATCCTGACGCTCCCTCGCGAGTAAGAGATCAATCCGGCTTTCTGCAAGATACCGGCAGCCACAGTTACGCTCGCCCGGCGCGACCCGAGCATCTGCCCTAAAAACTCCTGCGTCAGCGGGAGGGTGTCCGACCCGATGCGGTCCTCGGTCATCAATATCCAACGCGCCAGCCGCTCGCCCACCTCATGAAGTCGATTACACGCGGCGACTTGCGCTGTCTGCATGGCGAGCCGTTGGCCAAATCGATGCAGCTGCTGTTCCAACCGTGGAAGTTGCCGCATAACTTGCCGGAGCATCTCCGCATCGCAGCGGTATGCCGTTCCATCTCCCTGCGTGATAAGTCTGGTCGGACTGCTGCTGTATCCGACCAGAAGGGGCAAACCTGCGAACCCCTCACTGCCAATGAGGCCGATCTCGACGCTCTTGCCGTCCGGTTGCACCGCCAGCACTGAAATCACTCCGTTATTCACAAAATATCCGGACTTGATGGTCTCGCCGGCTTCATAAATGACCTGATGAAGTTTGAGCCGCACCAATTCCAGCTTCGGAATCACCTGATTGAAGTCTTCACGGGAGAGACTAAGGAGGATCTTGTTGTTGACCTCATTCCCGTCATTGTCAGTCCGGCGCGGTCCCGCGACTGCCTTGGTGGGAAGAGAGCTAGAGGTCTTCTTAATCATAACGGCTCCTTGCCAGCGCGAAACGCTGTCTGTTTTTCGCAAGGAACCGACGCCCAGTGGGCGCGGCGGTGGGATGCTAGAAGAGACTCTTTAAGCGTACTCCTTTTCCCTGGTCCACACTCGGATTTATGCATTTGTTCGCTTGAGGTTACAAGCACCAAAAAACACCGCAACAGTACGCTAGCGTACAGCGTCTGCTGTATTTACTCTTCACGGATTGCACGTACGGTAGAACTAGACCTTTTCCTTGTTGCCGTCCGTTAAGCTCCCGGTGAGCGGCCAGCCGCCAGCCAAAGGATCCCCGTTCCGTAAGGCAGCATGGTGCCTACCGATACTGACGATCGAATCCGCCGCCTCTGTACGCAGATCAGCAGCGCCACAGGGGACGCGGAGATCAAAGGAATCGTCCGGAAACTCCGCGCCACGCTGAAGGAACACGTCGCCCGCGCGAAGAGTTCGCTCGCAACCAAAGGTTCCGTCATTCGGAAGATGGACCCGGATGCTAAGTAGATGATAAGTGGCTATCTCTTGGAGTCGGTCAGGCCGGTTCACGGAACCTATCCTGATTTCGCTCAATTGGCCTTCCGCAACAGCTGGCTTTGTTTGAGTTTCGCCGTGAAGCACTCCTCATGCACAGATTGTCCGTCCTCGTCGGCCTTTGCTTTTTCGAGCGACACGGGCTCCGCGCAAATCACGCATTTATAGACTGGGTCGGACATTGAAGCGCCATGCTATAGACAAGTCGCTTCACTGTCGGTACGCTGGCGCACAATTTTACGGCTTCAGCAGCGTAGATATTTAGGGAGCGTTAGCGAATCTTAAGAAAGATGCTAAGAAGGCCGTGAAAACCGATGCCCCGGAAAAGTGGGGGTGCACGACAGCAGCGCCCTGTCGTCGTGCAAAGTTTTAAAAAGCTTAGTCTGGCTCCGTCACTTCGGGTACGGTCACAAACTGGTATCCCAGATCGTGGTATCGCCGGATCAGGTTCCCGGTCGCGATCACCGTCTGCGCGCGATCCGCACCCATCGCGCGGTGTCCGCCATCGTGCAGCAGGATCACGTCGCCACCATGCATCTGCCGCGCAACTTTCTGCTCGATCGCCGCCGCCGGGGGAGTCTTCCAGTCATACCCGGTCACGTTCCACATCACCGTCTGCATGCCGAGTTCCTGCGCGATCCTCAGCGTTCCCGGGCGTCTTCCCCCGAATGGCGGACGAAATAAATTCGAATGACGACCGATCGCGTCCTCTAAAGCCTGACGGCAATCCACTAACTCGGTTCGCGTCTGCGCT
Source organism: Terriglobales bacterium (assembly GCA_050010155.1). Taxonomy (GTDB): domain Bacteria; phylum Acidobacteriota; class Terriglobia; order Terriglobales; family Acidobacteriaceae; genus Acidiflorens. The sequence continues at coordinate 27,932 of JBEKLO010000051.1, forward strand.
GCCGATTTGAAAATGAGCAGCGGATGCGTGAACGTGTGATTGCCAATCACGTGTCCCGCCTGCGCTACGGCGCGCGCAATATCGGGCCGCAGCCGCACGTAGCGGCCAATCATGAAGAAAGTTGCCTGCACGCCGTGCTTCGCCAGCACTTCGAGTAACTTCAGTGTGTGCGGATCATTCGGCCCATCGTCGTAAGTCAGGAAGATTCGTTTACTGCCGCGTTCTCCGCCGGTGAACGTTCGTCCGTACCACTGTCCCGTTGGCGCCATCGTTTGATAGCCCGCTGCCGAAGCCGTGGCCGCGGCGGTCAGTCCAATTCCAATGAGCGCGGGGAGCATGGGGAGATTCTATCCGCTATTCGCTATTCGTCGTTCGCAACTCCGTTCCGAGGGCTACAAGTGAACAGCGAACGACGAGCGGCCAACGACCTTTCGTCGTCACCTTTTCCCACATTGCGCCCGGACCCGAAGCAATATATTCTGCTGAACAGTTCCCTCTACACTCCATGGCCAAGCTTTTCGAACTTCCCCGTTACATTGCGGTTGAAGGTCCCATACGCGTGGGCAAGAGCACCCTGGCAGCGGTTCTCGGAGAGCGCCTGGCGGCCCAGCGCGTCATCGAACCGGCGGACAATCCGTTTCTGAAGGCGTTCTATGAGGGCGAGCCGGGAGCCGCCTTCCAGGCACAGTTGGCATTCCTGATCCGGCGCTTCGAACAACTGAGTGCGCTCGATCTCGGTCCCCATTCGAATAAGACTGTCGTCTCCGATTACATTTTTGAAAAAGACAAGCTCTTCGCCTGCCTCAATCTCAACGATCAGGAACTCGATACCTACAATCGCTACTTCAATTATTTTCGCGAACAGATTCCCACGCCTGACCTCGTGATTTATTTGCAGGCGACTCCGGAAGTGCTGAAAAAGCGGCTAAAGAAAAAAAATGCGCCCGGCGAAAAAGCCATCAGCGAGGATTACCTGATGGAAGTGGTGAAGGCCTACGAACACTTTTTCTTTCATTACACACAGTCCGATCTGCTGATCGTGAACACTTCCGAGATCGACTTCGTCGACCGCAACGAAGACTTGCAGGAGTTGCTGAAGAAAGTCTCCGCCCCAATCAAGGGCACGCAATATTTCCTGCCCCTCGGCGGTCAGGAAGCTGCCAACGTGTAAGGGAAGATCCCCGATCTTAGGTGTCAAGCCTCAGCAAGATCAATGCAGATTGCCATCTTGCGAGGTTCGCAGGATGTTATTACAATTGTAATAACACAAGGAGCAGGACCATGGTTGAGCTGAAGATCCGCAAGTTCGGCAACTCTCTCGGAGTGGTGCTGCCAAAAGAAGTGATCGACCGCCTGCATACCAGCAACGGGGAACGGGTTTTCCTGATTGAGTCGGGGGACGGCGATTACCGGCTCACCCCGTACGATCCCGCATTCGAGAAGAAGATGGCGAAGGCGGAAGAAATCATGTCCCGTTATCGCAACACGCTGCACGCTCTTTCCAAGTAAAAAGTAAAGTGAAAAAGAAAGAACCACGCTGGATCGAAGAGCGCGATGCGCTGGCGATTCACGACCGCCTTCTGGCACTCCACGGCGGCGGCACGGGGCTGCGCGATTTGGGCCTCCTGCAGTCAGCTCTGGCGCGGCCCCAGCAGCATTACGCCTATGCCAAAACGCCGGACGTCGTCGAAATGGCCGCGCTTTACACCGCCGGTATCGTTCGCAACCATCCTTTTGTTGATGGCAACAAGCGGACAGGGTTTGTGATCGGCGTTCTCTTCCTCGAACTCCACGGCTTCGACTTCAAGGCCAGCGAGGCGGACGCCACGCAGGCCATCATGGCGCTTGCAGCGGGCACGCTGGATGAAGCTGGTTACGCGGGGTGGCTGCGGGAGAACGCGAAGCGCAAGCCTGGACGCTGAACGTCGGCCGTGGCGACTCTACAAATCGGACGGCTGCAGTCCCGTATGTTTGGCAATGCGGACGAGCATGCGAGGACCGATTTCTTCCTTGTCGTGGAATGCCCAGATGTAATCCGGATATTTGGACGCGCGGTGACGAAGCTTGATGTGCGGTCCGGTCTGCGAAAGCGGCTCCCAGCCAATTGTCAGGAGCGCACGATAGACGCGTCGGGCCTTCGTGCTGGGCCACTGCGTCACGCCGATTCGCAGGTGACGCTGATCGACGCAGGAACGTCTTTTGATTTCTCGACGTCATCTGCGACCACCCTCAGCGCGAGCGCATAGGCCTTGGCTCGGGCTTCCGCTTCTGTTTTCCCGTATGACAACACACCAGGCATGTCCGAAATCTCGGCAATCCAGCGGCCGTCCGTCTCGCGTTCCGTCTCAATGTTGAAGCGCAAGTCCTGGGTGTTTACGCTACGCGATGGTTTTTTGGGGTGCGTCATTGTCAATCTCCAGGATGCATTCGGACTGACTTCAAGAATACGTTGCTTACCGCGATCAAGCCAGTAAATTGCGCGGTTCGGCATCAGCTTAGGTAGCCGAATTCTTCAACGGGTAACGCGGAGCGATTGTGTGCGTACTTAGAGGTGCAACACTGCGAAAATACAAAGCGGCGGAGCTGATATGCTCCGCCGCTCTTGTTCGTCGCCGATAGATCCGGCTACTGCGATTGCTATTTGCGGTCGCCGCCGTGTGATCCGCTGCCATGCGATCCGCCACTGCTGCCATGTGACGCTCCACTGTGCGCTGCTGCAGCATGAGACGTGCCATGCGAAGCGCTACTGTGCGCTGTGGTATGCGAGGTGGCATGCGAGGCGCCGTGGGATTCGCCGCTGCGTGCCGCCGTTGTGTGGGAGGCACCATTGCGAGACGCGCTACTGTGGCTCGTGCGCACGGTCGTCGCGCCGCGTTCACCACGGCCGGCAGACTCGCGTCCACCGACGTTTTCATGGCCACCGCCGCCACGGTACGATCCTCCGCCGCCGCCGCTGAAGCGATGACCGCCCCAGCCATGGCCATAGCCCCAGTTAGCCCAGGGGCCTACACCCAGGAAGATGCCGTTGTAGAAATAGCCCGGCCCATAAAAGCCCATGGGTGCGCATCCGTAGGGTGCGTAGTCATAGTAGCCGTATGAACACATAGGCGGAGTGATGCTGATTGCGATTTGTGCGCTGGCGGTTGTTGGCGCCAAGGCCAGGGACGCAAGGAATGCTGCTGCACTAACCAGAAGCAGACTGCGCTTTGACAGTTTGCGAGTCCAAAGGCCCAAATTCTTAACTTGCCGCATGTTGTTACCTCCAAAACTTTCACTTTCGATGAACGATGTATTTCGAGTATCAGGCGGTGTCTCGCAGATAGATGGTCAATACAGACCGTTATCGGAATCAAAGGGAATCGAAAAGGTAGAGACGAAAAGGTGGCCGAGCCACGGCGCAAGCTCAATTAGACTCGTGATCTTTGCCAACCTACCCGGGAACGCGCGACTCAGAATTCCCGGAACTCCTTATGTCTTAATGGCTTACTACTTGACTGAGACCGCGTTTCGAGGCCCATCGACCAACGTTCGTTTTGGAGCTATAATCCAGCTCGCGTCATCCAACTACTTAAGGACGACGCGTACAGGCTCTATCCGCCCGGTTTGCGGAGGGGCACTGGAGGACACAGTGAGTCTCACACCTATCGGCGGGCACTGTCCCAGCCGCAAGATCACCACCGCCGCCATCCGCGAAAAGAAATTTCACCACGAACCGATCACCTGCCTCACCGCCTACGACTACGCGACCGCGCGTCTCGTAGACGAGGCTGGCATCGACATTGCTCTGGTCGGCGACTCGCTCGCGATGACCATGCTGGGCTACGAGAACACGCTCTCGGTTACGGTTGACGAGATGCTGCACCACGTCAAGGCCGTCCGCCGCGGTGTGAAGAACGCGCTGCTGATTGCCGACATGCCCTACGGGTCGTACCATGCCGATCCGACCGAAGCCGTTCACAACGCTGCGCGCTTCGTGAAAGAAGGGGGCGCCGAGGCGGTCAAGATGGAGGGCGGCGAGAAGCGGGTGGACGTGATTCGACGCGTGATTGACGCCGAAATTCCTGTCGCCGGACACATTGGCCTTACGCCGCAGTCGGTGAACGTAATGGGCGGCTACAAGGTGCAAGGCAAGACTCTGAACGCGATCGAGCAACTCATGCGCGATGCGGTCGCGCTCGACCACGCGGGAGTGTGCTGCATTTACCTTGAGGGCATTCCGCGCGAGGTGGGTGCCATGATCACCGCCGAAGTCGAGACGCCCACCATCGGCATTGGCGCCGGTCCCGAGTGCGACGGGCAGGTGCTCGTCTTTCACGACCTGGTCAACCTGACGTTCGGACACCCCGCAAAATTCGTTCGCCGCTACGGGGACGCAGCCGCCGTCATCACGCAGTCGGTGCTGGCCTTCAAGGCCGACGTGATTTCGCACCAGTTCCCGAACGACGCCGAAAGCTATCACCTGCCGAAAGAAACGCAGGCCGCACTCGAAACGGTACTCCACCGCAAGCACGTGATGCAGCGATAATAGCGGGCGGAGAAGAACCTGGTGCAAGACGGAGTGCGAGGTCTAACGCTGCAAGGTCTAACGCAAACGATCATTACGGTCATTCTGGTGGGGGCTCTGGTCGCCTGCTCCAAGCCCCCGGAGACGCCAGCCGCGGCGGGGCCCGCGCAGCCGACCGGCCTTGAGTCCATTCCGATGGCGGACCCGTCAAAATTTCCGCCGATCAGCAAAATGAGTGGGTGGCAGAATCCCTACCTGGTGGTTCGCGAGGATGGGATCGGATTCGTCGATCTTTCCAATCGCGAGGTCCACATTCTGAAGGTGGAAGAAATTCCGGCCGAGCTGGTTTCGCTGCCCTCAAGCGCTTGGCCCTACGGTCGGGTGGTGCTGGTTACGCAAGCGGTGCCCAAGAGTCCATCGGAGCAGACGAAAGCGGAATTGCGCAAGAACCGCGCCCTGCTGCTCGGAACTCTCAAAGAATTGGACGTTCAATTCCGCGAAGCGCCGTAGCAGGCAATCGCGAAAGCGGAGCTTCGCTCCGCTGGGCATATTTAATGAAAATCTGCACCGGAATTTCCGAAACTCGCGCGGCTTGCCGCGATGCCCGCGCGGGCCGCAAGCGGCTCGGCCTGGTTCCGACGATGGGCGCTTTGCATGAAGGCCATTTGTCGCTGGTGCGTGCTGCCAAGGCGCAGTGCGACGCCGTCGCGGTCTCCATTTTCGTGAACCCCACGCAATTCGGGCCGGCGGAAGATCTGTCGAAATATCCGCGTCCGTTCGATCGCGACCGCCAGTTACTGGAAAAAGAAGGAGTCGAGATCCTCTTTGCGCCGACGGTCGAAGAGATTTATGCCAACTCCAATTCTACCGCCGGCGCCACTTGGGTCGTGGTTGAGGGGCTGAGCGAAAAGCTCGACGGACGTTCTCGCCCCGGCCATTTTCGCGGAGTAACCACGATCGTCTCCAAACTGTTCCATATTGTCGAACCCGACGCCGCTTTCTTCGGACAGAAAGATGCCGCGCAGCTCGCCGTAATCCGCCGCATGGTCCGAGATCTTGACTTCGCTGTCGAAATTGTCGCTTGCCCGATCGTGCGAGAACCCGACGGCTTGGCCATGAGTTCGCGCAATGCCTACCTGAACCGTGAAGAGCGGAACCGCGCCCTTGTGCTGCAACTCTCGTTGCAGCGCGCCCAGCAGTTATTTCGCGCTGGAGAAAGAAACGCCGCGGCGTTGATCTCTGCCGGCAAAGAGGTCTTCGCGAGCGAGCCGCAAGTTAAACTCGATTATTTCGAGATCGTCGATCCCGACACGCTCGATCCGGTTGAGCGCATCTCGCAGAAAGCGCTCGTCGCAGTTGCGGCATACGTTGGGGGGACGCGGTTGATTGACAATGTTGTTCTCAATCCCTAGACCCGTCCAGAGACGAAGGGATTTCCGGCAATGAAGTAACGCAGAGGCTCCTCGGCGGACTTCACGATCCCGATGCGCGGCGTGACCGTCACGCGCCGTACGCGACAGCCATCATCGACGATTCGAAGATCGGAACGCGCACTGGCCAGATTTTTTCCATTGTCACGAATGCGCGTGACTCCTAGGGCTTCGGAGAGTCGTCCGGGGCCGGAAGAAATTTTCTTGAGAAACGAAACCTCCTTGACGTCGGACTCGTTCGCTGCCTCGATCCCTCGCGCTTTCGCCATCTCATCGATGCCGGACACCGGTTCGAGCGCGCGAAAGAGCACTCCTCCGGCAACTCCGTCGGGCAGGCAGGAAACATTCAGGCAATAGTGATTGCCATAGATGAAGTACACATAGACGCGTCCCGGAGGACCGAAGAGAACAGCATTTCGCAGCGTTCTGCCCGCCGCCGAGTGTGCCGCTGCATCGCCTTGGCCGAGGTATGCCTCGGTTTCAACGATTCGCCCCGCCAAAATTCCACCACGCGTTTTCCGGATGAGCAATTTTCCCAATAACGCCCGCGCCACTCGCCGAGGATCACGATTGTAGAAGTCGGTCTTCAGCAGCGTTGAGCGCGCGAACATTCGAGATAACCCGATTGCAGAAGTCACTTCTGACTTTTCAAATACGCCAGTACTTCGTCCGCGTGGCCTTCCGCCTTCACATTGTTGAAGATGTGCTTGATCTTACCGTCGGGGCCGATGACAAAGGTTGTCCGCGCAATGCCTTCTACCTTCTTGCCGTACATGTTTTTCTCTTTGACCACGCCGAAGAGGTTTGCGATTTTCTTTTCTGGATCGGCCAGCAGCGGGAATGGCAGGCTAAATTTGTCCTGAAATTTCTTCTGCGAGGCCGATGTGTCTTTCGAAATTCCGAGCAGGACCACGCCGGTTTTCTTGATGGCCGAGTAGCTGTCGCGAAAGCCGCACGCTTCCTTGGTGCAGCCCGGCGTGTCGGCTTTGGGATAGAAATAAAGCACTACCGTCTTGCCGCGAAAGTCTTTTGAGGCAACCTCCTTGCCGTTCTCATCCGTCGTACTGAAGTCTGGGGATTTATCATTAACTTCCATGGGATTCTCTCCTCACTGGTCGTGGATACACCGCAAGTTATATCGCAACCGGATGTTTGCCGTCATCTGGGCGGTCGCGATCTTGTTCGCCAGTTCGCAGCTCCCGGCCCAGGAACCATTGACACAGTATGGACGCAAGCCCGTACGCGACAACGGGCCGCGGGCCTTGGGCCTGGTTCAGCTTTCGCCCTCGGGCAAAAAAGCCCGTTTCATCCCGATTGCCATCATGATGGATGGAAAATTCTACGACGCCAGCTCGTATAAAGCTGCGCCCGTTCCCATGGCTCTCGACTTCGGCGTCGTTTATGAAGGCTTTCGCACGGGAGTCTCGCAGGGCGTCTTCACCATCACCCAACCGGGACAACTGAATCACACCTGGATCGCGGAAGGCACATGGCTTCCGGCGGGAGCGATTGATCCAAAGAAGAAAAAGAAATATTCGCCGCCGGTGATCGCGGATGACGATAACGGGCCGCCCGTTCTTCACCGACGCGCTGGAAGCGAGTCCGATAGCAGTTCCGATAGCAAAGACAAAGATAAAGACAAGGACAAGGACAAAGACCAGCAAAAAGCCGCAGCCGCTGCCGCTTCTTCGCCCGCGGCGGCGCCTCCTGAGGCAGCGCCTGCCGCCAGCGCACCCGCGACACCAGATGTTGCCAAGGCCCCACCGGCGCCCGATGCTACAAAAACGCCTGCGCCGCCGGAGACCGCGAAGGCATCCGCATCCGATGAGCCGGCCGAAAATCCGAATCGGGATCCCAATATCCCCCGTTTGCGGCGGGGAAAATCGGACGCCACTGCGCATCGCGATGTCTATGCCGCGTTCGACGATTTGCCAATCCCGGCCGCGGGCACTACGAAATCGGCCAAAGATTCCGCCTCATCCTCGCCGCAGATCGTCACCATCCCCGCAATCTCCGATGCCGGCGGCCCCGATCCGCGTCCCTACACCTTCGATATGAAGCCGGAGGAAGAAGCCGCTTATCGCAAGCAAATGCTCGAGCTGGCCGCGACGCTGCTTCATCCTCCATCGAGCGCGACGACCAAAGACGCGACCACGAAGAAGGGGACCGCGGGCAAATCGACCAAGTCGACGCGACAAGCTGCCAAGCCGCCGCAGCCGGACTTCGACAACGTGAGATTGCGGGTCTTTGATCTTTCCACTTCGAACGAGCCGGTGCTGGTGCTCTCGGCGAAAACTCACCCGCTCCCTGCGCCCGCCGACTCGGCCGCACCCGTCGAAGAGCCAAAAGAGATCATGCTGATAGCCCGCACCAATCTCGAAGGCGAAGTGCGGAAGGTATTTTTTTCGCAAACCGATTCGCGGCACCTCGACATGACTCCCCGCATGGAACTGATCGACGCCATCGATGCCGACGGCGATGGCCGCGGTGAATTGCTCTTCCGGCGCACCTTCGACAATGGCAGCGCCTACGCCATCTATCGCGTTACCGGCGACGGCCTGTGGCCGCTATTCGAGCCAACACCGTGAAGGGAAAGGTTTCAGGTTTCAGGTTTTAGGTGTCAGGTATCGGGGGCTGGGGTGAGGAGTCGACGTTTTTCCTGCTAGCATTGTCAACCAAGAAACCTCGCGAGGTGATCGAAATGAAAAGCCTTCTCCTGTCGCTGATTTTGTCCCTCTCTTTGTCCGTGTCTGCTTTGTCCGCGTCCGCTTTCGCCGCCGATGGCAAGGCCGTCTCTTACAAATCCGGGGACGAGACGGTGAATGGAATTCTCTACACACCTGCTGGCAAAGGGCCGTTTCCCGCACTCATCGTTATTCACGAGTTTTGGGGATTGAATGACTGGGTGAAACAGCAAGCAGGAAAACTTGCCGATCAGGGATACGTCGCGCTGGCCATCGATCTGTATCGCGGCAAAGTTGCCGACAACCCAGATCTGGCCCATGAACTGATGCGGGGCGTGCCGGAAGACCGCGCCATCCGCGATCTAAAAGCTGCCTACGATTTCCTGGCGTCGCAACCGAACGTAAAAAAGGACCGAATCGGCTCCATTGGTTGGTGCATGGGCGGAGGATACTCCCTCGACACGGCGCTCGCCGAGCCGCACTTGGCCGCAACGGTCATTAACTACGGCCATCTGGCGACCGACCCGGCGGAACTGAAAAAGATCAACGCTCCGATTCTCGGCCTTTTCGGCGGGCAGGATCGCGGCATCACCCCCGACGACGTCAAGAAGTTTCAGCAGACCATGGAGCAACTGGGAAAGAAGATCGAGGTGAAGATTTATCCCGACGCCGGACATGCATTTGAAAATCCGAACAATAAGCAAGGATACAGGGCCGAGGATGCCGCCGATGCCTGGCAGCGCACCGTCGATTTTCTGGCTGCGACTTTGAAAAAGTAAGGTGAATCGAGATCTAGCGCTCCAAGCTAAGGCCAATATCTTTATGGCCCTTGGACGGCGCCATTCGGCTGCGTGCTTGGCAAAAATGTTTTCGTACGCTGACGCACACGGCTGTGAAAACACGGCTCCGCGAGGGACAAGGAATTTCCACTTGCCAGACCGTACCATTCTGGTTACTATGCACGCATCTTTTTATTCGATTTGAGTTAGCAGCTTATCTATGAATATCGGCGAGACCATCCGCAATTTCCGGCTCCAACGCAACATGTCCCAGGGCGACATTGAAAAACGCACGGGCTTATTGCGCTGCTACCTATCGCGCGTTGAAAACGGCCACACCATCCCTTCGCTGGATACGTTGGCCAAGATTGCCGGGGCCATGGATTTGGCCTTGTCGCAATTTTTCGCAGAAGGCCACAGCAATGGCCACAGCCACAAGGGCCTGCCGCAGCTCTCCGACGATGAAGTCCGCTTCCTGAGCCAGATGCGCCGCTATTCGGCGAATCTGAACGACAGCGACCGCAAGCTGGTGCTGGCGATGGTAAAGAAGATGGCAGCGAGCTCGAAGTAAAACCAGCCATCAGCCATCAGCCTTCAGTCTTCAGTCTTCAGTCAACCCAACTCCGTTTGGGGTCACACGACCTCGCCGCCAGTCCGCGGGGATTTTGTTTGTATGCCCCCAGAACGCACGTTCGGGCGACCGATGCTGCTGACGTCTGAGACCTGACGGCTGACAGCGGACGGCTGCTTCACAGTACTTTCGTTCCATCCCCATCGTGTCCGGCGGGAACCTCGCCAAGCCCTGCAGCCAACGCTAAAGTAGGTGCTGGGGAATCCTTGTGACTCCAGACGAAGAACTGGGCGTGCTCGAACAACAACTGCGCCGCCTGAAGATCGAGTACGAGATTTTCTTCAATGGTTCGACCAAACGGCCTCCCACCGACATTGAATGGAAAGTCATGTCGCTGCTTCGCAAGTTCAGCGATAGCTCGCGTCTGACTTTTTCGCAGCGCTTCAAGTACAACGAAATGGCGCAGCGCTACGCGATCCAAAGCGACCTGTGGCGCAAGAAAATGCGGATTCGCGAAGAAGGTTATCGCAAGCCCTATGAAGCGATGCTCTCGATACAGGGAGTGCGCGCCGGCGACGAACGGGAAGTGCAGCGCCACCCGGCGTATGGTCTCTCTCGCCCCGCGCAAACCCCGACGGCACCGGCCACTGACCACTCCGCCGGCCATCCCTTTGCCGTGCAGTGCTCCGGCGAGACAGGCGATCGGAAGCAAGTCGAGTCCCTCTACAACGCGCTCACAGAAGCCAAGCAAAAAGCGGGAGAAAAGGTTACCGGCGACCTCGGTTCCTTCGCGGCCTTCGTCAGAAAGAAAACCGGCGAACTGCGCAAACAGCACGGCTGCGACACGGTGGAGTACTCGATCGAGATGCAGGGCGGCCACGTGAAACTGAAGGCAAAAGCGAAAAGCTAGTTGCCAGTAGCCAGTTCCCAGCTTTCCCCCCTCGCCTCAGCCTCTCTCTATCTTCAACTCAGAAGCGTCAGTTCGCGGGATTTCGCTGAGTATTGGATACTGGCAACCGGGTACTGCCTGCTAAAATCTTTCTTCTCTACTTTGTCATCCGCTTCCGAGGTCTCATGTCTAGAATCCAGCGCGCCGTTCTCAGCGTCACCGATAAATCCGGACTGGTAGATTTCGCCCGCCAGCTCGCCCAACTCGGCGTGGAACTGGTTTCCACCGGAGGCACAGCCAAGCTGCTGCGCGATTCCGGCATCGTCGTAAAAGATATTTCCGAGCTGACTGGGTTCCCGGAAATGTTGGACGGGCGGGTAAAAACGCTGCACCCGAAAGTGCACGGGGGCATTTTGCATCGGCGCGAAAACAGCGCCCATCGCGCAGCGGTCGCCGAGCATGGCATCCCCGCCATCGACATGGTGGTCGTCAACCTCTACGCCTTTGAAAAGACCGCCGCCAAGCCGGGCGTGCATTTCGAAGAGCTGATCGAGAACATCGATATCGGCGGCCCGTCGATGATTCGCTCGGCGGCCAAGAATTTTCAGGATGTCGCGGTCGTCACCTCGCCCGCCGACTACGCCGCCATCGCCGAGGAGATGTCGCGCTCCGGCGGCTCGCTCTCCAAAGAAACAAAGTGGCGTCTGGCGCAACAAGCCTTTGCGACAACCGCAGCCTACGATTCCGCCATCGCCTCGACGCTCGAGCGCGTGGGCAGCGACTTCGACCTGAAGCCCGCGACCGGCTTTCCGCAAAATCTCCGCCTTTCGTTTCACAAAGTCGCGGATCTGCGTTATGGCGAGAATCCACACCAGAAAGCAGCGATGTATGCCGACGGTTCCGGTGCGGGCGTGGCCCACGCGAAGCAGGTGCAGGGCAAAGAGCTCTCGTATAACAACATCGTTGATCTGCAAGCCGCATGGGATCTCGCGCAGGAATTCGACGAGCCCGTCTGCGCCATTATCAAACACACCAATCCATGCGGAACCGCGACCGGCAAGACGCTGGCCGAAGCTTATGTGCGGGCGCTCGAATGCGATCCGGTTTCGGCGTTTGGGGGAGTGATCGGAGTGAACCGTACCGTGGATGCGGCAGCCGCCAGCGAGATGGCCAAGCTCTTCCTCGAAGTCATCGCCGCGCCTGCGTTCGATGAAGGCGCAAAAGCGGCCTTCGCCTCCAAGAAGAATCTGCGCCTGGTCGAAGTTCCCGCCGGGCAGCAAAGCTGGGTTCTGAAGAATATTTCTGGAGGCATGCTCGTGCAGGATGCCGATCTGCACAAGCTGGCTGAATCCGATCTGAAGGTCGTTACCAAACGCCCACCGACGGCGGAAGAAAAACGTGCGCTGCTGTTCGCGTGGAAGGTTTGCAAGCACGTCAAGTCGAATGCCATTCTCTACGCCCGCGATGGGCAGACCGTGGGAGTGGGCGCCGGGCAGATGAGCCGCGTCGATTCGTGCAAGCTGGGAGCCATGAAGGCGCAGCTGCCGCTGAAGGGTACGGTGGCCGCTTCTGATGCTTTTTTCCCCTTTCCGGACGGTGTCGAAGAGATCGCCAAAGCAGGCGCTACCGCCATTATTCAGCCTGGGGGCTCCGTGCGCGACGCGGAGGTCATCGAAGCGGCTGACCGTCTGGGCTTGGCGATGATTCTCACTGGGGTGCGGCACTTTCGGCATTAGCTTGTGTGGAAGCGGACCTCTGGTCCGCTGGGACGGGGCCCTTCGGCTCCGCTCAGGACGGGCTCCGCCCCGTCACCACACTACAAACCTTTACTTTTCTTGACACTTTCCCCCTAAAGCCGCTGTACCTCCGGCCTTAATCTGGTTCCGTGCTTTCTCCGCGCAGAAAGGCTTGCCGAGGGTAGAATAAGGAAATCCGGAGCGCCGCGGATCAGCATCCAATGGGAGTGTGGGTTTGTAATTACAGGTCGCAGGATTGTTCATGAAAAAACTGTTTGGGATTGTCAGTGTTGTGGTTGTGGGGTTGTTTTTGCCGGCCCAGAGCTTACTCGCGCAAGATCAGCCGGCTCGCGCGGCGGAATCTACCGGCTCCCAGTCCGCCGCGAAGGCAACAACGAAGACGCCCGACCGCGCCGCCGCCTATTACCACTTCACCCTGGCGCACATGTACGAAGAACAAGTGGCCACGTACGGCCGCAGCGAACTGGCGAATAAGGCGATTGAAGAATACCGCGCCGCTATTGATGCCGATCCAACTTCGGCGTACCTGACCTCTGGACTCGCCGAACTCTATGCCAAGACCGGCCGCATTCGCGACGCCGTGGTCGAGGCGCAGGACATCATCAAGCGCAATCCCAACAATCTTGAAGCCCGCCGCCTTCTCGGGCGGATTTACCTGCGCTCGCTTGGCGACATGCAATCGGGCAGCGGGTCCGACAGCATTCTGAAACTCGCGATCGAGCAGTATGAGCAGATCGTCCGGCTGCAACCCGACAGCATGGATGACCACCTGCTTCTCGGCCGTCTGTACCGCTTGAACAACGATCTGCAAAAGGCGGAGAGTGAATTTAAGCTCGCTGTGAAGTTGCAGCCAGACTCCGAAGAGGCGATCACTACTCTCGCTTATCTCTACAACGAACTTGGCGATACGGCTCGCGCCACCCAGGTGCTTAGTTCCGTGCCGAACACGGAGCGTTCGGCCAAACTCTATTCCGCGCTCGGCTATACCTACGAGCAGCAAAAGCAATACAAGGAAGCGATCGACGCCTACCGACACGCCATTGAACTCGATCGCGACAATCTGGACGCGATTCGCGGCCTTGCCCAGAACCTGCTTAACGATGGCCAGGTCGATGCCGCTCTCGAACAATACAAAGTGATTGCGGATGCGAATCCGGAAGATGCGCAAACCTACGTCCGCATCGCAGAGATCTACCGCAAGCAAGGCAAATTCGATCTCGCGCTCGAGAATCTGAAGAAAGCCGAGACGATGGTGCAGGACTCGCTCGAAGTTCCATACAACATCGCCGCCATCTACCAGGCGCAGGGACGTTACGACGAAGCCATTCCGATCATGCGCGACCTGCTGACGAAATCGGAAAAGCCCGACGGCAAGTATTCGAACGGAGAGAAGAGCAATCGCGCAGTGTTTCTGGAGAGACTAGGGACGATTTACCGCGACCAGGGGAACAATCCGGCCGCCATCGAGACTTTCCGGCAGATCGTCGCCCTGGGCGGCGATGACAACATCGAGCGCGGCTATCAACAGATTATCGACACCTGGCGCGAAGCTAAGGAATGGCAGAAGGCTCTCGACGCCTCCAAGGAAGCCGTGCAGAAGTTGCCCAGCCCGCAGTTGAAAATGGTGCTGGCAGCGCAGCAGGCGGACATGGGCGAAGCCGACAAGGCGCTCAAAGACGTGCGCGCCATGTTGAAGGGGGGCTCCAATCCCGATGACCGCGAGGTTTATATCCGGCTGGCAGAGATCACTACGCGGCTGCGCCGGTTCAGCGATGCCGAGCAGGCGCTGGACAAAGCCGAGCAACTTTCGAGCAAGCCCGAGGACAAGCGCGACGTCTGGTTTCTTCGGGGCGCAACTTTTGAACGAGAAAAACATTACTCCGAAGCCGAAGAACAGTTTCAGAAGGTGCTGGTCAGCGATCCCGAGAATGCTGCGACGCTGAATTACCTCGGCTATATGCTGGCCGACCAGAATCTGAAGCTTGAAGAGGCGCTCGGATACATCAAGCGTGCTGTCGACCTCGACCCCACCAATGGCGCTTATCTCGATTCCCTGGGTTGGGCTTATTTCCGCCTCGGCAAATATGAATTGGCGGAAGACAATCTGCTGAAAGCGTCGCAGAAAATCAATACCGATCCGACCGTCCACGACCACCTCGGCGATCTCTACCAGAAGACCGGACGCCTGAAGCTGGCCGCAACCAACTGGGAGCGCGCGCTCACGGAGTGGAACCGCATGATTTCCGCGGATGTCGATCCCGTGGACCAGGCGAGAGTGCAGACGAAGCTCGATTCCGCGAAGATGAAGCTGGCCCGGGAAGAGGGCGCGAAGTAATTGTTCACGTAGGGGCAGGTGCCCTCACCTGCCCAGCCGAGCAAAGCTCGGCGCCTACAACAAACTCTGGATTCGCTGCTAAACTCGGTGCATGCTCGCCGACTATGCGGTGCGCGTAGAAAACTCCCGCGGACGCCGCCATCCCGAGCCCTCGCATCCCTATCGCAACGACTTTCAGCGCGACCGTGATCGTGTCGTCCATGCCCGCGCCTTTCGCCGTTTGGAGGCTAAGACACAGGTTTTCACTCGCCGGTACTCCGACCACTTCCGCAACCGCCTGACGCATACCATCGAGGTCGCGCAAATCTCGCGCACCATCGCGGCGCAACTTGGGCTGAATACCGATCTAACCGAGGCCCTCGCGCTCGTGCATGATCTCGGGCATCCTCCGTTCGGCCACTCTGGAGAAAAAGCCCTCGACTCCGTAATGCGCCACCACGGTCTGTCCTTCGATCACAACTTGCACGCATTGCGCATCGTCGAGGATTTCGAGCTTCGCTACGCTGCATTTCGCGGTCTGAATCTCACCTTCGAAGTGCGCGAGGGCATTATCAAGCACTCGCACGATTACGATGTAAAAGACCATCCCGAACTAGCCGAATACCTGCTCGATCAGCGCCCACCGCTTGAAGCGCAACTGATCGACCTGACCGACGAGATCGCCTACAGCACCGCTGATTTGGACGACGGCTACGAAGCCCACTTGCTGACGGTCGAGCAGATTGCCGATAACGTCGACCTTTTCGCGCGCCATCATCAGGAAGCCAGGAGCCGCTATCCAGACGCCGCAGCAAAACTCGTCTTCAACGAAGCGCTGAAAAGCATTTTTGATGGATTGGTCGGAGACCTAATTACGAATACGGCGCAGCGTGTGCGCGCAGCGGGCGTGCATTCCGTGGAAGATATCCGCCGCCACACGGATCGCCTCGCTGCCTTCAGCCCGCCTGTCGAACGGGAGCGCCGCCAGTTGAAAGAATTTCTCTACGAAAACCTTTACTACAGCCCGTCGCTGGCGTCCGAGAAAGAAGACGCCGAGCGCATCACCCTCGAACTTTTCGCCCACTGGATGGAAGAACCCGATGACCTCCCGCGCAACTACCGCGAAAAAGCCGCGCAGGAACCTTTGCCGCGCGTAATCTGCGACTACATCGCGGGCATGACTGACCCGTTTATCTATCAGCAGTATGAGAAATATTGTGGAGGGTAGCCGCGCATAATTCAGTTTTGTCATCCGAGCGGAGCGAGGAACCTACCCTCCCGCGAATGTGTGCAGAGAGTTAGGGGTCCTTCGCTGCGCTCAGGATGACAGCGCTGCTTTTGATGACAGCGCTGTTTTGATGACGGAGCTGTTTTAAGGGCGCTGCTTAAGCATGACAACGCTTAAGAGCGCCGTTACTTCGCGTACGTAATCCGGTAAATCGCGCCTTGGGCGTCGTCGCTCACATACATCGTCCCATCGCCATCAAACGCAATCCCCACCGGACGCCCCATCCAGCGCCCTTTCTTCGTTTCGCCCGGCGCGAGCCACCCGGTGATGAAATCTTGCGCGCCGCCCACGGGCTGCCCTTTGTCGTCGAGCTTCACGCGAATCACTTTGTAGCCCGTCGGAATGCTGCGATTCCACGATCCGTGAAACGCGACGAAGATGTTGTTCCGGTACTCGGCCGGGAACTGCGACCCTTCATAAAACGCCAATCCGAGCGGAGCGGAGTGCGCTTGCATCTGCACCTTGGGCTCGAGCACATTCTGGCAACGGGTGTCTCCCGCTTTGGTGAAGTTCGAATCGGGCACGCGATCGCCGTAGCAATACGGCCAGCCCCCATCGCCGCCGTCTTTTCCCAAATCGTAAATCGTCTCCGGCGGCAGATCGTCGCCCAGCCAGTCGCGTCCGTTCACCGTGACCCACACTGTATCGGTCTTCGGATTCACCGCCAGCCCGACGGCGTTGCGCAACCCTTTCGCAAAGATTTTCATGCCGCTGCCGTCGGGATTGAATTCCATCACGGTGGCGCGCCGCGGATCTTTTTCGACGCAGGCATTGCAACTCGATCCCGCCGAGATATACATCTTGCCGTCGTGAAACAGAATGCTGCGCGTTGAGTGGCCTCCGCCAGTGGGCAGATCGGCGAGCTTGACCGGATTCGACGCCCGCAGGTTTGCCTCGTCCCAGTCATAGCGTCGTACCTTATCGTTCTCAGCGACATACAACTTGCCTTCGTAAAACGCGAGCCCATGCGGCTCATTCAATCCAGAAAGCACAGTAACCGTTCGTGCCGCCTTGCCTGTATGTTTCGGATCGGGCAGCGCCACCACCTTGTTCTCACCCGATTCGCTCGCCATTAGCACGCCGCCCGGGCTGAACACCAGCATGCGCGCGCCGTCCATTTCTTGAGCGAAAACGGAAATGTGGAATCCCGGGGGCGCTTTCAGTTGCGCAAGATCGAAGCGAGTCTGCTCGGCGTGAATGAAATTGGCGTGGGCAAGAAACGCCACCAGAAAAGGAAGCAATGAAAGCGATCGTCGGCGCACACTCAGTCGTAGCATAGGACTATGTGGATGATCGCTCCATGAGATTTGTTCCTGTTTTTTCCGGGGTTCCCTGGTTTTGATAACTCCGCGCCAGAAAGCGCGCGGCACGCAGTTTTTATATCAGCTCGGGCCAAAATTACCGTCAGTAAGAGACCTTGCCGCGAAGGGTAGGGTACAATACTCATGAAAATAAAGCACTTGCACTCCTTCGCCACACCCTGACATTTGGCACGCAAACTGTTTATAGACTGGTGGCCCCGCGATACTGGCGGCTTTTCAAGGCAGGCTTTTTGAGGCAAGCTCTTAGGGACAACCTTTGCAACGCCTCTGGCCTCCGAAGTTATGGAATTTGTTGACAAACGCAATAAAAATCGCGCCGGAAGGCGCACGGAATGGCTCCCCATTCCGCACTTGGAGGAGGTTTACAATGAAGCACCGCACCATTTTCGCACTGCTCGTCGCCGCAGTTCTGGCGATGCCAGTTTTCGCGCAAGATAGTTCCGCCCCCGCGGCGCAACCTGCCATGAGTCAGAGTCAGCCGTCGTCATCGTCCACCCAATCTTCATCGGGCCCGACGGCCACTGGCAAAGAACCATTGCAACCGGAAACTCGCGAAGGCTTCTGGGGTCACTTGAACCCGTTTGCACGCAAGAAATATGTCGCGCGCCAGACCCAGCCGATCCGCGACCGCATCAACGAGCTCGATGAACTGACCGCCGACAACACCAAGGCGATCAAGGATACGGACGCGCGCGCGCAGCAAGGAATCCAGTTGGCTTCAAACAAGGCCAACGAAGCAGATCAGCACGCCATCGACGCAGGCAACCGGGCGCAGGCAGCGCAGCAAACCGCGCAGCAAGCGAACACCCGTATCACCACCGTCGAGCAGGTGGTCACCAACATCGATCAATACCAGCCGACGACCCAAACCGAAATCCTCTTCAAGCCGGGACAAACCGTGCTGAGCGAAAAAGCCAAGAACGCTCTCGATGAAATGGCAACGCCGCTCAAGGACCAGCGTGGCTATGTGGTCGAAGTCCAGGGCTTCGCTTCCGGTCATGGACAAGTGGCAATCGCGACTTCGCAGAAGATGGCGGAATCGGTCGTACGATATCTCGCGCTCAACCACGACATTCCCATCTACCGCATTTACCTCGTCGGCATGGGCAATGCCCCAGCTCCGGTTTCGTCCTCGTCGGGTGAAGCCAAGCCGAAGCGCATCACCGGCGGCCGAGTTGAAATCAGCCTCCTGAAAAATAATCTGGAGCAACTGGCTTCGTCGAGCACGACCTCGACGCAGCCACAACAGTAGTAGCAGTACCTTCCCCTGGAAGGCCTCCCGCGAAAACGGGAGGCTTTTTGTTTGTGTGGAGTCTATCGGTGTTGTGTGTAGATGGGGCTTTGTCCAGTCTAGGACGCGCTTAGGCCCGCTTCAACACGAGTCCATACTCGCAAGCCAAGTTCGTGCTATCCTGCCTTCCGTCATGGAAACTCTGTTCTTCTTCCGGACGCCTTCGTCCGTCGGCCCACTTTTTCTCGCCGCATCCACCAAAGGCTTGGTGAGACTGGAATTCGAAGCGCGCAAGCAGAAACTGAATTTAGCGACGATCCAGCTGCACGAGTCCAAATCAGCCCTCGTGCCTTATCTCCGCGAACTCGATGAGTACTTCGCCGGCCAGCGCCGCGAGTTTTCCTTCCCGCTCGACCTGCGTGGAACCGAATTCCAACTCGCCTGCTGGCGTGCGCTGCTTGAAATTCCATACGGCGAGACCCGCAGCTACCGCGACATCGCGCACGCCATCGGACATCCGCACGCCTACCGCGCCGTCGGAATGTCGAATAACCGGAACCCGGTCGCCATCGTCGTGCCCTGTCATCGCGTGATCGCATCGAGCGGATCCTTGTGCGGTTACGGCGGTGGTCTAGACCTCAAACGCGAGCTGCTTGATCTGGAGCAGGCGAATCTTGGCTCGTCGCATGGCCAGCCTTGCCTTCCACTCCGGATCGGCGCATGATCTGGATCACTTGGGGGCTTCGATGATGCCTCGCATCGAGTACGTGGTTACGATTCCGGTTCCGGTCGATGCGGCGTTCCAAGCATTCGAGCATCTCGAACGTCTTCTCAATCGCGGAATTTACGACGAGGCTGTGTGGGTGGAGGGCAAGCCCTGGCAAGTCGGCAGCCGCGTGCGGTATGTCGTCGTGCGGCCCGTCGCAGCTACCATTTCCGCCGTTGTGACCTCCAGCAGCCCCCCGCGAGCGATTAGCCTGCTCAACCACGCTCTCGGTGTTACCGCCGAGCAAACCGTCACTTTCGGTCCCGATCTCAAGGGCGGCACACGCGTGCGCATGACCATGAATCTCGTTGGTAAGTCGTCTGAGTTATCCGAAGAGGCCATCCATGAAGCGGTCACATTTTTGACCAAGGACACTCTCGACACTTTGGTCGTCTTTTGCCACCACGGCGCATCATCGGCCACAGGGCTGGGAAGCTCCGATCTCCCGCGCTCCAAGAAGCAATGAATTCCTTCCCTGTAGAATCTCTTTGATCTCCGAGGATCCAGTGCGTCCAACCATTCAGCAATTGAGCCGGCAAATTCGCGATCATTCCGTCTCACCCGTCGAACTCACCCGCGATTGCCTGGAGCGCATCCAAGCGCTCAACCCCAAGCTCAACGCCTTCATCACAGTCCTCGCCGACTCTGCGATCGCTCAGGCCCGCCAAGCCGAGCGCGAAATCCGCAGCGGTAATTACCGCGGCCCGCTCCACGGCATCCCAATCGGGCTCAAAGATATTTTCGATACGGCAGGTATCCGCACCACAGCCGCCAGCGAACTCTTCAAGGACCGGATTCCTACCGAAGACGCCGAAGTCGTCCGCCGCCTGCGCAACGCGGGCGCGATCATTCTGGGCAAACAGAACCTGCACGAATTTGCCTACGGCGCCAGCTCAATGATCAGTTTTTTTGGCGAGATCCACAATCCATGGGACACAGCGCGTCTAGCCGGAGGATCTTCCGGAGGTTCAGCCGCGAGCGTGGCCGCTGGCCTGGGCTTCGCCGCTGTCGGCACTGACACAGCCGGTTCCGTCCGCCTGCCCGCCGCATACTGTGGAGTCGTCGGCCTCAAGCCGACCCACGGCCGCGTGAGCGCCCGCGGAGTCATTCCCCTGTCATGGTCCTACGATCACGTTGGTCCCATTACCAACTCGGTCGAGGACGCGGCCACGATGCTGCAAGTATTGGCCGGCTACGATGCAGGGGATCCCGCCAGCATCGACGAGCCTTTCCCGGATTTCTTAGCCGCGATCGCGCAACCACCTTCAAGGCTGCGCATAGGCGTGCCACGAGAATTTTTCTTTGACGAACTTCATCCCGAAATCGCAGCTGCCATCGAAAAAGCCATCGAGATTTTTCGCGAACTCCAAGCTGAGATTCGCGAGATCAAGCTGGAAGTCTCCACCGACCGCACTCTCTCCAGCGCCGAATCCTATGCTTATCATGAGCAATTCCTGGCGAATTCTTCCGAGCTCTACCAACCCGCAACGCTCGCAAGAATCCAAGCGGGAGCAAAAATTCCCGCATCAAGGGCGTTGCACGCCAGCCGCGATTTGCAAGCGAGTCGTCATGCGATCCGGAAAGTATTCAAAGAAGTAGACGTGCTGCTAACGCCTACCGTTCCAATCCCGCCGCCTGTGATTGCCGACCTCCGTGAACATCCAGACAGTCTGCGTCCGCAGGAGTTGATGATGCTGCGCAACACGCGGCCTTTTAATGTTTGGGGAATTCCGACGATTTCAGTACCCTGCGGTTTCACAAAAGAGGGATTGCCGATTGGTCTGCAACTAGCCGCCGCTACCTGGCGGGAGGACGTGGTACTGCAAGCCGCACATGCCTACGAGCAGGCAACCCAGTGGCACACCAAAACGCCCGCTCCGCTTCGAAACACATAGGTCGCTGACACGTGGTCGGCAAACCGAACAATTGCGGCGTGAGCAACATCACTGCGTTCAACCTACACCCCTGTCACCCTGAGCGGAGGTGGCCGTTCACGAAGTGAATGGGCACCGGAGTCGAAGGGCCCCTACTCCTCCCAAATGCCTACCGGGCAAAGGACGTATTGCGCGTACATTATGGGCAGCCTCTCGGGAACTCTCTACATCGGCATGACAGGCAATCTTCACAAACGAGTCTTCGAGCACAAATTTCACCGCATCGAAGGATTCACAGACAAATATCAGGTGGAGCGTTTGCTGTACCGGGAGTCGTTTGACGAAGTTCAAAAGGCGATCAATCGCGAAAAGCAACTCAAAGGCTGGCGGCGATCGAAGAAAATTGCGCTGATCGAATCGGTGAATCCGCACTGGCTGGATCTGGCGCGAGAGTGGTTCCCGTGGATGGCAGATTCTGATGGGAGTAGGGGTCCTTCGACTCCGCGGACGGATTCGCATTTGCGAATCCGTCCACTGCGCTCAGGATGACAGTTCAGTGGTGGGTCCCGAGGCCGTGAGCGTAACTCTCTTTATCTTTCGGCCAGCTCTTACCGTGATCGGCTCTCCTAGGTCCTTTCGTTTCCAGGGCATTCTCGGCTCCGTCTTTAGTTCGCCGTTGACCCGCACGGCTTTCTGCTTTATTTTGCGTCCCGCATCACTCACCGAATCAGCGAGGCCAACTTCAGATAGCAATTTGTCCAGTTTGATTAAGAGCACTTCTTCAGTAAGAGAAGGGGTACTAAAAATATCCAGTGGAACGGTGACTTCCTCGATATCTTCCGGTACGCCGCCCTTCTGAAACTGCTTTGCCCAATCATCGCCTGCCTTCATCGCAGCATCGTCGGAATGAAAATCGGTAACGATCATTCGTGCCATCTTCTTCTTAAACACCATCGGATTTTCTTTCCGATTCGCGACGTCGCCCATCATCGCCCGAATTTCTACCATCCCCACGTCAGTCAGCAATTCGTAATAAGACCACATCTTCTCGTCCGAGATCGCCATCACCTTTCCATACATCTCCAGCGGAGGCTCGTGGATTCCAATCGCATTGTCCAACGACTTCGACATCTTCGCCGCGCCTTGTCGCCATCCTTCGAGAATCGGCGTGGTCAGCACCACCTGCGATTCCTGCCCGTAGGCCCGCTGCAACTCGCGGCCCACCAGCAGATTGAATTTCTGATCGGTGCCGCCCAGTTCCACGTCGGCTTCGAGCGCCACCGAGTCATATCCCTGCGCCAGCGGGCGATCGGCTTCTCCTCGCGGAAACGCTTGTGGAAATCCTCGCGCTCGAGCATTTGAGAGACCGTGTATTTCGCGCAGAGGCGAATAAAATCCTCGGCCGAAAATTTCGAGAACCACCGGCTGTTAAAGTCGACTACCGTTTTTTCTGGACTAAGAATCCTGAAGACCTGCGCCTTGTAGGTTTCCGCGTTCTCCGCGATCTGCTCCCGCGTCAGCGGAGGCCGCGTCGCCGAGCGCCCCGTAGGGTCGCCAATCATCCCGGTGAAATCGCCGATCAGAAAAATGACCGTGTGTCCAAGATCCTGAAAATGTTTCAGCTTGCGCAACAAGACGGTGTGCCCCAGGTGCAGATCGGGAGCGGTCGGATCGAAGCCCGCCTTCACGCGCAGCGGCTTGCCCGAAGTGAGCGAGCGTTCGAGTTTCGAGCGCAGTTCGGACTCTTTGACAATCTCCGCCGCGCCCTTTTTGATGTATGCCAGTTGTTCGTCAACCGGTGCAAAGTTAGCCATGTTGTAGTGATTATAACGAGAGACAACGGCTAGTCGCTGCGAGCTTCGAGCCGCGAGCGGGAACTTGAGCATCGTGCTTGGCTCGAAGCTAGGAGCCCGTAGCTCGCAGCTCGCAGCTTACTGCCGTCGATAGAAGCTCAGTGCCGCGTCGCCCTGCACCAGCGTCCGGTAGCGCCGCAACTCCCCGAACGCCTCTCCCGGATCGAATCTCTTTTCATGCTCTGCAATCACCACGCTGCGCTCGCTTAGCAATTTCGATTGCGACAGCGCCGCCAGCGTCTTCGCATACTCGTCCCGCAGCGAATAGGGTGGATCGAGAAACACAAAATCGGTGATGTTCCCTGCCTCCTCCAATTGCCGCAGGCCTTTCCCAGCTTCGCCCCTCACGATCCGGAACCCGCCCGCAATCCCCAGCGACTTTAAATTCGCGGCAATCAGATCGGCCGCCGGCTTCGACAACTCGACAAAGTGCACCATCCGCGCGCCGCGACTCAGCGCCTCAATACCGACTGCGCCGGTTCCTGCATAGAGGTCGAGCCATCTCGTCTCCGCCAGAGACTCCGGATTGCCCGCGCAGAGCACATTAAACAGCGTCTCCCGCAACCGGTCCGACGTGGGACGGATTTCGAGGCCGGGTAACGATCGCAACGTCCGTCGCCGGTACTGGCCTGCAATCACTCGCATACGTTTGTGCCTGCGCTTTGTCCCGTTCGACCCGGCCCTTCCGATTTCGCTTTTCGCATCTCCACAGGGTCAATCGGTGTCTAAGTAGATAGAATACTCCCACTTAGTGCACTGCATCCGCATAAACACTGCTTATTACCTTTGGTGCCTTGTTTTTTGTGTCAAATTGTGGCAGACTGTTTTCATGATTAGCGCACCCGAGATTATCATCTACGTCCGGCACTCCTCAGACTGCCCGCACAAGCATGAGGGGGAGGATTATCCCTCTTGCCGCTGCCGCAAGCATCTACGCTGGACTATGAACGGCAAACGGTATCGGCGCAAGGCCGGGACGCGGAGCTGGACTGCCGCTAAGGAAACTGTCCAGCGATTAGTGGCTAATCTGGTTAAGGCGGATGAGCCGGAAAAAGTGGTGGCGCGAAGCACCGGCAAGACCCTCCAAGATGCCCGTGACGCCTTCATCAAGGGCAAGCGGGTCAAGAGCGTTTCGCCGGGCACACTGTCCAAGTATGAGCTGGAGACACAACGCCTCATCACGTTCTGCGAGGGGCGCGGCGTATTCACCGTGGCAGGTCTCACCCTGGAGCTGATGACGGATTACAAGGCCATGTGGCCTGAGCGTTATCCCTCCACAAGCACACAGCACGTTGCCCAACTCATTGTGCGCGTGTTCCTCAACTACTGCCACGCTGCCGGATGGCTCACGCGTGTGCCCAAGCTGGACCCCATCAAAGTGGATGAGCCGCCCACCACACCGCTGACCCCCAAAGAATATGACCGCGTGCTTGCGGCGGCAAAGACAAAGCGAGTGCGCGCGATTATACAGCTCATGCGCTGGACCGGCCTAGCCAACCGGGACGCGGCTTGCCTTCGTAAAAGTGAATTGGTCATGGACCACAAGCGGAAAAAGGCGCACGCCATCACCTCGCGGCAGAAAACAGGCGTCCACGTTCGCGTGGGTTTGCCGTGGGACGTGGCTAAGGAAATCCAAGCCGCCGCCAACAAGGAAGGCGAGTACCTCTTTTACAGCGGGAAGGCCACACCGACAAACTTTGCCAAGGTACAGGGCCAACACATCAGTTGGGCCTTTGCGCGCGGCGGCGTGAGGTGCCAAGGCCACATGGTGAGCCACAGACTGCGTGACACCTTCGCGTGCCATGCGCTTAGCAAAGGCGTGCCGATGGAGGAGGTATCACGGTTCCTCGGGCACACTTCCATCACCACAACGGAAAAGCACTACTCGCAATGGGCCAAGGTTCGGCAGGACCGCGCGGATGAGCTAATCGAGGCCACGTGGAAGAACTAAAAACGGAGGCCCCGAGTCAGGAAGCTAGCAGGTCTTTCTTTCGCTTAACGGGTGAATACGGAGCTAGGCGGGAGCCGGGGTCAAAATCATATTTGAGCCGCCGCAGAAAGTTATAAGCCCTGTCCACGTATGTAGACTGAGAGCTGAAAGTTAGGTCGCTGCTTTCCACAGCACTACAATAAACCTTGAACGCGGCTTCAATTTCAGACATGGCGGACGGAGAGATTCGCGCTTGGGTTGGCATGGCGCGATGAATTCTAGCATGAATCAGCGAAGGCTGAGCGCATCTTCTATGCCTGTCCCCGATAGAGGCCAACTGTGGTCACAGTTGAAGCAATGCAGTGTCAGCACCTCGTTGTTCTCCAATGCTTTGTTGAGTTGTGCGGGGCTGAAATGTTCTATAGGCCGCCCCTCGCATTTGGGGCAATCAATCGGCATGTTGTGGACCTCCCGATGGCGCGGTGATTGGCGGTACGCCGTAGCGGATGGCCGGACCGGCTTGCTCCTCCAGAACACGCAGCGCCGCGCGGACCGCGTTACTGTTTGTGAAGCCGTACCGCCCCATAATCTCCTCAAGAGTGATGCCGTCTGGGTGCGAGCGCACGATGGCCCTTATCTTCTCAACAGCGTCCGGCCCAACCGCGACCGCCATAAATGAACTCATAGACTGCTCCTACTTTACCCCATCCGGTTTTAGGTTCGGTTGAGTACGCGGACCTGTCAAGGCACGAAAGGATTGCACCCTTAGATTTTCCAAGGCCGGGGGGTAAAACGGAGTTAATTTGCTGTCCATTAACGGTCTAACCGGACAGTTAATGGACACCTAAAACTGTCCACCACCTCTAAGGAAGGAGTTAATGGTGGACAGCATATTTCTTGTACCGTCACTCCCCACACCACTACGTGCTAAAGCACTACGTAGTGTGGTGAGGTGGACAGGATGAGACCCGGATTGGAGGTGTCACTATAGGCTAAACCCTTTAGAATCAGATAAAGGCTCCTAAACACAATGCAATCTTACAGTTACGCAGCCCAAGCGAAACTAATTCCGCTAATGATTACCGGAATGATAGCGGCATGGCCTAAAACCGTTCCGCCTCCGTATAGGAAACGGTTAATGGCGGAACGCTTTCCATTAGCGGAATCATTAGCGGAATTATAGGTATTCTTTCACCGTCACTCCCCACCCCACTACGAACTAACGTTCTTCGTGGTGTGGTGAGGTGGACAGGATGAGACCGGAATTGGAGGTGAGCCTCAACGGCCACAGGCGGCGTCAAGAGGTCTGCCTAAAATCACCCACCGCCCTATAGATAAGAGAGTAGTGGTGGGTGGTTGGTAACACAGTGAACCACTCACCCCCTACTACGAACGAAGTTCTTCGTAGGGTTTGGGTGGTTAGATGGCAAGGCAATAGAATCGGGCGGCCACGGGAGATGTAGATGGTGGGGGTGTCTGGAAATGTTGGGAGTGCCTTGTATAAAGACCTCCGCAAATGTTTTTTTTACGTACATGAGAATAAATCTCAAATTGAGACATTGTAACTAGGTTTGTTTGCAGCACGAAAAAACAGCACTTTGCGCTAGGAAGCGATATGAGCGCGAGTAGCGCGCGCATGGCCTCACAGTATGGTCAAAAACGCTGTAGGGCCTTATATCGGCAAGACATGACCACGCCGGACAAGACCCCGGTCGCATTGGCTGCCGAGACTAAGTGGATTAAGCGGTTTCGGCGCACTCTGCTAAACCGGCTGATGCGGGAAAATTCACCTGTGGCGTGGGACTCGCTAGTCACGGCCACGTGGAATAAATGAGGGGCTACTCCGGGCGCTGTTTGGCTTCAAAAAACAGCTTGCCCGCAACCTCATCACTAGGTTCCTGGACAAGAGCCAACGCGAGACGTACCTCAGCCGTTTCTTTTGTGCTTGACTTACCACTTATACAATAATAATCTACCTAAGACATGAAGAATTATGACAAAGATTACGAGGCCACGATGGACGCACTCACAAGCGCGCTGCATAAGCGGGAGCGGATTGACGCGGAAATCAAGGCAATCCAAGCCCGCGCGCACGCTCTGGAAACACTGATAGGGGCAGACTACAAGCACAAGGGGAGAATTGTGCTGGACCAAAGCACCACGAAGGCTGAGGCCATCGTGAACCTGATACTGCCTGGAGCGACCGAGAAAGTACGCGGCCTGTTGGCCCTCAAGCGCGCCCCGTTAACCACTCGGGAAATTCACGAATACCTTAAGCAGTTGGATGAGCCTCTCTCCGAGAAAACCAACCCTTGGGCATTGATACACGGCATCTGCCGCAGACTCGTAGAGCAAGGGTTTGCCCGTGAGGTGGACAAAGACGGGCGCAAGGCGTGGGTGATTGCCAAGTAGAAAAAATTTTGCTTAGCAACTTATCTTTTTGCTTATGCATCCGATTGTACAGTCAGGACTCGGAGAAAACATGGACACAACGAGAGAACGCGAGAACCAAATGGCCTGGGGCGCACAGCTTGCTTGTGGCGTCCTGCTTGGGACGCATGAGGACGGCACGCCCACGCTCGACTTGCTCAACCTCGATGAAAAAATCGCACCTCAGTGCGCGGTCCTGTTGGCAAAGCAGCGCTCAAGATATATCGGCTTGTTGACGTTCACAGACGGCGTGGTGGATGGGCTGCCTTGTGCCTTTGACCCGGCGACGTTGCACGCCTTTTGGGGCGCGGTTCCACACTTTGTGGAGTACGCGGCCAAGGAACTCGCACCGCCCGAGGCAACGGGTGACAGCTCCGCGTGGTTAGAGAAATTGCACGCGCTGCCGGATACGCGCACGAACTGATTAGCCCGGCCCGTGGTAGGCACGGAGGGAAAGACACTATGACGTACTCACGCACCACGGTTGAAGCTCTGGAGGGCCGCATGAAAACGCGGACGCGCTTGTCATGCCACGGCAAGCGCGTCACCCACGGCGCAAGATACGCCGCGTGAAGTGCCAAGTTATCAAGTTTTGCCCGGCTGTAGCATCGGCCCGGCATGGGGGCGGCTGACACCGGCCCCCAACAAGTTTGTATCGGACTGCTCGGAGCAAAGGGGCCGAGTCAGTCACGCTAGTCCGCCCGCTGAGACCTGGACACTAGGCGTGACATCTCGACCGGAAAACACGTAACGGGCTGCGTTGTATTGCCCTCGGAACGTGGCAGACGGAACCGCCCCACGGGGCTAAAAAGGAATTTTCAAATGTCAAATATTTCTGAACTGCGCAAGATGCGCGAAACGGCATTGGCAAAGGCTGACTCCATCGTGGCCTCTGCCGAGCAAGCACGCCGTCCCCTGACAGCCTCCGAGTCCACAGATGTGGACTCCCAGATGGCCGTTGTCAATTTCACGAATCCACAAATTGCCACCTGGGAAAAAAACAACAGCATTACCCGGATGATTGGCGCGCATGGTGCTCTCTTGACCGACGCGCGGCCTAGCGGTGTCGAAAAACTCCAACCGAAAACTTTCAGCCGTGAGTACATGGCGGACTTTATCAAGTACGTCCAGTCCAACGGCAGAGAGATTGGGGCCGCGTTGTATGAGAGCGGCGGTGGTCCTACGGGCGGTTATGCCGTGCCCTCCATCGTGGATGACCAAATCGTGCCACTCGCTCCGCAAGAAATGGCCGTCCGCCGTTTGGCTTCGGTCATTCCCACTACGAGTGACATTAAATTCCCCGTCAAGGCCAGTTTTGGCGCGACTACTGCGAAGGCTGAAACCGCATCCTTCACAGAGTCCGACATGACCCTTGGGACTTTCACGCTGTCCGCGTTCATGGCGGGCAACAACGAGACACTTTCTTGGGAGTTGGCACAGGACGTGCCAGCGTTCCAAGCTACCACGGTTGACGATTTGATTCTCGGACAACAGATGTATGAGGAGAATCTGTACGTCAACGGCACCGGCACGGGACAGGCACAGGGACTCATCGGCAACGTGGGCGCGGGCGTCACAGAGGAGCCGGATTCCAATGGCAACCTTGTGAGCATCTCGGGCACCCTGGACCTCCTCGGCACACTCAATGCCGTGTATCACGCCAACGCATCTTTCTTGATGTCGCGGCTAACCTCCATCGGCATCCGCAAAGCACAGGTACAGAGCAACCTGTTCAACCCTGTATGGCAGCGCGTTGGAAAGCAGGACTTCCTACACGGCTACCCGGTTGAGTACAGCGCCTCCATGCCCACGGCTGCCCGCTCGGCTGCTCCGGTCCTCTTCGGGGACTTTAAGCGCGGTTACCTGATTGGAGACCGAGGTGGGAGCGGCATTAACGTCAAGGTCCTGGACCAACCCAAGGCGTTGCAAGGTGAAATCGTGCTCTTGGCCTATCGCCGTACGGATGGGCGTGTGAGACGGTCTGAGGCAATCCAACAGTACAATATCAGCGCTTCGTAACTGATTCGGGGCCGTGGGGAGCGGCCCTGATTTTTTCTCAAGGCATTTATGGAAATGTTATCTCAAGTTTTTCTGCCCCTAGCCGATGCAGGGGAACCGCGACACGGTAACGTGCGCGGGGGAAGCGCGGACGGGCCTCTGGCGTGCCCGAGAGTAAAAGCGCCGGGGTCGAAAAGGAACGTGCATGGGGCTGTCGCAAGCGGCCCCATTTTTTGAACCTGGGGAGGGCGAAACGGAACTGAATCTTACGCTGGCATTACCGGATGCGCTGCATAACGAGTTGGAGGAAGCCGCGCGAGACTGCCAACTTACCGCTAAGGATTTTGTTGCGGAGTGCGTGCAAGCCATCTTGGCCGAGCGGCGGTTGCCACATGTGTACGTGCCGCTGCTCACACAAGGCGCGCAACATCGCGGGCCGCGCGGGGCCGGGCGCAAGCACCAAGGCGAACGCGAAACTGAAATGGTGCTCACCGAGCACCGGATTGTGTTCCCTGAATTAAACGGAGGAGAAATATGATTGAAACAAACGATGCCGTCACGATTCTGCTGGAGCGACGGGCAGAGCACCGTACCGCGCGGTTGACTCGGGATGTCCTCCGCGCAAATCCAACTTTTTTTGCTGTCTTGGTGGGTCGGTTGTTTTGGCTGCACAAGAGAAAGCGCGCCTGCTCGGCCGAGTCGCTCTTTCAATTCCTACGCGGGCGACGCTGGAACGTCATTGGCAAATTCATGCTGAATGACAAGACCATTGCCTTGGTGAGCCGCATTGCACTCTTACTTTATCCCGCACTTAACAATGGCATGATGAGGCCGCGTGACTGCGAAGCCGATAGGATTTTAGGAACTTGGGTTGAATCGGGGAGCCGTGGGAAGAAAAATATCGCGCTACTCCGCGCTAGTGAAGCAACCCAAGCTGAGCTGATTGCACTTCCCCCAGTGCCAGAGCCGATTGTGCCAAACGAGCGCAGCAAGCGGCATATTACGGTGACGCCGGAGGAAGCCGCATTTGTCTTGCCGCTCATTGAGGCGTTGGTTGCCGGAGCGCCAAACCCGCAAGACGAGTTGCTCAAGTGGCTCTTAGACCACGCCAGAACGCAGCCGGAAGTTTTTGCCCTTGCTCAGAGGCGGTTCAAGAAAAGAGCAACCGCACGGCGGCGCGAACATTTTTCTATCAGCTCAGACCTAACTCACGCTCAAGACACCGTGCAGACGAAAGAGAAGAAATATTGCACCTTGCCGCGCCCACTGGACCCGCTCTATTGCCGCGCGGCAGAACGTCACAACCCGAGG
This sequence comes from Terriglobales bacterium, assembly GCA_050010155.1. Classification (GTDB taxonomy): domain Bacteria; phylum Acidobacteriota; class Terriglobia; order Terriglobales; family Acidobacteriaceae; genus Acidiflorens. The sequence continues at coordinate 58,863 of JBEKLO010000051.1, forward strand.
CTCAACGGCTTCGCTCAGTTCAAAGCAGACAGCACTGGACCCCGGCTCACCGGGCGGGCCAATGCCCTCTTAGGATGCCGCATCGCAGAAACGAAGGTCAACGGAGAGCCGCACCGCCGCTTACTGTGGTTGAGGGATGGGGTGGGCCAATGAGCTTCTTGGACATCGCACTCCACAACGCGGCCCGAGGGCTGCGCGTTTTCCCCGTCCGCGCGGGCGCTAAAGAGCCGCACATCCGGGACTACCCGGACCTTGCAACCACCGACACCGCGCATCCCATTCCCCGTGGGTGCCATCATGGGACCGGTCATGGCGGCAATGGCCTTTGCAAGCGTCATGGGCTTTGAGCAAGGCGGCGTGGTGCCTGGAGTAGAGACGGGTGACGTAGTGCCCGCCAAGCTAACTCCGGGTGAGGGCGTGTTACCCAAGCCAATCATGGATAACCTCTCACGCGCCTCCAACTTGGGTGGCGGCCCTGGAGGGGACACCCACGTCCACGTGACCATGACCAACCACATGAGCGCGCTTGACGCGGACGGCATGGAGGGCGTGTTGAACAAGCACGCGGACGTAGTGGAACGGCACATGAGCAACGCGCTGAGAAAGTCCGGGAGGTAACCAAGACCTTTGGTGCTGTATGCCCGGAGGTGGCGCGGGTACTGTAAGAACATTGAAAGGATGCACTGACATGGCGACGAATGACGCGGTAACCACACTGCTTGAACGCAGGACCGCGCAACACCACACCGCGCGCCGCGCGCTGGAGCTGCTCCAGAGAGAGCCGGGGATTTTTCAGGAATACATAAACCAAGTCGCGTGGTTGCGGCACAAGGGGCGGCCCGCTGACACGGAAATTCTAACCAGTTTTCTGCGCAAGAAAACCGGCGTGGTCAATCAGAACCTCGCCACAATCTTTTCTCGCCTTGCCGTGATTCTCTACCCCACGTTTGACCGCCACGGCCTATTCAAGATGATTCAATGTGAAGAGGACGCGATTTTTGGCACCAAGGTGGTTACACGGCGCTGGGAAAAGAAAGGCAACCGGCTCCAGATTTCCCGCGCGCTCCGCATCGAAGTGTCACAACTCGCACCCCCGCCTCCACCACAGATAAGCCCCGCCCGCAGTACGCGACGGCGCACGTTGAAGCCAGAAGAGATGTCTTGGGTGGTGCCATTTGTTGAGGACGTGATTGCCCGGTCAGACAATTCCCTTGAGCCATCCCTAATCGCGTTACGGGAGCACGTGGCCGCCCAACCCGAAATCCTCGCGCTAGCGGACAAGCATCTGCGTGCCAGTTCCCGCGCTAAATGCTCCGCCCTGGACTCCCTCATCTATGCTGTCCGGGCCGCAAAGCGAACCGGGCAGAAGTTCACGAAGCCTGGACACCTCAAGGGTCATTACTGCCGCATCTTGGCGCGGCGAAATAGTAAGAGATACAACGGGTGGATAAAATTCAACTCGGACCGCAAGGGTGCGCAGCGAGAGAGCCGGGTCAATGAGGTGCTTGGCACTTACCTTGCGCCAAAGCCGGTCAACGGTGAGCGATACCGCCGCTTGTATTGGCACAGAGATACGGTCACCCGGTGACGCGGGAGACGGCCCGGAGCATCTGAAAATGGTCATTGCGAAATACCCAAAGCGAGTCCCTAAGAAAATGGAGGTTGACCCGGACCGATTGCCGCCTGTGCTCTCCGTGGCCGAGGCATCCGCTTTGTTGGGCTGCTCCAGATGGACAACCGTCCGCATTTTTCAGGACGAACCGGGCCGCCTCATCCGGCTAAAACCCGAGACCATGCACAAGCGAAGCCGCAGAAAACTCACCATACCCCGCGCGGTTTTTTTGCGGGTCAAGACAAGGCTGGAGCGGTAATTTTTGTGGCGATTTTGTGTCAGTACGGCGCAAAGTGTGCACCTGATGCACCAAACTCAAGTAATAAAATCAATCACTTGCCTTGTTTGCAACATCCTATCGGGTAGATAGAATACTGATAGGCCTGTCGATGCGCAGTTGGTCCATCCCGCTGGGACGTATTTTCGGAATCGAAATCCGCGTTCACCTTACCTTCTTCTTCCTGCTGGTGTTTGTGTGGGGAACCGAAGCTGCCACTCAGGATGCAAGCACCGCCCTGCGCGGCCTCGCCCTGGTCGGCATCGTTTTTGGCAGCGTCGTGCTGCACGAATTGGGTCATGCTCTGGTCGCGCGCGGGTCAGGCATTGCGGCGAAGGGGATCATCCTGCTCCCCATCGGCGGCATCACCGTTCTCGACGAAGCCCACGCGATTCCTGACCCCATCAACGCCTGGAAGCGTGACATCCGAATCGCCGTAGCCGGGCCGCTGGTCAATCTTATGATCGCCGGTTTAGCCGCACTCATTCTGCTCGCGGCCATCCCTGGCTTTTCGCTCACCGCAAGACCGCTTCTCCACTCGAGCGCGCTCTTGCGTAGCATCGTCTGGGCGAACCTCTACCTCGGACTGTTTAACCTTTTGCCGGCGTATCCCATGGATGGAGGCCGCGTGCTGCGCGCTCTGTTCATGCGCGGCGGAGATTTGGTTCATGCCACTCAGCGCGCCGTTCGCATCGGCCACGTCTTTTCTATTCTGTTCATGATGGTCGGAATCCTCCTCGGCAACTGGTGGCTGGTGATGATCGGATTCTTCCTCTTCGTGGGCGCACAACTCGAAGAGCGATCGGCGGTGTTTCAATCCGTATTGCAGAGTGTCCGTCTGGAAGAAGTCATGCTCACAGACTTCGCCACGCTCTCGCCCGCCGATACGCTGGAAGACGCGCTGGAAAAAGCCGTCCATACGCTGCAGGACGATTTTCCGGTGGTGCGCGGAAGCGACATGGTTGGAGTCGTCTCGCGGCAGAAAATTCTCGAAGCCCTGCGCGCCGAAGGCAATGGCTACGTGCAAGCCGTGATGAACCGTATTTTCGACGTCGCTGCCAAGCAGGAGTCGCTCGCCTCCGCATTTCGCAAGCTCTCTGCCCGCAATCTCAGCATTATTCCGATCGTCGACGAAGAGCAACTGGTGGGAATTGTCACCCTGCAAAACCTGATGCACTCGATGGCGCTGCTGGCCGAAAGCCGGAAGCTGCGGCGCGAAGCGATGGATTCCTAACGCTTTTTCGTCGCGCTCATAGGATTTGACGACCAAGCTTGGTCGTAATAAGGTTTGTCATCCTGAGCGAAGCGAAGGATCTGCTTTGTCTTCTCCGCACCCTACACTTTGGCGGTCCCCCGCGTATAAACTTCCTGCGCCGCCCGCACTGCGCTTCCAAACTCGACTGCCCTCCCCGTGACCTCCGCGAGTACTTGCTCGAGCGCGGCTAGCACTCCGATGGTGTCGAGATAGTCGTAGTAGCCGATGTGGGCGATGCGGAAAAGCTGGCCCTTCATCTCCGCATTGCCGTTGGCCACGACCGCGCCAAACTGCTCGCGGAAGCGTTTGCAGATCGCCGTAGAGTCGGTACCCGCAGGCGGCGCGACCGCCGTCAGCGCGGCCGACGGAGAACTTGGCGCGAATAGCTTCAGTCCTAGCGCTTCGACTCCTACGCGCGTCATCGCCGCGCACAGTTCCGCGTTCGCAATCAGCGCGTCGCGGCCGGCGGCTAGACTTCCGTCTCCCATCTGGCGCACGTAATCAAGCGCCGCGGCTAGTCCGGCAAACAGGGCGGTCGCGGGCGTGGAGGAGGTCTCCGCCTTGGCGGCCGATTTCCGTTCCTTCCGCAGATCGAAGTAATAGCGCGGCGAGGACGTGTGCTCCATGCGCTGCCAGGCGCGCTCGCTGACGGCGCCATAGGACAATCCGGGCGGGATCATCAGCGCCTTCTGGGAGCCGCCGAGGATGATGTCGATTCCCCAGCCGTCCACATCGAGACGAGTCGTGCCCAGGCCCGTGATCGCGTCGACTACCAGCAGAGTGTCGGGCTGAGCTCCCGAAGAAGCATGCACCAGTTTCGCGATTGCCTCCACGTCATGCCGCACACCCGTCGAACTTTCGGTTGCCTGCATATAGACGCAGCGGATCTCGGGCGTCAGCTTGCGGCGCACGTCGTCCAGCGAAAATGTTTCGCCGTAGGGAGCGGTCACGGTTTCGACTTCGCAGCCAAAGGCCTTAGCCAGCGCGACCCAGCGCTCGCCGAACTTGCCAGCGGTCAACACCAGCACATGGTCGCCGGGAGACGTCAGGTTCGAGACCGAGGCTTCCATGAAACCGGTGCCGGATGAGGTCAGCACAAGCACGTCGTTCTTTGTGCCGATGAACTCCTTCACATCGGCTAGAACGCGCGTGAACAGGGCGCGGAACTCGGCCGTGCGATGGTGCGCTCCGTACGAAGCCATCGCCAGTTGCGCAAGAAGTAAGATCAAAAGCCTTTAGCGCCAGCAGGGGTGCGAGGGGCACTCCTGCAATTTGACTTCTGACTTTTGCAATCTGACTTCTGACCTCGTTCTATAATCCCCTCATGCCCCTCATCGACCAGATTCAGAAAGACATTGTCGCGGCCATGAAGGCACGCGAGGAACAGCGGCTCTCCTGTTTGCGCATGGTTAAGACTGCGCTTAAGAACCGCGAGATTGAGAAGATGGCGCCGCTCGACGACAAAGAGTCGCAGCAAGTGCTCTCCACGCTGATCAAGCAGCGCAAGGACTCGGTCGAGCAGTTCACAAAGGGCGGACGCCAGGAGATGGCTGACAAAGAAGCCGCCGAAATCAAACTGATCGAAAACTACTTGCCCAAAGCCGCCGGCGAAGAAGAGATCGTAGCCGGAGTGCGCGCGGCGATTGCTGAGATGACGCCTCCTCCTGCTCTGAAAGATATGGGGACGGTGATGAAGTCCGCGATGGCCCGGTTCGCCGCGGCCGGGATGCGCGTCGATGGCAAGGTAGTCAGCGAGGCGGTGAAGAAAGAATTGGCGGGAAAGTAGGGATCACTTTCCCCGCTGCCATTCCCGGTAGGCTTCACTCTTGCCGATGCCGCGCTCTTTGGCTACTTTTTTCAGCGCAGCTTTTTCGTCTGCTTTCTCTTCCTTCATGATTTCGCGCACCCGCTGGGCTAGGCTTACGGTTTCCGACGCGGCCGGCGCCGCTCCTTCTTCAGCTTTCGCGATGAGCAGCGTAATCTCGCCCTTGACGGATCCCCGGGCTTTCAGTTGCTTGAGAATTTCTCCGGCGCGGCCGCGCAGGAATTCTTCGTGAATCTTGGTTACTTCGCGGGCGACCACCACGTGTCGGGATTCCCCAAGGACCTCGGAAACGTCGGCCAGCGTCTCCAGCAGCCGGTGCGGGGCTTCGTAGAATACCTGCGTGCGCGGAGAGTCTTTCACGCTCTCTAGAAGTTTGCGGCGCTGTCCGGCTTTGGAAGGGAGAAAGCCGCTGAAGCGAAACGAATCGGTGGGCAGGCCGCTCGCGACCAGCGCCGCCAGGAAGGCCGACGCTCCGGGAATCGGGATAACCGGCACGTGATGCCGAATCGCCAGCGCGATGAGCCGAAAGCCGGGGTCCGAGATGCCGGGCATGCCCGCATCGGTCACAAGCGCAATCTTGGCGCCGCCTTCAAGGTCGACAACCAGTTCCGCAGCCTTGGTCATCTCGTTGTGTTCGTGATAGCTGACCAGCCGCGTCTGGATGCCATAATGGCTGAGCAACTTCAAGGTCTGGCGAGTGTCCTCGCAGGCGATCAGGTCCACTTCTTTGAGCACGCGCAGGGCGCGCAGCGTGATGTCTTCGAGGTTGCCGATGGGGGTAGCGACCAGGTAGAGCGATGGGCCGCCCAGAGTTTTGCCTCGCTCGGAACCCCCGTTTCGCGTGTCTTCATCCATACCGCGAGTCTAGCAAGAAAAGGGCAAGTCAGAAGTCAGAAGTAAAATTGAAGAAGTTTCCCGAGGGATTCTCACTTCTGCAATTTGACTTCTGACTTCTGCCCTCCCCGGAATCATCTGTGGCAATAGAATATGATTCGCCTTTTATTCGCTTCATGCTAAACTGACCAAAACGGATGTGACAGCCAACACGTCCCGCTCCAGCTCGCGGGTGTAGGCTCAGATTCCAGATTCAATAAATTGAGGAGCAGCCATCATGGCCGAAGAGCGGAGTACCGAGCGAAGCCGAGCAATCGAGGATCGCAACAACGAGCGCACCAAGGCAATTGAGCTCGCATTCGCGCAAATTGAAAAGCAGTTTGGTAAAGGGTCCATCATGCGGCTGGGATCGAAGGAAGCCATCGTCCCGATCGCAGTGATTTCCACGGGCGCGATCTCCTTCGATGCCGCGCTGGGCGTGGGTGGAGTGCCGCGCGGACGCGTGGTGGAGATCTTCGGGCCGGAATCGTCGGGCAAAACGACGATTGCCCTGCAGGTGATTGCCGAGGCGCAAAAAGCTGGAGGCATGGCGGCGTTCGTTGATGCTGAGCACGCGCTCGATCCTGGCTATGCCAAAAAACTTGGAGTGGACGTCGACAACTTGTTGGTGTCGCAACCCGACTACGGCGAGCAGGCGCTCGAAATTACGGAGGCGCTGGTGCGCTCGAACTCGATCGACGTGCTGGTGGTGGATTCGGTGGCGGCGCTCGTCCCCAAGGCCGAACTCGACGGCGAAATGGGCGACAGCCACATGGGCCTGCAAGCGCGCCTGATGTCACAGGCGCTCCGCAAGCTGACGGGAACGGTTGCCAAGTCGCGCACCTGCCTGATTTTCATCAACCAGATCCGCGAAAAAATTGGCGTAATGTTCGGCAACCCGGAAACGACGACCGGCGGCCGCGCGCTGAAGTTTTATTCGTCGGTGCGCATCGATATTCGCCGCATCGCGGCCATCAAAGAAGGAGACGTGGTCACCGGATCGCGCACCCGCGTCAAAGTCGTGAAGAACAAGGTGGCCGCTCCCTTCCGCGAAGCCGAGTTCGACATTCTCTATGGCGAAGGCATTTCGCGCGAAGGTGATCTGCTCGATATTGCCGTGAACAGCAACATCCTTGAGAAGTCGGGCTCGTGGTTCAGCTACAAAGGCGAACGTATCGGGCAGGGACGCGAGAACGCCCGCGCTTTCCTGAAAGAAAACAAAGACACCATGGCCAAGCTCGATGCCGAGGTGCGCAAAGCGCTCGGACTGACGCCATCTGCTGCGACTCCAACTCCGGCAGTCGTTCCGGCGCAGGCCACCGGTACACAGGGACGAGTGACGACGATGCCATCAGTAGCGGAAGCAACGAAGGTGCCTGCGGCAAGAAGGTAATCATGCTCACGTAGGGGCGGACGCCTTCGTCCGCCCCCCGCCCGCCGACGAGGCACTCAGCACCACGATCTTCCATCCCTACAACGCATCCCTCCGATTGCCATTCCCGCTTCCCCCCGCATACAATCCTCCTTTCGTTGACCATGTCGTCAACCGAGGGCCCCGATGAAGCGCATCAAAGCCATCTATCCCGGATCATTCGACCCTCCTACCAATGGGCATCTTGACCTGATCGAGCGCGGCAGCAAGATCTTCGACGA
>JBEKLO010000052.1:0-47684 GCA_050010155.1 Terriglobales bacterium
GTCGTGGCGACGAAACCGATTCCTCCAACTGTATCAACGCGCCGCAGCCGACCTACGCTCCCGAGCCCGAGTATCCTGCAAACGAGAGGAAGGCAGGTCACGAAGGGACAGTTGTATTAAATATTATTGTTGGCACCGACGGCGTGGCGCGCAACATCACGGTTTTTCGCTCGCTTAGCCCCGCGTTTGATACGGCCGCTGTCGAAGCCGTTAAGAACTGGAAGTTTTCCCCCGCAACCAAGAATGGCAAGCCTGTCCCGGTCAAAGCTGCCGTCCAAGTGGCCTTTCGCCTCTATCATCGCGAATGACTCCACGCCGCAAAGCCGATTGTCGCCCGGTGACGTAACAAGCACAACTGCACCTGTAAGAGAGAGCCTCCCGAAGCCAGACTCTCACCGCGTTTTTTCTCACCTGGTTTCGTGTGGCAGACTCTCGTGGCGCGTCCGCTCGACGCATCTGCTTGAACTCCGATAATCTATTGAGTCTTGTAAGGGAGGCCGTACCATGCGGGAGGCCGTCGAACGGCTGTGGCCCGAAATTCAATGGATCAGCGATACGAAGCTGCGCGAGCAGGTAACGCAAGCCTGGATCAAGGCGCTTGAACGCAGTCCGCTCAAGCCGGATGACCTGAATCAGATTCCTTTTACTTTACTCGTTCCCAATTGTCCCATTACCTTCATGGAACACAAGCGCTGCGTGGTCCACATTGCGCGAGACAGCGCGAAGGCGATGACGGCCTTCATGGGCCGCGCGCTGCCGATCGACGCCGATGTGGTGATTGCCGGCGCGATTCTGGCGGATGTCGGCAAACTGCTGGAGTATGAGATCGGTCCGGATGGTAAGAGCCGGCAAAGCGAGCGCGGAGAAGCATTGCGGCATCCGTTCACGGGAGTCGCGCTGGCGATGGAGTGCGGTGTGCCGGACGCCGTGTGCCACATCATCGCCGCGCACGCGGCCGAAGGCGATCTGGTGAAGCGCACCACCGAAGCGTTCATTGTGCATCACGCCGATTTCATGGCGTTTCTGCCGTTCAAGAATCCAAAAAACGTGAAAGTCAAGTAAGGTTGAACTAAGAACTGACGGCCGAAAGTTGCTCCTCCAGGAGATGTCCTTGTCGACACCACAAACAACCAGCAAAGAAACGATCACGGCGACGATGTCCCGCTGGGCGGCGGGATTGCAATATGCGCAACTCTCGCAGGATGCGGTCTACCAGGCCAAGCGCTTTCTGCTTGATTCCGTGGGCTGCGCGCTCGGCGGATACCGGCAACATGACGTGATCCTCGCGCTCGAAGTGCTGCACGAAATTGCCGGGCGCGGGCCTTCGACCGTAATCGGTTCGGGCGAGAAGATGGATGCAGTTTCGGCGTCTCTGGCGAATGCGCTGATGATCCGTTGCATGGATTACAACGACATCTACTGGAAGCAGGACCCTTCGCACCCCTCCGATATCTTTCCGGCCGCGATGGCCTGTTGCGAGCGAGCGCAGAGCGATGGCAAAGAGTTGATCGTTGGATTTATTCTGGGCCACGAATTCGAAATGCGCTTGTGCGAAGCGGCATTTCCTGGCATCCGCGAGCGCGGTTGGCATCATGCGACGCTCACGGCATTTGTCTCGCCGATTGTGGCGGGGCGCGCCTTGCATTTGAGTTGGGAACAGATTCAGCACGCGATCGGGATTTCCGCATCGCGGCATTGCACGATGGGTGCGGTGACGGCGGGCAAGCTAACGATGATGAAAAATACTGTCGATCCCCTTGCGACGCAGAGCGGCGTGCTTGCAGCGTTGCTGGCTGAACGCGGTTACACCGGCCCCGAGCATGTGATCGACGGCAAGGAAGGATTGGTGCACTGTTTCGGTCCGGAGTGGAAGCAGAACCTGCTGACGGATGGACTGGGCGAGTCATGGCGAATCACGCAGTGCGGGATGAAATTTTTCCCGACCGAGGCGCTGACGCACGCCCCGATCTCGGCAGTACTTGACCTGGTCAAGAGCAACGATCTGCATCCGGACCAGGTGGAAAAGATTCAGATCCGTTCGCTGGCGCGCGCGGCGGACATCCTTTCCGACCCCAGCAAGTACGACCCGCATACCAAGGAAACAGCCGATCACTCGCTGCCTTACGTGGTGGCGGCGGCACTGGTGGACCGGCAAGTGACCCCGACGCAGTTCGAGATGAAAAAGATCATGGATCCGACAATTCGCGCCCAGCTGAAAAAAGTGGAGGTCGTAGCCGATCCCGAAATCGAAAAGGTTTTCCCGGCGCTACAGCGGGTGATCGTGAACATCATGACCACTGACGGGCGGACATTTTCGAAGCAGCTCGACTATCCAAAAGGCGACCCGAGAAATCCATTGAGCGATGCTGAAATTGAAGAGAAATTTCGGGCCCTGGCCGAGGGCGTGCTTTCCGCAAAAGCGCAGGACAAGCTGTTGGAAGCCATTTGGAATCTGGAAAAGTGCGCATCGGTGACGAAATTGATGGCGCTGATGAAGACGGATATTAAGGCAGCCGGTCTAACCAGCAAGAAACATCGCTAGCATTTGTACCGGAGTAACTCATGGCGGATTCGAATCAAACGATCGCATTAAGCTTGGCAGCGCGCTACAGGAAACTGGCCGCGGTGGTTCGCGAGTTGGCCGCACCGCTGACCGACGAGCAATTCTGGGCCAAGCCCTTCGCATTCGGCAACAGCTTTGGCCACATCGCCCTGCATCTCACGGGTAACTTGAATTACTACATCGGAACACAAATCGCGGGAACGGGCTATGTGCGCGACCGCCCGCGGGAATTTTCGGAGGCGGCGCAGCCACCCAAGGCAGAAGTATTGAAGAGATTTGATCAAGCCATTGAAATGGTCGTTGACGCGATCAACCGTCAGTCGGCGGAAGACTGGACAAGGGAATACACGGCGGCGGGGGCAGACGCAAGCAATCGCTTCGATATGGTGCTGCAGTGCGCCACGCATCTGCATCATCACATCGGGCAGATGATGTATTTGGGGTTTGAGTTGAAGCAGAAGTAATCGGGAGTTCGGAGTTCGCTATGGGTCAGACCGTGGTTGAGAAAATCGCCCAGAAGCACATGACCGAAGGGCCGTCGCGCGCGCTCAGGACGGGGGATTTCCTGACGATTCGTCCGCACCGCTGCATGACCCACGACAACACGTCGGCGGTGATGAGCAAATTCAAGGGCATCGGCGCGAAGAAGGTGAAAGATCCGCATCAACTGACATTCGCGCTCGATCACGACATCCAGAATCAGGATGAAGCGAACCTGAAGAAGTACCGCGCGATTGAAGCGTTCGCGAAAGAGCAGGGCGTGGATTTCTACCCTGTCGGTTCAGGGATCGGGCACCAGATCATGGTGGAACGCGGGTATGTCGTTCCCGGATCGTTTGTGGTCGCATCGGATTCGCATTCCAATATGTATGGTGCCCTGGGCGCAATCGGCACTCCGATTGTCCGCACGGACGCCGCCGCTGTGTGGGCTACGGGTGAATTCTGGTGGCAGATTCCGCGGTCGATTCAGGTGGTGCTCGAAGGCAGTTTACGGGAGGGCGTCACAGGCAAGGACGTCATCATTACGCTGTGCGGCCTCTATAACCATGACGAATGCCTGAACGCCGCTGTCGAGTTTACGGGTCCGGGAGTGGCGTCGCTCTCGATGGACGCGCGGCTTTCGATTTCGAACATGACGACGGAGTGGGGTCCGCTCGTGGGTTGGTTTCCGCTGGACGCGGTCACAATCCAGTATCTGCGCGACGTTCACGAGCGGCTCAAAGCGATGGGGGTGGGCGGCGATCGGTTCACGGAACGCGACATTGCGAATTGGGAAAAAAATCCTCCCGCTCCAGACGCGGATGCCTCTTATGCGGCTCGGATTACGCTCGATCTCGCGCAGGTAACGCCACATGTTTCGGGCCCCGATACCGTGCAGGCGATGCAGTCACTGGCCGAAATTGAGCAAAAACAAGTTGCGATCCAGAAGGCGTATCTGATTTCGTGCGTGAATTCGCGGCCGGAAGATCTGGCGGCAGCAGCGAAGGTGCTCAAAGGTCAGAAAGTTGCCTCGGGTGTGAAGTTCTATTTGAGCGCGGCGAGCAAGTGGGTGCAGGAAGAAGCGGAGAGGCTCGGCATATGGCAGACGCTGGTGGGTGCGGGCGCGCTGCCACTGCCGTCGGGCTGCGGGCCCTGCATCGGGCTGGGCGTTGGACTACTGGAGGCGGGTGAAGTCGGAATCTCGGCGACAAATCGAAACTTCAAGGGTCGCATGGGATCGCGCGAAGCGAAGTGCTATCTGGCGAGTCCCGAGGTGGTCGCATCATCGGCCATTGCCGGTTATATTCGCGGGTCGCAAGAGTTTGCGAATCGTACGCCGCAGCGCGTCTATACAGAATTGGCACCACCATCAGGCGGACCCGAGAAAGTTGCAATCCTGTCCGGCTTTCCGCAGCGCGTGAAGGGCCGGCTGGTATTCATGCCGCAGGATAACGTCAACACCGATGCGATCTACGGCAAAGACTATACCTATCGCGACGACATGACTCCGGAGATGATGGCGAAAGTGGTGATGGAAAATTACGATCCACAGTTCGCCGCGCGCACGCAGTCCGGCGATGTGATCGTCAGCCAGTTCAACTTTGGCACCGGCTCGAGCCGCGAACAGGCGGTCACGTGTTTGAAGGCGAAGGGCATTCCGCTGGTGATCGCGGCCAGCTTCTCGCAGACTTATCTGCGGAATGCGTTCAACAACGGCTTTTTGTGTATCGAGGTTCCGGAATTCGTGGCGCAATTGCGAGAGCGATTTGCCGAGGAGACCGCGGCAAAGCAGAAGACGATTATTCCCGGAGACGAGATCAATATCGATTTCACTTCGAGCACAATCGCTTGGCGTGGAGAGACATTTACGTTTCCCGCACTGGGCAGCGTGCCCCAATCGTTGGTGATTGCGGGTGGAGTGGAGAATCTGGTCGCGAAGCGATTGGGCGTGGCGTGAAGTCTTTAAGTTTTGCTCTTCTCGGCGATCTCTGCGTCTCTGCGGTAGATATTCTTAAGGAGCATCATGGCGAAATATACAGTTGTTACCATGCCGGGCGACGGCATTGGGAATCAGGTTTTACCGGAGTCATTACGGGTCTTGAAGGCGGTTGGCTTCGACGCTGAGTATATTCATGCCGATATCGGATGGGACTGCTGGCGAGCGCAGGGCAATGCGCTGCCCGATCGGACCATCGAGTTGTTGACCAAGCACAAGTTGGGTTTGTTTGGCGCCATCACGTCGAAGCCAAACAAAGCTGCACAGGCGGAGCTTGAGCCCGAACTGCAGGGGAAGGGTTACGTCTATTACTCGCCCATCGTGACCATGCGGCAGAGATTCAATCTTGATATCTGCATGCGGCCATGTGTCGGGTTCACCGGCAATCCGTTGAATTACATTCGGAAGAAGACCGATGGTGGTTTTGACGAACCGAAGATCGATACCACTGTTTTCCGGCAAGGCACAGAGGGCATGTACGCCGGCGTAGAATGGACGAATCCCCCTGAAATTGTACGCGCCGCGCTGAACAGCCATCCCCGGTTCAAGGCCTTCGCCAGCGTGCCAGGGCCAGAGATCGCCGTGAGTTGCCGCATCATCACTCGGAAGGCAGCCCAGCGCATCGTAACCGCGGCCTTTGAATACGCGAAGAAGCGTGGTTTCAAAGGAGTGACGATTTGCGAGAAGCCCAATGTGGTGCGCGAGACTTCGGGCATGATGGAAGAGGTAGCCAAAGAGGTGGCTAGGAATTATCCGGGCATCGCGCTTTGGTCGACGAACATCGACGCGCAGCTGATGTGGCTGAACAAGAAAACGTGATCGTGGCGTCAAACCTTTTCGGCGACATTCTTTCCGATGCATTCGCAGGGTTAGTCGGCGGACTGGGGTTTGCGGCGTCCGGCAACATAGGGGATGAAGTTGCCGTATTTGAACCGACTCACGGATCGGCGCCGAAGTATGCCGAATTAGATCCCCCCATCGTGAATCCCATTGCCATGATTCTCTCGGCGGCGATGATGCTCGATCATGTTGGCGAAGACGAAAAGGCAAATCGCATCCGCGAAGCGATCGCGGACGTAGTGCGCGAAGGCAATGTCCGGACATACGATATGATGCGCTTTACCGGTGGTCCAAAAGCGATCAGCCAGGGTGCGGCCTCGACAGTGCAGATGACTGATGCAATTTTGGACAAACTTGAAGTAACGGTCAGTTGACGGTTTCGTTTGAGGAAAATATGACCAGCGCCCTCGAGACTACATCCCCGCGTTCTGCCGAGGCCGGCCATTGGGGCAAAGAGGTTCGGTCGGATGTGCACGTCGCCTTTGAGGCACGCAACAGCGGCGGGGTCGAAATCTCACTGGAATCCCGGGTTGCGGCCTACTACGGCTCGGCGATTCTCGAACAGACGCGAGAAGTTCTCGGCGAGCTTGGAGTAAAACACGCGCGCGTGGCGATTCATGATGAGGGCGCTCTGCCGTTTGTGATCGCGGCTCGCATTGAGGCTGCGGCGGAACGCGCCGGGGCGCTGGGCAAACGCTCGCTTCCGGCACCGCATCCACTACCGGCGCCATCACCAAAAGATCGTCTGCGGCGATCGCGTCTGTATCTGCCGGGTTCTGAGCCGAAGTACTATATCAACGCCTCCTTGCATGGTCCGGATGCCGTGATTCTCGATCTGGAAGATTCCGTGCATCGCCGGGAAAAAGATGCCGCCCGCATCCTGGTGCGAAATACCTTGCGGGCGGTTGATTTTGGATCGTGCGAGCGCATGGTACGCATTAACCAGTTGCCCCTAGGGCTCGAAGATCTGGCGGAAGTCGTAGGCGAAAGTCCGGATCTGATTTTGATTCCCAAGGTCGAGGAACCGGAGCAGGTGCGGGAAGTAGATCGCGTGATCGCCGAGATCAAGGAGCGGCACGGAATCACCCGGCCGATATGGATGATGCCCATCCTCGAGTCAGCGCGGGGAATCGAGAACGCATTTGCCGTTGCTACGGCCAGCGAAAACGTAGCAGCGCTGACGATTGGGCTTGAAGATTACACAGCCGATCTGGGTGTTGTGAAAACTACGGAAGGGCGTGAGTCGCAGTATGCGCGGTCGCGCGTGGTGAATGCGGCGCACGCGGCGGGAGTGCAGGCGATCGATTCGGTCTTCAGCGATGTCGCCGACATGGAAGGCCTGCGACGATGGGGGGAAGCCTCGCGCGCGGCGGGATTCGAGGGCATGGGATGCCTCCATCCCGGACAGATTCGCGTAATTCACCAAGCGTTTCAACCAACTGCGGTCGAGGTCGAAAAGGCACGGAAAGTGGTTGCCGCTTTTGAAGAAGCGCAGAGCAAAGGATTGGCTGTAGTAAGTTTGGGATCGAAGATGATCGATCCGCCAGTAGTGCAGCGCGCGCTGAAACTGGTGGAGCGCGCGAAGGCGATGGGAGTGATTTCGTGAGTGTCAGGGCAAATGAACGGGTAGAACTGGCGCATAATGCTGTCGGCCGGGCCGTGCCAACGATGGTGAACGGCAAACCGCAGATTCCCTTCCTGGGCGCGGGAAAATATCAGCCGCGCGGACGGAAGGCGGCGCCGGTTATCTCCTCGAATAAAGATTATCCGGATACCGGCGATAAGCGCGTGCCCGATCTGGAAACGGCGCTGCGCAAGTGCGGGCTCCGCGATGGAATGGTGATCTCGAACCATCATCATCTGCGGGACGGCGATAAGGTTGCGATGATGGCACTGGAAGCGGCGGCCAGAATCGGCGTCAAGGATCTGATGTGGTTTCCGAGCGCGTCATTCCCTTCCCAGAAGAGTGCGATCGAACTGATGGAAAAAGGGGTGATCCATCACATCGAGGGCTCGATGAACGGCCCGCTGGGTGACTACTGCACGCAAGGGAAGATGCGTGGCATGGGCGTGTTGCGGTCGCATGGCGGCCGCTACCAGGCGATTCAGGATGGAGAAGTACACATCGACGTCGCGGTGATTGCCGCGCCTACCGCCGATTTTTTTGGCAACGCCGATGGCTCGCATGGCAAGTCAGCATGTGGCTCGCTAGGTTTTGCCTTGGCCGATTCGACCTACGCCGACCGCGTGATCGTGGTCACCGATAATCTGGTGCCGTTTCCTTGCGTCCCGTGGCAGATTCAGGGCAACAACGTCGACTTTGTGGTGGAAGTGGAATCGATTGGCGACCCCGCAAAGATTATTTCCGGTACGACCCAGATTACCCGCTCGCCCGACCGGCTGCGAATTGCCGAAATGGTCGCGCAGTTTCTGCGGGCGGCCGGAATCATGAAAAATGGATTTTCGTTCCAGGCGGGAGCGGGCGGAATCGCGCTGGCCTTCGTGGAGTATCTGAAGCAGATGATGAAAGAGGATGGCGTCAAGGCACGCTTTGTTCGCGGCGGATCGACGAAGTATCTGGTCGAGTTGCTGCAGGACGGGCTGACCGACTACATCCTCGATGGACAAACGTTTGATCTCGATGGTGTGAAGTCGATCGCGAACGATCCGCGGCACGTAGCCACTTCGCCGTTCACTTCTTACAACTATCACGGCAAGGGGAACTTTGCTTCGCTCGTCGATGCCGTCGTGTTGGGCGCTACAGAAGTTGACGTAAACTTTAACGCGAACGTGGTAACGCACTCCGATGGGCGACTACTACACGGCATTGGCGGGTGGCAAAACTGCCTGTTTGCCGGATGTACCATTCTCGCGCTGCCGTCGTTTCGCGATCGAATCCCCGTGATCGTGGACGAGGTTACGACGATGACGGGACCGGGCGAGATGATTGACGTAGTCGTGACCGAGCGCGGCATTGCGATCAATCCGCGGCGTACGGACCTCCTCGATGCAGCGACAGCACGGGGATCGAAGTTGCCGATCCGTCCGATTCAGGACATCAAGACCGAAGTCGAGAAGATCTGCGGTAAACCCGCTCGGCCGAAGCTCGGCGATCGTCCGTGCGCGGTGGTGAAGTGGGTGGACGGGACAGTGCTGGATACGGTGTGGCAGGTCAGTTGACGGCCGCGTCAGCTTAACCCCGAGATCGTTTAAGCGCGCAGAGAAGCACACTCGACGATCGTTTCCGATATGGCGACGCCTGAACAAGAACGTGAACGCATCGGCGGCGTGTATTCCGCCATGACCGACGAAGAACTTGGCCAGATCGCTGCCAGCGGCGATGAATTAAGCACAGCAGCCCTGGATGCACTCCGGGCGGAGATGGCAAAGCGTGGCCTCAACGTGGAGCTTGCCCCGCCTCGCGGTGTAGGCGTGTTCGAGTTCAACGAAACCGTTACGCTGCGCCAATTCCGCGATCTGCCCGAAGCGCTGCTGGCTAAAGGCAGTCTGGAATCCGCCGGCATTCAGGCTTACCTCGTGGACGACAACATGATCCGCATGGATTGGTTCATCTCGAACCTGCTCGGTGGAATCAAACTGAAGGTTCGCGCCGAGGATGCGGAAGCAGCCCAGGAAATTCTGAACCAGCCGATCCCCGAAATACTGGACGTTGAAGGCGTCGGGAGTTTTGAGCAGCCCACGTGTCCCCGTTGCCAGTCGCTCGACGTGAGCAACGAGGAGCTGAATAAGCCCCTCGCGTATCTGACGGCCTACGCCGGCGTTCCCGTTCCCGCGTACAAACACGGATGGACCTGCCATGCATGCGGCAATGCCTGGGAAGACGAGGCCGGCACTCCGATGCAGAACGACGATGGGTTATAGAGTCTGCCGTCTTTGCGCGTATATAATTTCCAGCAATGCGACAGTTTTTCCGCATGCTACTTTTGGCCCTCGTCCTGATGACGGTGGCGCTGATTTCGGCGCTCACGGCCATGCACATGGCCATTCACGGGCGCGAAGTAGCCATTCCGAAACTGGTGGGCATGAGTCCCCTCGAAGCCGAGCGCGCGGGCGCAGCTTCGGGCTTGCTGGTGGTGGTCGAGCGTCAGTTCTATAGCCCTGACATTCCCGAAGGGAAAATAATGACGCAGATGCCGCTGCCGGGAACGAAGGTGCGGCGCGGCTGGTCGATCCGCGTAGCGCAAAGTCTGGGGCCGTTGCGTGTCGCGATACCCGACGTGACCGGAGGGAGCGAACGTGTCGCGGAGTTGAACATTCTGCGCCGTGGGCTCAGCCTGGGGTCGATCGCGCACGTAAATTTGCCGGACGTGCCGCTGGACCGTGTGATCTCGCAAAGCCCGCCGCCGAATGCCAGCGATGTCGCTGCGCCCAAGATCAGCCTGCTGGTGAGCGACGGTCCCGAGCCCTTGGTCTATGTGATGCCGAATCTCACCGGGCAACCGCTAGGCAGCGCCATGCTAGCGTTGCAGGATGCCGGCATCAAGGTTGGTAAAGTCAGCGTGCTTCCGACGGCGCCGGCCCTCGCGGCCGGTGAGCCGCAAGTCGCGCCCGTCGCCCCGCCCGCAGTGTCCGAGCCGAGCGCAGCTAGCATGATCATGACTCAGACTCCCGCGCCCGGACAGAAAATCCTGGCGGGCAGCGGAGTGAATTTCGAAGTCCGCTAGTCTCTTCTCTCAGGGATGAACAAAAAGCATTCTCCTGGGCAAAAACGGCCTATCAGAGAATAGAACGTACCACGCCGCCATCGGCTCGAAGTGCAGCCCCATTGGTAGCCGTGGAGAGCGGACTGCAAAGGAACACTACCAGGGGCGCAACCTCGTCCGGACGTGCGAAGCGCTGCAGCAACGAACTCGGACGAATGCTGCGAAAGAAGTCTGCCTCAAACTCGGACTTCGTTTGCTTCGACGCCGCCGCCATACGATCGACAAATTTGGTCACCCCCTCGGACGCTGTCGGACCAGGCAGCACCGCATTCACGGTGACGCCTGTACCCGTAGTCGTCTCCGCTAGGCCGCGGGAAATCGCGATTTGCGCGGTTTTTGTCATGCCGTAGTGAATCATCTCGGCAGGAATCTGCACCGCCGATTCACTGGAAATGAAGATAATGCGCCCCCAATTCCGCGTCTTCATGCCCGGGAGATACTGCCGGCTCAAGCGAACGCCGCTCATGACATTGACTTCAAAAAAACGAAACCAGTCCTCGTCTGGAATTTGCTCAAAAGGCTTGGGATCAAAAATAGCCAGATTGTTGATGAGGATGTCGACCTCGGGGAGTCGCTGGACGGCGGCACTGATTCCGTCGGCATGGCCAAGATCGGCGGCTAGACCTTTCACCTTGGCGCGTGGATGAGAAGCTAGAATCGCGCTAATCGCTTTCTCGACCCGCTCTTCCGTTCGCCCGTTGACGACAACTTCTGCACCTTCCCGAGCCAATGCTTCCGCGATCGCATATCCGATTCCAGCCGTTGAGCCTGTAACGAATGCACGCTTTCCATCCAGTTCGAGATTCATGGGCCTTTAGATGAAACAGGTTTCCTCTCGGACTCAAGCGGGGAAGAAAAAGGCCACCGCGGACGGTGGCCTTCAATTCCCTGCCATGTACAGAAGTTAGTTGCTATCTCCGCCGGCCCGCTTCCACGAGATCAAATCGCCGATCGTGGTGCTGTTGGACGAGGACGAGGAAGAAGAAGACGTCGGGTGGTGCTTGTACGATTCGACTTCCTGACGCGATGCTTCTTCGCCAACCGCGCGGATGCTCAGGCCAACCTTTTTCTCTTCCTGATTCATCTTGATGATCTTGAATTCGAACTCGCTGCCGGGTTCCAGATGCGCAGGTTGCCCGTTCGCGTCGATGGCTTCAGAATTGTGACACAAGCCTTCGATGCCTTCGGCAATCTCGACAAAGGCGCCAAAGTTCGCCACGCGCAGAACCTTGCCGTGGACAATGTCGCCGACGCGGTGTTTCGCGAAGAACGAATCCCAAACGTCAGGCTGCATCTGTTTCACGCCGAGCGAAAGGCGTCGCTTGTCCGGTTCAATCGCCAGGATGACGGCTTTAACTTTGTCGCCCTTCTTCAACACCTCAGATGGATGCTTCACCCGCGTCGTCCAGCTCAGGTTGCTGACGTGCACCAGGCCGTCGATTCCGTCTTCGATTTCAATGAACGCGCCAAACTCGGTCAGGTTGCGGACCCGGCCCTCGACCGTCGCTCCCACTGGATACTTGTCATGCAGGGTATCCCAGGGGTTGGACGCCAGTTGCCGCATGCCCAGCGAAATCCGGCGCTCGCTGGGGTTCACGCTCAGGACCACGCAATCCACTTCGTCGTTCACATTGACCAACTTCGACGGATGCTTCATCCGTTTCGACCAGGTCATTTCGCTCACGTGGACGAGGCCTTCAATGCCCTGCTCGAGCTCGATGAAGGCGCCGTAGTCGGTAACGCTGATGACCCTTCCGTGGACGTGCGCTCCCACCGGATAGCGGTGCTCCGCATCCAGCCAAGGATCGGGCGTCAACTGCTTGAAGCCAAGGGATACGCGCTGCTTGTCTTTGTCGTACTTCAGCACCTTCACCTGAATCTGGTCGCCGACGTTGACCAGGTCGCGCGGGTGCGTCAAGCGTCCCCACGACATATCGGTGATGTGCAACAGGCCGTCGATCCCGCCCATGTCAACAAACGCACCGTACTCGGTGAGGTTTTTGACGATGCCGGTTAGGATGCTGCCCTCTTCGAGATGCTCGAGCGTTTTGCCGCGCTTCTCATTCTGCTCTTCTTCCAGCAGTTGTTTGCGCGAAACCACGATATTGCCACGCTTTTTGTTGAGCTTAATGATGGCGACTTCCATCGTCTGGCCCTTCATGCCATCCAGGTTGCGGATGGGACGAAGATCCACTTGCGAGCCGGGCAGGAAAGCGCGTGCGCCCTGAATGTCGATGGTGAGGCCGCCCTTGATGCGCTCCACCACGATGCCCTTGATCGGCTTCTTTTCGGTATAAGCGCGCTCAATCTCATCCCACGAACGCAGCCGCTGCGCTTTCAGGTGCGAGAGGTTGACATAGCCTTCCTCGGTTTCGCCCTTATCCCGCATCACATCGATCTCGTCGCCCGGCTGGAACCTGGGCTTGCCTTCGTGATCGAGAGCCTCCGCAAGCGGCACCATGCCTTCGGACTTCGCTCCGATATCGACGACGACGTGGGTCGCGGTCAATTTCACTACGCGGCCTTTAATGACGTGGTCGTCGCCGACCGCCTCTTCGGTTTCGGTCTCGAAGTTCTCGAGGGCAGCGGCGAAATCATCACTGGCAGTCCCCGCAGTCTCCGAAGCAGAATTTTCCGGACTGGCAGTTTGCGGCGTGTCGTTTTCGTGGCCGTCATGTTCGGAAGCAGAAGCCGATAGCTCGGCAGATGAAGGTTGTGCGTTCTCGGGAGCGTCGATTACGGCCGAGGCGCCGGTGTGCGTATCGTGTGCAGATGTCATGGTTTTAGTCGTAGACTCAGGATTGTGGCCGGTAGTGTCGTCGAACACGTTCATAGCCTTTGCGTCGCGCGCGTTGGTGCGCAACTCATGCGGGACGTGGAATAGCGGACTGCTGGCGTGGTCATTTGGTTGCGTTGAGGCCGACCTGGCGGACGACCCTAGGACAATTCCAGCTGGTTCGAAACCGCGTCCGAATCAAGGACTCTTCGACTATAGCAACCGGTTTGGAACAGTGTCAAACCCGATTCCCGCTGCGGGCCGGAAAATTTACACACTCGTCACACTCCAGGAGCTGCGGGCTGCGAGCCGCGAGCTTCGGGCAAGCGTTGCTTTGTGGTTCTTCGCTCGTAGCCCGTGGCTCGCAGCTCGCAGCTTCTTTCTGCTACCCTCCCCCCATGGATCTTCTCTGGACTCCTTGGCGTTACGCCTATGTCACCGGCGCCGACCAGAAGGCGGGTTGCATCTTCTGCAACGCTCCCAAAGAAAGTGACCAGCAGGCTCAAATTGTGCACCGGGCCACGCATTGCTACGTCATTCTGAATAAATATCCCTACACGAACGGGCATGTCATGGTCGTGCCTTATGCGCACCTGGACGAGTTGCAGAAACTGCCCGCCGATGCTGCCCACGAGATGATGGCTCTCACACAGCGTTTGGAGACCGTGTTGCGCGCTCTCTATCGCCCCGACGGCATCAATCTTGGCATGAATATCGGAAAGGCCGCGGGCGCGGGCGTGGCCGGACACATCCACATGCATATTCTGCCGCGTTGGGTCGCCGACGCCAATTTCGTCAGTGTCATTGGCGAAACCAGGGTGCTGCCCGAGGCGCTCGAAGTGACGTGGGAAAGGATTCGGAAAGCGCTTTAGTCGGTAATTTGTGCGGAAAAGTTAAGTCAGGCTCTCGATTGGGAGAAACTGTCTTCTTTATCTTCGAAACTGCGCACTGACGACACCGGACGACGGCCGTCGGCAGAGTTTTTCTGCATCCATGCCCACGCACTCGAGACGATATGTTCGAGATTGCGTTTCGCTGTCCATCCCAGCACTTTTTTCGCCTTGGTCGCATCGGCCACCAGTACCGGAGGATCTCCCGGCCGCCGCAATCCCATCGTTCGCCGAACCCGGCGTCCGGTGGCGCTTTCCGCTGCCTGTACGACTTCGAGAACGGAATATCCACGGCCTGTTCCCAGATTGATGGCGAGCGCGTCCCCGCCTTGATTGCCGTCGTTCTTTCTCAGGTAATGCAACGCTTGGACATGCGCGTCGGCAAGATCGCTCACATGTATGTAGTCGCGAACGCAGGTACCATCTGCCGTTGGGTAATCGGTTCCGTAGATGTGCAACTCCGATCCCCGTTCGGTCGCAGCAGCCAGGGCCAGAGGAATCAGATGGGTTTCCGGCTCGTGAATCTCTCCAATCTCGCCGCTTTCGTCTGCTCCTGCCGCATTGAAATAGCGCAGGATCACGGAATGGAGTCCGTACGCGCGGCCGTAAGCCTCGAGCGCGTTTTCGAAGAAGAGCTTTGAAGCACCGTAGGGATTCACCGGCTCGCGAGGCGTCTGCTCGGTGATCGGGGATCTTTGCGGGACACCGTAGACGGCACAGCTGGAAGAAAATACAAAGCGCCGGACTCCGGCCTCCACCGCAGTATCCAGGAGATTAAGTGCCGCGAGAACATTATTGCGGAAATACTTGCGCGGGTTCTCAACCGATTCTCCGACATAGGCGCAGGCGGCGAAATGCAGGACCGCGTCCACGCGCGCGAATACCGGCCGAAGCCTGGATTCATCCGCGATATCCGCCTCCACCAGTTCGAACCCTTGCGCCAGACGGCGGAATCCTGTGGAAAGGTTGTCATAGATCACGACATCGTAACCAGCGCGCCGAAGCGCCCGCGCTGCATGACTACCGACATAACCCGCTCCGCCGGTTACCAGGATAGCCATGTGAAAATTCCGCCCTCCTCCACGACTGAGTTCTCAGCTAATCATCTTGGCGCGAGAAGCAGTCCTGCGAGGTGATGGTCATCACTTTCCGTTTGTGACGAAATCGTTGCGGACGCGGAAAATTCTTTAGGCAACGGAGGGCAGGCTATCGTTTGTGACAGACGACTGGTGTAGAATTTGAAAGTCGAACCCCACGCTGCCGTCGTGCTCTCGATCTCTGGCAGCGGATCTCATCGGGACGTAGCGCAGCCTGGTAGCGCACTTGCTTGGGGTGCAAGGGGTCGCGAGTTCAAATCTCGCCGTCCCGACCATTCTTCCCGAGCGCAATTTGCTCCCCGTCAAAAGGGATTTGTTGGCGACAAATCCTATACACCAACAATTGAGAACTGACGCAAGCCACCGGCTCACCCGGCATCGCCGCAGGCAATGGGCGTGCGGAGGGCCATTTTTAGTCTGGAGTCGCTCCAAGGTAGTCTTCGTGGCCTGCCAACGCCTCATCCAGCCGGGTGAGAGTGAAGATCTCCTTCACGCGCGGGCTGAGATTGATGAGCTTCAACTGGCACCCAGCCCTCTTGGCCGAGATGTACACACCGACGATCATGCCCAGCCCGGAGCTGTCGAGGTAGCTGACATCGCTGAAGTCCAGTACCAGGCGCTTGCTCTCGGAGATCAGCTTGCGCGCCGTGTCGCGCAACTCATCGGCGTTTTCCATAGTGATTTTGCCTGAGCAACGAATGGTCGCTTCGGTAGTCGTTTTCTCAGTGACCAGCGTCAGGGCCGGTGTGGGCAGTGGATTTGCGGCCATACAGACCTCCTAAACGGAGCGAAAGCTTATCATGGCGGTCAAATGATTTCCAGGCTATTGATTGACCAAACTTCACCGATGCTGACGCCGACGAAGCGCAGGATCCTTACTCTCGCTTGGCGCACAATCGCCTTTACTCTCATAGACTTCAGAACGTCGGAACTAGGGTTTTAGCCGATTCGGGGCTAGGAACTCGTCCATTCCCCTGTGATCGCTGCACTTGCATTTTTCCGGGGTTTGGAGCACCTTTTGACCGTAAAGGAAAGGCCCTGAAATCATGATCAACGTTCTCGTCCATCACGACGTTGCCGATTATACGGCATGGAAAGCAGTGTTCGATTCCAACCTCGACTGGCGGCGCAAGCAAGGCGAGCGCAGTTGCCATATCTACCGCAGCGCTGGAAATGTCAACAGTCTTACTCTCTTTTTCGAATGGGAGAGCATCGAAAAGGCGCGTGCATTCCTGGCGTCCGACGAACTCAAAGCGAAAATGACGAGTGCAGGGGTCAAGGGCCCGCCGCAAGTTGACGTCCTCACGGAGGTCTACAGCGTGCACCGCAGCGCGGCCGACTGAGCGTACAGGGGGACCGGCCGTCTGCCTGCGGGCCAGCAGACATTTTGTTAGGCCGATCATTGCCCGGCACACGAACCGATTTCCCGCACGGTGCATCTTATTGGGGTTGACCGGCAAAAACAGGATCGAAGCGGAGACCTCCGTGATTGGCATTCCCTCCTCTTCTGCCTCGCCCCAAAATTTTGAACTGTCAGGAGAATTCCATGCCCAAGAAACCAAGCTCCAGCAACTCGAACTCCAGCAATTTGAAAAAAGCTTCCGCGCAACCCCGCTTTCATCAGTCCGCCCGCGAACTCCAGGCGTTTGGCACCGTGACGAGCGTCATGCCCTTGCAGTTGGATGAACCCATCCGTCTGGAAATGACGGAACAACTCAACCAATTACTGGCCGACACCATGACGCTTCGGGATCTCTACAAGAAATCCCACTGGCAGGTATCGGGAGCCACGTTTTATCAACTGCATCTTCTCTTCGATAAGCACTACGGAGAGCAAAGCGAGCTGGTCGATTCCATCGCGGAACGCATCCAATTGCTGGGTGGCATCAGTATCGCCATGGCACCCGATGTAGCCGAAACAACGCGCATTCCGCGTCCGCCCAAGGGCCGCGAAGAGGTTCCCGTACAACTGTCGCGCCTGCTGGATGCGCATCAGATCATCATCAGCCATTGCCGCGAACTCGCGGAGCGCGCCGACAAAATCGGGGATGCCGGCACCAATGACATGGTTGTCAGCGATGTGCTTCGGACCGGCGAACTACAGGTTTGGTTTCTCAGCGAGCATTTGGTCGATGCTCCGCTCGTCGAAGCCGAACCGCTGCGCGAATCGGCATAATCACAACTTGTGGGGGAGGGGCTCTGCTAGCTCGGACGCGTGCGGAGTCCCGTGCCCCCAACTGAGCCCCCCGCCGCGGGCAATAAGAACAGCGTTGTCGGGTATTAGTGGCGTGCGGAAAGAATATGCAGGATCTGCTGCAGTTCGTGGCGTAAATGCGCCACGCTCGTGGCAGGATTGACTGGAAACGGAAGCGCGCTCTGCGTCCGGTCGGACTTGATTTCCTCGCGCAATTGTGCGCGCGCACCCGCAATCGTGAAGCCATCTTCATAAAGCAGCTTCTTGATCTTCACGACCGATTCCACATCACGTTTGCGGTACATACGCTGGCCGGTACTGCTTTTCACGGGCTTGAGCTGCGGAAATTCGGTTTCCCAGAAGCGAAGCACGTAGGCAGGCAGCCGGCACAATGTGGCCACTTCGCCGATGCGGAAGTAGAGTTTGTCCGGAATAATGATTTCGGCGTTGCGGGACGTTTTCTTCGACACTTGCTTGCGGAGGCTCATGAGCCGCTTCCGTACTCCTGTATAGCGTTTCTAGCATGACCCGCGCCGCGGGACAACCCCCAAAAGTACGGATGGGCCAACCGTCTCGGGCCCCTAGTCGTTAGTCGTTGGCATTCGGGAATTTTGAGGAGTCGGCGGAAGCCGCGATCACTCAACCGCGCGAACGACTAACGCCTGACGACCAGCGATCGCAACGCTCCCAATGGAAAAGCCCCTCAAGAGGTGCTTCTCTTGAGAGGCCTGGGGATTTTGTTAACGAGCATCGCTCCGCTTAGTGTTTCTTTTTCTTGGCGGCTTTCTTCTTGGTTGCCATGAAGTGTTTCCTCCGTTTGAACGATTTGTTCTCCCAAGGTTCTCGACAGGGCACCTTGATGCCCGGGCTACTCAAATGAGCAGCTGTCCTACCACAAGATATTGCCATGCGTATGTGATTTGTCAATGAAAATATCTCTTCCAGAAGCGATTTGGTGAAGGACGTGCTTCGGTGGTTCGGACGAACTCATGCAAAATTTCGTCGTCACCGCACACTCTTCTTCTCCTCCGCCGGTGAATGCGCGTTGCCTGTGCGATAATTTCAAAAGAAAATTTATGTCAGATCACAAAGTCTTCTGCGCAAAATTGAAACAGGAATTGCCCGGGCTCCCCGAGCCTCCATTCGACAGCGAGTTGGGGAAAAAAATCTACGAAAACGTCTCGCAACAGGCGTGGAGCCAGTGGATGGAGCACTGCAAGATGTTGCTGAACGAATATCGCCTGAACCCGGCTCGCAAGCAGGATCAGGAAGTCATCGTGCAGCAGATGGAGCAGTTTTTCTTCGGCGAGGGCGCCGCGCGCCCGGCTGAATACGTTCCCCCTGCGCACTAAAGAGGCGACGTAACGAACCGCACGAAGAAGCGCGCCGCAGCAAACGGCCAGCCGAAAGTCGGTGCCCGAGCACAGGTTACTGACAGGTTACCCCCTTGCCGTCAGTCTTTTCCCAATTCATCACCTCGTAACACTTCCCGGTCACAATCGGACCTGTGGCGCCGCAGGCTTATGACACGCTGATCCTGTCGGATCTGCACCTCGGCGCGGACATGAGCCGCGCGCGCGAGGCGTTGCGCGTTCTTCAGGAAAATCAATATCGTCGCCTAATTCTGCTAGGCGATATTTTTGCCGACCTCAATTTCGGACGTCTCAAAAAAGAGCACTGGAAATTCCTCGGCTACATTCGCAAGCTCTCCAATCCCAAGCGCAACGTCGAAGTGGTGTGGGTTGAAGGCAATCACGACCACGGCCTGGCGCCAATTATGTCCCATCTGGTGGGCGTTCGCGTCTACCAGGAATATCGATGGCAATATGAGGGTGTGCGCCACATCGCGGTACACGGCCACCAATTCGACGGCTTCGTTCTGAGCAATGTTCGCGTCAGTTATTTCATCGGAACGCTGCTCTACATGCAACTGCAGAAGTGGGATTCGAAAAATAAAACCCTGACCCGCTTTCTCGACCGGCTCAACACGCGCTGGCTGCGATTGTCGCCGAAGGTCGCCGAGGGAGCCTTGGCGCATGCTCGTCACCATCACGCCGGGCGTATCTTTTGCGGCCATACTCATGCCGCGCTTCATCAGCCCGATTACGAACACGGAGTTGATTACTACAACTGCGGAGCTTGGATTGATGCGCATCCCACCTATATCACTGTCGGGGAACACGGAGTCGAGATCCATGAATATTTGGAGCAATCCGACGATCTCCGTCCGGACGCACCAAGCGCGACGGATGCCGATGCTGGCGAATTCGGCGACGAGGAGAGGCTCCTTGAAGATGGCGAATACGAGGGCGTGGCTACGTAATGCTGGTTTCGAGCGGACAGATAGTCTTTTGAAATTTGCAAACAATTCGTCTGCCAACGAGGCACGGTAAATCTTGCGCAAACTGACCATCGTTTTCCACCACGCCGGGGGAGGGCATCAAAGTGCTGCGGAGGCCCTCAAAGCCACTCTGGCGCGCCAGCAGCATCCTTGGGATGTCACACTTCTCGATATTCAGGAACTACTCGACCCGCTTGACCTGATTCGCCGCGCTACCGGCCTCCGCATTCAGGACACCTACAACGTGATCCTCCGCAAAGGCTGGACGCGTTTCGCGCCGCAACTTCTGGTCGTGTTGAAGGCAACAATCCACCTCTACCACGCGCCCATCGTGAAACTACTTCGGGCTTACTGGGCGGAACACCCGGCGGACCTTGTGCTCTCCGTGATTCCACATTTCAACCGCGAGATCGCTGAGAGCCTTCGCCCAAAAAATCCCGCAAAGGCACCCAGCACGCCTTTTGTCACTCTGATCACCGACCTGGCGGACTACCCGCCACATTTCTGGATTGAGCGCGAGTCGGAATACATCATTGCCGGCACCGAACGAGCGCGACAGCAAGCGTTGACCATCGGCCTCCCTAACGACCATATCTTCCTGACGTCGGGAATGATCCTGAAACCGCGATTCTATGAAGAGATCAACGTGGATCGCGTTGCCGAAAGAAAAAAACTTGGCTTGGAACCCGATTCCCCGACGGGCATCGTCTTGTTCGGAGGGCACGGGTCCCAGGTTATGCTCGAACATGGCCTTGGCCGACTTTTTTATTGGCAAGCCCGGCCCAGGCTCGATCAGCGAAGCCCTGCAATTCCACTTGCCTGTGATCGTCGAATGCAATTCCAAAACGTTGCCGCAAGAGCGCTACAATGCCGAATGGGTGACGGAAAGAGGCTACGGGATCGTCGTGCCGACCTTCAAGAAAATTGCGCCTGCCGTTCAACGCTTGCTCGAGGACGCGACTTTCGACGAATTCCGCCGCAAGACCGCCGAGTACTCCAATCGAGCCTTGCTTGAAGTGCCGGTGATCCTGGAACAATGCGCGGAACGCACGGCGGATGGAACTCCAGCAGTAAAGCTCGTGAGTGTCGTATGAGTGCGGCGGGTTTATCCCGACAACAAGTCCCTATACGACATCATGGCGAAGCAAACACACTCCTAGAAATGCAACGCGACGCCGGTCGAGAGCCGCACGCCATTCTGGCCCTGGCCATAGAAACGAGTGTTGATCCAATCGAGTTGTCCGCGAATCGCTAACGGCCCGACAACCTTGTAATCGAGCCCTCCGCCAACCCCATCCACGAACGACGTGTTGGAATCCGAAATTCCGTTGCTCCGGCTGATGTGGCCTACGCCCACCAGAAATTCCGCGAACGGGCGGAAGCGCTGGACCCGCACCGACACTCTCGGGCCGAACAAAACGTTGTGGGCAGCGATGTCGGCATTCGTGCCGGGGTAGTTGTGGCTGCCATAATGTCCATCGACATCCGCCACCAGGCCAAACCACGGCGCAATCTTCCCTTCCAGCGTGGCCTCCCATCCATTCAGATTGCTCGTGTCGTTGGAGGTAATGGAAGTCCGGTCATACGAATATCCGAAGAACACATTTCCCCGGGTCGGAATCTGCGCCCATACTGCACCGGCAGATGCCAATAACAAAACAAGAGTTAACAACCTTCGCATTATTCGTTCTCCTTGCATGCGATTTCACCGGCCAGATTCGCAAACGATCTTCGAATAACATGAAATCGAATGATGGAATATAGATGCAAGTGGGACAAAAAGATTTGCCTGCGCACGCGTTCTATCGAGAGCCATGGGCACGTCAGTGGAAAATCGCTGCAAAAAATCCGCCGATTCTTTTGAAGAAGCCTCGCGACTGCGGGCGGTTCGCTGAGGCCGTTTTCGCGGCCGCCTGATTTGACGTTGGCTTCGCCGGTGGAGGAAGTGGAGCGGCCAAGCCTGGTGCTCCTCGTAAACGCGATTCGAGCGGAAGGGCCCGCACATCCTCGACCGGCGCTGGTGCGGGGCCGGTCGCGTGAAATACCAACGGGGCCTCTACCTGCACGTGAATTTCGTTCGGCTCTGGTGCGACGCCAGACGCTGCAGTTGCGGCCGGTATTCCGGTCGGGGGCGTGCTTTGCACATGAGCCGACCCCGCCGCCGTCGCTGCGTTCGCTTTCGGGGGCAGCACTGCTTCGCTCTGCTCTTTACTAGGCAAAGTGCTCGGCAATGCGCTCTGCGTGGGCAGATCGTTCAGCGCTCGCAGGGGTGCTTCCCGTGGAGGTGGACATCCGCACTCCAGCGGCACCGCCATATCCACATGATCGAGTTGCCCTGAGCGAAATACAAGTTGGTCGGTCGCCTTGACTTGATAGGTTCGCTCTCCGAGCAACTCCGAGACAATCGCCGCGGCCGTGTTGCCAGGCAACGCGCGGACGCAGGTATTGCCCTGATTGTCCGCACTGACTGCATAGTGAAATTCCCCTGGCCCCACCAGCATGATGCGGAAGTCCGGCGTCATTATGGAATCCGAAGAAGCGTCGAGAACAAGGTGTGCTTCCAGTGCGCCCGTGTTCATGCTGACCATCACGTTATGCCGGTTTTCGGACGGAGTCAGCGACACGGTCGTCCCTGGACAAACATGTACCTCTCCGCCACTCGACAGTTTCAGCACGGCAGTATCGGGGCCGGCCGTAATGGAAGAACCCGAGCCCGTGTCGTTTCCCGCCAGTGCCAGCGGGCCGGACGCGCGCACCGCCGCCACCACTGGCTTCGGGCCGGGAGTCAAACTGGCAACCGTGGGTGTTTCAAACGGGGAGTTCCTGGCTTCGGTGGAACTCTTTCCCAAGTGCACCACCAGACGGTTTCCGGCAGCATCCCAGGTGTAGGAGCGCGGCGCGAGCAGATCCACGACCACGCGCGCTACCGGCGGATTTTCCTGAAACTGGTCGGCTCGCAGTGTGCTGATTTGATCGGCTTGTACGCTGATGCGCTTCTGCTGTGTGTCCAGCCGCGCGTTCGGCAGGTCGATGACCAGCCGCTCGGGGTCACTGATCGCCTGAATGGACGGAACCAAGGGCCGGGTCGAGAGAATTTCCACTGCCTGGCCATCCTTTTCCTGCACAATCCGAAAACTCTTGATGACGGCAATCTTGTTTGGGGAAGTCCTGGTTATAGCTGGGGCCGAGCTGCTTTTACTTCCGGGAACGGCAGATCTCTGCGAATGAAGGCCCGGCGTTCCGAGGGCGAACACTGCCAGTGGAACCAGCAGCACGCACAAATCCGACCGCAGACTGCGACTATTCCACGGTTGCCGGTACCGAAGATGCGGCAGGAAATCTCTCACCAACGCGCTCGGGTGTTATAGCCAACATACCACTCGGGGGTTGCGCCAAGAAAGATGCGTGCAGATATCGGGAAAGAAACATGAACCAACGGTTGGGAAGCGCTTCGCTGTTCGTCGTCCGCTTCTCGTCGTTCGCTGTTGGCTTTTAGCGAATAGCGAACAGCCAACAGCGAAAAGCGCTCAACGCCCTCAAACGCACGGAAAACAGGAGACTATGCGTCCGCGAGGAACTCGTATTCATCAATGACGGCAGCCACCGCCAATTTGTTGGCTGGACTGCCTCCTTCGACTCGCACTACGCGGCCTCTGCAGCGTACGCGAATGCTTTCCGTCAGGGTAATCTCGGGTGGCAGGGTCAGGGTGAAAACGATACCGGAGCCGGCCTGGATGGCAGTATCGACATAGAAGCAGATTCCGCGGGCGCTCACGTCACGGGTCTGCGCTGCATGTTCTTCATCATTTTCACCGTAACGGACGCTTACGGGTAGACGAAGCGCGAAGCGCCGCGTGGCCCGCTTGTCATTGTCCCGCTCTCGCTGCGTCTCGGCCATGGAACAGCTCCAGAAAACAAGGTTTCAGACTGCAAGGTTTTCCCGGACTTATCGTAAATCGCCTGTAAGCATGGCAATTCGTGACCAGACTGTCAAGCAGAACAAGATTTAGACAGGTTCAAAGTTTCAAGGTTGCAGAGTTCAAAGGCTATGACGTTATGAATCGCACGGCCTTTGCCTCCTCATTGAAACCTTGAAACTCTGAAACCTTGAAACCTGGCCTGTAATTCCCCCACAACAGCTACAATTAATCCGTGGTCTTCGTCCTCGATAACTACGATTCGTTCACTTACAACCTCGTCCAGTATCTTGGCGAACTGGGCGCCAGGGTTGAGGTTCGCCGCAACAACGAAGTGACCGTCGAAGAGATCGTCGCGATGCAACCCGAGCGCATCGTGGTTTCTCCGGGACCCTGCACACCGCAGGAAGCCGGAATCAGCATCCCACTGATCCAGCATTTTGCGGGCAAAGTGCCGTTGCTAGGCGTGTGCCTAGGACATCAGGCAATTGGCGCGGCCTTCGGCGGCCAGGTGGTGCGCGCGAAGAACCTGATGCACGGCAAAACCAGCCAGGTGGAACACGACGGCAAGACCATCTTCCGCGGCCTGTCTTCGCCGATGACCGCGACCCGCTATCACTCTCTGATCGTTCCTGAAGGTAGCCTGCCAAACGATCTGGAGGTGAGCGCTTGGACCCACGACCGCGACGGAACCCGAGTCATCATGGGACTACGCCACCGCAAGTTTGCTGTTGAGGGCGTGCAGTTTCATCCCGAGAGCGTTCTGACTGACGACGGGAAGAAGCTGGTGGCGAATTTCCTGCGGAGTTAATCCCACCCGTCCGGTGGAATTTTCAGCCGTGTACCCGGTTGGGAGGATTCCCCGCAAGGTTGTACGTCACGCAGGAATGTGATGACGCGCACGACAAGGCAAGAGGCATTTCCTCTAGTATGCCCCAAGGAAGGAAATCAACATCATGAGTCTTAGTCAACTTGCCCGGTCTATCCGGGAGTCGGCGACTCTCAAGCTGAATGAGACGGCAGCCCTACTCCGCGACAAAGGAGAGCCCATCATTCACCTGGGAGGCGGCGAACCCAAGAGCAAGGCCCCCATGGATGCCGTGATCAACTGCGCGGCACTGCTGAATACGGGAGAAATCCGGTACACGGCGCCCGA
Source organism: Terriglobales bacterium (assembly GCA_050010155.1). GTDB lineage: Bacteria > Acidobacteriota > Terriglobia > Terriglobales > Acidobacteriaceae > Acidiflorens. Next base: position 24,975 of record JBEKLO010000052.1, read on the forward strand.
CGGCATTCCCGCGCTGAAGAAGGCCATCGTCCGCTATACCGAAGAGCACTACAAGAAGATCGTCTCGGCGGATAACGTGATCGCCTCGGGCGGCGCCAAGCAGGCGCTGATGGTGCTTCTGCACGCCATCCTCGATCCGAAGGAAGAGGTGATTTTCCCGGCTCCTTACTGGGTGAGCTATCCGGAGATGGTAAAGCTCGCAGGCGGAGTTCCGGTGCCAGTCACGGCCGAGGACGGAACGTTTTTCCCGACTGTCAAAGAATTGGCGGACGCGTGCGGCTCTTATACCAAAGCCATCATTCTGAACAGCCCCAATAATCCTTCGGGCGCCATGTACTCGAAAGAGTTCGTGCAGGAGATGGTGGAGTTTTGCGAGAAGAAGAGCCTTTATCTGATTCTCGACGACATCTACAACCGCCTGGTATTCGAGGGCAAGACCGCGCCCATCGGTTACGACTTCATGAAGTCGTCGCTCGAACAATCGAAGTTGGTGGTGATCAACGGCGTTTCGAAGATGTATGCCATGACCGGATTCCGCATTGGTTGGGCGATCGGGAATGAGCAGCTGATCGAGGCTATGGCGACCATCCAGTCGCAACAGACCTCGGGGCCTTCCTCTCCCGGCCAGTGGGCAGCCGTGGGCGCGCTCAACGGCGTGCAATCGTCCGTCGATAACTTGCGGATGACGCTGGAGAACAACCGTAACGTGATGCTGGAACGTCTGCACGCTTTCGACGGCGTCAAAGTTCACAAGCCGGAAGGCACTTTTTATTGCTTCCCCGATTTCAGCGCCTACATGAAGGATTCGCAGAAGCTCTCCAATTTCCTGCTCGACAAGGTTCGCGTAGTGACAGTGCCTGGCAAGGAATTCGGTTTTGAAGGGCATCTCAGGCTAAGTTACTGCGGCACGATCCGCGATATCACCGAGGGTCTGGATCGTATCAAGTGGGCTCTCGATCCGAATTCCTCCAATGAGCTCTATCTTGGCGACCGCAAACTCGTGAGGGATTGGCAATGAATATCTACCTCGACGTGCAATCCCCCGCGGTCAAAGAGGCGGGAAAATTGGCCAGCGCCTACGGCCTTGCCAACCATGGACTGGTAAATCTGCGGCGCGCCTACTGGAATCTGCCGACTCCGGCGCTTTATGAGGAGAGCATTTTCCGTTCCGAGGGAAGTCTCTCGCACCTCGGACCGCTGGTGGTGAACACCGGCAAACACACGGCTCGCGCCGCAGCCGACAAGTTCGTGGTACGCGAGCAATCCACCGAGGACAAGATCTGGTGGGGCCAGTACAACCGTCCCGTTACCAGCGAGAATTTCAGCGCCCTGCTGGCGCGCCTGCAGGGCTACTTGCAGGGGCGCGATGTTTTCGTGCAAGACTGCTACGCGGGCGCCGACCCGGAGTACAGCTTGCCCGTCCGCATCATCACGCAGACGGCATGGCACAGTTTGTTTGCCCGCACCATGTTCCTGAAGGTTCGGGGTGAGGACGCTCTGCGGCGTCATATGCCCGAATTTACCGTGATCTGCGCGCCCTCATTTAAGGCCTCTCCCATGGTGGACGGCACGCGTTCGGAAACATTCATCATCGTCAATTTCCGCGAGAGGCTGGCGATCATCGGCGGCACCAGCTATGCCGGAGAAATCAAGAAGACCATCTTTGGCGTTTTGAATTATCTGTTGCCACTACAGGGTGTGCTCTCCATGCACTGCTCGGCCAACGTGGGCGTTGACGGCGATGCCGCAATTTTCTTCGGGCTGTCGGGCACCGGCAAAACCACGCTTTCTGCCGACCCCAAGAGGCTCCTGATCGGCGACGACGAACACGGCTGGAGCGACAACGGAGTCTTCAACTTCGAAGATGGCTGCTATGCCAAGGTGATCCGTCTTTCTCCCTCTGCCGAGCCGCAAATTTATGCCTGCACGCGGCGGTTTGGAACCATCCTGGAAAACGTCACCGTCGATAACGTCTCGCGGCGGCTGGATTTGAACGACTACACCGCGACAGAAAATACGCGGGCCGCCTATCCGCTTTCCTACATCGCAAATCACCTGCCCGAAAAACGCGCCGGACACCCAAAGAACGTCATTTTCCTGACCTGCGATGCTTCCGGCGTGATGCCACCGATCTCCAGGCTTAGCCCCGATCAGGCGATCTACCATTTCATTTCCGGCTATACCAGCAAGATTGCCGGCACCGAGATCGGGTTGGGCGTAGAACCCGAGATGACCTTCAGCACGTGTTTCGGCGGCCCGTTCATGGTTCATCACCCGATGGCCTACGCGGAGCTGTTGAAGAAAAAAATTCAAAAGCATGGCTCCAATGTGTGGCTGGTGAATACGGGCTGGACGGGCGGACCGTTCGGCGTGGGCAAGCGCATCAGCATCCATTACACTCGCGCGCTGCTCAACGCCGCGCTCAGCGGTTCTTTGCTCAAGGTGAAATTCAATAAAGATCCGGTGTTTGGCTTCGACGTGCCGGTCGAATGCGAGGGAGTGCCGTCGAAAATTCTCGATCCCGCGAATACCTGGCCGAGCCGGGACGAATATTTCCAGAAGTACGATGCGCTCGCCGCTCGCTTCATCGAAAATTTCAAGCTGATGATGGCCGAGTGCCCGGAGCACATACTGGAAGCCGGCCCGCAGCGCCTCGCGATCGCCTCAGTTCGTTGAAACCGCTTGCGTTTTTTGGGACGATGGGTGCCCCACCCTTGCGCGTTTCTTGCGCAAGGGTGGGATTCCACAGAGCCATGCGGTTGGGAATTTCGCCTCCGTTTTGCCTTTGACCAGGCGCAGCGCGTCAACCCTGCGATGGCCTATTTTCAATGCGCGTTTTACAGATCGTTGGAAAACTTCGATTTGCGCTGCTCGGACTTTGGGCATCGCTAGAGCGATCCGCTCATACGAAGCGCGAGTTTTTCAGCAATCTGTTTAGCCGCTGCGGGGCGACCGCAGCGTGCAACTGATCTCAGCCGTCTGTTCAGCCCCAAAACTTCATCCACGCTCGACGATACTCCGTGTCTCCCCAACGACACCCGCGTTTCTAAAGACACACAATCCCGCCTCATAACGACCATAAGCTATTTGTTTTCAACTTGATCGCTCTGGTCGCCCGCTTGCTTTTCTTAATGGCGAGCGACGGGAGTTCATTATGGAAACGATGCTGCAAGGCCTGGTCATCATAGGCGGTCTGACATTCTCGCTGGCCGCCTCTCTTCTGATCGAAGAACTCATCTTCGGACAAATCGTTCGCGTGGCGTTCGCACGTCGTCCGGAAACTCCGAAACACACGCGACAAAATTGAAAGGAGCACCATCATGCTGTTACTGAAGTATTTGCTATTGAGCGCGGGGATTGCTATGTTCGTGATCGCCGCCGGAATTCTCTCCTACGACGCGTACCTGCTGATCGTTTATCAGCGCAGACGCTTACACCCTGAACCCGAGGCAGGCGCGCCCGGCCCCGCCCCAGCGGTGCGCTGGCGGACCTCGGCAGCCCTAGTCATGCTGGCTTGGGCTCCGCTGTTGATCTCGGCTGGCATCGTGATCGTGCCCAGCGGCATGGCCGGAGTGCGCGTGAGCCAGACCAAGGGCACGCTGGCCGGAACGCTGTATCCGGGTGTGCATTTCGTGGTGCCGCTCGTCGAGCGCGTCGAGCTGTTCAATACGCGTGATCAGTTGTTCACCACCGGCATCAGCGAAGATGGCCTGGCCAAAGGCATAGCGAAAGGCCAAACGCTGCATGTCCAGGCTAAAGAAGGACTCACCCTCGGCCTCGCCATCACCGTCCGCTACCAGATTGATCCCAAGCGCCTCGATTACATCGAAGCCAATCTACCCCAGCCTCTCGAAAAAGAAATCGTGCCCCCCGTGGTCGCCACCGCCTGGCGCGAACTCGTGCCGGGCTACACGGTACGCGAAGTTTTCTCTGCTAAGCGTGAGGAAGTTCGCGGACGCTCTGCCGAAATCATTCGCAAACGTCTCGCCGCCGACGGCATCGTGGTGAAAGAAGTCATGCTGCGCGACATTGAACTCCCGCAGGAGTATGCCAAGGGCCTTGAGTCGCTGTTGCTGAAAGAACAAGAGAACGACCGCATGGGCGTAGAGACCGAGATCCACCAGAAGCAAATCAAAATCGCCGAAGCTGACGCCGACTCTGCCAAGATGCAAGAAGTGAAACAAGCTGAGGGACAAGCCGCCGTTCGGGTACTGCAGGCCAAAAGCGAGTCCGACGCCATGCAGTACACTCTCCCGCTGAAGCAGAAACAGATTGAGCAATCGAAACTCGAAGCCGAAGCCCGCAAGGAGGCCACGGTGAAGAATGCCGAGGCCGCCGGCGAAGCCAAGCTCATCGACAGCAAAGCCGAGGGCGAACGCCGCAAACTGCTGGCGCAAGCCGAGGCCGAACGGATCCGTTTGACCGCCTCCGCCGACGCCGAACGCATGACGAGCGAGGCTGCCATCCTGAAGCAGAATCCGCTGCTGATCAACAAAATCGTCGCCGAGAGACTTTCCGACAAATTGCAGATCATGATGGTCCCGGCAGACGGCAAATTCTTCTTCAACGACATCATGCACGGAATGAGTTCTGCGACCCATGTGAGCCAGGCGGAAGACGTCGAAGGCGAAAAACCTTAACCCTAGTCGCGGGTCATCAGGTCCGAGTTCCCAGTTCTCAGAAAGTCCTCTGACAGCACCGTTCTCTGAGAACTGGGAACGGAGCTTTTCTTATGAACAGACCGCCATCGATCACGCGCTATAATCAGCGCATTCCACAAATGCGAGCGCGAGAGTTCCCTCGAGAGTTCCCTCAAAAGTCGAGCGGTCTGCGGCTAGTTTGGCTGACTTCGTTACTACTCGCGACCGTCTTCCTCCCAGCTTCTTTATGGGCCTCGTCCCTGGGAGACGCTGCCCGCCAACTGGCGCAGAAAATTGCTGCAGCCTCCGGGCCCGGCGCTTTTGCGCTCGAAGTCACCAACCGCTCGTCGCTCGACGAAAAATCTGTGCGCGAAGTCCGCAGCGCCCTAGCAACCGAGTTGAACGTCGCTGGTGTGCACACAGCGAAAGCCGATCAGGCGCAGGGAACCATCTCGGTCGTTCTCTCCGAAAGCCTGCGCGAATATGTTTGGACGGCCGAGATCGTGATCGGTTCTGACGAGAAGAAGGTTGCACTGGTTTCGCTGCCACGGTCGCCAACGGGAAATCCTTTCGTCGCCGTCTTGCCCACCGTTCTAAAAACAACTCTTCTCTTGGCTCAAGAGCAGCCGATACTCGACGCCGCCGTGATCGACATGTCCGGAGGATCTCGTCTGATCGTCCTCGAACCAAACGCGGTTTCGATATATCGCCGTCAAGGAGTGAACCCCATCGGGAATTCCGTTGGGAATTCTAATGGAAGATGGGACCTGGAACTTTCCCTGCCCATCGCGCACTCTCGCACTTTCCCCCGCGATTTGCGCGGGCGCCTGCTGCTGCGCCGCGATCACCTCTCCGACGTTTACTTGCCCGGAACTTTCTGCCGGACAAACTCCAGCGCAGCCGCGCCGCTTTCGCTCGCGTGTAACGAGACGGACGACCCGTGGCCCCTGACTCCAGAGGATGGTAGCGTGCGCGCCTTCTATGCGGCTGCGCGCAATTTTTTCACCGGAGCGCTTTCTCCTGCCATCGGAAAGATCTCGAATGTTCCTTCGTTCTATGCGGCGGCAGCGCTTCCGCGATCAAGCTACACGCTATGGGCGTTTACCGCAGTGGATGGGTCGCTCCATCTGGTGGATGGAATCACCGACCGGGCGATTCGCGGGGCGAAGTGGGGCAGCGATCTGGCCGCGGTTCGTTCCAGTTGCGGCACGGGCACACAGTTGTTGGCGTCAGAGAGCGGGGATACAGATCGCGACAGACTGCGCGCCTTCGAGGTTCCCGATCGTGATCCCGTCCCCGCCAGTTCAGCAGTCGAGTTCGATGGGCGAGGCGCTATCGTTGCGCTTTGGCCGGAAACGAGCGGCAACGGCGCGGTAGCAATCGTAAAACGGAAAGACACAGGTTGGTATGAGGCGTATCGCGTATCAGTTTCTTGCGGCAATTAGTAGATATCGTGTAGGGACGGGCGCCCCCGCCCGTCCAAGCCGAGCGCAGCTCGGCAGTTGCTTGCGCCCAAGACAACACTGGAGCACATGCAGTCTGCTGAAAGTGGCCGTGATCATGTTGACGATCGTATTAGCGAGCCGATCACGCGCGGCAACGCGTCCGCACTACGGCGGAACCCTGCGCGTAATGCTGCAGTGGGCCCCGGACGCGCTCGAACTTCCCGCGAACGCCACACCCACCGACTACTGGGACGCTGCGCGCACGCTCTCTCTGATCGGGGACACGCTGGTAAAACTCGATGCACAAGGCCGCCCACAGCCCGCGCTGGCCCTGGCCTGGCAAAGCGACGCAAGCGCGCGGCATTGGCAATTTACATTGCGCCGCGGAGTGAAGTTCCACGATGGCAGCGCCGCGGCGCCCGCCGTTATCGCACAGATTCTCGGCGCACTTCATCCCGGCTGGACCGTGCGTGCGTCGACAGACTCCCTGGTGATCGAGAGTGAAACCGCTATGCCGTCGCTTCTCGCGGAACTAGCTCTGCCCCGCAATCTTCTGCTCAAGCGCAATGCAAACGGCATTCCTCTCGGAACCGGCTCATTCCTCGTCGCCGACTGGCAGCGCGGAAAATTGCTCAAACTTGCCGCGAACGAAGAGAGCTGGGCGGGACGCCCTTTCGTGAACGCGATCGAAATCGAATTTGGAAAATCGCTGCGCGACCAGGCCATGGCGCTCGAACTGGACAAGACCGACGTGATCGAGGTTGCTCCACAGGCAGCGAACGGATCGCAGCGGAGCGGCACATCATCATTGTCGTTGCCTGTGGAGTTGCTGGCGCTGGTCTTTCCCGCGGACTCAAAGGCGCAAGACCCTCGTCTCCGCGAAGCGCTGGCGCTCGCCATTGATCGCAAGCCCATTCAGTCCGTACTGCTGAAAGGCGCCGGAGAGCCCGCCGCCAGCATCCTTCCAAACTGGATGACAGGCTACGCCACCGTTTTTTTTACACCGGGCGACACGCAACGCGCCCGCACTTTACTCGCGGACTTGCGGCCACCCGCGCTCAAACTGAGCTATGACCCAAGAGATCCGCAGGCCCAACTGATCGCCGAACGCATTGCGCTCAATGCGCGCGAAGTCGGCATCACCGTGCAAGTATCGTTGTCGGGAACGGAAGATATCCGCCTCATGCGCATCGTGCTGCCGAGTCCCGATCCCGCCACGTCGCTTGACGAAGCCGCGCGGCAATTAGGATTGCAGCCGCCGGCATTCTTGATGCCTCGCGGCAGATCTTCGAACCTGGACTTGGACGATCTGTACGAAGCTGAGCGCAGTTTGCTCTCGGGATACGCTGTCATCCCGCTCTTTCATTTGCCTGTCGCAAGTGCGGCGGGTATGCGCGTGCGCGACTGGGAACCGGATCCGTTCGGCGAATGGGCCGGGGCGGCATCTTCGCTCGCAGACGTCTGGTTGGCGGACCCGCGAACTGATTCACCTCCCCAGGCGGGTCTGCGATGAGCTTCCGCCAGAAGCTCCTGCTCTTGTTTGCAGCGACGGTTTTGCTCTGCGTCGCCGTCATTTCGGCGTCGGTGTACAGCACCATCCGGCGCTCGTTCGAGAAAGCAGATCAGGAGCGCGCCAATGCGGTTGCGGCGCAGTTTCAATCTGAGTTTCAGCGTCGTGGAAGTGAGGTTGCGCGCAAGGTTGAATCGGTTGCCGCCGGCGAAACCGTGCAGCGTATCGCCGTTGACATGAACCGCGGCGCCGCGGACCCAGCCGACTTTGTAAGCGATGCGCGCATCCTGGCTGGCCAGCAACAACTCGATTTTCTCGAACTAGTCGACAGCCGCGGCCACATCCTCTCCTCCGCGCAGTGGCAGGCAAAATTCGGTTATCCCGAGGCCGCGATTTCCGAAAAAATGATTTCCGAAGCGACCACTTCGGAAGCACCACCCGCCGGAGCGTTCTTGAAGCGTGAGGAGTTGCCGAATGGCGCGACCCTCGGCCTGTTTGCCGTGCGAGTAGTTCGCATGGGAGAGCAGCCTTTGTACGTGATTGGCGGCGAGCGCCTCGATCAGGGCTTTCTCTCGACGCTCGACATTCCGGCTGGCACTCGCGTTCTGCTGTATCAAAACCTGGACGTGAAGTGGAATCCACAGTCTTTGCTCGATTTGAATGGGCCCGCGGCGGGCGTCGACAAGATTGCTCCTCTGGTCGCAAAGGTGCGTGACACGCTACAGGAATCTCAGAGCGTGATCCATTGGACTTCCGACCCCGCTGACGCTGAAGTTTTCCATGCCATACCAATGACGGGACCGAACGTTGGCACGTCGAAACAAGGTGCGATGAATCAGCAACTGCTGGGCGTGCTACTCGTCGGCAGTTCGCGGCGTCCACTGATCGAATTGGAGAGGCAGATTGTCTCCACCGCGATGCTCGTCGGCGGCGTGGGAATTCTCGTCGCGATATTGGCCAGCCTTTGGTTCGCAGCCCGTGTCACGCGCCCGGTCGTATCGCTGGCGGAGGCTGCGCGCCGCGTTGCCGCTGGCGACCTCGGTACGAAGGTCGAGGTGGAATCGAGCGATGAACTAGGCGAACTGGCGACGGCGTTCAACCGCATGACCGAAGATCTCGCGCAGCAAAAAGACCGCACCCTGCAGGCCGAGCGTGTCGCCGCATGGCGCGAACTGGCACGGCGCTTGGCGCATGAATTGAAGAACCCTCTATTCCCCTTGCAGGTCACGGTTGAGAACCTGCTTCGCGCAAAACAAAAAGCGCCCGAGATGTTTGAGGAAGTTTTCCAAGAAAGCACGGCAACGCTGCTGGCCGAAATCGACAATCTGAAAACCATCATCGGCCGCTTCAGCGAATTCTCCAAGATGCCGCAGCCGCAGCGCAGGTCGACGCAACTCAACGATGTGGTCGCCTCGGTTCTACGTGTTTTTCATGCGCAGTTGCAAGTTGACGATAAGCAGAAGAATCAGATTGCCGTGCATACAGAGTTGGCGGCAACATTACCTGAAATTTCAGCTGATCCCGATCTGCTGCATCGCGCATTGCAAAATCTGGTGCTCAACGCCATCGACGCCATGCCGCAAGGTGGAGTGCTCACGATTCGCACCGCGACCCTCGGCGATCGCATTGAGCTGTCGGTCTCCGACACTGGCTCTGGCCTAACCTCGGAGGAATGTGAGCGATTGTTCACTCCCTATTACACGACCAAACAGCATGGCACGGGGCTCGGGCTCGCGATTGTACAGTCGGTGGTGAGCGATCACGGCGGCAAAATTTCCGTCGCGAGCACGAAGGAAAAAGGAACGACGTTTCGCATTGAACTCCCGCGCGATTTCTCGGCGCACTCGGCGTCTCTGCGGTAGATTTGGATTTGCATTTCAGTTGAGGTCAATCACCGTGGTGCAAAAAGCGCACTTACTGATCGTCGACGATGAGGCCAACACGCTGGCGTCACTGTCGCGGGCGTTTCGTCTGGAAGGCCATGAAGCCGCCGTCTGCGACAACGCCAACAAGGCTCTGGAACTGGCCAAATCCCAATCCTTCGACTTGATTCTTTCTGACGTGGTCATGCCCGGCAAAGATGGACTGACCCTGCTCGAAGAACTCAAAGCGCAGGGAGTTCCGACTCCCGTCGTCATGATGTCGGGCCAGGCGCACATCGAAATGGCGGTGCGCGCCACTCGGCTCGGCGCGCTCGATTTCCTGGAAAAACCAATCTCCACCGAAAAATTACTGCTAACCGTAGAGAATGCGCTCAAGCTCGGTCGCCTGGAGCGCGAAAATCGCGACCTCGAACGCCGTCTCGGAAAACACGAGATCGTGTGGAAGGGCGACACCATGCGTCGCGTGATGGCGCAAGTGGAGCGCGTGGCCGCGAGCGAAACGCGTGTCTGCATTCTCGGCGAGACCGGCACGGGAAAAGAACTGGTTGCGCGAACCCTGCATGAGCGCAGCCCGCGGGCGGGCGCACCGTTCGTTACGCTGAACTGCGCCGCGGTTCCGGCGGAACTCATCGAATCCGAATTGTTCGGCCACGAAAAGGGTTCATTCACCGGCGCGGCCGGACGCCATCTCGGCAAGTTCGAACAGGCCCAGCACGGCACCATTTTTCTCGACGAAATCGGCGACATGCCGCTCACCATGCAAGCCAAGTTACTGCGCGTGCTCGAAGAAGGAGAAGTGGAACGCATCGGCGGCGAGCGTGCCATCACCGTCGATGTACGAGTCGTCGTCGCCACCCACCGCGACCTCGAAGCGCAGGTGCATGACGGCAAATTCCGGCAGGATTTATTTCACCGCGTTTATGTCTTCCCCTTGCGTCTGCCACCGTTGCGCGAACGCCGCGAAGATATTCCGTCGCTGATCGAGCATTTTGCCCTGCAAGTCAGCACCGTGAACGGATGGAAGCCGATACATTTCACTTCGGACGCGATGACCGCGCTGCAAGAGCATTCGTGGCCGGGCAATGTTCGCGAACTCCGAAACACCGTCGAGCGGCTGATGTTGCTGGCGGCCTCCGATGAAGTCACTTCTGAAACTGTAGCGCTCGCGCTGCCCAATTCCGTCGCCGCTCCCGATTCCGCATCCACCGGCGCCGGCCCGCTAGCCGACCGCGTCCGCGCCTTCGAAAAACAAACCATACTGGCCGAGCTGAAACGAAATCACCACCAGATCTCGAACACGGCGCGTGCGCTCGGGTTGCAGCGATCGCATCTCTATAAGAAGGCCGAGCAGGTAGGGATTGATTTGAAAGCGGCAAAGAACGAGGGCGACCGATAACATCGGCTCCAGCTCCGTTTGCATTTTCCCTCCCCAACATACGACAATCCCATCGTGCCCAGTACAAGCTTTTATCAGGACCCCCAGACCGTCAGCCCCTTTCGTCCCGGCGCGCTCGTGATTGCAACCTTGATGAACCCGCGCGAAAAGTTTTGGGGCGCAATTCTCCAGCTTTCCGCCGAAGGCGTCAGCCTGCGCGGTGTTGACGTTGCGGGCTTCGATGATCTTGCTTCGCAGGTCAAGGCCGGCGAGCCTTTCACCTCCGGCGTCGTCTTCTTTCCCATGCACCGCGTCGAACGCATGGAACTCGATCTCCCCGAAGGCGACTTGCTCTCGCTCGCCCAGCGCTTCGCGCAGAAGACGGGACAGGATCCCGCCCCGCTTCTGGTGAGCGAGTTTCTGAGTGGCGGCGGAGGAAAAGCCGGAGGAGAAAAATAGCGGTGAACTACCGCCAGATCCTGACCGCGCCCAACCAGCTCACGCTGCTGCGCATGATCTTCCTGCCTTTCATCGTCATCAACCTGGTCAAGCATGATTTCAAATGGGCGCTGGTCCTGTTCGTTCTCGCCGGAATGAGCGATGGCCTCGACGGCTTGCTGGCACGCACCCTGCATCAGCAAACGCTGCTCGGCCAGTATCTCGACCCCATCGCCGACAAGCTCCTGATGAGCACCATGTTTCTTGTGCTCTCGATCGAGCAGCCCAAATTGCTCCCGTGGAAGTACACGATCTTGGTCTTCAGCCGCGATATTTCCATCCTGCTGATCAGCGGAGTGCTGTTTATGATTGCCGGGCTGCGCGATTTTCGTCCGAGCATTTTCGGCAAAGCCAACACCTTCGCGCAAGTGGCCGCGATCTTCTTCGTACTCCTGCTGCTCGTAGAGCCCGTAGCGTGGGTCTGGATTGCGCGCACAACTTTTTTGCGCGCCACATTTATCTTTACTATCGTTTCCGCCGTGCACTATGCGTTTCTCGTACAGCACCGGCTGCATGCGCACGCCCAGATCCCTGCATCCATCCCTTAATCTTCAGCGCGGGATCGGTGGCCGATTTGACCCCTTTTCTCGCGTGCCCCTAGAATGAAAGGTTCGTGCTCCGCTCGCGAACTCATCCATGGGACTGCATCTCTATAACACTCTTTCCGGAAAGATCGAAGAATTCCACCCGCTCGACGATAATCGCGTCCGCATGTATGCCTGCGGACCAACCGTCTACGACTACGGCCACATCGGCAATTTCCGAACTTTTATCGCCGTCGATCTTCTCTACCGCTTTCTGCGCCAAAGCGGATACGAAGTCCGCTACGTCATGAACATTACCGACGTCGACGACAAGATCATTCGCAACTCCGCTCGCGACGGCGTGACCGTGCAGCAGTACACGGCCAAGTTCACCAAAGCCTTCATGGAAGATTCGGCAACGCTGAACATTGAGCAACCCGTTCTGGTGCGCGCCACCGAACACATCCCGGAGATGGCCGACTTCATTGCCGAGCTCGAGAAGAAGGGCTTCGCTTACCGCACCGACGATGGTTCCTATTATTTCCGGATCGCGAAATTCCCTGGATACGGCAAGCTTTCAAAAAAAGACTTTGCCGGCATGACCGACGGCGCGCGCGTCGACGTGGATGAATACGAAAAAGACAGCGCCCGCGACTTCGCCCTATGGAAGGCGCCGAAACCCGGCGAAGCCTCGTGGCCCACATCGATTGGGCCGGGGCGTCCGGGCTGGCACATCGAGTGCTCGGTGATGTCGATGGAAGAACTGGGGCCAAGTTTCGATTTGCACGCAGGCGGCGAGGACCTGATTTTTCCACACCACGAAAACGAAATCGCACAGTCGGAGGCGCTCAGCGGACAGCAGTTTGCCCGCTACTGGTTTCACGCGCGTTTTCTGCTGGTCGAAGGCCAGAAGATGTCGAAGAGTCTCGGGAATTTTTTTACCATCCGGGATCTTGTTTTGCGCGGCCACAAGCCTTCGTCCATCCGCTGGCTGTTGACCCAGGTACCGTATCGCAATCAGTTGAATTTCACTTTCGAGGGCTTGAAATCTGCGGCGAGTTCGGTAGAGAAGCTGCGCAATTTCCGCTTCCGGCTGACGGGTTCTCAGTTCCCTGCGGGAGCGACTCCGGCGATGGCACAACTGGCGGATGAAACCATAGCAAAGATGAAGAGCGCCCTCGACGACGACCTGAACACCGCAGAGGCGCAGGCCGCGATGTTCGACATGCTGCGCAAAACCAACACGGCTCTCGACGCCGCGGAAACGGGCCAGAACAATGTCCGCCAGGACGACGTGAAACAACTCCTTGCGGCGCTCGAAAAGTTCGACGAGATCTTTGGCGTGCTGAAAGATGACGACCAGCCGAAGATGAAAGCGATTCTGGAATGGGCTCGCTCGGAGGGCCGCGAAAAGGAAATCAGCCCCGAATTGCTGGAGATCGCCGGCTCTGCGCAACTGGCCGACGCGCAAGTGAATCGGAAGATCGAGGAGATGGAAGCCGCGAGAAAAGCGCGGAATTTTAAGACTTCCGACGCGCTACGCGCCGAACTAACCGCTGCCGGTATCATCGTGGAAAACACGAAAGAGGGCGTTCGGTGGAGAAGAAAATAGAGACAATTTGTAATTGGTGATTTGTAATTTGCAATTTAGATCGCGGACTTGCAGGTTTTAAATTACAAATTGGAAATTGGAAATTACAAATGCTCTCTCTCGACGAATATCTCCGCGAAGCCGAAATAGCCCACGGACATCTGTGCGCCGGGCAAGTCCTGGGCGTACGCCTGGCGATGCTGGGGATAGAGAAGTTGGGCATCGAAGATCCGCGCGGTAAAGACCGCAAGCGTCTGGTGACGTTCGTCGAAATCGACCGCTGTGCCACCGATGCCATCTCCCTCGTCACCGGATGCCGTCTCGGCAAGCGCGCCCTTAAGTTTCGCGACTGGGGAAAAATGGCCGCGACTTTCGTCGATCTGGGCATTAAAGACGTAAGCCCCGGCAAAGCCATCCGCATCGCCGCGAAAGAATCGTCAAAGGCACTGGCGCGCGCGATGCATCCGGAAATCGAAAGCAAAAACCAGCAGCAGATGCTGGCCTATCGCGAAATGGCGGAAAACGACTTATTCACGAAGCAGTGGGTGAAGGTCGAACTGCCCGCGGAAGAGTTCCCGGGATACAAAGGCGAGCGCATCGTCTGCGCCGAGTGCGGCGAAGGCATCAACTTCGCTAGAGAAATCGTGCGCAATGGACGAGTGCTATGCCGCGCCTGCGCCGGAGAACGATATTACCAACCGCTGTAGCCTGCCAGAATTGATGCAGCGATTCCCATCACCGTTCGCGGCTCTTGCCTCGGGTTTGAATAGCGAACGACTAACGACGAACGACCAACGACGATCTCTCCCGCTCATACGCATGCGCCACCCGCAGCAGCGTGGCCTCATCGAAGTGCCGTCCAAACAACTGCAATCCAATCGGCAGCTTCTCATGATTCTCGCCGCACGGAACTGAGATCCCCGGAATCCCCGCCAAATTGGCAGTTACCGTATAGATATCGGCCAGATACATGGCCAGCGGATCATTCACCTTCTCGCCCAGCCGGAACGCCGGAGTCGGGCAAGTAGGCGCGGCAATCACATCCACTTTTTTGAAAGCCTCATCGAAGTCGCGAGTCAGGAGCGTGCGCACTTTCTGCGCTTTCAGATAGTAGGCATCATAGTAACCAGCGCTCAGCGCATAAGTGCCGAGCATAATCCGGCGCTTCACTTCCATGCCAAATCCGCCATCGCGAGTTTCGCGGTACATCTGAGAAAGATTGTTGGCTTTGGCCCTGAAGCCGTAACGCACACCATCGTAGCGCGCCAGGTTCGCCGATGCTTCCGCCGTGGCCACGATGTAATACGTGGGGATGGCGTACTCTGTGTGCGGCAAATTCACCGGCACAACTTCGCATCCCAGCTCAGCCAGTTTCTGAATTGCCGCTTCCACTGCCGCGCGCACCTCGGAATCCAGTCCCGAGCCGAAATATTCTTTCGCGACTCCAACTCTCAAACCTTTCACCGGCTTCTCGAGCTCCGCCACATAGTCGGGAACGGGAACCTCGGCCGAAGTCGAATCCATGGGATCGCGCCCCGCAATTGTGCGCAGCACCAGCGCAACTTCCTTCACCGTCTTCGCGAACGGCCCAATGTGGTCGAGCGACGACGCAAACGCAATCAGCCCGTAACGCGACACGCGGCCATAAGTTGGCTTCAACCCGACCACCCCGCAAAACGATGCTGGCTGGCGAATCGATCCGCCCGTATCGGAGCCGAGGGTCGCCACCGCCATCTCCGCGGCAACCGCTGCCGCCGATCCGCCCGACGATCCACCCGGCACGCGGCTCGTATCCCGCGGATTGTGCACGGGGTGATACGCCGAGTTCTCATTGGAGGAACCCATGGCGAACTCATCGCAATTGAGTTTGCCGAGAATCACCGCGCCCGCGGCTTCCAGGCGCGCTACGGCCGTGCAGTCATACGGAGGAATAAAATTCTCGAGAATCTTTGAACCAGCGGTGGTACGCACGCCACGCGTCACCATGACGTCTTTGATCGCAACTGGAACCCCGGCGAGCGGCGGCAACGGCTTACCGGCCGCGGCGATCACGTCGATACGCCCGGCCTGGGCCAGAGCGCGTTCCTCGCAGAGAGTCAGAAACGCGCCAATTTCGGGATCTTCTTTCCTAATCCGTGTGTAGAATTCCTGGGCGAGAGCCGTGGCCGTCGTCTTTCGTTCCGCGATGCTGCTCCGGATGTCGTCGATCGTCAATTCAGATCCCATCTAATGAATAGTTGTCGTCCTGAGCGAAGCGAAGGACCCCTACCCTCGGAAAAATGAGTGCTGCGAATGGGTCCCTTTCATCTCTCAATCACCTTCGGCACTTCGAAAAACGTCCCGTCCGTGTCCGGAGCATTTTTCACTGCAACCTCGTGTGGCAGCGATTTCCGCAGTCCGTCCTTGACATCGTCGCGTATGGCGTAAGCGAAGCGGTCGCTTCCTTGGAGCGAGCTGTCCACGCCGTAGCGGTCCGAGACCTGCGCCATGGGCGCGACGTTATCGGTCTCCAGTTCGCTGAGGCGCTCAACATATTCGAGAATGGAGTTCAAATCGCGCAACATGCGATCGCGCTCCTCCTCGGTCAACTCGAGATTGGCCAAGTCGGCCACGTAGGCAACGTCTTTGTCGGTAACTTTCATAATCCGGGTTCAGATCTGCTCTTAGTTATTCGTTGGCTCCAAGTGCTGGCGCCGAACGATTTCGCCGATCTGCGCTTCGTCCTGCATGACGGTTCGGTAAATCCAGCGATAATGATCTCCAGCCCAGAACTGCATGACGGCGCCGGCGCGTTGTGGTCCCAGCAACCGCCGGTCCGCCTGCATTTCCAGATAGCAATCGACAAGGTGGAGATATGTGCTCTGTTCATCCTGCGCGCCATCCGGAGGGCCAACCGGAACCTTCGGATAAACCTTGCGCAACTCGCCTTCCGCCGCCTCCGTTTGGTTTTCATGCGCTGCCAAGAACCAATGGAGTTGCTCGTGAACGTAGGTCGAGAGTAGTTGATCGTCGGAATTAAGGTGACGGGTATGGAGTGTAAGAACCGGATGACTGTGTGGGATCGAATGCTCGTCAATCAGCACGTCGCGCGTAAATGTATAGGCGCTCAGATCGTAGGACTTGAGCAACCTTTCCAGTTGTGTCTTTGTCTGTAGCTCGCGTTCGCTGCCGTTTTTCAGCTCGATACGAATCGAATCCGCTGCGGCACATCTGCCGGCGGGCACAAGAACGGACCAAAGCACCAGTTGGGCGATCACCCATTTCACCACGGGCTCCTATGCTTTCACCACGAACTCAATCCGCTTCACAGCCGTGGCGGAATACTTGTTGATCAGTGCCAAATAGCGCGGTGCCAGATTTGCCAGTTCCCGCCGCCATCCCGCGTCGGCAACTTCCACCCGCAGAATTCCGTCGGAAAAACTTAGCGCGCGAGTCCGCTCAGCCACCTTGCTGCCACAAGCGACAGGCCATGCCAGTAAAGCGCTCTCGTCTGCCGGCGCATGATGCAGAGCTTTCGCAACAATGGTTTCGAGGCTGGCGGAAGCACGGTTCAAGGCATGACTCCAAAATTCGGAACGCGATCAGAACGGCGGAAAGAACGAGACGATTGTAGCATCCAAAACTTCGCCTCTCTTTACGCGGCAGAGGCTGCCGCGGCTTTGGCGCGCTTCTTCGCCAGTTTGCGCAGATGCGTTGCCGAATAGAGACTTCTGCGGCAGCGCGGAGCCCCGCATAAACAGGGCGCATCATCCTCGCCGTCATAGAGGTTGTAGTCGTAGGTCAATTCTTCTCCAGGCTCAATGTCGCGCAGTGCGATAATCCACATCTTGCCGCGGATCTGATCGGTCTCGCAGTTCGGTTGGCAAGAATGATTGACGAAAGCGGCCACACCGAAGCCGTCGATGATGCGTTTGCCGCCGTCGAGCCCGAATAAATACGTGTTCGGAAAGTCGTCGTATAGATCGTCCGCCTGTTCGTAGGTGAGGTGCTCGCCCACATATTCGACGATCAGCGTCCCTTTCCGGATGGGACGAGTGGTGTAGCAACCATAGGAGTGAATGCGCGACTGGCGAATGGCGAGTGTCATGGGTCGATTCAGGTCCCGTCAGGGACGTTGATCGATATTATCTGTCCCCGTTATCTTTTAGCACATGGGGTATGGGATCGGGCAAGAAACAGATCAAGTTGCGCCCGGCTGGGCTGGCCCGGGCCCCCGCCCATAAGCGGTTCCCCTGCTATTATGCTCGGGGGCAAAATCAAACATCGAGTGGGGGAAACGGCAACCATGGCTCATCAGCATCCACCGCGGTTTCTGAAGATTGTCGACGAGGCCAAAGCGCGTGTCCGCGAAACAAATGTGGACGAGGTCAAGGCGCGGCTTGATCGAGGCGACAAGTTTGTTCTGGTCGACGTACGTGAAGACCGCGAATTCGAAGCCGACCACCTGCCCGGAGCGGTCCACCTTGGCAAAGGCATTATTGAGCGCGATATCGAAGGCAAGTATCCCGACTTGAAAACTGAACTGGTCCTCTACTGCGGCGGCGGCTTCCGTTCGGCTCTGGCGGCCGATAACTTGCAGAAAATGGGCTACACGAACGTGATTTCCATGGACGGCGGTATCCGCGATTGGCGCGAAAAGGGTCTTCCGCTGGAGAAGTGACGCCATTGGGCGGCCTCTAAGGAATCGAACCGCACAGCCAGTCTTCTTGAGGCCCGTGAATTAGGTTGTGGCGTGCGCAGGCAACTGCCGGACGTTGCCCAGCTTGACAAGGGGCCGAACCCCGTCTCTACGCGAGCTTGAAGCGCCCGCTGGTTTGCATACCAACCGCATCTCTGCAAAGATACAGGTACACACGAAGTGGGGTTTCATCGATGTCTCAAATAGGAAGCTTTGCGCTGCTGCTGGCGCTCGGCCTGAGCGCGTACTCTTTCCTGGCAGGATTTTTGGCGCTGTTCCGTCGGGATGCTGTATCGGCTCGACTCGGCGAAACTGCCAGGCGCGCCGGAATCGCGACTTTCGCAGCAGTGCTGCTCGCGGGCATCGTACTTGTGGTCGCCGCATTCAACGACGATTTCTCCATCGCCTACATTTTTCACCATAGCAATCGCGATTTGCCCGCCGCTTACAAGTTTGCCGTCCTGTGGTCCGGTCAGGAAGGGTCCCTTCTGTTCTGGTCGTTACTCCTTGCGGGTTACGGGTTTGTTCTGCGCCTCCGTTACAAGACCGATCAACGGCTGTTCGCCTACGCGTCGGTGATCATCGCCTCGGTGCAGGTTTTCTTTCTCTTGATTCTGAATTTTGCCGCCCACCCGTTTGCCATTGAACAGGGCGCACTTCCACCTGACGGCACGGGGCTGAATCCTCTGTTGCAGTATCCCGAGATGGTCATTCATCCGCCCATGCTGTACCTCGGATACGTCGGCTTCACCGTCCCGTTTGCGTTTGCGCTGGGCGCGCTCATCATGAAGTATCCCGGCGAAAAATGGATTCAGATCACCCGCCGCTGGACCATGGTGACGTGGTGTTTCCTGACCATCGGCGTTTTCCTCGGCGCGCACTGGGCTTACGCCGTCCTCGGATGGGGCGGCTACTGGGGATGGGACCCCGTCGAAAATGCCTCGCTCATGCCGTGGCTAACCGGCACGGCGTTTTTGCATTCCGTCATGATGCAGGAAAAACGCGGCATGTTGAAAGTGTGGAACATGGCGCTCATCTTCGCTACGTTCCTGCTCTCAATGCTCGGAACGTTCCTTACACGCTCAGGTGTGATCAGTTCCGTACACGCCTTTGCGCAGTCCTCAATCGGCACGTGGTTTCTGGTCTTCATCGGTCTGACGCTGGCAGTCTGCACCTTCTTCCTCATTGCGAACCGGTCGCACCTCAAGAGCGAGCACAAACTGGAGTCGCTGGTTTCGCGCGAATCCAGCTTCCTGTTTAACAATCTTCTTCTGCTGGTAGTCTGCTTCACGATTCTGTGGGGCACATTCTTCCCGATCCTGTCGGAATTCGTGCAAGGCCACAAAGTCACCGTCGGTCCTCCGTTTTTCAATCGCGTGGCCATTCCGGTTGCCTTGCTCCTTCTGCTGTTGACCGCCGTCGGTCCGCTGCTGGCCTGGCGTAAGACTTCGCTCGAAAGCCTTAAACGCAATTTTCTCTTCCCCGCAATTGGCTCGCTTGCCGTCGGCGGCATGATGATTCTGTTCGGCGTGCGGCCTTGGGAAGATCCCTCGTATTTCTATGCCACAATGGCAGCCGTTCTCTCCGCGCTGGTCATCTTTACGGTGATTTCGGAGTTCATCCGTGGCGGCCGCGTCATCGCTGGCAAAAGCGATCTGAATTTATTTTCGGCCATGCTTCGCCTCTATCACAGAAACACGCGGCGTTACGGAGGCTACATCGTCCACTTCGGCGTCGCTCTGGTCGTCATCGGAATCCTTGGCACGCCTTTCAACAAAGAAGTTGAAAAGGAAATGGGCTTTGGCGACAAAATCAACATCGGCCCCTACACTCTGGTCTGCCAGTCCTACACGCAGGACGACAATCCTAACTACGCCAACGAGTGGGCGATCATCAACGTGTTTCGCGGCGGCAAGCAGATTACGACCATGTATCCCGAGCGCCGCTTTTATAAGGCCAGCCAGCAGCCGCAGACTCTGCCACGCATCTACCCGAGCTTCCGTGAAGATTTGTTTCTAGTGACTGACGTCTATTTAGTCTACGAGGGCAAGAACGAGACGAACGGTAAGCCCATTATCAAAGCGCACTTGAATCCGCTGGTGCCGTGGATCTGGATCGGCCTGATCATCATGGTCTTCGGCACCATCACCGCACTCGTACCGAATGCCGCAGCCGTTCAGGCAGTCGCGCCCGTGCCAGCGCGCACCCCGGCGCGGGTAGGAGCAGGTGACTGAGATGAAATCATCGACCTCTACTACCAGTTGTCATCCTGAGCGAAGCGAAGGATCTGCTTTTTCCCGCGATTCAAGGATCTCCCCGCGTCGCTGGCTGCAGGTCGGAGTTCTAGCCGTCGCGGTGGTCATCTTCATGGGCGCCAGCGATAACTCCGCGCGCTTCAAAGACCTCGGCCATCGCATGATGTGCACCTGCGGGTGCGGCCAGGTCTTGCTCGAATGCAATCACGTCGGCTGTCAGTCCTCCGACAAGATGCGCGATCAACTGCAAGCCGAAATCGATAAGGGCGGCGGTAACAACGACGACCTCATCCTGCAAGGCTTCGTGCAGCAATACGGACCGACCGTAATCGCCGCACCCACAAACACGGGCTTCAATCGGGTGGCGTGGATCATGCCGTTTTTGGTCTTAGCGCTCGGCATAGCCTTCGCCGTCCACATCGTGCGCTCGTGGAAGAATCGTCCTGAACCAGCCCTAGCCGACGGCATCGTGATTCCGCACGGCAGCGAGCTAGACGAATTCCGCCGCAAAGCTCGCAAGGAGACCGACTTATGATTGCTTTCGTCTGCGGCGCCTTCACTCTGGCCTGCCTCTATTACGTTTTCTTCTTTCCCGGAGAAGTCTACGCCGGCGAAGAAAAGACGCGTCTAGGCTATCTCCGCGAGCGCAAGGAAGCGGTCTACGAAAACCTGCGCGACCTGAATTTCGAATACAAGGCAGGAAAAGTTCCGGACATTGACTATCAGTCCATGCGAGGCTCGCTCGAAGAGGAAGCAGCCGCGATCATGGCTGAGATCGCGCGCCTGGAGCAGGCAGGCGGGCTAGTGGCGTAACGGTTTATGATACGCTCTGGCCGCTCAGCTCCAAGAACTGCTAATGGCTCCGGACCTGGCAAAACGCATTGGAACCGACTCATCGCCGCGTGGAAGTTTTGCTTGTCGCTACGCAAACGCCGGTGGGAACTGGACGATTATCCAGTTGTAATGCGCGAGCAAGAAGTTGATCCAAAATACACCGGTACGCGGCTGAAACAGTGGCGATACGCTGCATCCATCGTAAATTGGGGTTTATCTGGCAGCGGCGACACGGAGCAGGAGGCGCTACAGGTACTAAAGAGGAATTTTACGACCGCGAAGCTAGAGAAGGCGAAAACGGGGATGTCACTTCCTCGGCCCGGCATCCACGTTCCGATTCAATTCGCCTCACAGGAACTAGTCGAGGCCCATTCTGAACTGGCCGAAGATTTCGCCCACCGCGTTCTGAACCTCGACTGGGTCTGGATTTCAGATGAATCGAGCCTATGGGATTTTCATGGGAACGACACGAACGATATGCTGACTGCCAAGATCAAGGAAGTCTACGGAGTCGACGTCTCGGATATTCAGTCCGCAAAATTGTCAGAGATTTTTGAACGCATTGATGCAGCGGGAAGCTCGAATAAGGAGTTCTTTTGATCAAATTCGCAAAGTCCGCATTCGTGGCCGCGATCCTCTCGCTCGCCCTATCCACGGCCGTCGCCCAAACCCTAACCGGCACGGTAACCAACGGCACCACCAACAAGCCCGCCGCCGGAGACGAAGTCATCCTGATCAACCTGGCCAATGGCATGGACGTAGCCGGCAGCACCAAGGCCGACAGCGCCGGCAAATTCAGTTTCAAAGTGACCGTCCCCGGACCGCACCTCATCCGCGCCGTCCATCAGGGAGTCACTTATCACCAAATGGCGCCTCCCGGCGTCAACACAGCCGACGTGAGTGTCTACGACGTAGCGACCAAGGTCCCCGAACTAAGCCTGACCGCTGACGTCATGCGCTTCCAGGCCGACAGCGGATCCATGCAGGGCATTCGCCTCTTCGTAGTCAGCAACACGTCGTCTCCCGCCAAGACGCAGATGAACGATCACAACTTCGAGTTCTATCTTCCCGCTGGCGCGAAGATTGAACAGATACAAGCCCAGTCCCCGAATGGACAGCCGATCCCCGCTGAAGCCACGCCTCAATCCGAGAAGAACCGCTATGCGATCGCCTTCCCGCTGCGTCCCGGAGAAACGCAATTTCAGGTGGAGTTCACCTTGCCCTACTCGGGAGAAATCAAGATCGATCCCAAACCGCTCTATCCTGCCTCACACCTCGTCATCGTTCTTCCCAAGACCATGCAGTTCACGGCGGCGAATCCCTCCAGTTTCCAGTCCATGCAGGATCCCCGCCAGGGCGACAGTCAGGTAGAAGTAGCGCAGCAGGCGAAACCTGGCCAGCAGTTTGGCTTCACTCTGCGCGGCAACGGAGTCATCACCGAGTCTCCCGGAGAAACCGCCTCGGGAGCAGCCCAGCA